>JALFLK010000011.1 GCA_022774755.1 bacterium
AGCCTTTTCGGTTCGCCGGAAAAGGTGGCAAATGAAATTCGTGAAACGATGAAGTTTGAACTCGGCTTGACGATTTCTGTGGGTGTTTCCTTTAATAAGATATTTGCGAAGCTTGGCTCGGATATGAAGAAACCGGACGCAGTAACCGTGATACCAAAGGACACATTCAGAGAAAAGATTTGGGGACTTCCTGCCGCTGACCTGCTCGGTGTAGGACGGGCAACCCAGCGAGTGCTTGACAGCTATTGTATTCGTACCATCGGGGATTTAGCGAATACCGACCCTGAGTTCTTACGCAGAAGATTAGGAAAGAACGGAGTAGTTTTATGGAACTATGCCAATGGTAACGACCTTTCCCTTGTTGCCAAGAAAGACTTCGTTTCTCCTATAAAAAGCGTAGGACACGGTATAACAACGGTAGCAGACTTAGAGAAACCGGAGCAGGTGTGGCCCGTGTTTCTCGAGTTAACCCAAGACATCGGACACAAGCTCCGTGTTCACGGACTAAGTGCAGAAGGTGTCGCAATACATATTAGAGACAACACACTCAATACAAGGCAATGGCAGACGAAGATTGCACTTCCTACACAGTCTCCGATGATTATTGCAAAGACCGCTTTTCAGTTGTTTGAAAAGAGATATGGGTGGAACAACCCTATCCGTTCTGTGACGGTACAAGCCATAAATCTTGTTCCACAAGACACGCCCCGTCAAATAGATATGTTTATGGACGCCGCAAAACAGGACAAATTGGAGCGAATGGAAAAGTGTGTTGAAGAAATCAGACGGCGCTTCGGAAAGGACAGCATAAGGAATGGGGTTCTGTGTCAGAACCTGCGGCTACCACCGGAAAAAGCCGAAATCACTATGCCGACAGGTATGGTCGGTTAAGGAGGGCTTATTGTGATTGACGAAAAAGAGGTTACGGCTTATGTTGCGATACCCGACTGCTTTTTGCAGGGGTGCAGCGAAGATATTGTTATCTTCCGTGCGGACGGCGGAAACCATTTTACCGACTACGGTATATATGAAGGAATGTTCCTTTTCTTTGACCGGAAAAAACGCTTTAAGAAAGGAAGGCTTTCCTGTTACATCAATACTGCCGGAGATGACCGACCCAAGTACAGGGTGTCGGATAAGAACATCGACGGATACAGGCACTTGGGAAGATTGGTTTTGACTTTGAGAAATTACGAGGTATAAAAATGGAATCCGATAGAAGAAAAGTTTATGTTGAAGTAAATGTAACACACAGACCTGATGGAACGGCTCGTCCGAATTCCATCAAGTTTGAGAATGATGAAAAATATGAGATAGACCGTGTAATTCAGAAATGCCGTGCGGCTTCCACCAAAGTCGGAGGAACCGGTATCCGCTACACGGTACAGATTTGCGGCAAGCCCACATTTCTGTTCGACGAAGAAAACGGAAAGTGGTTTGTAGAAGCAAAATCCTAATGGTAGGAGGTTTTGTAACTTGAAACATTTATCGAGATTTGACATCGAAGCGATTGCCGACAAATATGTTCAGGCATATATGGCACTTCCCGATGTCCGTAACACACAAATATACAGAATTGACCCGGAGCTTCTCTTGGAGAAGGTTCTCGGATTGAATGTCGAATACCAGCACCTATCCTATGACGGTAGTATTCTCGGAATGACCTCATTTACGGAAATGGGTGTTCAGGTATTTGAAGATGATGATAACGAAGCCTTTTTCTTTTTGGACGGGAAAACCGTTCTTGTGGAAAAGGACTTGAACTTTGACAGCAAGCTGAAAGGCAGAAAGAATTTCACCTTAATGCACGAGGGCAGCCATCAGATATTTAAGATGTTGTTCCCGAATGATTACGGTGTAACACAGAAATCTGCCGGAGTACATTATTACAAGGCAAATTCCGAGAGGAATAAGCCAATATCCGATTGGGAGGAATGGCAGGCAAATACGCTTGGAGCTGCTATTCTTATTCCTGAAAACCTCATAAAACAAGGAATGTATCTGTTCAGTCTCGGCGAAAAGATTGAATGCCTGAACAAGATATACTTTCCGGGCGTATATAAGAGATTTGATGCACTTGCCGATTTTTTAGGGTGTTCCAAAAAAGCACTTGCTATACGAATGAAACAGCTCGGACTTTTGAAAAAGGAGTATCTTGATAATCCTTTTGATTTGGTTACGGTTTATCCGGAGGTGAGCGAGCTATGAAATCGTTGGAACAAAAGATAATCGTAAGGTGCAAAAACTGTGGCTGGCGTATTTTTGACAAGGTAACAATGACAACAGGCGTGATTGAACTGAAATGTCCGAACTGCCACAGAGTAGTAGAGGTTGACCTATCCCTACGCAAGGGAACGGTCAAGTACAGATTAACAAGAAGTAATAACAGAGCGAACAATTAAATATCGGGCAGATGTACCGAGCCACGAGTCCTTGAGCGAAAGCTCCTGAGTCATCAAATTGCCGGACACTGAGAATTACGGGATAGAAATATCCTAATGTTCTTGGTGTCCGGCTTTTTTGTCGCTCCCGAAAGGAGCAAGACCGTGACATATAAGTGGCTGGCATATATCGCCAAGTATCCGTAATCTCCGAATTTTTGATTTCAACCAAATTCAAAAATTCAAATTCAAGGAGATTACGACAATGACAAAACTTACATTAGAACAACAGGAATTATTATTTGCGAATGACTGCAAGCTCATCAATCTTCGGTATGAATACCACGGTTACACAGGCACGGAGAAATGGGCGATTGTAACAGAACTGGCGGAAGAAGAATTGTGGGTTAAATACCCTGATGTTATCCGTCGGTACACACCGTTCATTCTGCTTTCTATGGCTCAGGGTGAAGTGATTGACGAGTCATACAGGAACAACGATAAGTACGAAAAGCGAGCAAAAAGAACAATCGATGTGTATGGGTATGAAGATGACATCTCTGAACAATTCCACCGGGAACTGATTACTCCGTTTGTTGACCCGTTTGAGCAAGCGGAGGAAGAACGGATTGAGGAAGAAAAGGAACAGCTCCGCCAGTTAGAAATTGCGAAAGTCAGAAAGGTATTGGAAATGCTGAAACCTGTTCAGAGAGAAAGACTGATTAAAGCGATTTTATTAGGTATGAGTTCAAGAAAAATCGCAAAGGAAGAAGGCGTATATTACAGCGTTGTAGATAAGTCGATTGCTGCCGCAAGAAAAAATTTTAAGAAATTTTATGAAAACCTCTGATTTTGGGTGTGCATTTTGACCCCCTTTGTCCAAATGAGTGAAGGGGTTATTTCAATTCCGGATACGAAATGCACTTTCAAAACTAAATGAACAGAGAGGTTATACATATATGCAGAGAAAAGAAATTCGGCGTGGAGATTTATTCTACTACGATTTTGGAAAAAGAGAGGGGTCTGTCCAGTCGGGTGAGAGACCTGTAATGGTAATTCAGGCGGACAACTTTAATGCAAATGCTCCGACAATTATTGTTGCGGCTGTTACGGCTGTGATGAAAAAGAAGTATCTTCCTTCACACATCATTTTGGGTGAGGACTTCGGTCTGAAGAAGCCGTCAATGGTTCTTCTTGAACAGATACAGACCGTCAATAAGGATGAACTGACAGACTACATTGGTTCGGTAAACGACGAAAGGCTTTGGAAGCAAATTAACGCAGCTCTTAAAAAGACTTTCGGTTTATGGATTTACAACACAGACAGAAACGGAGATGTTCGCTGCTTATGTCCCAAGTGCCTGAGCGACTATATCCACGACCCGAATTATGTTGTCAGGCGTCTTGACCCTTTTGCGAAAAGCAAAGACCACTGCGATAAGTGCAATAACAGCGGTTGGGATTATATCGTTTATGACAAACGCACCTCGATCAAAGGAAAGGGGTGCAGGAATGTCTAAACAAATCAGGAACAAGTTCAAATATGATATTCCGATTTATCACAGACCTATTATTTCCGTTGACGAAGCGACAGCTTATTCAGGAATAGGAAGAACTAAATTGTATGAGTTGACCACAATGGAAAATTGCCCTTTTGTAATTTGGGTAGGGACACGAAGGGTGATTAAAAGAAAATCATTTGTTGAGTATCTTGAAAGGCAATACTCAATTTAGCCTAAATGTCAAGTATGCGATGAGTCAATTCGCATCATTGGCTCATCGCAATTTTTCCAGTATCCTTTATGGCAGAAACGGCAAGGAGGTCATAGAGATGTCGGAAAAAAGAGCAACAAGAGTCAGGAATAAATATAAGTATGATGTTCCTTTATGGCACAGACCCATACTGTCTGTGGCAGAGGCTACCGAGTATTTTGGAATAGGCAGCAACAAGATATATGAATTGACAGAAAAAGAAAACTGCCCATTTGTTATTTGGATAGGTTCAAGGAGAGTTATTAAGAGAACTGCGTTTGAACGATTTCTTGAAAAGCAGTATTCGATTTAGGTAGGAATGGAGGAAATAGAAATGGCAGAGAATAAAAAGCAGTTTGAAATTCCGTTGTATGAAAAGCCTTTTCTTTCGATAGAAGAAGCGTCTGTATATACGGGAATCGGCAGAGACAAGTTATACGAACTTACAAATCCGGAAGATTGTCCTTTCGTTTTATGGATTGGCAATCGCCGAATGATTAAGAGAAGGGTTTTTGATGAGTACATTGAAAAATGCTACTCAATATGATGGGAGGTGTTAGTAATGGACAATAAAGAAACGGCAGAGCATTTTAGAAGCAGGAGTTCAGAAGTACCTTTATGGCACAGACAGAATATCTCAGTAGAAGAAGCCAGTGGGTACACAGGACTTGGAAGAGACACGATATATTCTCTCACGCAGGAAGATGACTGTGACTTTGTATTAAAAGTCGGACACAGAACGATGATAAAGCGAAAAAAGTTCGAGAATTATTTGGAAAACCTTTCGTCGATATAGGAGGTGCTTTAGGTGTTAAGAGTTATTAGTGAAGAAATCACTGCTTACAGAAGGCAGATTGATGAAAGAAAAAATGATTTACCACTATGGGAACGAAAAGTCCTTACTTGTGATGAAGCAGCCGCATATTCCGGAATTGGTATTAGAAGGCTGAGAAAAATGGCATTGGCAAAAGGGTGTCCGTTTGCTATTGCAAATGGTACACAGATTTTGATAGCAAGAGAAAAGTTTGACGCTTATATGGATAAAGCGGAAAAGGTTTAGGAGGAAAAGAAAATGGCAAAGACAAAAAGACGAGATAAATCAAGAGTGGTTCTCCGCACAGGAGAATCACAACGTGCAGACGGTACATATCATTATAGTTGGACGGATGCAAATCGCAAAAGGCGTTATGTATATGCCAAGACACTCGATGAGCTTCGCTACAAAGAGGAGCAGATTGAAAAAGATAAAAAAGACGGCATAAAGGCAGAAGCTCGATATACTACCCTCAATGATATGTATGAGCTTTGGAAAGACTTGAAACGAGGTCTTAAAAACAATACCTTTGAAAACTATAAGTATATGTATGAGACATTCGTTCGTAATCAAATTGGCTCAAAGACGGTATCTTCTTTGAAAAAGACAGATATTAAAAGGTTCTATAATTACCTTGCAGATGAAAGACATCTAAAACCGGCGACTATTGACAATATCCATACGGTTCTTCATCAGATTTTGGATATGGCAGTTGATGATGATTATCTCAGAAATAACCCTTCCAATAATGTGCTGAAAGAGTTAAAGCAGTCCCATTGTTTTCAAACGGAGAAACGCAGAGCCTTAACGAGACCGGAACAGGAATTATTTTTGAGCTATCTGAAGAATACACCGTCTGCAAGTTTGTGGTATCCAATTTTTGCGGTGTTGGTTGGAACGGGACTTCGTGTTGGTGAAGCAACGGGTCTCAGATGGTGCGACATTGATTTGGACGAAGGAATTATCAATGTTAATCATACGCTGGTATATTATGACCATAGAACCGACGGTAGTAAGCGTGGCTGCTATTTTAATATCAATACCACGAAAACGCCGGCTGGCAAACGCCAAGTCCCGATGTTGGATTTCGTCAAAGAAGCATTCCTTATGGAAAAAGAAAGACAGGAGCTTCTTGATATTCATTGTGAAGCTGTTGTAGACGGATATACTGATTTTATCTTTCTTAACCGTTTTGGACAACCGCAACATCAGGCAACCCTTAACAAAGCAATCCGTCGTATTATCCGTGACTGCAATGATGAACAGTTTCTGAAAGATGAAAATGCAAAGGTTTTGCTTCCGCATTTTAGCTGCCACTCATTAAGGCATACATTCACGACAAGAATGTGTGAAGCAGGGGTTAATGTAAAGGTTATCCAGGATACGCTTGGACACAAAGATATTTCTACAACCCTTAATATTTATACCGATGTGACGAAGGAGTTAAGGAGGTCTGAATTTGAAGGTCTTGACTCGTACTTCAAAAATGAGTATAATAAGGCGAATGAAGTATTATAAACTGCTCGTTTTCGTGGGCATTAGATTTACATCATTTACACCAATTTCTACAAATAATGCTGCTCCGAGGGTGTACGTTTAGGAGATAGGAAAGTCTAAAAATGGGCTTCAAACAACATATCAGTAGAACTTGGCAGATGATAGAACAGCAAGTGAATGATGTACCATTTCGTCCCAACGATGAAGTCACTGGATAAGTAACAGTCAGAAAAACCCGGTTTTATGCGGGTTTCGGGACTTAACAAACCATAAAAATTTACCTCTTTATACCAAATTTACACCAATCGGTGCAAAAACGGTACTGAGTCGAGAAAAGTAAATATGCAAATACTGCCACCGGGTAGCGAATGTTAAGCATTCGATTACACATCGTTAGGTCTTAGAAGATGTGTAGTCGGATGCTTGTTTTTTGGAGGTACTATGAAGAAAATAGAATGGTTAATACATTATTTTACAAGGGTTGAAAAAATGTTGTGGGCGTTTTCTGCATTTGGTATTATTGTAGCTTTTTTTATCTTTGACAGAGATAATTATATTACGCTTATGGCATCATTGATTGGAGTGACTTCGTTAATATTTAATGCTAAAGGGAACCCGATAGGGCAATTTTTAATGATTATTTTTAGTTCGCTATATGGTTTTATATCTTACACGTTTTCATATTTTGGTGAAATGGCGACTTATCTTGGGATGACAGCACCTATGGCGTTAGTTGCTTTAATCTCGTGGCTAAGAAATCCCTATAAAGGAAATAAATCAGAAGTGAAAGTCAATCGAATAAGTAAAAAAGAACATATCTTTATGTGGGTTATGACTGTAATTGTGTCATTAATTTTTTATTTTATATTGGCGAATTTCCATACTGCTAACATAATTCCAAGCACCATATCTGTAACAACCAGTTTTTTAGCAGTATATCTTACATTCAGAAGAAGTCCCTATTTTGCACTAGGATATGCGGCAAATGATATAGTTTTGATTATTTTATGGACATTGGCAGTTCTGGAGGATATTTCTTATGCTTCCGTTATAGTATGTTTCATCGCCTTTTTAGTAAATGATATTTATGGATTTTTGAGTTGGAGAAAAATGGAAATAAGACAGACGATTACGTTATAATTTGCAAACTACACCGCTCCTTCTTTTCTCTATATATTGAAATCAATCTCAAAGGACGGGGTGGCTATACCAAAGCGGTACAAATCACTTATCCGTTTGAAAAACAACCTGATAGCACAAGGAAGATATACCGATTATGTTCATATTCTGCAAGATACCGTAAGCCAAGAAAACAAAGCTAAATTCAAAATATATCTGAATACGAAAAAGACCGCCTACACGATGTAAGCGGTCTTTGCCTTACTTTAGATTAGACTCAATTTGTAAAAGCAGAGCCTGTGGGTATATTTTATTTCCAATGATTAAGCTTCGGTACTACTGCTTCCATATGCGCTCTGACCTGTTCCGCAGGCCAATTCTCATTTGCCATATGTTCCACACAGAAATCAATAAGTTGTTCTTTGCTCTTATACTTGAATTCACCATCTGTATAGCACCACTTGCAGTATTCTTCATTGAATGTACCATCAGTCTCTTTGCTGATTGTAGAATCATCAAGGGGCATACCGCAGCATTGGCAAATAAGCTGTCTTGGAGCGCCAAGTAATGTGTTGATTGAAACATCAAAAAATTTTGAGAGCAGTTTCAGGGTTTCGGTATTTGGGATTGTTTCTCCGTTTTCCCAGCGAGATACTGCTTGCCTTGTGACAAAGACTTTTTCAGCAAGTTCATCTTGAGAGATACCCTTTTTAGTTCGGAGTTCAAGTATTACATCTTTTGTTTCCGTTTATTATCACCACCTTGTAAAAATAATAATACAGGTACATTATAAATGCAAGCAACCGGCTGTTGCTCCAAATTCCTTATTGTTTTACAATTTGGGAGATGCCAATATCTTTTCCGTTGCTTCTATGTTTTTCCAATAACGGACGCATACTGCTCTTATACTTAGATAAATAAGCGGTCTTTGATTATGTAGAGTTTGTCCGACAAACCGGAATTTATCTATTCATCCACAATTCGCCATCTTAAGGTGTTTGCCACAATACAGGTATCTGCGGGTTCATGGATTGAATTGTCGACTTTTGTAACGTCAAACCAATCTGTATCTGACCATACAATCACCCTATCAGGATTTCAAGGTAGTAAATTGTCGTGAAACGCCAGATATGCATCTAAAATATCGCAGAAATAATTATCTTGCCATCCAACCAAATGCATTTGTCGAAGACCTGAAAACTGAAGTTCGATAGTTCTGGGTTTCCACTGACATTGGAATATCACAGATAGTCTTCGACTCGCCGCATCACCAAAATGCATTGTCCCTTTATCATCTACAAAAGCTCCATTCTGAAAGCTGAGTGACACAATATAAGCATCGTGAAAGCCGCCATAGGTAGACATCAAGAACTCAATATCTCTTTCCGTTTCAATATTGTGCCAGTTATCCATCTTTTCACCTCGCCAAAGCCCGATTTATCTTTTTCTTACTTTTCGATTATATAATTTGTTTACAAAATTAAGTCCTGCGGTTTTTTTTAATTAAAACAGCGGTATTGAAAAAATCCGTGAGGCTCTAAAAATATGTATTCAGCAAAAAATCCCTCGCTTGTTCTAAGTCGTCAAACAAACCGAAAAGTTTAGCCTTTCGCTCGTCGTCGGGCTTTATAAAATCGGGTATCATAATTACCCGCATTTTTGCGTTAATCCCTGCGTCAACTCCGGTCAGGCTGTCCTCAAATACAATGCAGTCGTCTTTTGAAAGGTCAAGCGCCTTGGCGGCGGTTAAAAATACCTCCGGGTGGGGTTTGCCGTTTTTTACGGTGTCTCCGCAAATGTAAGCGTCAAAATAGCTTTCAACCTTGGCTTTTTTCAGCATCTCAACGGCGTATGCTCGGGAGCTTGAGGTCGCAAGGGCAATTTTTACGGAATTGTCCCTGAAAAATTTTAAAATATTATAGAGTCCCCTTTTTACGGGAACTCCGTTTTTTTGAATTTCATCGCTAAAATAACGATTTCCTGCGCTCCTCAGGGACTGATAATCAAAACCCTCTCCGTAAAGCGCCTTGTAGAATTTTTGAACCTCTGCGGTGCGCTTACCGATTGTTTTTTTGTAGATTTCAAAGCTGTACGGGATTTTGGCATCGTCCATTGCTTTTTGCCAAGCACGGTAAGTAAGGTTTTCCGTGTCAAACATCAAGCCGTCCATATCAAAAACGGCGCCTTTTATCATAAAAACACACCCTTAATAATTTCTGACCAATGTGATAACCGTACCTAAAATTACAACTTCGTCAACGATAATCGGCTCGTAGCTGTCGTTTTCGGGCTGAAGGCGGAAATGGCCGTGCTCCTTGTAAAATCTTTTTACGGTTGCGCTGTCGTCAACAAGGGCAACAACAATAGTGCCGTTTTCGGCTACAGGCGTTCTGTTAACCACAACAATATCGCCGTCCAGTATTCCTGCGTTGACCATACTGTCGCCCTTAATTCTCAGGGCAAAAAGCTCTCTGCCTCGGCGTATGCTTTCGGGCACGGGAACATAACCCTCAATTTCTTCAACTGCAAGAATCGGCGTGCCGGCGGCAACTCTGCCCAGTACGGGAACATTTGTGGATTTTTCACCTCTGCCGACAATTCTTATACATCTGTTCACACCGTGCTCTCTTTCAATAAGTCCACGCTGTTCCAGCGTGTTCAGATGCAGATGAACTGTGGAAGTAGAGCTTAAACCGGTGGCTTCGCAAATTTCTCTGACAGAGGGTATTCTTTCGTTTTCCGAACATTCAACAAGATAATCGTAAACCTTTTGCTGACTTTTTGTAAGCGGTTTCATAAACATACCTCCGATAAAGGAAATAAACCGTTTAATATTATTGGGGTGTTGCAGAAAAGCCTGCACCCTTTTCATAATTCTAACATATATTTATATAAAATGCAAACATTTGTTTGTGGTTTAACGGTATGATTTTACATAAATTTTACTGACTTTTGTTCAAAAAGTAGTTTTTTTATCACAAAAGTGAAAAAAATTTTATGAATTTGACAAAAATCAACGAAGTTTTCACAAAACCGTCACATAAATATTGTTTAATAGTACTGTGCTTGGGGCGGGACCGCAACTGCCCCGGTATATTGTTCTACCCTCCTCAATGTAAATCTAATCAGAGATTTACTATTGTACCCCTCATTTTTAAGAACAAGGATTCACCAAGCCTGCCGCAAGGGCTTGGTGTTTTCCTTTTAAAGTATTAAAAAAGCCGAGTTATTAATTAAAGCAGAAGTTTTATCTAAAGCAGAAACTTTTACAAATATTTCGGCTTTCCGCTTAATTGCTAAATATTATATAAGGTTGATTATTATGAAGATAAAAAAGTACAATTATCTGCCTGAGGACGCAAAATTTATCAGAGAACAGGTTTTTATCCGAGAACAGGGATTTAAGGTTGAGTTTGACGATACAGATAAGTACGCAGTCCATCTTGTAGCGTACGATGGCACCGTACCGGCCGGCACATGCAGGTATTATAAGGGACAAGACGGCGATACATATGTAATCGGCAGAGTAGCCGTCCTTAAAAATATGAGAGGAAAACATACAGGCTCGCTTCTTTTGGAAGAAGCACAACGGCAAATAGCCGAAGCAGGCGGAAAATACGCCGAGCTTTCCTCCCAGGTTTCTGCCTCTGAATTTTATGAAAAAGCAGGCTACACAAAAGCCGGAGAAGTATATTATGACGAGTTTTGCCCTCATATTAAAATGATAAAAACGCTTGACAAATAAAAAACCGCCCGTTGTTGAAGTAACGGGTGGTTTTCTTTATGCAGTAAGTTATAAAAATATTTTTATGCAAAAACTAATTTTTGCTTTTGCTTTGACGGTTGTTTTGGGGTTTGCTTTTTGGGTCGGTGCAGGGGAGTTCAAACCAGAAGGTGCTTCCCTGACCCTCTACACTTGTCACACCGTATTGCGCATGGTGCAGTTCCAGTATTTTCTTGACAATAGAAAGTCCCAGACCTGTTCCGATTACAGCACGCTTATGCTCCTTATCAACCTTATAATATCTGTCCCAGATATATTCCAGCTTATCCTGAGGAATACCGTCGCCATGGTCAATAACTTCAATGCGGACTGCTCCGTCCTTTACAGTCTGGCAAACGATTACCGTTTTGTCATCGCCGGCATAATTTATGGCATTATTTGTAAGGTTGTAGATAACCTGGCTGAGCTTAAGCTCATCGCCGTAAACATAAACATTTTCATCACTTTCAAAGGTGATGTTGTAACCGTCCTGCTCTTTAAGCTTAGCATATCGTCTGAAAATATCGTTTATGCTGTCGGTAAGAGAAAATACTGTCTGCTCTAATTTGATGGTACCTGCCTGAAGCTTTGATAAATCAAGCAAATCGGTAACAAGACTGCTGAGCCTGCTTGCCTCGTCAATAATAATCTGAACATTTTCAGGTGTATTTTCCCCGGGCAAGTCCCTCATAACCTCGGCATAGCCGGTAATCATCGTCAGCGGCGTGCGCAGGTCATGAGAAATATTGGCGATTAGCTCCTGACGCAAATCTTCAACCTTAGACAGCTCGGTTCTTGCGTAGTTTAAGGTGTCGTTAAGCTCCTTAACCTCTAAATATCCGCTTCCGTTAAACTCAACATGATAATTCTGCTTAGCAAGCTCTTTTGCAGATTTGGTCATATCGGAAAGAGGTCTTGAAATTCTCATTGCGGCATAAAGAGAAAGGATTATTGCAAATAAAAACAAAATAACCGACACAATAATAAGCTGTATTCTAAGGGTGTCCACAACTGAGCTTACAGGGGTAATCATAGAGTTTATTAGCAGTAAATATTCGCTGTTGTTATCAAGGGGTATAATTTCGGCATAGACCATATTGTCGTACCTGTAATTCATACTCGCCTCTTTGGGCAAAATTACTTCTTTTGAAGAGCCCTTTGAATCCTCCGTGCTTTGTTTTCCGATTATTTCCTGAAAATCCTTGGTATTTTTGATTTCTGCCGTAGTAGTTGTTGTGCCCAAAAACGTACCGCCGTGATTTAAGGCTTCACGGTAGTATTTATATGCCTGATGTTCCTGAAAATCTCCTCCGCCGATAGGATTATTGTATTCGCAGGAATACTTTTTTAAGAAAATCGGAGAAGAAGTGTCATAGACATAAACCGAAAGTCCGTTTTTTCTTGATATATTATCCACAATATCTTCAAGATTGTTGTTTTTGATGCTTACGGAAATTTGTTTTGCGCTTTGTTCAACCCGGGTGGATTTAATCGACTTGTAAAAGCCCTCAAGGAAAACAATCTGAAAAATCCACAGCAGTACAAGCATTACGCAAACAATAACAAGAAAATAAGCGGCAAGCTTGTATTTAAGGGGCAAAAGCTTCCATTTAGTTTGTTTCAAATCGGTAACCTACTCCTCTTAATGTTACTATACATTTGCTGTATTCACCCAAGCTTTTTCTCAAAAGCTTAATGTGGGTGTCAAGGGTTCTCTCGTCTCCGAAAAAGTCGTAGCCCCAGACCTCGCTGATGAGTTTTTCTCTTGTAAGGGCAATTCCCTTGTTCTTCACCATAAAGAAGAATAATTCATATTCCTTGGGGGTCATCTCAATTCTGTTTCCGTCAATGGTAACAATCCGTGCGCTGAAATCCACGGTCAGTCCCTTGTATGTAAACACATCTTTTTTGTCTGTGTTTTGGGCGTTGCTCCTTTTTAAAACGGCGTTTACACGCATCATAAGTTCTTTCGGAGAGAAAGGCTTGACCACATAGTCGTCGGTGCCCAGCTCAAAGCCGTGTATTTTATCGTATTCTTCTCCTCTTGCCGAAAGCATAATAATCGGAGTATTGCAGAATTTTCTGATTTCTTTGCAAGCGGAAAATCCGTCAAGCTCGGGCATCATAACATCCATAATTATTATATCGAAGCTTTGCTCCTTGCAAACCTCAATAGCCTGCATACCGTCAACTGCTTCAAAAACACTGTGCCCCTCAAATTCGGCATACTTTTTGATAATCTGTCTGATTCTCGCCTCGTCGTCCACAACTAATATTTTGCTCATAACTTCCTCCGTAATGAAATATTATTAAACCCTTGTGTATTTATGGAACCGCTGAATAAATCACGCTAAAAAGCTGTTTGCACATCTTGCTTGTATATTCTCCGCCATATTGCCCAAAATTCGCACAAAGGCGTCAGCCTGTGAACAAAAAATAATCTGACAAAAAATCTGACGGCGAAATAAGCACAAACGATTTATTCATTACTTCCTTAAAATAATATTTTTTTGTGACAAAAATATGTCGGTTATCTTAATTTTTATCAAACTTAACGCAGATTTTACAAAATTATAATACCATACTTTTTAAAATATTGAAATAGCTTAAGAAATATTTTATAATATAAATATGCAATACTGATATTTCTCTAAAAGGGACATTTGACGGTTTGGAGGCTGTAATGAATATACGAAAAATAAACGCAGAAGAAATTACTTCGGTTGTTAAAAAACTTTTTACTGACTGCAATTATTTTATCGGAGAAGATATTTTAAATGTTCTTAAAAATGCGGAGCAGACAGAAAAATCGCCTGTGGGCAAAAGCGTTCTCAGCCAAATAATAGAAAACGATAAAATTGCCGCCGCCGAAGAAATACCCCTATGCCAGGACACGGGAATGGCAATTCTCTTTGTTGAATACGGGGATAAGGTAGTGATTGAAAACGGTTCTTTTGAGGAGGCGGTGAACCTTGGAGTACGGCAGGCGTACACAGAGGGATACCTGAGAAAAAGCATCGTCGCAGACCCGGTTTTTGACAGAATTAACACAAAGGACAACACCCCTGCCGTTATTCACACCAGAATTACCCCCGGAGATAAAATAAAAATCACCGCAGGGGGCAAAGGCTTCGGAAGTGAGAATATGTCTGCAATAAAAATGCTGACGCCGTCTTACGGAGTAGAGGGCGTTACGGAGTTTGTGCTTGACACGGTCCGCAAAGCAGGTCCGAACCCTTGTCCGCCTGTTGTTGTGGGCGTTGGTATAGGCGGAGATTTTGAACGGTGCGCCCAGCTTGCGAAGCTTGCAACTTTCAGGAGCATTGATACACAAAACGCTGATAAAAGGTACGCCGACCTTGAGAAAGAGCTTCTTGAGAGAATAAACAAAATGGGCTTTGGTCCCGGGGGACTTGGCGGAACAAATACGGCAATCGGGGTTAATATCGAAACTGCTCCCACACATATTGCAGGAATGCCCGTTGCGGTGAATATTTGCTGTCACGCCGCCCGTCACAAAACCGCCGTAATATAGGGAGGATAAAATGGAAAAGAAAATTACGCTTCCCCTTAAAGATGAGGATATAAAGAATCTTAAAGCAGGCGACAGCGTTTTGCTGTCGGGTACTATGATTACCGGCCGTGACGCCGCCCACAAAAGACTTTTTGAGCTTTTGGAACAGGGTGAAGAGCTTCCCGTTGATATAAAGGGTGAAACCATATACTATGTGGGACCTGCGCCGGCAAAACCGCCCTACGCAGTAGGTCCGGCAGGCCCTACCTCAAGCTACCGTATGGACAAGTATGCGCCTGCGCTTATGGATAAGGGACTTAAAGGTATGATAGGAAAAGGTGCCAGAAGTAAGCCGGTGGTTGACGCAATCGTACGAAACGAAGGTGTTTACTTTGCGGCAATAGGAGGTGCAGCGGCACTGATTGCAAAAAGCATAGTAAAAGAAGAGCTGTTGTGCTACGAGGATTTAGGCACGGAAGCTGTCAGGCGGTACACCGTAGAGGATTTCCCCTGTATTGTTGTAATTGACAGTATGGGCAATAATATATACGAAACCGAGCCGCCGAAATACAACTGCGAGTGAAGCCGGAATATAACTGTGGGTAGAGGGGCTTTTCAATAAATCCGCAGTTTGTTCAACAAATCATAATGCAAAAAAGGAGCCTTTACGGCTCCTTTTTAATATCCTTTTCGGCGTCCTTTTTATTGCCCGGACGGTTCACGATTTCAATTTCTATTCTTTTCTTTTTAAACTCGTCCGTTTTAAGAGTAGGTTTTTCATCGTCGCTTTCCTGCTGTTCCATAAGGTGGTGCTTTGCACGCTTGTATCTAAAAAGCACATTTTCAGCCCATTCTCTGTCAATTTTCAAAAAGCCGACCATTTTTTTGTCTTTTTCGGCAAAGTCCTTGACAATGCTCATTGACTTTCCGTAAATCTCCAGTCTTGCGCTTTGAACATAGGGCTGTTTTTTTTCGCCCAAAAAGAAGGTAAAGCCCATGGCGTTGGTTTCTCTGTCATACATAGAAAGATAGCCCTCGGTAACGCTTTCAAGCTTTTGCTTTTTGGCAATCGTCTCACTTATGGCAAGCTTTGTGATTTCAACCGCCATATCGTCAAGACCCGATTCAAAAATAAAAACCTTCTCTTTAAAGGAGTTAAAATCCGGCACAAGCCGTTTTTTAATATTTGTAAGGTTTTTAAATTCCTCCTCAAGCTCACGGTCGGCAAGCTGAAAACGCTCTATTCTGGGAATAAGATAAACCATAAAGCGGTTTTTCATATCGTTATACAAAACAGGATATGTCAGCCGAGCCTCGTGACCGCAGCAGCTGCATCTCCATTTGAACAGTGATTCGTCAAGCACCGATTCCCTGAGCTCCGGGTTTGTAAAGGCATTTATGCTTGTGTAAATATCCCACTGGGTTGTTTCGTTGCACTTAGGGCAAACGATGCTTTTTGTTACCTTCCGTGACATAGCAATTCCTCTTTTACATATTTCTGTAAAATATTATAGCAACACGGACTGTTTTTAACAAGTATTTTTGAAAAAATATTGATTTTGTAAAAATTATCTGTCATAATAATAAAAGAAATATTTTTTAAAAGGAGAGTTCTATATGCCCTTTTTAGATACTGTTAAATGTTCATTGAATACTGCGGTAGATACTATTACTGCCATAACCCATAATATTTTAGAAAAGAACAGAACCAACGCACAGCTTAACAGACTTCGCCTTGTTATGAAGAACGAAAGCGAAATGATAAACAGAGCATACATAGCTCTGGGAAAACACTATTACGAAAGCACAAAGAGTGAGAAGGGATTTTTCCCGTCGCAGAACGAAAACGAGCTTTTTGACGTAATTGAAAGCTCAAAACAAAGAATTAAAAAGGCAAGAGAAAGATACAGTCAAATTTTAGAAAACCAGACCGTGGAAATTTACAAATATGACTCGGACGATGCTTTGGAGGATATTACTGTTGCCTGTTCAAATGAAGACGAATACGATGATTCGCCTTTTGAAGGCATAAAGGACGAGCCGGTAAAAGACGGCAAATCGGACGCAGAAGCAGAGTTCGATAACAAAGAAGCTAAAAAAAACGCTGAAACCAACGGAGAAACCGAGGAGGATTTTTCCTTTTAAAGAATGCTAATACTAAATTCTTTTAATGCAAAACTATTATGGTTTTCTGTCCGATTAGTTTTCTGTAGGATTTTAGCATAAATTTTCATTTGCGTACTTTAGGGGAACAGTTTATAATGCTGTTCCCTTTTGATTTTATGGACAAAATGGAAAAATTGAACATTGTCAAGATAAATTACCAATATTAAAATTAAAACTATGAAGATATTTTGCTAATTCGGAATTAAATAAAAGAAATTTTATTTTATAATTAACTGATATTGAGTGATGTATCATTGCGTCAGAATACGACGCCTGGAGGTAGAGAGCTTGAAACTTGGTTTGGATATAGGTTCAACGACAATTAAGTGCGTTGTTTTGGACGATAATAATAAATTTTTATACAGTACATACCAACGCCATTTTTCTCAGATTACCGAAAAAATCGGCGAAATATTAACGCAGGTAAGACAGGAAATCCCAGAGGTTGTCAATGCAAAGGTGGCAATGTCGGGCAGCGCCGGAATGGGCGTTGCCGAAAGCTGCGGAATTGATTTTATTCAGGAGGTATATGCCACAAGAGTTGCGGCCAATACCTTTATTCCCGGCACGGATGTTGTTATTGAATTAGGCGGCGAGGATGCAAAAATCCTGTTTTTGACAAACGGACTTGAGGTCAGAATGAACGGTACCTGCGCAGGCGGTACGGGAGCATTTATTGACCAGATGGCAACTCTGCTCAATGTTCCCCTTGAAGAGCTTGACGACCTTGCAAAACAGCACGAAAAAACCTACACAATTGCCTCCAGATGCGGAGTTTTTGCAAAAACGGATATTCAGCCTTTGCTTAATCAGGGCGCAAGAAAAAGCGACATAGCCGAGAGTATCTTTAACGCAGTTGTCAGCCAGACGGTAGCAGGACTTGCCCAGGGCAGAGAAATCGAGGGCAAGATCGTTTATTTGGGTGGGCCGCTTACCTTTATGTCAGAACTGAGAAAGTGCTTTGACAACACCTTGGGTACAGAGGGCATTTGTCCGGAGAATTCTCTCTATTATGTATCGGCAGGCGCAGCCCTTTGCGCAAAAGAGCAGATTGATTTTGACAAGGTTATAAATGATGTGGGCAATTACCACGGCAGCGGAAACTTTGCCTTTAACAAGCCTTTGTTTGAAAGCGAGGAGGACTACCGAAAATTCAAGGAACGCCACGACAAAGCAACGGTTGTTCAGAAAGAGCTTTCGGGCTACAAGGGCAAGGCTTATCTGGGAATGGACGCAGGTTCCACCACCGTCAAGGCTGTTGTATTAAATGACAAGGGAGAACTGCTTTATTCCGAATATATGCCTTCAAAGGGGAATCCCGTTGAGCTTATTAAGGCGTTTTTGGAAAAGGTTTACGAGATTTGCCCCGATATTGATATTGCTTCGTCGGCGGTAACGGGCTATGGCGAAGAAATTATTAAGAATGCCTTTGATGTAGATTACGGCATTGTTGAAACAGTTGCACATTTTACGGCGGCAAAATACTTTATGCCCGATGTAGAATTTGTAATCGACATCGGCGGTCAGGATATTAAGTGCTTTAAAATCCACAACGGTGCTATTGATAATATTTTCTTAAACGAGGCTTGCTCCTCAGGCTGCGGAAGCTTTTTGCAGACCTTTGCCAATGCGCTGGGATATTCCATCGAGGAGTTTGCCAAGATGGGGCTTTTTGCAAAGCACCCTGTTGATTTAGGCTCACGATGCACCGTGTTTATGAATTCTTCCGTTAAGCAGGCACAAAAGGACGGCGCAACCATTGAGGATATTTCGGCAGGCTTGTCCCTGTCTGTCGTTAAAAATGCCCTCTATAAAGTTATCCGTGCCTCAAGCCCCGACGACCTGGGCAAAAAGATTGTTGTTCAGGGCGGTACATTCCTTAACGACGCCGTGCTCCGTGCATTTGAAATGGAAATGGGCGTCAATGTGGTAAGAGCTAATATAGCCGGTCTTATGGGAGCATACGGCGCAGCTTTGTATGCAATGGGAAAAACCAAGGATATGGAAAACCCAAAAAGTTCAATTATAACCAAAAGCGGACTTGAAAGCTTTGTTCACGATATTCGTGTGGTAAATTGCGGACTCTGCCAGAATAATTGTCGTCTGACGGTTAATTCCTTCGGCGAAGGCAAAAAGTTTATTGCCGGCAACAGGTGTGAACGCCCGGTTACAAAGAAAAACTCTTCCGGCGACGACAACAATATTTATGCGTATAAGCTCAAGCTTTTGCAGAGCTATAAGCCTGTTAAGGGCAAAAGAGGCAAGCTTGGAATCCCCATGGGACTTAATATGTATGAGCTTCTGCCGTTTTGGCACAGTTTTTTCACAAGCCTTGGGTTTGAGGTTGTGTGTTCGCCCCTTTCCTCAAGAAAGCTGTACCAGCGAGGTCAGCAGACAATTCCGTCGGATACTGTTTGTTTCCCTGCAAAGCTTATGCACGGACATATTCAAACCCTCATTGACAGCGGACTGGATACTATTTTTTATCCCTGTCTTTCCTATAATTTTGACGAGGGCTTGGGAGATAACCACTACAACTGCCCTGTTGTTGCCTATTATCCGGAAGTAATAAACAACAATATGAAAGATGTGCGCAAGATTATTTTTATTAAGGACTATTTGGGAATTCACCGCAAAAAAGATTTCTCCAAAAAGTCATTTGAAAGGCTTGTAAAATACTTCCCCGATATTACCCAAAACGAGGTTAAAAAGGCCAGCGAAAAGGCGTACGCAGAATATGATAAGCATATGGAAAAAGTCCGCAAAAAAGGCGACGAGATTATTGCAAAAGCGGAAAAAGAGGGCAGACACATAATGGTGCTTTCGGGCAGACCGTACCATGTTGACCCGGAGATTAACCACGGTATAGATAAGCTTATTGCAAGCTTCGGCGTTGCTATTGTTTCCGAAGATGTTGTTTCTCCCAAGGTAGAAAAGTTCAAAACGGGAGTCCTCAACCAGTGGACATACCACTCAAGACTTTATGCGGCGGCAAGGTATGTTACAACAAGAAAAGATATGGATTTAATCCAGCTTGTGTCTTTCGGCTGCGGAGTTGACGCTATTACAACCGACGAGGTAAGAGATATTCTCGAAAGAAAAGGAAAAATCTATACTCAGATTAAAATTGATGAAATAACAAACCTTGGAGCCATTAAAATCCGTATCCGCAGTTTGCTGGCTGCAATCGGAGAGGAATAAAAACTAATCCTTTAAGAGGTATAATATATGGCAGAACTTAAATACGACAAAACAGGAAGATTGCTGTTTACAAAGGAAATGAAAGAGGAATACACCATTTTAATTCCTATGATGATGCCCACCCACTTTAATATTATGAAAAGTGTGCTGGTTCACAACGGATACAAAATGGAGCTGTTGGATACAGACGGACCGGAAATTGCCCAGACCGGACTTAAGTATGTTCATAACGATACCTGCTATCCTGCAATTTTGGTTATCGGTCAGCTTATTCATGCCCTTGAAAGCGGGAAATACGATGTTCACAAAACCGCTTTAATGATAACCCAGACAGGCGGCGGCTGTCGTGCGTCCAATTACATTCACCTTTTAAGAAAAGCCCTCCACAAGGCAGGCTTTGACTATGTTCCGATTATTTCTCTTAATTTATCGGGACTTGAAAAAAATCCCGGATTTTCTCTTACATTGCCGATGATAAGAGAGCTTGCGGCGGCGCTTGTTTACGGCGACGTAATTATGAATGTCTGCAATCAGACAAGACCTTACGAGGTAAACAAGGGCGAATCCGACGCTTTGGTTGCAAAATGGACAAAGCAGATTTCCGAAGAATTTGCCGCCGGTGAGGGATATAAAACAAAAGAAATCGAGCAACGCCTTAACAGAATTTGCAGAGAGTTTTCTCAGATAAAAGTCAAGAAGGTTCCCAAAATTAAGGTTGGCGTTGTGGGCGAGATATATGTTAAGTACGCCCGTTTGGGCAACAACGACCTGGAGCGTTTTCTTGCTCAGCAAGGCTGTGAGGTTTGTCTGCCGGGACTTATGGGCTTTGTGCTGTTTAAGGTGGATAACCGCCTTGAGGATATTAAGCTCTACGGCGGAAGCAAGGCAAAATACACGGTTATCAACGCTCTTATGAAGTTCCTGACAAAAATGGAAAAGATGATTATTGACTGCACGAAAGAGGCAGGATTTATGCCTCCCACACCCTACACCCACACCAAAAAGCTGGTAAAAGGCGTAATCGGCTACGGCAGTAAAATGGGCGAGGGCTGGCTTTTAACCGCAGAAATGCTGGAGCTTGCCGAATCGGGCTTTGAAAATATTGTCTGCGCACAGCCATTCGGATGTTTGCCTAACCACATAAACGGCAAGGGCGCAATCAGAAGAATTAAGAGCATTAACCCAAAGGCAAATATCGTAACCATTGATTACGACCCGGGCGCACCCAAGGTTAACCAGGAAAACCGTATTAAGCTTATGCTTGCCGTTGCCCAGGAGGAGCTTGATAAAAAAGTATCGGGCGCAGAAAAACAAAAACCAGCGAAAAATAAGGCAAAGACAAAAAATAAATAATATGCTGTTATTTTAGCACTAAATATCGCATTAAATATCTGTAAAAATATATCCACAAGTTATAAAAACGGCAGAACAGCCTGATAAAAAGCTGTTCTGCCGTTTAATCGTTTTTTATAATTATTCGGTGTTATTCGTTGTTTTCCATAGAGCTTACTTCGCTGATGATTTTGTCGATTTCTTCATCAGACGCAATCGGCTGTTGGGGCAGAGTATTTGAATCCGTTGGATTTACATTGGATTTTTCATTCTCGTTACCTTCGCCTTTGGCTTGCTTTAAGGCGTCGGAGCTTGAATAGATTTCCTCCGAAAAATCTTGGGCGTCCTCCTCAGCGGGGGCTTCGCCTTTTGCCTGTTTGAGCTTTTCAATCCCTTGATTGAGGATTTTTTCTGTTTCGTCAAGGGCTTTATCCTGAGCCTGCTCCTGCTCTTGAAGAGCCTGTTTGCGTTTTAACTGGGCTTTGATTTTCAGCTCGTCCAAATGATTTTCGGGCTTTTCAACCTTATTTTCACCGTCTTTAAAATAAATGTCATACCATACGAGGAAAACATAAATTGTCCAGATTTTACGGCTGTAATCCTCCTTTTGGCTGTAATGAATATCAAGCCAGCGGAGCAGTATGTCGCAGTTAAAGAACTTTTGAGCGGTTTCGCCCAGGAATTTTTCTCTTACAATCTTGTAGTAATGCTCATCTCTGAGCCATACTCTTGTAGGAACGGGGAAGCCGAGCTTTTCTTTTTCTGCAGTTGCCTCAGGCAGATGCCTTCCTGCGGCTTTACGCATAGCGTACTTTGTATTGTGTTTATTGCACCTTAGTCTTGTAGGAAGCTTAGAAGCAACCTTGAATACCTTTTTATCCAGGAACGGAACACGAAGCTCAAGGGAGTTTGCCATACTCATTCTGTCGGCTTTCAGCAGAATATCTCCCACCATCCACATATTGATGTCAAGGTACTGCATTTTGGTAACATCATCGTATTTGCGTGCTTTAATATAGTGCTTTTTGGTCAAATCCTGGGGGCGTGTAGCAATAGACGGGTCACGAAGAAGCTCCTTCTTTTCGTCAACATCATACATAAAGGCGTTTCCTATAAAGCGCTCCTCAAGGGGATGAGTAGCACGAATCAGATAATCTCTGCCCTTAATGTCGGGGAGCTTTTTGCAAACCTTGCATATTGCTTTTCTTATGCAGTAGGGAACAATAGTCTGGTATATTTTAAATACTCTGGGGTCGTTGTAGCAGGTATATCCGCCGAAAAGCTCGTCTGCACCCTCGCCTGAAAGAACAACCTTAACATATCGGCTTGCAAGGCGGGAAACAAAGTAAAGCGCAATACAGGACGGGTCGGCAAGAGGCTGGTCCATATAGTACTGAACAGTGGGAACAGCGTCCCAGAATTCCTCGCTTGAAATCAGATGAGTATGGTGCTCTACCCCAATTTGCTTGCTTAAATTTTCAGCCCAGCTTATTTCGTTGTATTTTTCGCCGAAGTCAAAGCCTACCGTAAAGGTTTTTTGGTCGGCAAAATAGGTGGAAACATAGCTTGAGTCAACTCCGCTTGAAAGGAAGCATCCAACCTCAACGTCGGCAATTTTGTGTGCGTTTACGGAGTTTTCAAACACCTTTTCAATTTCGTCCACAGCTTCTTCCTCTGTAATTGACTCATCAGGCTCAAACTTCGGGTCAAAGTACCTTGTGGTTTCAACCTTGCCGTCCTTGTACCAAAGGTAATGTCCCGGAAGAAGACAGTAAACACCCTCAAAGAATGTTTCGGGCGGAACACAGTACTGGTAAGAAAGGTAAGAGTCCAGTGCCTTTGTGTTGAATCTCTTTTCAAAATCTGGATATTCCAATATACTCTTAATTTCACTTGCGTAGATGAAATTTCCGTTTATGGTAGTGTAGTGCATAGGCTTTATTCCGAAAAAGTCACGGGCAATAAAAACCGAGTGGTCTTTGGTGTTGTAAATTGCAAAGCCAAACATACCCCTGAGCCTGTCCAGCAGTCCCTCCTGCCATTGCTCAAAGCCGTGCACAAGCACCTCTGAGTCGGTGTCGGTGTAGAACTTGTGACCTTCCTTTATAAGGATTTCTCTAAGCTCCTTGTAGTTGTAAATCTCACCGTTAAAGGTCAGCACAAGGGTTTTGTCCTCGTTATATATAGGCTGGCTTCCTGTGCCTAAGTCAATAATGCTCAAACGGCGGAAACCCATAGAAATATAGTCATCGGTGTAAATTCCGCTGGAATCCGGACCTCTGTGAGTTATAACTTCCGTCATATTTTTAATAGTTTCATCTCTGTCAACAACCTGACCCGTAAATCCGCAAATTCCGCACATAGTGCACTTCTCCTTTCCAAAAGCCTCTGCAAACGGCTGTATAAAACTAAAAAATAATCCATTTTAGCTATTCTATCATATTATTACGGTTTTATCAACAAAAAGCGGTTAAATTGTGCTTTTAATAAAAATACATCCGCACCTGAGTGCGGATGTAAAGAAAGTTATCGTATTTCAAAACAAAGATTGTAATTCTGTTTTTCGCCGTTTAAGTATGCAGGGTGCTCCGTATCAACAAGACCCTCTGTGCGGTAGGGGCATACCTCATATTCGCTCATACCGCCTTTGGTGTCAAAGGGGTTGTTATTTCCCTCAATACCCAGAATTCCGCTTATTTTAAGGGTGTAGGTTCTGCCGCTTTCCACCTTCGTACCTTTAAGCTTAATTGTATGTTCTTCTTTCTCATCGCTTATCATACTGCTGCCCTCTCTGTAAGAGTACAGGGTTTCTCCGGTGGCTTTATCGGTAATTTCAAACAAAACGGAAGTAAAGTTGCGCCTGTATGAATCATTGTTATAGATTTTCAACGTCAGCTCCGAAAGCGAAGCGTCATTATCAAAGGTTATATCCTGGGTAAAAGCGTTTCTTTGGTCAACATCTACCAGATTAACTTCGGTAGATGCTGCGTTGCTGTCCATTGTGGTGTACTGAACCGGCGCCTGGGGCAATATGTTTACAAACAGAAGCAAAGCAGACAATCCGCCGATAAATGCCAGCCTAAGCCAAATGGCACCTCTTTCTATATGCTCAAACCTTTTTGCTTTTTTGTTAATCCAAGGGTTGAGAAGAATAACCATCGCCGCAATGCAGACTACAAAAATCGTATTAAAAATATAGTCAAATTTGTCAAGTCCTACCGCTTCGGCAAAGTTTTTAAGGGAGCCGTATTTAAGCTGTGAGCGCTGAGAAACGTGGATAAACTTTGTCAAAAACAGCCTTGTGGCAAGACCTTTCTCGGACAAAACATTGTTTTTAAAGCCCACGAACAGCGCAAAGGCGATTCCGGCAACCGAGTCAAGGAGAACAGCAACATTCATATATTTTCCCGAGGCAATTATAGCCAAAACCGAAAAAGGAGCTATGAAAATAATCCAATAGGTGTTAATGGGAACAGTGCAGAAAAACGCTGCCCAAACCAAAAAGCTGATGTATATGGGGGCTGTGAATTTTTCTTCATCTTTTACCTTGTGAACAAAACAGAAGATGCATATAGCAAGGTAAAGCCCAACAAACAGCACGATTTTTGTGCCTGCTTCCATTGTTCCGCTTATAAGCTGTTCTGTTGCGTCACGGCTTTGTGCGGAAAGGGCAAATTTGTACGCAGGGTCTCCTACAAACAAAAGCTTGCACACAAAAAACAGAATAAAACCGCTTGCAATTTTGCCGATTAAGGGGATAATGCGCTTTTCACGCAAAGCTATCAGCGGAATCATAATAAATACGGCAAAGGTTTTAAGGGGCATCGCCAGCATAAAGAACAGCAGAAATTTTATTTGATTTTTTCTGTCGTTTCCCTTTAGGTAGTAATAAAAGCCAAGCAGAATCAGCAGAAGCCCAATTTCATCCACTTGTGCTACAACAAACGCCACCAAAAACAGCGCCATAGACGACATCGTAAGGAAAAATCCCAGTGCACGGTGTTCTTCCTTTGCGCCGATTAACTTCAGTATTTTATATACCGTAATGCCAATCAGCACCGAGCAAATAATGCCGAAGGTTTTGCACCACATCAGACACCACGCCGAGCCTACATAGTCCACATGGAAAATACTGCTCAGCAAAAATATCGGCAAATTCCAAATGCCGTAGATTACATATATCAGTATTTCATAGTTAGCCGCATAGTTTGTGCCGGCGTTTTGAATTGTATAATCGTAAAAATTTAAAAAGTTTCCGCTGAACAGAGCCTTCAAAAACAAAACCGAGTTGTCAAAGGTGTTTAGCATATCCATATAAAGGAAAATTACCGCAGAAAAAGCAAGTATGCAGAATAAAATTATCCACTCAATATAGCTTTTTCTCTTTTTAAGAATGCGGGATTCCATTGAAGCCGAAAAGTCCAGCTTACCGACCAACCGTTTTACCTTACTCAAACTTTGCCTCCCGAATAAAGCGAAAAAATCGTTGTAGTTTTTAAAAATTAACATTTTTAACCAAGTAAAATATATCATTTACCGCCTTGAATGTCAATATTCGCACCGCTTTGTAATCTTTTGTAAATTGACCGTAATTTACATATTTTTCACCTTTTATTGTTGTCAAAAACAGGGATATATTATATAATTTATCGTTGAAAAGATATTGCAGGAGTGATTTTATGGTTATTGAAAGAGCTACCGAAAGGGACATAAAGGGAATCAACAATTTGCTTCGGCAGGTACTTGAGATTCACCACAAGGGAAGACCGGATTTGTTCAAAAGCAACGCTAAAAAATACACCGATGCACAGCTTGCCGAAATATTAAAGGATGACAGCCGTCCGATTTTTGCGGCAAAGGATTCTTCGGGAAATGTAGTCGGTTATGCCTTTTGTATGTTTGTTGAACATAAAAACGACAATATAATGCAGGATGTGAAAAGCCTGTATATAGACGATTTGTGCGTTGATGAAGGCGCAAGGGGAATGCATATCGGCAAGGCTTTGTTTGAATATGTTAAGGATTTTGCCGAAAAGGAGAATTGCTACAATATTACACTTAATGTATGGGGCTGTAACGAGTCTGCAAAGAGGTTTTACGAAAAGTGCGGACTTAAACCCCAGAAAATATGTATGGAAACGATTTTGTGAGCACAGTAAAAATAATCGGTGCACGAGAATTTGTGCAGAAAAATGTACGGTATGAAGAAATATGTGCTGTATATAGTTTTATAATTCTAATTGAAAAATAAAAAGATGCTTTACTATGATAAAATACAAAGTAAGATTTTTTTCGGGAGGCAGTAATTATGTCACAGGTATTTCGGATTTTTGTAGAAAAGCGAAAAGGCTTCGATGTGCTTGCAAAGCAGACTTTATGGGATATTCGCCACAATTTGGGTATGAAATCCGTTGAAGATTTGCGCTATATCAACAGGTACGATATTTCGGGTCTTTCAAAGGAAGATTTTGACAAGGCGAAGAATATAATTTTGTCCGAGCCTAATCAGGACGTTGTTTACGAAGAAACCCTGCCTGTTGAAGCCGGCTGGAGAATTTTTGCAATGGAATATCTGCCGGGACAGTACGACCAAAGGGGAGACTCCGCAGAACAATGCACACAGCTTTTAACGCAAAAGGAACGCTGTAAGGTGCTTACCGCAAGAGTGATTGTGTTAAAGGGCGAAATTACCGACGAAGAGCTCCGTAAGATTGAAGAATACCTGATTAACCCGGTAGAGAGCCGTCTTGCTTCTTTGGACAAGCCCGAATCTCTTGATATTCCTGCTGAAATCCCCGAAAATGTAAAGACAGTCGAGGGCTTTATTAAGTGGAATGACGGTGAGATGAAAAGCTACTTTAAGTCAATGGGCTTTGCAATGACTCTTTCTGACCTTGAATTCTGCCGTGATTATTTTCGTGATACCGAACACCGTGACCCTACCGTTACCGAGCTTAGGGTTATTGATACATACTGGTCCGACCACTGCCGTCACACAACATTTTTAACAAGGCTTGATAAAATTGAAATAGAGAAAAGCGCACTTGGCTCGGTTATCCAAAACGCTTTGAATGCTTATTATGATGCAAGAGAAGAAATTTACGGAAAAGATACGGAAAAAAATGTTTCTCTTATGGATATGGCGCTTGCAGGAATGAAACTCCTTAAAAAGAGAGGGCTTATTCCCGATTTGGACGAAAGCGAAGAAATCAACGCCTGTTCCATAGAGGTTCCCGTAACGATAGACGGCAAAACCGAAAAATGGCTTGTTCAGTTTAAGAACGAAACCCACAACCACCCTACGGAAATAGAACCCTTCGGCGGTGCGGCTACCTGTTTGGGAGGTGCAATCCGTGACCCCCTTTCAGGCAGAAGCTATGTATATCAGGCTATGCGAGTTACAGGCTCCGGCGACCCTACATTACCCTTTAAGGACACTATGAAGGGCAAGCTCCCTTCAAGAAAAATCACAACGGGCGCAGCGCAGGGATACAGCTCCTACGGTAACCAAATCGGACTTGCAACAGGTCAGGTTACGGAGCTTTACGATAAAGGCTATGTTGCAAAGAGAATGGAAATCGGCGCAGTAATCGGAGCTTCTCCGAAGGAAAATGTTGTTAGAGAAGTACCTGCCCCAGACGATGTAATCGTGCTTTTGGGCGGTCGTACAGGCCGTGACGGATGCGGCGGCGCAACCGGCTCTTCAAAGGCTCACACGATGGATTCTATCGAAACCTGCGGAGCAGAGGTGCAGAAGGGTAATCCCCCTACAGAGAGAAAAATCCAGCGTTTGTTCAGAAAGAGCACTGTATCCAAGCTGATTAAACGCTGTAACGACTTCGGCGCAGGCGGCGTGTGCGTTGCAATCGGCGAGCTTGCCGACGGACTTGCAATCGACCTTGATAAGGTTACAAAGAAATATGAGGGACTTGACGGAACAGAGCTTGCAATCTCCGAAAGTCAGGAGAGAATGGCGGTCGTTCTGGACAAAGCCGATGTAGAAAAATTTATTAAAGAAGCAGAAAAAGAAAATCTCGAGGCTACCGCTGTTGCCGTTGTTACCGAAAGCCCACGCCTTAAAATGCAGTGGAGAGGCGACACAATCGTCGATTTAAGCCGAGAGTTCCTTAACACAAACGGCGTTACACAGGTTGCAGACGCATATATTACGGCTCCTAAGGCGGAGGATTGCTACAGAAACTCTTGTCCTGCTGTTTTGAAGGATATGCCCCTTGAAAAAGCCTTTGAAGAAAACCTTTCAAGGCTTGAGGTTTGCTCTCAAATCGGTTTAAGCGAGCGTTTTGACGCATCAATCGGAGCTTCTACGGTAATAATGCCTTTCGGAGGAAAAACTCAGCTTACTCCGCAGGAGGCAATGGCGGCAAAGATTCCCCTTGAAAAAGGAGAAACCGACGACGCAACTGCAATGAGCTTCGGCTATATTCCCGGCGTTTCACGCTGGAGTCCTTTCCACGGCTCCGCTTATGCGGTTGTTGAGTCCCTGTCAAAGCTTTTGGCAATAGGCGCATATCCACTTAAGGCAAGACTTACATTCCAGGAATATTTTGAACGCCTGATGGCTGACCCGAAACGCTGGGGCAAGCCTGCGGCGGCGCTTTTGGGCGCAATGGAGGCTCAGATACAGCTTGGTATTCCGTCAATCGGCGGAAAGGACAGTATGTCGGGAACATTCGAGGATATTGACGTACCTCCCACACTTGTAAGCTTTGCAGTTGCAATGACAAAGGCTTCAAAAACTATTTCGGCAGAATTCAAAAAGTCGGGCTCAAGGGTAATTTATGTTCCCGTGCCGGAAAATAAAGAAACCTTAATGCCCGATTGGGATAAACTTAAGGATATGTATAACGCCGTTTACGCTCTGATGGAGGAGGGCAAGGTGCTTTCCGCCTCGGTAGTTAAAGAGGGCGGTGTTTCCGCAAGCGTGTGCAAGGCTTGCTTCGGCAACAAGCTGGGCTTTGAATTTGCAAAAGAGCTTAGCTTTGAGGAGCTGTTTGCTCCTCTTTCAGGCTCTCTTGTTTTAGAGCTTGCACAGGGTGCAGAGCTTGAAGACGGCGTGCTTTATTACGAGTTAGGTGAAACACTTGATGAAGAAAAAATTAAAATCGGCGAAAAAGAATTTGCGCTTGATACTCTCGTTGAAAAGTGGACTGCTCCGCTTGAAAAGGTGTTCCCTACCAAAGCGGAATGCCCGAAAATGGAAACAAGCGGAAGCCTGTATTCAGAGCGAAATACAAAAGCGCCTGCAATAAAAACCGCAAAGCCTACTGTGTTTATTCCTGTTTTCCCGGGAACAAACTGCGAGGTTGACACAGCAAGAGCCTTTGAAAAAGCAGGGGCAAACGCAGAGCTTTTGATTGTTAAAAACCTTACCCCGGCTCACATTGAAGAAACAATCGAGCAGATGGAAAAGCTCATTAAAAAATCTCAGATGATTATGTTGCCCGGCGGTTTCTCAGGCGGCGACGAGCCTGACGGTTCCGGTAAATTTATCGCAACAACCTTCAGAAATCCCAGAATTTCCAACGCCGTAAACGAGCTTCTTAAAAACCGTGACGGTCTTATGCTGGGTATCTGCAACGGATTCCAGGCACTTATCAAGCTTGGCCTTGTGCCTTTCGGCGAAATTGTTGATATTGAGCCCACTTACCCCACATTGACCTTTAACACCGTAGGCAGACATATTTCTCATATGGCTTACACTCGTGTAACCTCCGTCAAATCGCCTTGGTTTGCAAATGTTAATGCAGGCGATGTGTTCGCCGTTCCCGTTTCTCACGGTGAGGGCAGATTTATGGCTGACGAAGAAACCGTTAAAAAGCTCTTTGCAAACGGTCAGGTTGCTACTCAGTATGTGGATTTACAGGGCAGCCCCAGCGACGATATTGCCTTTAATGTCAACGGCTCAATAAGCGCAATCGAGGGTATTACCTCTCCCGACGGAAGAGTTTTGGGCAAAATGGGACACAGTGAAAGAAAGGGCGACAACCTTTATAAAAATGTCCCCTTTAACAAAGACCAAAAAATCTTTGAAAGCGGCGTAGAGTACTTTAAATAAAGTAAACTAAATCTATGTATCCTTATGCAAAAATGCATAAAAAAAGGGGCGGAGTTTTCCGCCCTTTATGTGTATCTGCTTTCCAAAAAGTCCGTGGCATTTCAAAGCTTTTGAGTTTAGAAATACAAAGCCGTAAGCATATTTTGAAAAATGCAGTTTTTTTGTTTGTTGAAATTTATTGTTCCGAATAGTATAATATTCCGGTAAAACAACGCAGATAATATTCCGCAAACAACCTTACAGCATTGCGCCCAGGCACAACAGGGGCAGGAGGCGCTTGTATTCATCGTCAAAATCAGACAAAGGCAGTGGATTTTTGCCCATACCTATTTCAACGGTAAAGGCGCACTTGCCGAAATATTCTATAAACCAGTCCTTAAATCCTCCGCCAACTGCAAGCCCGTTGGGTGCACTGACCTTGTATCCTGTGCAATCTGCCAGAATTTCCGCTGTAAGACGGCTGTTTTCAGGTGTGCGGTTGCCAAAATCATAGTATATTTCACGACCTTGACTGTGGAATGCAAAGGCTTTTGCAAAATTCTCTTTTCTGCAAAAATCGGCAATCGCCTTTGTTTCGGGCTCGCTTTCGGGAGCTTTTCCGCCGTAGCGTGTTGGCGCAGGCTTAGTGATGCCGTTTTTAATTTCAAGCCGTTTCAGCTTTTTCCACCCTGCGTTAAAATTATGGTTAATATCAACCCCTCCGGCATTAGCCTGCCAGTGTGAAGTGTCCTTAGAAACGGAGTCCACAAAGCGTTTGTTTTTTTCTGCACCGGAGCTTCCCTTAAGCTGAATTTCAACGCCGTCGGGGTTTACACAGGGGATAATGCACAGCCCTTTTGCTTTAAGAAAATCGTACATTCTAAAGCACAGGATGTCCCGATTTTTCTCAATAGAAATGGCACATTTCTCTAAAAATCTGAGCAAAATAAGGCTTGTAAGCCATTCCATACCGTGAAACGCTCCTGCATAGAGAGTTTTGCTTTGATCGCTCCCTATTGAATAGGCGTATATGGGGCGGCCGCAAAGGCTTTTGCCAATGTTTTGTCTTTTTATAAAGGGATACTTTTGAGTAAGCGTATCCTCCCATATCAGGCGTGTTTCAAAGTCAGGCAGACGGTTGTAATCGTTTGTATATGTATTCAAAATATCATCTCCGAGGGGTGTAGTATATGGAATTAACAGAGAAAACCTTAAACAGCAAGACCGTCTTTGACGGCAGAATTTTAAAAATTATGGTTGACGACATTGAACTTCCCAACGGGCACAAGTCAAACCGAGAGGTTGTGGGGCATCCGGGGGGAGTGTGCGTAGCCGCTTTGGATGAGGATAATTACCTTTACTTTGTTAAGCAGTACAGGTACCCTTATCACGAGGTTGTAACGGAACTGCCTGCCGGAAAGCTTGAAAAGGGGCAGACGCCCTTGGAAAACGGCAAGCGTGAGCTTAAGGAGGAAGTAGGCGCAGAGGGCTATTCATACATTTCTCTGGGCCAGCTTTATCCGTCGCCGGGATATACACAGGAGATTATTCATCTTTACGCCTGCCGAATAAAATCTATCGGCAGTCAGAACCCCGATGAGGACGAATTTTTGAATGTAGAGAAAATCCATATTGATAAAGCCGTTGAAATGGTGCTGAATAATCAGCTCCCCGACGCAAAAACTCAGACGGCTGTGCTCAAGCTTGCAATGCTTTTAAAAAGCGGAAAAATCTAAGAACGGTTATTTTAATATTATGCAGATTTTTGAACATATAGTACCTATAACTGAATATACTGCGGTGGCGCTGGGCTTTTTTGACGGCGTACATTCAGGCCACAGAGCCGTCATTGACAGGGCGGTAAGCTGTAAAAAACAGGGCTTATGCCCAGTTGTTATGACTTTCTCAGAAAGCCCACGGAGCATTCTAAGCGGAAAAACAGGGGATATGCTCCAGACTAACCAAGAAAAATGCCGAATGCTTGAAACAATAGGTGTGGAAAAGCTGTTTTTGGAAGATTTTGACCGCATCCGCCGCCTTTCGCCCGAAGCGTTTGTCAGAGAAATTATTGTAGAAAAGCTGAACGCAAAGGAAGTGTTCTGCGGATTTAACTATCATTTCGGCAAAAACGGCGCAGGAAACGGAGAAACACTTGTTAAACTGTGCGAAAAATTCGGCGTTAAGGCACAGGTTATACCTCCCGTTACCGTTGACGGCAGAGTGGTTTCTTCAACAGAAATCCGCAGCTTGCTTAAAAACGGGAAGATTAAAGAGGCAAACAGGCTTTTAGGCTATGATTTCAGCATTTCACAGGAGGTTATCCACGGCAACCATATAGGCAAGGATATGGGTTTCCCCACAATTAACCAGCGGACGAAAAGCGGCGTGATTCTGCCGAAGTTCGGCGTTTACGCTTCTCTTGCAGAGTTTGACGGAGAAAAATATTTCGGCGTAACAAATGTGGGCGTTAAGCCGACTATCGGAAAATACGAGCCCTTGTACGAAACCTGGATGCCAGATTACAAGGGCGGAGATTTGTACGGAAAAACCGTGACGGTTGCGCTTAAAGGCTTTATAAGACCCGAGCGAAAATTCGAGAGCCTTGATGAGCTGAAAAAAACCGTTCTCCAAAACGGGGAACAGGCAAGGCAAATGATAAATTTAGGCTGATGCCTTTGGCATATCCTTTGGCGTATATTGAATACGGTTTGCAAGTGACGGCGTTTAAGCAGTCACTTGTTTTTGCATTTTGAAAACTAAAATTTCTAATCAACGCAAAGTCCTGATTATGGTGCAACACAAATTGTAAAATGAAAGTACAAAGCAAAGTACAAAGCAAAGTACAAAGGGCAAGTTACAAAGGTCAGTTACAATGCCTGTTGAAAAGAGAGGGCGGTAATATTTATGAAAAAAACTGCACTGAAAATTTCGGTAATAATTGCGAGCATAACGGTGATTTTCGTCACACTTGGTTTATTCGGCGGATACCGGTGGGCTGAAGAGAATTACTCCGATGCAAAGTCTTTGATTGATGAGGGGAAATATGTAATCGCATTGGAAAAGCTTGAAAATATTAAGTTTTTTACTTTTTCAGACCAGCAGGAGCTTATTCAAAACTGCAGAGACGCTATTCAGGCTGAGAAGGACGAAGAAGAACGGCAGCAAGAGCTTAAAACAAAGGAACTTATAAAAAAATTTGAGGAAGAAGATGAAAAGAACCTGCCCTATGTGGGTATGAATTTATCGGAAATAAGCAAAACCTCCTTGGGTAAGCCGTCAGATAATATAGAGCATTTTACAAGGACTGTTGACGGCGTTCAGCATCAGGGAACAATTTTTAAATTCTACAATTCCAAGGGCTTGATTTTTAAGGTTGAATGTTTCAGAGGAAAGGTAACGGAAATTTGGGATTACCGCAAAAATCCGCAAACAGAAAATACAAAAAAGTCATACAGCAGTTCAAAAAACACAAGAAAAAGCTCATCGCTAATCGACCCTTACAATGCAAAGGATTATGTGCATCCCGATGATTTTTACTACGATTATTACGACGATTTTTATGATTATGAGGACGCTGAGGATTACTGGGAAAGCAATCAATAAAAGCTTGATTTTGTTGCACTTTGTGCCATAAAAATAATAGATAGGACCGACAATTTTCAAAAGAAAACCGTCGGTCCTTTTTTACGTTATAGGAAATTGCTCGGCTGTGCTTGGGCATAAAAGGCTGTTTTCAGCAAAATCTGTCTGCACGGATTGCGTGTCGAGGCTTTTTTGCTCCGGGGAGATAGCTTCATCTAATTGGTAAAGTTTTATGCCCGACCGTTTTCCGCCGAGAAAAGGCCGGTTTATAACATAAAACATATATATCCGACCGTTTTATTCCGGGAAAATAGATTCATCTATGTTGCTGTCTGCACGGATTGCGTGTCGAGACACTCGACTTTTTTAAACTGCGGATATTTTCAAATATACTGAAATTTAGTGGCTTTTCATAACAGCGCTGAGCTTTCGGTTAAGCAATGCAACGGGAAGTCCCACTACATTAAAATAGTCCCCGACTATCTGCTTAACAAAAAGACCGCCCTTGCCCTGAATCCCGTAGGCGCCCGCTTTATCCATAGGCTCACCGGATATGACATAGGCTTTGATTTCTTCCTCTGAAAGCTCGTAAAAGCTGACTTTGGTTGTCTGAGAAAAAACCTCGGTTTTGTCCTTATACAACAGCGCACAGCCTGTAATTACCTTGTGGGTTTTACCCGAAAGCTCCCTGAGCATTTCGCAGGCGTCTTCAGGTGACCGTGGCTTGCCCAGCATAGCGCCGTCTGCAAAAACACCCGTATCACAGCCGATAACTATATCGCCGAAATGTCCTCGGGACTGTATATGAAGCGCTTTTTGCAAAGCAAGGCTTTGGGGAATTTTCTCAAGGGGAACGCCCTTTGGCAATGCTTCGTCAATATTTGCAGGCTCCACCGTAAAATCATCGCAGATAAGCTTTAAAAGCTCCTGTCTGCGTGGCGACGCCGAAGCAAGAATTATCATATTTTACCTCCGTATTCTGTAATGCTTTTTCGTCTGAAAAGCCACAATAAGCCACAAAAATTTGATAAATTTTTAACCTGTACAGTTGTTTTGTTAGAATAAATTATACAGGAATAAACTGAATATATAAATATAAAAGTACCGAAAATATAATCGAATCATAAACTATAATTACTTATATTTTTACAGGGAAGGGACGACTGAAATGATAGGTTTTATTTTGGGACTGTTTGTAGGCTGCGGCGTCGGAGTAACGGTTATGGCGCTTTGTAATGCGGCTGCGGCAGGCGACAGGTACAGAGATGACTGCCACACGAATCCTGCGCAAAAAAGCGGTGAAAAGAGTGCCGACGCAACAAGTAAAAAATAAAAAAATACTATTTATTAAACAAACCATAGTATAAGCACAACAGCCGTTGGTTAGGATTTGCTTGGTCAACGGCTTTGTTTGTTTTTTTGCTTGTTCTGTTTATTTGTCAATAATTTATGTTTTAAAAATTATGTTATGCTCATTTTATGCTAATTTTACGCTCGTTTTTTCGAACTTTTGTTTAATAAAAAACACCAAAGAGACGATTATGGGACACCATTCCTGCTAAAATATATTTACAGAGATTAAAAAGCGGATGGAAAACAGGGAACCCATAGAATAAATCCACAAAAATCTGACGACACAATGTGAAAAAAGATTTAATTAGTGCTTTGTTAGTGCTTTCCCGAGCATCCGCAAATTTCTTAAAATAGGAGTGACAAAAATGTTGAATTTCAGCCTATTTATTTTTGCAGGATACTTTATTAAAATACTTGTAAATATGATTTTTTCCAAGCCGGCAAGAGTACACAAGTATGCAGAAAAATCACAGAAGCCGAATACAGCCGTAATGCCTGATGTAAAATCTGCTAAAATAATAAAATTCCCCCAAAAGCGTTGTTACAGTCAGGCTAAAGACCGCAGGTGCGCTTAACAATGCGCTTAGCTGAGGAACATTTCGCTTAAAATTTTTGTTCCTGTACGGGTTTTGAATATCTTATTTTTTACGGTTTCAACAGATTTTCTGTCCATATTATCCTCATAAATATTCACGATAAAATCAGCCTCCACCAGAATCTGATATGGCTTTGAGTCGATATTTGTGTAGGTGTGGTGGTGACCGATAAGATAACAGACCTTTTCAATAAAAACTTTTTCAAATCCGAGATTTTCAAGCAGCTTTTCGGCAACGGGAGGCCCCTCAAGCTCCTGATATTTGCCTGCGCTGCTTGAATATTTTTTTTCGCTTTCTTTTATGCCTATATCGTGGGTAAGGGCGGCAATATCCAGCAAAAACAGCTCATCACCCTTTAATTTTTCCGAAACGCCGATTAAGTGGGCAAAGGCGTACACCTTCTGAAAGTGGTTAATCCGCTTTGGGTCGCCTTTGTAATATTCAATCATTTTTTCTGCAACTTTTTCTGCGGTCATTTTATTTTCCCTTTCTGAATGTATGCTTAATGTAGTCAAAGGTTTCTTTTTCGCCCTTATCCGCAAGCATACGCAGTAAAAATTCCAAATCTTCCGAGGTTTTTTGGTTAATTGTCCGTGTGCCCTTTGCCCTCAAAAAGTATTCAAGGGGACAGCTGTCGGTGTATTTATCTTTATTATAAATTTTGCTGGCGGCAACTCTGTCGCAGAACATTTCAATTAAATATTTTCTGGGCATTTCCACGGCGATTACCTTTTTGGTAATGTGACTGTAATCCGTCCAGTATTCAAAGTGGTGCCGGTTTCTGCCCTTGTGATGCATCCACGCTTTAGAGAAGCCGTATTCCTCTCTCTCTCCCTCATTGGGGGAGCGTGTGCCTTGGTAAAACTTTGCCCCGGGGATAAATTCCGTTGGGGTGTATTTTGATAAATCGTGCCTTAATCCCTGAAAGGGGATTCCTGCACGAAAGCAGTTTGCAATCACCTTGTGTCGATGCTTTGTAATTGTAATGAAATGTTTAACAGGATGTGCCATAAGACCACCTTATAAATAGGATTGTTGTTTATATTTGTTTCTGATTTTGTATTATTTGGTTATAAAACAATAAAAATCGAAAATATTATATCACATAATAATGAAAAATAAAATATACCTTGATAAATATGCGGAAAAGTAATAAAATTAGGGTATAAATAATCAGGAGTATTCTATGAAGAAGTTACTATTAACGGTCATATGTATAGCCTTGTGTCTGTGTTTAGGCGGATGCGGCGGAGAAAACACTTCTCCCACCGAGGACACGGCAGGCAATATATCTGAATTTGTAGTATCTGCATCCTCCACAGGCGAAGTGCTTATTCTTGAGGAGGGGGACGCAGAGCTTTTTAACCTTGAAGGACTTGACATCGACAAGCCTGAAAATATAGGCTGGATAAGCAGTAATCCTCAGGTGGCGTCGGTTGATGACGCAGGCAGGGTTGACGCTCTTTCCCCGGGAGTTGCCGACATAATTATTGACGGCGGAGATAAGCGCTATACCTTCAGCGTAAAGGTAATAAAGGCATCCGACGATGGGCTGAGCTATTCCACGGCATATACAGCCAATCAAAGCGTACTTAACAGCAACCTTGCCGACGAAGACACAATGCAGAATCCCTACTATATCAAGGTTAACAGAAAAGAGAACTGCGTAACCGTCTATACTTACGACCAAAACGGCAACTATACAATCCCCGTCAGGGCTATGGTTTGCTCAAGCGGAGAGAACAACGGCACAATTACCGGCGAGTTCAGCATCTATTTTAAAAATGAGTGGAATCCCCTTTTGGACAATGTTTACGGAAAATATACCTCGGGATTTTCCGGTGATTACCTCTTCCATTCCGTTCCCTTCAAGCTGGCTCAGTCCGATACATTGGAGATAGACGAGTACAACAATCTCGGCAAGAGCGTTTCTATGGGATGTATAAGAATGGCGGTGGCAGACACAAAGTGGATATACGATAACTGCCAAATCGGAACTCAGGTCGTGGTTTACGACGACGGCAATCCCGGACCTTTGGGAAAGCCCGAAAGTATGAACATAACCGATTTTTCGAACGGATGGGACCCTACCGATGACGACCCGGAAAACCCATACAATGACAAAAAGCCTGTTGTCAGCGGAGCTTCGGATATAACGGTTAAAAAGGGAGAAAGCGTTGATTTGTTAAAGGGCATAACGGCTGTTGATACCTGCGGTAACGATATAACCGACAGAATCAAGGTAAAGGGTCAGGTTTATAACCAAAAGCCGGGAAAGTACATTATATCCTACATTGCAACAGACGCTATGCACCGCACCGACCGACAGGATGTTACCGTGACGGTTGAGTAGTTGATTATTGAGTAATTTATTGTTGAGTAATTGATTATTGATGCAGACATTACCCGTATAAACTTTATAAAAAGATTTATAAAACGCTGAATAAATCACGCAAAAAAGCTCCTGCTTAGGCTTTGTGCCTTTGCAGGAGCTTTATGTTTATTCTTTTTTTATGGCTTGTTCAGTCTGCAATACGGTTTACGGGTTGTCTTCAGATTCAAAATCTTCTTCAATTATTTCCTGTTCAGCCTGTATAGCGTGTTTCACTTGAGAGGACCTTGTCTTGCCGCTTGTAATGTATGCAAAAGGTGCGGTAAAAAGCACCACGCCGTAGAAGTTGATGATTCTCCAAATAAGCGTTGCACTCTTCAGGGTAGCCGCAGTAAAGAAACCGTTGAAGAAAGCGGTAAATCCAAGCTCTGCCGCACCTGACGCACCGGGAATCGGAATCATACCCGATACAAGGTTTACAAACGCTTGAGAGCTTATCATATCAAGAGGCGTTGCATCACTGAGCCCAAAGGAGCGGTAAACGCAGTAGGGAACGGTAAACATAACAATAAACTGAACAAATGTAAGAACGGTGGAAATTATCAGCGTTTTCTTGTGATGATAAAGCTCTTTGTTGCTTTCGTGGAAGACATCCAGCTGTTTTTGAATCTTAACGGTTTTCTTGTCGATATCCTTAATTATTTTTATTTTGGATAAAACCTTTGCAATAAAAAAGATAAACTTTTTTGTTATTGACGGCTTAAAGGAAATCAAAATCAGCGCACCGGTAATGATAAGCTGAGAGCCAAAGCCTAAGATTATGAAAGCTATAACAAGAGGCGAAGAAATAGCGTCTATAAAATACCCGATTTTATAGAAAAACGCCATAAAGCTGATAGAGGTAAGCACAACCTGATAGATTAAGAATTTTTGAACAAGCCTTGACGTGCTGTAACCTATATCCACGCCCATTGAATGAAGTAGATATACCTGCATCGGCTGACCGCCCGTTGACGACGGCGTAACGGCGCTCCAAAAAAGTCCTACAAATGCAACCTTAACGGCGTCGAAAAACCGTATCTGCTTGTAATCGGTTTTCATAAAGCAGTAAATTATCACGGCTTCAATCATCATAAATGAAAGCTGAAATAAAACCGCCATCAAAATCCAGAATGCACTTATTTCAAGGGGAGAATGGAGCAGGTCATTAAGTCCGTTTTCGCTGTAAAAAAAGTAAAATACCATAAAAAGGCAAAGACCTGCCACTAAAATATTAAAAATTATTTTTCCGGGAAATTTCTTTTTTGTTTTCATATAGACTCCACAATTCCGAAGTAAATGGGAATATTACTTTCGTTATCTAAAATTGAAAAGACAAAAGGTCTGTTTACTTTTACTTCCAAGCTGTTGTCAAGAGCATTTGCCGAAGACGCAGAGTCGGTGATTTTGTCTGATGATATTCCTTTTTCCGAAATCTCAAAGCTGTATGAGGACAATACTCCGTCAACCCTGACGTCGGAATTGTTTGTCATTCCTCCAAGGTTTGAGTCGTCAGTAAAAATGGACTCTATTCCCATTGACTGTAATGTTTTGGTTACATCCTCTGTTCCCGTTTGAGAGAATTTGGGAAGATACCCTGTGCACCGTTTGGTGGGATTCATACTGCTGATAAGATTCAGATAGCTTTCGCCGTTAAAGTTTTTCAGAAAATCGGACATTGAAATTCCTTCATCAGGCAAAATAATGCACATTTTTAGCGGCGTGTTTTTAAAGTCCTTAATAAAACCGGAGCAGTTTTCGCCACCGATGTAAAATTCACTTCCTGCGTAAAAGTCGGTTTTGCTCTCGCCGTCAGTTCCGCTGAATGTTCCTGCGGAAATATTTGAAGCACTGTAGTTTTCAAGCCAGTTGTCGCTGATTGTAATTCCGCCTGTCAGGTACATATATCCCTGACTGTCAATGTCAAAGGGCGGATCCTCGTCGGAATACTCGCCTATCCAGTTGCGCAGCTTTGTGGTTGTGCTTTTATCTGAAAAAAGCAGACGGAACAAATCTATTCCGTAGTATTTTGCGTCTGTTTTGATAAAATCGTTTTTGATGTCAAATTTATCGTTGTACCAAAATGCGTTTCCGAAGTTTGTTTTATAGCTTCCCTTTTCTTTATCAGAAAAGTAGTTCAGCCTTGTGGTGAAGTACTGAACGCATTGGTTTATGCTGTCTTTATTCAAATTGGGAGAAATAATATTGGTGATTTCCTGCTTGGAGCTTTTAGACGCTGCGTTGGAAATAAGCGCAAGCTGAACATATGTGTTTGCAGGTGTAACGGTAGTGTTTCCTCCGTTTAAAAGGTGTTGCTGTTTTAACAGCTGACAGGCAAATTCTGAGGCGCCTTTCTGAAAAGCTGTGTATGAATTGGGCGAAGTAACATCTGTACTGCTGTATGTATAGTTTTCTTCTTTTTCACCATAGCTGACTTTTTTGTCGGCAATCAGACTGTCATTCTTTGAAACACGGTTTGGGTCGCCTGCACATGAACACAAAACGGCACATATCAAAAGCAGTATAACGGTAAAAATAATTGACTTTTTCATAAACACAGCTCCGTATTAAGTACTAATCAGTTGTTTTTAAGAATTTGAGGCAAGCCTCTGAGCCAGGCGGTAAATATTAAGCGCAGAATTTTTTTTGCTTATCTTCTCACAGTTTTTCTTCATATCTTCAAGCTTTTCCGAGTCTGCAAGGAGTTGGGCAATGCTTTTTCCGCCTTTATCGGGGTCTTTGTCAAGCAAAACCGCAGCGCCTGTTTTCTGCAAAAACTTTGCGTTTTCACTTTCCTGTCCGGGGAATGCACTGTATAACGCCATGGGAAGACGGCAGGCAAGGCTCTCTGTGACAGTCAATCCGCCGGGTTTTGTAACGGCAAGGTCGGCAAAATGCATATATTCCTCAACATTATCCACAAACTCAAAAAGCTTTGACTTTTTGTGGGGGATTTCTTTATTGCTGAGATATTCCTGAAAAGCACGGTAAAGCTTGTGGTTTTTTCCCGTAATAATTATGCACTGGCAGTCCCTGTCCGACTTATCCAGACTCTCAAAGAAATTTAAAACCTCGCTAACGCCGAAACTTCCTGCCATAAGAAGAACCGTTTGCTTATTTGTTTCAAAACCAAGCTCTCGGGCGGTTTTTGAACGGTCGCTTTGTGCATAGAATTTATCTGCAATGGGAATTCCCAAAGGGTACAGACGGCTTCGTTCAATTCCGTTTTGCTCTGTAATTTCGTCAACCATTTGGTCGGTGGGCGTTACATATGCTTCAATTTCAGGAAAAAAGTAGGTTTTGTGAGGGCAAAAATCCGTAATCAGGCTTATCACCGGGAACGATACCCTATTTTTGTATTTTAATCCAGCCAGCATTGTTGTTACAAACGCATGGCACGAAATAACAACGTCTGGGTTGAAATTCTCAAACAGAGAAAGGAGCTTTTTCCCCTCAAGGGAGTTCAGATGATTGCAGAGATTGTTTATTTTGCTTTCCCTGTCGCTTATGTCATAAAGCTTTCCGTAAAGCTTGGGGGTTTTGGTGGCAAGAACTACATAACCGCTGCATATAAATCTGTTGTAGAGCTTTCCGCAGTACTGAATTGCGTCGCATATTTCAACCTTTGCGGAGGGGTCGTTTTTTTCTATTGTGTTTTTCAGTGCTGCGGCGGCGCTTTTGTGGCCTCCGCCTGTTGAAGCCGTTAAAACTAAAATTCTCATAATATATGATACTGCCTTTAATATACGATACTGCCTTTTACGCAAGTTGCTGTTACTTAAAATTGATATAACCATAATTATATACAATTTATACCGCTTTTTCAATACTATTTAATAAATTGGAAGTGTTGTTTACAGAAATGTAAATAAAGATTAGGGAATTTATGGAAAAGATTATTAAAAATACACAGCGTAATTTTAAGAATGGAGTAAACTGTATTAAAATTGTGTAAAAATCTCTGTTATATTTGGGAGTATTTTTGTGGTGTAAATTCAAAATAATACTTTATTTTTCGGCGGATTTATTGTATCATAAATATACTTATGATAGACATAGGACTATCGGGGAGGTAAATATGGACAACAAAGACTTTTATGTTAAGCAGGGTAAGGACAACGGTTCTCCCGACCGGAACAACAGCATTAAAGATATACCCCTTGACAGCGTAGACTTTATTATACCCGGAGAGGACTATAATAAGCCCGAAACAGTCAGCAGAGAAGAGCCCGGCTACGGCGCCGCCGCTTATGACGACATAATGATTGTGGAGGATTTTGACAATGAGGCGGCTCATTACGCACGCAGTAAAGAGGACGGCTTTTCCCTGAAGTCAAAGTCCGAAATCAAGGACGCACACTCAATCGGTATAAATAAAAAATCAGAAAATGAAGATGATGAAAACACAGGGGAACCCAAAGAGAATTTCTTTAAAAGGCACAAAATCCCCGTTATTATCACCTCGGCTTGTTTAGCCGCAGTTTGTGTAATAGGCGGTGTTTTATTTGCGCTTTTTGCAAACGGAATTTTGCCCAATCCTTTTGAGGACAAAAGCGGTTCTATTGTAAACGCTCAGGGAGAGTTTACCTATCTTGACGGAATTTCTGTTTCCGGTATTGATATTTCGGGTATGACCTTTGAAGAGGCAAAGGCGTTGCTTGAAGAAAACACCGACAAATTCCGCAAGCCCTTTAATCTTACCGTTGAGGCAAACAAAGTTGAATATAAGCTGACGCAGGATAATTTTGAATATACATACAATATTGAAGAAACCCTTAAAAGAGCAAAAAGGTACTGTCAGGACGTTTCAGACGGCAAAATAAAGCCAACACAGCCTACGGCGGACGAAACCGGAGCAAAGAACAGCCTGCTTAATGTCAGCGCCTCTGTTACCCAGGAGTCCGTTGATTCGGTGTGCAACGAAATTGCCGATAAAACAGACGTACCGGCCGAAAATGCAAAGGTTTCAAAATTTCATCCCTTTGAAAAAGATAAGTTTGAGTTTTCCGAAGGGAAAAACGGCGTTTCAACCGACAGAAAGGACTTGTCCGGAGCGGTCAAGGCATTTGTGATTGCAGGAAAATCTCAGGGCGTTGTTTCCGCCAAGATTGACACCGCTCAGCCAAAAATAAATGTTGATATGGTTAAGCAGAATATAGTTCCCCTTTCCAGCTTTTCCACAACATCATATAATACCGAAAACGGTACTTCAAATATGGCTACTGCCCTTAACGCATGCAACGGTTCAGTAATTGAGCCGGGTGCAACCTGGTCCTTTAACGAATGTACGGGCAACAGCAACCTTGAGTCTAACGGCTACAAGTCTGCCGCCGTAATCAACGAGGGAAAAACAGAACAGGGCATAGGCGGCGGAATCTGCCAGGCAAGCACCACTATTTATAATGCCGCAATTTTCGCAAATATGGAAATCGCCGAGAGATCCTGCCACTATTGGGCGTCCTCTTATGCGGCATCGGGACTTGACGCTACTATCGACTACCCAAGACTTGACCTGAAACTTAAAAACAATACGGAATATCAGATGTTCTTTGAGTGCAGGGTTGAGGGACGAAAGCTGATTTGCAACATTTACGGTTATCAGGATCCGTCTTATGACGATATTGCCACATATTCCGAAAACTACAATATTTCCGACTCAAGCTATAATGCAAAAGCGTATAGGGTATATTATAAGGACGGTACAGAGGTTGGCAGAGAAGAGCTCCCAGGCTCTCATTACAGCCTCAGCGACGGACACAGCGTTCAGAGAGCCGACAGCGGTACTCACCTTGTAAAGCCTGACGGAACTTCAATGCAGAAAAATACCGAAGAAACTACTACCGAGGCACGGAATAACGAGCGTGATGAGGGGAATGATGAGCCGCAGGTAATCGACAACCCGGGTTCAAGCTCGTCATCATCTGCTCCCCCGGAGGACGAGCCCACGGAACCTCCAACCGAACCGCCTGCACCTACCGAGGCGCCCACTGTGCCTGATGTTACTTCAGGTAATGAAGAATGACATTCGGTATTGTTTTGCACAGAGCTGTTTATCAGCCCAAAAATCACTTAAAATAATTACATGAAATAATAAATTAAAATTAAACAGAATAAATTAAATAAGAATTAAAAACTCCTTTTTGCAGATAATAATTTAAACATTTATGCAAAAGGAGTTTTTAATTTGCGCAGAATCGGAAGATATACTTTAGGATTTGAGGAAACACCGTCTATAATCGGGTACGGCTCGGTTGTAGGAGAAAAAGAGGCTCAGGGGCCGCTGAGAGATTACTTTGACAAGATTATTTACGATTCCTATGCAGGTCAGAAAAGCTGGGAAAAGGCAGAAAGCGTTTTTCAGCAGGAGGCTTTTGCAAAAGCCCTTGAGAAATCCGGAAAAGCTCCCGAAGATATAGGATTTATTTTTGCAGGAGATTTGCTTAACCAGTGCGTTTCGTCAGGATATTCAATGAGGGATTATGACATTCCCTATTTAGGCCAGTATGGAGCGTGCTCCACAATGGGGCAGGGGCTTATCCTTGCGGCTGTAATGGTGGAAAGCGGTGCGGCAAAAAACGCCGCCTGCGTTACTTCTTCTCATTTTTGCAGCGCCGAAAGGCAATACAGATATCCTCTTGAGTACGGCGGTCAGAGAACTCCCACATCACAGTGGACGGTAACAGGCAGCGGCAGCTGTGTGCTTTCCAACGAAAAAAAAGGTCCCTCGGTTGTCAAGGCTTCGGTAGGCTCTATTCTGGACTACGGAGTAACCGATGTCAACAATATGGGCGCCGCAATGGCTCCTGCGGCGGCGCAGACAATGATAAGGTTTTTTGAAGATACCAATACACAGCCCTCTGATTATGACGGGATTTTTACAGGCGACCTGGGCAGTCTCGGCAGTGAAATGCTGTATGAGCTTTTAGGAAACGAAGGAATTGACATAAGACCTCTGCACAGAGACTGCGGTCTGATGATTTTTAAAGGCAAAGATCAGGATGTCCACAGCGGAGGCTCAGGCTGCGGATGCAGTGCTTCGGTTTTGTGCTCGTATATTCTGAAAAATATGGAAAAAGGCGGATACAGCAATATCCTTTTTACCCCCACAGGCGCCCTGATGAGCCCCACAACCTGCTTCCAGGGCGAGAGTATCCCTGCTATTGCTCACACAGTGAATATAGTTATGAGAAAATAAAAGGTTTTTCTGCCGAAAAAGCCCATAAAATCAGAAAATTTGAAACTAAAATAATAAATATCGTACTTTTCAAATAAAAAAACTTGTGCTATAATTACATCAACTGATATTTTGGGGTATTATACTATGTTTAAACGAATTCAAGATATTGACGATGTGGTTATCAGCAAAATTTCTAAACTGCATTCACCGCTCAGAAATAAAATAATGATTGCTGTTTCAACCTCGGGAAATATGGGATTGGTTTGGTTTGCGCTGTGTTTGCCCTTTCTGATAAATCCGCCGTGGCGTGCTACCGGAGCGAATATTATATTCGGGCTCTGTATAGCGCATCTTATGGGAGAAATAATCATAAAGCATTTGGTTAAGAGAGTTCGTCCCTGCCACAAGCTTGATGACGAGGAGCAGATTATACACAAGCCTAAGTACTATTCTTTTCCGTCGGGTCACACAACGGCGTCGTTTTCCGTTGTGGGGGTTGTAATGCTCAGGTGCAGTATGCCTGTGGTGCTTGCGGTGCTTGCCCTTGCGTCGCTGATCGGGTTTTCAAGGATATATCTGCGTGTTCACTATCTTTCCGATGTGGTTGCGGGCGCATTTTTAGGTTTTTTGTGCGGATTTGCTTCGGTTTCTCTATTTAATTATTTTGTTGCAATGTTTGTATAAGCATTTGTTGTGACTATGCATAAAATAAATATTCTATGCGCCAAAAAATATTTTGGCGCTTTTTTGCGTTATAGGAAATAATCGGAAATATCTCGGTTGCGTTAGGGTATTAAGGCTGTTGTCAGCAAAAGCTGTCTGCCGGATTGCGTGTCGAGGTGCTCGGATATTTTACTTTATTGGGAACTGCTTTTAACGGTCGGGCATTATAGTGCTTAGCAAAATCAAGCTATCTGCACGAATTGCGTGTCGAGGTTCTCGACTTTGATATGACAAAAGGTAACAATTTTGTTTTTTGTTAAAAATATGTTGACAATGATAAAATTACAAATAGTATATTTTTTCGGCTGATTTTTATTTGCTTTTTTGGTTGTTGAAAAGTCAAAAGAAATAAAAAAGTCAATAAACAAAGAAAAATAAGGTTAAATCAAGGTTTCATTATTGGGTTATCAACACTTTCCACATAGTTATCAACAATTTTGTTTAGAAATTAGAATAATACAAAAGGTATATTTCTTTTAATAAATTTTTTATTGCCAAAATAATGTCGTTTTAATTTTTTAAGATAATTATATGAATAAAATTCCGTTAAATATCCCATAATACGGGTGAAATTTATTATTCGGAGAAGTAATTATGATAAAAGGAATAAACAGAAATGTAATAGAGGTTACAAAAACCGATAATATATACTATGAACGGGCTATTTTGATTTTAAGGCCGGAGTTTACGGGGGAAGAAAAGCGTATTTTAGAGAAAGAGGCACGAAAAATGCTCCGCAATATGAACGCTCCCTCCGTCATAAGGAGCAAAAGGCAGATTCTGAGAAAAATTCTGTATATAACAGGCTGGGTTACCGTCGGCGTTCTGCTCACTCTCGGAATTTCTTTTTTGGCACGGCTTGCGTGAAAATACAAAGGCGCAGTTTCATTAAATAATAAAGCAAAACATATATTGTAGCAGGCGCAGGGGCGCTTGCTTATCAGAATCTCCTGCGAAAATTATCGTCGCAGGTGATTTTTTATGAAAATAAAAAGATTAAAACGAATGGAGCTTTGGGGCGTACCGATTACCTTCTTAATATGGTATGCTCTGCACAGAACAAACTCATTGGAAAGCGACCACCTGATAAACCTTTTGTTCGGCTCTGTAAATAAAAGCAGTTGGGAAATGGTAAAAACACTGCTTCTTGCCTGCGCTTTTTGGAGCGTTATTGAGCTTTTTTGTGCAAGGCCGTATTTTAAGGCATTTGTAAGCGCAAAAACCTTTTCGCTTTACATAACCGGAATAGTTTATTGCTGTATAATGACTGTTTTCAGAATAAACTCGGCGGAGCTCGGTATGTTTTTTGAGTCGACGGCAATTATTATTGCGTCCACTCTGTTCCATATTTTGTCGTTTTTGATTTTTACAAGGTTTGAAAATTTAAGTGGTTTTTATATGCCCTGTGTTTTTCTGCTGCTGCTTTTTGCCGTAATTTATGTGTGTTTTACGCCTTTTCCTCCCCAAAATCCCCTTTTTTACGATTACGAAAACGGGTTTTACGGAATAATATCGCCTTATGCCGACTGCGGAGCATATGTTCTTGACAGATTGTACGGAATTTAACCTTTTTTATACATAAATATTTATAATTTTTCTATTCTAATATTTTGCCGATTGTGTTATACTAAAATGAGATTTTGAAGGCGCTATTTTGTGGCTTTCAGAGAAAAACAAAGTGTAAATATACATATATTGTGATTAGTGAGATACGAAATGGATAACAGGAATATAAAAAACGATATAATCGCAGGGCGCAACCCTGTTTTTGAAGCCGTAAAAAGCGGAAGAAGCATTGATAAAATTTTAATTGCAAAAGGCGCAAAAAACGGCGCTGTAATCGGAATTTTAGCCAAAGCAAAGGAGCGTAAAATTCCCGTAAAGGAAGTGGACTCAAAAAAGCTGGACTTTTTGTCCGGCGGAGCGGTTCATCAGGGAATTGTCGCTACCGCCTCGATAAAGGAGTATTCCTCTGTTGAAGATATTTTTGCTCTGGCAGAGGAGAGAAACGAACCGCCTTTTATAGTGGTTCTTGACGAAATAGAAGACCCCCACAACCTAGGTGCAATAATAAGGAGTGCAGAATGCGCAGGCGCACACGGAGTTATTATTCCCGAAAGGCGCAGTGCAACACTTAACTACACCGTGGGCAAGGCGTCAGCCGGAGCGGTTGAGTATTTGCCTGTTGCAAGAGTGACGAATATCGCCAAGTGTATTGACAGCCTTAAAGAAAAGAATGTCTGGGTTTTTGGAGCAGATATGGACGGAACGGATTACCGTGAGTGTGATTTCAGCGGAGGAGTTGCCCTTGTTATCGGCAACGAGGGAAAAGGAATGAGCAGGCTTGTCCGTGAACACTGCGACTCAATCGTCAGCCTTCCCGTCAAGGGACATATTGATTCTCTTAATGCGTCTGTTGCCGCCGGAATTCTAATGTACCGTGTGGCTGAGAGCAGGTAACCGGTTTAAAAATGTGGTTTAGAAACAGGAGAGAGCTATCTTGAAGAATAAAAAAAATCAGCAGAATATTTCAAAAAAGACCTCCGATGCAGGACAGGATACGATAAAATTTAAAAATAAAGATTTGGAAATAGACAGAATTCTCGAAGAAGCCCATTTTCTCACGGAAAAGGGACAGATGGAAGAAACAGCAAAAAAGTATCGTGCAAGACCTAAGATGGACGAGATTTTCAGCAACGCTTCCAAAGAGGTCAGATATCAGAACAGCAATCCTTTGGATTTGGATAAGGCAAAAAGCGACCCTCGGGATAACGCTCTTGTTGATGAAGATACTGCCGCAACTATGCAGACGGAAATTCTGTTGAATAATTCCAACGGGAACATTCCGGATGTTAAAAATGAAAAAGCCGAATTGCCCGTTGATGAAGCAACGGAAAATGACGGTAAAAATGTCGTTGAAAATAATAAAGAAGCAGAGTCCGATGATAAAATTGAAGAAGGTGAAGACCGTCAGGAGGTTAAGCTTCAGCCTGAATATACCAAAGATACGGAGTTTTCCGACGAGGTTCTGGATGATGTTGACGAAATACATATAAGGAATGTAACAGTAACCGATTACGACACAATAGATATTGACCTGGATGAGGGCAAAAAACAGGAGCAGGAGGCAATCAGGAATTTTTCCGAGGATGCCCGGTCAAATGAGGTCAAGCCTAAGTCAAAGGAAGATAAGAAAAAAGAAAAAGCACGAAATCCCGAGCAACTTAAAGAGGAAATCAAGGGGAACTATGAAAAATTATTCGGCATAAAAAAGCCGAAAACTCAGGTGATAGTCTCAAAAGTTCCTGTTTATCGGGATGAAAACAAAGTGGAAAAGGTGCATATTAAGGCAGGCAGATTCTCCCGGGTTGTCAGGGAAGAATATATGATGTACCTTAAATCAAATGACCCGAGCGTTTCTTCCGTTATTAAAAGAGAGAATAAAAGCGAAGATGAAAACGGCGAAATCCCTGCCAAAAAGGGCGAGTTCGGCGAAAAAGTGCTGTCGGCGGTTGTGGGATTTTTCTCCAGCGAAGAGGAGCAAATCGGTCAGGAGGTTCCGCCTGAAAAAATTGAAACCGTGGAGGATTATACATCTAAAGAGGACGCAAAGAGCATACTTTCGGAGATTAACCTTAACATACGCAAGCTTTTTATGCGGAGTGCGGCAATGACCGTGATTTCATTGATTACCATAGCTCTTGTAGTGCTTGTCAGGGTTATTCCAAAACAAATAAACGGCGTTGTTGCCAATGCGCCGGTTGTTTATGCAGTTATGAATCTGCTTTTGCTGGGAACTTCAATGTTTATAAACAGGATTACCATAGTCAGCGGACTTACGCCCCTTGTAAGGTTTAAGGGAAATTCCGATACGGCTTTGGCGGCAGCGTCTATTGCGGCGGCGCTCCAGTCAATCGTCAGCTTTTTCTTTGTTATTGGAGCAGATACATTTACCGTCAGCTATTTTTCGGTTATATCAATTCTGGGATTTTTGGCCAATACCGTGGGCAAGCTGTTTATGGTGCTGAGAGTTAAGGACAATTTTAAGTTTGTCAGCTCCTCGGCTCCTGCCTACGCCGCAAAGATTTACACAAATGAAGATGTTGCCGCAAAGATGATGAGCGGTACGGTATTTGAACGGCCTATTGTTGCCTATCAGCGCAAAACGGGATTTTTATCGAATTTTCTGAAAATTTCTTATGCGCCCGACCCAAGCGAAGAACTTGCAGGTAAATTTGCCCCCATTACGATTATCGTGTCCCTTGTTGTTGCAGTAATTTACGGATGTATTTTCAAATCATTTGACGGCGCAATAAACGCCTTTGCGGTTATGACGGCTGTAAGCGTGCCCCTGGCGGCTTTGATGGCTGTTAATGTTCCTTTAAGAAGTCTGTGCAAAAAGCTTCTTTCGAAAAACGCAATGGTGTCCAGCTATCCTTCGGTTAAGCAGTTTTGCGACAGTACGGGAATAATGATAGACGCAAACGAGCTTTACCCCGAGGGCAGAGTGGTTTTGGACGGAATAAAAACCTTTATTGAACGCGGTGCAGACGAGGCGCTGATTTCCTGCGCTTCTATTTTAAAAGAAGCCGAAAGCCCTATGGCGGCGATTTTTGATAAGGCTATTGACAAAGGCCGTGGCTTACCCCAGGTTGAGAGCGTTCTCTATGAGGACGGAATGGGACTTGTTGGCTGGGTAAACAGCGAGAGAATTCTAATCGGCTCCCGTGAGCTTATGGAAAAATACAACATAGACACTCCTTCTGCCGACTATGAGGAAAAGTATCGGCTTGAGGGCAAGCAGATTACATATTTGTCAAAGGCAGGCGAGCTTGCGGCGATGCTTGTGCTTAAATATTCAGCGTCTCCCGAAATTTCGGAGGTTTTGCGAAAAGCCGAAGAAAACGGCGTGAGCATACTTGTAAGAACTACCGACTGCAATATAACTCCCGAGAAAATTGCTGACGATTTCGGTATCTTTTACCGTTCCGTTAAGGTGCTCCCCACAGGCTTAGGCAATGTCTGTAAGGAGGTTAAGGAGCAGACCGAAGAAAGCTCAAGGGCTTATCTTGCCACAAGAGGTTCGCTGACTTCGCTTGTAGGCGGAATTGCAGGCTGTGTAAGATTCAGCAGTAATGTTTCCCTTTCGGTGGTTGTTCAGCTTATTGCCATTATTTTAGGCGTGCTTATGTGCTCAGCCTTGTGTTTGTACGCAGGCGTACAGGTTTTGGGTACGGTTGAAATTTTACTTTATTCGGTATTTTGGGCGGCTGCGGCAATTATTGCGCCCTATATTAAGAAACCGTAGATTATTTTGATACAGCCAGATGTAATGTTTTATTACAAAAATAAAAGGAGAATTAAGAATGTTAATTGCGCCGTCGCTTTTATCCTGTGATTTTTCAAAAATGGGAGAAGAAATAAAAAGAATGGAGCTTGCAGGAGCTGACTTTATGCATCTTGATGTTATGGACGGTCATTTTGTGCCGAATATAACCTTCGGTGCGCCGGTTATTAAGACTGTCAGACCGTACACCGCCGTTCCTTTTGATGTTCATCTGATGATTTCTGAGCCTTTAAAATACATTGATGATTTTGCCGACGCAGGCGCCGACATAATCACCTTTCACACCGAAAGCGACTCTGATATTAAACAAACTATTGATAAAATCAGGTCAAGAGGAGTAAAGCCCGGATTGGTTATCAAGCCGGCTACTCCTGCCGACGCTGTTTTGCCGTATCTTAAAGACATATATATGGTGCTTGTTATGACCGTTGAGCCGGGATTCGGCGGACAGAGCTTTATGGAAGATATGATGCCCAAGGTTAAAGAAATCCGCAGGGCTTCACAAACGCTGAATCCGAATCTTCTGATTGAGGTTGACGGGGGAATTTCTAACGATACCGTGGCAAAAGCCGCCGCCGCAGGGGCAGATGTTGCCGTTGCAGGAACGGCTGTGTTTAAGGCTGAAAACAGCAAAGCCGCAATTGAAAAATTAAAAGCTCTTGCTCAGACAAACGGATAAATACAGCAATCTTTAACATTCATAACAAAAAATCCCCTGTAACATCAAGCTTAGTTACAGGGGATTTTCGGAGAACAGGCCTATTGATACTAAAATCTAAATATCTTATTGGTATATTTTCCGGAAAGCTTGCAAGCTGTCCTCAGAAGGCGTCAGCCTTCCTGCGGAATCTTGTTCGCTCGGCGAAATATCTGCACAAAAATCTTATTATAGTTTTTTATCAGATTTTAGTATTATTTTGAAAATGCCTTTCCCAGGGTGCTTATTGCGTTTTTACCGCATATTTTTTGTCCCGCTTCGTCAAGAGATGAAAGAAAAATCCTTTCACAGCGGCGGCGTTTGCCGTATTCGCTCAGTATGCGCTTTGCCATACGGGAAAGGGGACTTGAATGAAAAATAAGGTAATATTTTTCTTTATATGAATAAACTGCCGCCGACGGCACATAAAGCTTCTGACTGTAAATCATTGTTACCGCTTTAATCATATCCTCAATTTTCAAAAAAATATAACAGGCGTTTTCTCCGTGCTTTTTTATCTTGTATTTTTTATTGGCCGTTTGTTTTTCCATAAATGTCACAAGTATAATACAGCCGTTGTCATACGGAAGTGCCTCTAAAAGGAGTTTTTTGTTTTTGGAAGACAGCCCTGTTTTTGTGCAGACGATGTTTATAAGCCGATTCAGAATTTTCCGGGAGTGAGGGTTTTCAAAGCCCATTGATCCAAACTCCAGACGGTAGTCCTCCATATCGCAGCTGCAAAGGGTTATAAGCACTTTTGAACTGTCTATCTGTTCAATGGTCATTGGCTTTCTCCTTGTTTTTTCTTTGAATATCTGTTACCATATTATGTTGTCACAGTAGTTTTTGCAAGTGATTATTACTGGAAACCAATATTTTCAAAAAATAAAAGTTGAATTATTAAATATATATTGTAAAAGATATAAAAAAATGGTAATATATCCTATATCCCGAACTACGCAATTTGAAAGGATGATATTATGCCTCAATGGCTTAAAGACGCAGTATTTTACGAAATTTATCCCCAAAGCTTTTACGATACCAACGGCGACGGCATCGGCGACTTGCAGGGTATAATTGAAAAGCTTGACTATGTTAAGGACTTGGGCTGTAATGCTATATGGCTTAACCCCATTTATGATTCTCCCTTTATGGACGCAGGCTACGATGTTCGTGATTACAAAAAGGTAGCTCCCCGTTACGGCACAAACGAAGACGCTGTGAGGCTCTTTGAGCAGGCTCACAAAAAAGGCATAAAAATACTCCTTGACCTTGTGCCGGGACATACCTCAGACACTCACCAGTGGTTCTCTCAGGCAAAGCAAAGCACAGATTCACCGCTTGCCGGCAGATACATCTTTACAAACAGCGTATGGGAGGCTCCGCCCCAGTACAAGTTTATGTGCGGAATCTGCCCCAGGGACGGAAATTATCTCGTGAACTTTTTCAGCTCACAGCCTGCCCTTAATTACGGCTTTTATGACATTACTCACCCCGATTGGCAGATGCCCTGCGACCATCCCGACTGCCTGGCAACCGTAGAGGCGCTTAAAGATATTATGCGCTTTTGGCTTGACTTAGGCGCAGACGGTTTCCGAGTTGATATGGCGGATTCTCTTGTTAAAAACGACGAAGAAAAAATTGCCACCGCTAAAATCTGGCGTGGAATCAGAGAAATGCTTGATAAGGATTATCCCCAGGCGGCTCTTGTTTCCGAATGGTCAAATCCCGAAAGAGCTATTAACAACGCAGGCTTCCATATGGATTTCTGCCTTGACCACTGTAAAAACGCCAATAATTATCTGTTCAGATATACCGAGGACGGTGAAAACAAAGGCTTCTTCAATAAAAACGGCAAGGGCAACATTATGGACTTTGTCAGAGCCTATGTTCCCGGCTATGAAAAAACAAAGGGTAACGGCTACATCAGTATGTTCACCTGTAACCACGATACCCCCCGACTGACAAATTACATTGAAAAAGAGGCTATTAAATTAGGCTACGCAGTGATTTTCACTCTGCCGGGCGTACCTTTCCTTTATTACGGCGATGAGATAGGTATGAAATACGCAAAGAATATTCCAAGCGTTGAGGGCGGTTTTAACAGGACCGGAAGCCGTACTCCGATGCAATGGAACAGCGGCAAAAATCTGGGCTTTTCAAGCTCCGACAAGCCGTATATTCCTGTTGACTCTTCAGAGGGAGCCCCCACTGTTGAAAATCAGAAGAGCGACCCCGACAGCATCTATAAGGTAGTGACCGACATTATCAGACTTCGTCACGAAAATGAAGATTTGCAGGCAGACGGAGATTTTGAGGTTGTTTACGCCGAAGAAAACACTTTCCCCTTTATTTACAGGCGAGGCGCCTTTGTAATTGCGGTAAATCCGTCAGCCAAAGAGGTTTCGGTTGACATTGATTTGCCTGTTTCTGAAACGATTTATAAAATCAACGACAGTAAGGCAGAAGACGGCAGGGTGACAATGGGCGCTCAAAGCTTTTTGATGATAAAAACAAAATAATATTATTCAGAAATTGTTAAGAATTTAAAATTTAATATTTCAAAACAACGGTGCAGAGTACAAATCTGTACCGTTGTTTTATACGACTTACAATACAAAAGTTTTTGGTGCGGATGTTTCACATTACAATTCTTTAAAAAATCTTGTTGCACAGAGAAATATGTATTATGATTTTGATACAAAGATATAGAGTCGGTAAGGGAAGGGTAAAAATGAAGCGCTTAAGCGACGCACCGGAATTGTTGATAATAATTGTAGGTCTTGTATTCGTGTGCATTTTGGTGGTTATGTCGCTGTTTTACACGCCGCCTGTGACCACAACAACCGTTATTTACAGAACGCCTGTATCAGAGAATGAAATTCAGAGTGAAAATGCCGTAAATTCAGACACGCCCTCTGATTCTGAGTATGAAGAATCACAGCCTCAGCAGGAGATAATAAACATAAACACCGCTTCCGCAGAACAGCTTACACAGCTTGAGAATATCGGCGATGTAAAAGCCCAAAAAATTATCGACTACCGTAACTCCAACGGCGGATTTAAAACCACCTCAGAAATAACACAGGTTGACGGAATCGGAGAAAAAACCTATGAAAAAATCAAGAACAATATAACCGTCTGAACCCTTTGAGAGAATATATCTGATACAACATTTTACATACTAAACTCCGTTGAAAAACACCTTTGAAAAAGCCTCCGTTTAAAAGCGGAGGCTTTATTACTGCGTTAATTTCGCTTAAATTTGCAGAATTGTATAAGCGAAACGTGATTTAAAAACCCAGAGCATAAATAAAGCTTTTATATCTTATCTATGAAAAATCAAAGCTGTTTTAATATTGTGAAAACCCCTTGAATTGTTTAGAATATAAATATCTGTAATAATTTTTTACAAAAAATGAACCAATCAAGCCCACGGAATATCTAATAAATGAACATCAAAAAAGGAGGATGCTCTATGAAAGAACAAGATTTAAAAACCATCTATGGAAAACCCTCTGCCGATTTTCATAACCGTGTGATTGAAACTTTAAACACGCTTGATGATAAAGAAACAGAGCGTATCAAAAGAAGGAAAAATGTCAGACTAATTGCAGCTATTGCCTGTGCGGCAGCATTGGCGCTGGCTATGACGACTGTGGCAGTAGCTACAGGAGTTTTCGGACTTTTCGGCCGACAGGTTGGAAATTACGGGCTCAATTTAAAGGTCGAAAATCAGGAAACGACAGCTCCTAAGCCAAAATATGTTAAACCAAAGCTAAACTATATTCCGGAGAATTATGAACTTGTACACAGCCAGATAAACTTTTACGCTTATTTTTATAACGGCGACGATACAGGCGATGCACCGCATTTCTTTGTTGATATTGAGGATTCAAACGATTATGATGAAACACAAAAATATGTTGCTGAATCATCTGAAACAGAAATTAACGGAAACAAAACTATAATCTGCAAGGTTCACGAGGACGAAAATTCCGATGAATACTATTATAGCGCTATTGAGTATTTTGAGAATTATGGAAAGGTAGTACATGTTATCTGCCAAGATTACGATGAAATTTTAAAAATATTAGAAGGTTTAGAGCTTGAAGAATATGCAGATTATGTGGAGCCTACTTTTAGCAAAATTGATACATATACTGAATGTTACACAGAAATTCCCATATTACAAAAGTTCGGACAGGATTTAAAAATAGATGTAGTTTCAGAAAAAGATGACGATCTGGCAACTCTCCTTGTGAATGTAAAATCGGTTGAAGAAAGAACCGACTCCAAAGGACTTGAATATCTTGACTTTTTTCATGAGGCAAATACTAACCTTCATGACAGATATTTTGATTCCGAACAACAGCTTATTGCACCATATACAAGAACAGATGTTGAACATGGCGACGGAATAAACACGCTCAATAAAAGCGCAGAAGTTGAAGACGACAGACATTTCTATCTTATCAGCATTGATGTAACTGCCGAAGATAAGGATATTGAAGACTTAACAGATCAAATGCTTAGCGGCAGTGCTGTTAAGTACATAGACGGACAGCTTGTATATCCTGCAACAGGCGGAGAAGTTCAGGAAATCTATATCAAAGACAACGAAAAAACAACAAGCCTTAAAAAAGGCGAAACAAAAACTCTCGTCTATGGCGTTATTGTAGATGATGACGCAGTTGATAACACATATATAACAGTTGAAACCGAAGAAAAAATAATTGATGACGCTGACGAAATGATAAGAACCGAACGTAAGGTTTATTTAATCAGCTTAAAGGAGGCATTGAATTATGAATAAAGAAGAATTCACCTCCCTTGTAATCGACAGCGAAGAAATGCTATATAAAATTTCAATGTCGATGCTGAAAAACGAAAAGGATTGTGAGGACGCTGTGCAAACAGCGATCCTCACAGCCTACGAAAAGCTTAACACGCTAAAAAAGGAAGAGTATTTTAAAACATGGATTGTTCGTATTCTCATAAATATATGCAACAAACAGCTTAACACAAGAAATAAAATAGTTGACATAAGCGATTATCAAAATGCAAATCCAGCCTCAAACTTCTCGTCAGAGGAGCTTGAGGTTCGACTGGCTGTTGAAAGTCTGCCTATAAAAATCAGACAGGTTGTAGTGCTTTATTATACGGAGGGATTTTCGGTAAAAGAAATAAAGTCTATACTGAAAATTCCTGAGGGAACGGTTAAAAGCAGGCTTTCCAAAGGCAGGGAATTGCTTAAACTGGAGTTAGGAAGTACTGAATAAATCACACTGAAAGCTGTTTGCATATCTTGCTTGCATATTTTCCGCCGGTTTGCCCAAAAAATCTGAAGGCGCAATATGCACAAACGATTTAATCGGTGTTTCCATAGATAAATGACACAGATACAAATTATCATCAATCTGTAAACGAAGAAAAGGCTTTGGAGGTGATGTGATTACAGATAGGTTTTAGTTGCAAATTCATACCAAATAAAACATCGGACTTGTACTCAGCTTCAAGTCCGATGTTTTATTATGCTATGCAGTAAGCAAAAAAAGATTATTATGAAGTAAAAATCTATACAGCGAAAAATAAAATCTGAAAGTTACAAAAATTATTTGAATAAACGTAAAGGCACCGCCGAAGCGATGCCTTAGAATGAACAATTATTAAAATAACTATATTATTCGCTGCCGTGAATACTGTTGCTCTTATTATTTTTTCTGCAAAAATATATGACAAGCACCGAAATTACGAGCAAAAGCAGAGAAAGGACAACACAAGCGGAGATTGCTTCTCCTGTTGAAACACTGCCACTATCAGGTACTACCGTACTGCCACTGTCAGTGGTGGGTTGGGAAGTTTCATCGGGAGCTGTTTCAATATGTGCAATTACCTCCATACTTCCGTCAGTATGTACTGCAACAGCCGTTAAAGTGGTTGTAAAAAGTACTGAACATACTGCAACAAACAGCAAACACAGGTATTTAAATATTTTTATCCATTTCATTTCAGATAAAACTTGTGGAGTTAATTATTAAGGAACAACTGATTAACTGCGCTCAAATAATGCGCTGTGGAATGTTATTGTACCGCTGTAATCACCTGCAATATCAGAAATTGTTTTGCCATACAGAGCGTTCTGATTCAAGGCAAGTGTAACAGGCTGTGTTTTTGTGACTGCACCGTATAGGAATGTGCAGAGATGATAGCCGTATTCTCCGGGCTCGGCTGTTGTATTTATTGCTTCATAACTGTCGACATTACCGGCATTAACCGGTGTGTCGTAAACATCATATGCTATGGTAAATGGGTTTTCCATATTCTTTTGTGAAATGTAGAACTGATTATCCGTAGCAGAGGCGTCCTTCATATAAACAGTTACTCCCTGATTATTCTTTATATTGAGTTCGGTAGCTTCAACCTGAAAATCGTAGAATGCATAGTGGTCGGTATCAATGCTTTCAGGCTGTGTAAGTGTACCGAAATCGGCAGAATCAGGGATTGTGATAGTGTAGCTCACAGCACCGGGATCTACGATATTAGCCTTTACTTCTGTAGAACCGTCAGGATTTGATTCAGTGAGAGTTGCGGCTGAAGCTGATACAACTGCAGTTGTTGCGAGTATTCCTGCAATCAAAGCAGAAATGATTTTCTTTGTTTTCATAGAAAACATCCTTTCATAAATAAAAATATATTGATAAGAAAGCTGCATTGTGCGACACTCCTTAATCACTAACAATTAGCTTGAACTCCGACTCGGCAGAATTCAGCGGTGTATGCTCCTCGTCAAGAGTAACGCATTTATACACCACCATTGCAGTGTATTCTCCTGCCTCAAGGGTCTGATTGAGGGGTACCTCTGTAAGTCCGTAGCCGGGTTTAAGCAATTCGGATTCATAAAGCACAGTTCCGTCCTCAAGCTTGAGTGTGGCATAAAAACCGCATTTGTTTTCCTTTGGATTGCCAATGCTCAGACTCAGGCTTTCATCTCCTGATTTCATTACGGCAGTGCCGTAGCCGGGAATCTGAATACCTGTTTTCTTGGGAGCAGTTTCGTCCTCAAGACCTGTGTCCCAGCCGTCGGAGATTTTTCCGACAACGCCGTTTGAAGGTGTCGGCTTCTCGGCAAAGAAGCCGTTATACACAACCACTCCGCCCACAGCCAGAGCCGCAATGACAAGTATTGCGATTATAATAATTAAGGGCTTTTTATTTGATTTTTCTTTTGCTTTATCCAATTTTGTTCCTTCTTTTTGTAATTAGGATTACTGTAAGTGAAAGCAATGCTGCAAGCAGTATTACTCCGCACATCTCCGCACCTGTCTGAATCGGTGTGCCGTTATTATTGCTGACAGATGACGGATTTTCTGCTGTTGTTTCAACAATAGCAAACGACATCGGGTGTGAAACCGTAAATACCGCCGTTCCGTTTTCAACAGAATCAGGCTTATAGTAAACTATGTTTCCGTCTGTATTTATACCTGCAAGCTGTATATTCTCGCCGTCAACGGGTACGGAGATTTTATAGGAATCTATGCACCACAGTTCGGCGGGAATATAGTTGCCGTCCTTGTCGGTCAGGCTTACAGAGTATGTATTCAGGATTTTATTTTCGCCTTTTGCAGAGGATAAAAGCTTGTATTCCTCGGAATTCTCATTGCAAAGGTCATATTTTATATTCAAGTCCTTGTGCATACTGCCCTGTACGGTGATGTTGTTGCCTGCCGATTTAACTACATCTATATAGAAGTTGCCCTCAATAATCGGATAGCCTTTGTTAAGAGGCGGATTAAACTTCCACTTGACTTTTGATTTATCGGTTACGGAATTGAGTTCCATGGTAAATTTCTCATCATATTTAGCATCGGAAGTCTTTTCTGTGATTGTATCAAACGATGTATCCCACGGAGTTGTTCCGAATGCATTAACCTCGCTCTGTGAAATGTAGAATACATCATTTACCGTTGAGGTTGCCCCGTTGTATCCGTTTTTACCTGCAATGGAACCTATAACATATCCGTATACGTTTCCTGAATTATATGAACTTTCGATTGTACCGCCGTTCTTTCCTGCAAGTCCGCCTGAAACCGAAGTTGTTGAAGTTCCGACTTTACCGTTGTTTGCACAGCCGTAAATTGTGCCGTTGTTCACTCCTGCAATACCACCGCAATTTGAACCCTTTACGATAGAGGAGCTTCGGCATCCAAGAATAGTACCGTTGTTTTCGCCTGTGATACCGCCGCTTGTTTCACCGTTGACGATTGAGTTTAAATCCGGTCCGTAGATTTCTATTTTTTGTGGGTGAATACCTCCGGAGGTGATATTTACACCGCTTGAACAATGGTCGATTGTACCGTAGTTTAACGCTGCAATTCCGCCGGCTGTTTTAGAAGCGGAGGAGAAATCACAATCGAATACGAATAAATCCTTTATCTTACCGTTTTCGCCGATTACCTCGAACAATCCGCCGTACTTAGGTGAATCAACATTAAGACCGAAAATACAGTAGCCGTTGCCGTCAAATGTGCCGTTGAAAGGCTTGTTGTCCGACACAGAGCCTATACCTTGGGTCCACTTTGAATCCTCAGGTGCTTTTATATTATTTTCAAGAACATAATCAGCCGAGCCGTAATTTTTATAATCGCTTCTCACAAGATTAGAAAGCTTTACAAGGTCGTCATATGTTCTGATGATGAAGTATTTGTCCTTGCCATTGTCAAATTCATCAAATTCAGGCTTCTCGGAATATGTATTGGAGTAGCCTTTTTTATATTCAATGTAATAAACCGTACCGCCCTCAAATACAGGGTAATCATCAGGAGTTTTGCCGTTGTCAATGTTCTGATACCATACCTGTGTACCGTCTGTAACTTTGTGGTTAAGCAGATAAGTAACCTCACCTGACTTAAACTGTTCAGCAGTTTTTATTGTTGCTGTTGCTCCTGATTTACCGCCGTTTCCGAAAGCAAGGGTTGATGAACTGTCTAGATAGTAGTTTTTGCTTATATTGTCAGAGGTGTAATTTCTTGCCCAACCTATAATTGCACCGCAATACTTCTGATTTGTACCGTTGCTTACTGTTCCGTAGTTATAGCAGTCTTTTAGGGTTGGATTTGTATTGTTTACATATCCTAAAATACCGCCCACATAAGCACCGTCTTTGACTGCACTTACAGTACCGTGATTTGCGCAGTTGCTGATTCTTGCACCGGCATTTGTGTAGCCTACAATACCGCCGATACAGTCGTGAGAATTTTTAATATTCAAAGTACCGTAATAGAGGCATTTATCTACAACTGTATTTTTGTTATCAATACCGCCTACTACACCGCCGATATGCTTTAACGTTCCCTCTGTATTTGAAATATTTACATATGAAGTAACATTTGAAATTGTCGCACCGTCAGCATTACCTACTACACCGCCAATCATATCGCCATCGGCAGAGAGAGTTATATTACCTTTAAGGGTGAAGTTCTTTAATGTTCCTGTTGTTTTTCCAAACAATCCGGAATATGAGGAAGTTTTTGTAATATTCAGGTTAGAAATTGTATGGTTATCTCCGTCAAATGTACCGCTGAAATTCATTATCGGCGACCATTCACGGCTTTCAAGGTCAATATCCTTAACAAGAACAGCGTTTGCACCTGTATTCTGAGCGTCGAAATCAGCGTGAGTGCTGTCGCCGTTTACAAGGGATGCAAACCAGAAAAGCTGACCTGCGTTGCCTATTTCGTAAACGCTGTCGCTGTTAAGCGTTGCAGGCTGATACTGATCACATATTGTACAGAAACCGTTATCAGAATATGTATGTGTATGCTCGGTAATGAAATTAGTCATATATATTCTTCTTGAAAGCTTTGCGTCAATGTAATTTGTCATTACAAATCCGATAGTTTTCAAGTCAGATAATGAGGTCGGTTGATTAAGGCGAGATTCATTCATAAGCCTTGAGTTTATTTTTCGTGGCTGATACAAACTATCAGTCGCTGCGGAATAATTGAACAGATAAGCGTTTCCGTCTGCTGTTAATTTGTTTTTGGTTGCATCATCTATTGTGCCTGTAAAATATTCAAGCTTTTTATCCGCATCTCCTTCTCCGTAATTATCCTGAGCATAAACATTACTGCTGCCGACCTGCTGAGCGTGCATATATGATGAATAATCATTATCATCCCATTGGCTTGCATCAGGGCCAAAAGCGTCATACAGCGAATAGGATAATGATTCTGACTGCTCGTTCAAATTATCTATATATTCGTTGGATAACTTTAATCTTCTGATAAATACAATTTTTCCTCTTACATTTCCTAATGTAGGAATAACACCGCCGCTGCCTTTTGCAGGTCGATAAATAGGATAATCCTCATTCTTTATATATTTGAGAATATGATTTGCAACATCCTCATCATCGCCGAACGACTTGCCGTCAGCCTTTAAGGTCATAACAATAGTTTCCCTTGGGTGAAGCTTGAGAAAATCTCTTGCAGTCTGCATTACCTCCTCAAGCTCAAGTATAGCTTCCTTTTGGTTTTGGCAGAGGAAAGCAGAAAAACCGTGTATAATATTAGGGTCATCCTCATACTTGGCACTTGCACTGTCAATTCTCATATCCCATGCTCTTACACCCGAATTCAGCTGCTCGTTCAAATATAATTGCTGACAGATTGCTAAGGATAACTGACTTATATCGTTGGTGCTTAGATTTGTTGCACCTGCGTCGTGTGTTCCGGGTATATTCACCTCAGAGAGATACATACTGTCAGGAAGCTTTGACATCCAGTTTCCGTGATTTATTTCATCATCTGTTGTATCTGTGTAAGAATTAAGCTCATCCTGATTCAGCATATGAAGTTCCCACGGAAAAGCAGTTTTGCTTTGTACAAGTTTAACTTCATTTTTGTCATTATTGTCCTTATTATATCCGCCTTCAATAGAAGCGTAAAGACAGCTGTTTACATTATAAATATAGTAAACATTCTGCTTTCCTTCTACGGGAATAAATCTCCAAAACTGACTGGCGTGTGTTGTTTCCTGTTCATTCCAAATGTGTATTACAACATCCTTATCCGAGCTGTGTTCATCTACACTTTGGTTGTCAACATCCCACACTAAATCACGGATAGCGGGATCGTCCTCTAAGGTTGTAAAGCTGCGCAGACGATAGGCTTGTTTTTCTTCGACCCATTCTGCGCTGATTTTTGGAGAAGTTCCTATGTAATACAAATGCAGACAGTTACCCACAGCGCCCATATAATTATTCATATTGACATCACAATCATAATCTAAAGGATTAAGAGTAAACATCGGAGCGCCCTCTTGCGGAATATAAGCACCGTTTTTACTGCCGTACAGCTTTTCTTCCTTGCCTGTAAGCATATAGTCCTCAGTTGTTATAACCCATTTTTTTCTGTCGGCTTCATTGACTGTAACAAGCTTCGATTCTCGTTCAATCTTGTTATCTCTGACTCCTACATAAAGCTCGGCTTTTCTGCAGTATATATAATACGTGTTTTCTTCGCCCGGCACGGGGATAAACTGAAAATGCTGATTATACTTTGTATATTCCTGTTTTTTATCATCATATTCCAGTTTTTTAGAATTTTGATGAAGAACTTCGTTGGTATTTTGATTATCGCCTTCGGTATCAATCCAATAAGAGCTCTTATTATAACGAATACCGTAATAACCGTCGCCAACATCCTGTAATTCCATTGCGCAGTTTTCGCCGTACTGATAATCGAGATGTACTACGGCGTTGTGACCGGTACCGTTTCCGTTCATATTCCATCTGAAAAGAGAACGTCTTATTTCTTTTAACGGTGCATCTGTATTATCAGTATCATCTTTCAGCCATATATAATATGTTTTGCTCGTGTCAAATGTCGCATAATTTGAACCAACGCTTGCTGAATCATCGACTGTAACTGCAATAACGCTTATTCCCGAAAAAATAATCGTCAATGACAGGATAATTGATAACACTGCTTTTGAAACGTTAAAAAAACTAATTTTCATAGTAATTTTCTCTTCCTTTCATAAATTATTTGTTTAAACATTTTATTGAATAAATTCAAAATCTCATACATAACCTCCATTCTGCCATAGTATTTGTGCGTATATACCTAATATAAAAATAAACTTTTTTGTATCCATTTTCAATAAGTAATTCCCAAAACGACGTTAAAACGGCTTAAATGGACATAAGGCAAGCCGCACACCTCGCAATTTTCCGTTATTCTGTAGGATTATGTGCAGAACATATGGAATCAGCGCCGATATGCGGCTTACTTTAAATATAAATTATATGCTGTAACTTTCAGTCGTTTTTATCAGGCAGTTGCCCAAAATAAAGCATAAGGGCTTTTTCTGCGTCGTTGCTGTTTTTAGTGAATTTTATTTCGGTTATATCAAATAAAATGCAGCCGCAGTGACCTTTGAAGGTAGGAAAGCATATTACCTTTAAGTATGTATCTATTTCGGGGCTGTAATCGATTATCTCCAGTGTTTCGCCGTAAAGAGTCGCTCTCTCGTAACTGCGAAGCCATTTGGAGTCCACATTGCTGAAAAGACTGCCAAAGGAATTGCCGATAAGCTGTTCAAGGGATAATTTTTCAAGTTTAGCAAGTGCAGGATTGCCGTATCTGAAAATCCAGTCAACTGCGTGACTTTCCTCGTTGAATATCATCTCAATATCAGTGAATGCAAAGGGAAGATTTTCAAAACTTCTGTAATGCTTGCGGTATTCTTCCTCCGTTGTGGGAATTCCGTCCCTTCTGAAATTGCTGATAATACTCTTCTGTTTTGAACGGAACTGCTCAATAATCTGATTTTTCTTTCGTAATGTATATATCAGGGATTCTCCGTTGTTGAGGTTAATATTGTCGGATATATCGTGTATTGCCATTACAGACACAAGGCATCCTCTGTGAACTTTTATAAATTCATTACCCAGTTTTTTCTCAAGTACTGAGAGCGTCATTCTCGTTTGATAAATCTTACCGCTGGAAACATGTATCTCCACTATCTTATTTATCATAAGAACATAAAGAATTGTGCTGATATTAATTACAATTTTTCTTCCGTTTGATATTATAGTAATGTGTTTTGCTTCCTGCAAATAAGACACCTCCGATTTTTAGTCAGCAAAGGGTAGTTTTTTATGGAAGCACTGATTAAATCGTTTGTGGATATTGCGCAGTCAGATCTTTCGTCAGGTTTGACAAATAAACCGCATTACGAGGTTTTTTGGGTCAAGCTTGCGGAAAATATGCAAGCAAGATGTGCAAACAACTCTCAGTGCGATTTATTCAGTGGTTCTTTAATAATTATAACACATACTGCAAAAATATAAAAGAGCATATAAGGAAACGCAGATTTCAATATAAGGAACCGCCGATTTCAATTCTACTGAACGATACTGCAATAGAGATGATACTTGACCTGAGAAAAGAATTTTATTTTGGAGAAGATTCACCGCTGATATCCGATGAAAACGGCAACTTCACCCGACCGGTAAATTTCCGCAAACGCTACTACAGAATTCTCAAAGCCGCAGGCATAGAAACCAAAGGCTTGCACTCACTCCGCCATACTTTCGCAACAAACCTTGTAAACGGTATAAAGCAAGCAGACGGTTCAATCAAATCTCTGACGCCACGACAGGTAGCAGACCTTCTCGGTAATACGACTTCTGAAATAACTGAACTCTATTGTGTAAAAAGAGATTTGACAAAGCTTAATGGGATTACGGAGGGGTTTGAATTATAAATACAGAATAACAAAAATCGGTATTATAGTTTAATATATTTTTCATATAAATTGATTTTGTTTTTAAGAGAAATTTTTCTGTGAATATATTTTTGTTTTTTGTTATTGTGGTCTTTAAAATATGTAAAATTTTCAGTATGTGTGATAGAGTTAAAATAATGAAGTTTATCTGTGTTATTTAGATATGTAATTAATAAAATATCATTTATAGAATCTTTATTATATTGAATTACAATATATTCTTTTTGCCCAGATACTAAAGGAGTATTTAGACAATAATAACTATCATTTTTAGGGTCTTTTCTATTTATGATTATTTCAACTGCGGAGATAAGAGTGCTTCCTGTATTTTCAATTTCAATAAATAAGAAATTTTTCTCTATTTTATTGCTGTTTGTGAAAACTTTAAAAAAGTGTTTTTGATGTTTCTCAATATCTATTAATTTTTTTATCTGATTGTAATTATATAAATTTAAATCGACATACATTTTATTTGATTCAACGATCTTATTTAACAAAGCAGAAAACATAGCTATAAAAATGGGTAAAATCACTCCGGTTATAATGACTTGGTTTTTAGAATCTTGGTAACCAAGATAAATAGAAAATGCAGCACAAACTGCAAGAAGAATTACAATTTGTTGGAAATAAGATAGATTCCTAAAGAAATGTTTCATAACAACACCCTTCTGTGCAATTTATATTGTGAGCTGTCACAATATGTTTTTGATGCTATTTTGATGATGTAGCAGACGGAATCGTTGGAATTATTAGCGCCGGCTAAACATTTTGATGCCTGAAATAAGCAACAAAACGAGAAAATCAGACCGTGCTCCATACATTAAATTGTATCAAAAAACGGCTTAAACACTACGTTTAAGCCGTTTCTCTCAATTATATTTTTGGTAAACAAATTTATATATACCCGTTATTGTCTTACAAATACGCTTGTAGCGCCTGTGTTTGCATCGGTACATTCAATGGTTCCCTTTTCTGCATTGTATGTGTAAGGTGTTGATGTACCGTTTATTGTAAGTGTTAATGTTGAGCCGTCAAATTCGTAACTGCCCTCAACATCTACACCGGCAACTGTACATATTGCCGAACCGTCATCATTAAAAGTATATATACCACCTACCTGTTCGGCAGTTACGCCCTTAGCCTGACAAAACTCTTCTAATGTCTGGCTGTTGCCGTCAGCGTCAATAATTTCTGAAACTCCCCATGTGCCTGTTACACTTACTTCAGCGCTGTCATCTTGAGCTGTGTCTGATAATTCAGCGCTCTGAGAAACTGACGACTCATTAGCTGAAATCTCTTCATTGTCCTTACTGCCGCAACCGCAGAATACTGCTGTACCCATCATACAAAGCGCAAGAAATAATGCCATTTTTTTCATTTTAATTACCTCTTTCTAAAATTATTATTTTATTATGCCAAGCCGAAATAGCTTAAAATATTAAAGCCTGTCGGCATTGGAATAGTGAACATAAATATTGTTGCAAACAAAAATCCTGCAATCGCAACCCCAAGAATCACGTATCTGTTTGGAAGTCGCTTGAATATACCCACTATACCAAGCAGGAACAGAACTACCGAATAGATAACTGTTACAAGTCCGAAAGCGTCACCGTTAGCGTTGTCCTTTTTGCCCTGTTCAAGAAGCTTGTCTGCCTCTGCAATCATTTCTTTTGCATCAGTAAAATAGCTGTCTGTAAAGCCTTCCTTATCAAACGGAGAAGTGTCCTCACCCTGTTCCATTGCCCAAGTGATTGCTTGGGCAAGCTCTGCGGAACAATTATCGTTAAGAAGCTTTTCAACCTTCCAGTCATACTTTTCAACAGCCTCAGTATCATTCTTCTCCTCAGCATAAGAAGATTCGATTAAGACGTCGCTTATTTCATTCCAGAGCATCATATCCTGCATAAGATTTTGTGCCGCATCATTATACATTGAATTGCCCTCAGAGGAAAGATTATTGCTTGTTGCATAATTTGTTGCCTGATTTCCTCCGTGAAGCGAACCTATCCATGACGCCCACGCAGTAGCCAACGCAGTTATTCCGAGAAAAACTGCAACAATTATTTCAAGAATTTTCTCGGGATCTCTTTTCTTTTTTATTTTTTAATTCATTACTACTCTGCCTCTTTTAGATTTGTTATCTTAAACAAATCAGAGTCCCATTTCATCAAGCTCTTTGGCTGTTTCTTCAACTAACTTTTCACATTGCTTGGCTTTTTTGCCGACGAAAGAGCCGAAGCTGAAAAGTCCGCCTGTTGCCATGTTAATCATAGTGTTTGCCGCAGCATTATCAAGACCTGCCTGTTCAGCTTTCTGCACAGAAAACTTATTAGACTCCTTGTTGAAGCCCGATTTCACAATCCACACCTGATTTTGACTGTCAAGCGGCGGAAATGTAATAATCAGAGCCATACCGTGCTTTGTAAGCGATGGTTCGCCTGCTGTAAACTTCTTGTCCTTGATTGCCTCGTAAAAGCTTTCAATAGAATATGAATTTTTCGTTTTTATGCTTTTGATTTTCACTCCAAATGCCATAAAATCTCCCATTAAAATAAAGCTATCTGAGAATAAAAAAAGAAATTGTGTTCTCAGATTTGTCATTTAAGTGTTAGGTGTTATCTTCTTCTAAAATTACTCTCCCCAGACATTGCCGTTTTTATCTGTGAATTTACCGCAGAGAACCATAATAATGTCAACGAGCCAGCCGATTCCACACACGCCGCCTGTCAACAGCCAGATAATGCCTGTGCCGATTTTTCCCGTCATAAATCTATGTACGCCGAGACCTCCCAGAAAAAATGTAATTACTGCTGCTGCACCTTTACTCATAATTTTACTCCTTTCAAAATACAAAATTATCGCAAAATATAATTTGCTGAAATCACCAAAAAGCGATTTATTAAATATTATATTCATCTGTATTACAAATTCAAAGTACCTCATCACGAAATGCATTAATTCAGCACGAACGGTTTGCGATTATTTATTATTTTGTGATATAATCAGTGTGGGTAATTTTGCACAAGGAGTAAGTAATATGAAAATAGCGATTGTTGATGATTTAAAATCAGACAGAGATATACTGAACGAGAAATTGAATCAATACGCAAAATGCAATAACATAAAATACGAGCTTACGGATTTTTCAAGCGCCGAAGAATTTTTAGAAGATTTTGAGGTCGGTAAATTTCAGATTGTATTTCTTGATATATATATGGATAAAATCACAGGTATGGATGCTGCAAAACAAATATTTAAAGCGGACAGCCTGTGTAAAATAATTTTTCTTACCACAAGCGAGGAATTTGCCCGCCAAAGCTACAGCGTTAATGCCGTGTACTATCTCATAAAACCGATAGAAGACGAAGAATTTTTACACGCAATGGAATTATGCAAGCTTAAACCTGACTATAACGTACCGATGATAAGCATAAAGAAAAACGGCTCTGTCCACAGTATTGAAACAGAACTGATTTATTATATCGATGTTTACCAACACACAACACGGATACACCTGTGCAACAATGTAATAGAGCTTTATACAAATTTCAGCGAATTCATTGCTCCGCTTAAAAGCGACAGAAGGTTTTCTGTGTGTTCAAGGGGAATTATGGTCAATTTTCAGCACGTCAAGGACATTGAAAACGATTGTTTTATGATGAATAACGGTGAAGCTGTGCCGATAAGCAGACGAAACAAGCGAAACATTCAGGAACAGTGGTACGGCTATACATACAACAGCCTTGGAGATAAGTTATGAAAAAAGCAATACCTTTCAAAAAACACTTTGCTCTGTTAACTGCCTGTATTCTGTCGGCAGTTATGCTGACAGTCTTCTTTCTCAGTGCTGACGCATTGGAACTTCCGGAATATGAAAACGGCGTCATCACCAATATTTCAAACAGCAGTATACTTGCAAACATACCTGAAGAAACAGTTAAGCAAGGCTACGATATAAATGACTTTTCATATTTAATTGAAGTAATAGAACAGCAGGAAATGACCGTTTGCAATGGCGGAAAAAATTATACCGTACCGATTGAAATCGAATGGAGTTTTGATAATGCAGATACATCACAACTCGGATATCGTGAAATTGTCGGCAAAATAATACCGCCTGAAGGCTGTACCTTTGCAGACGGTGTAATTGATACTGTTATCATTCCCTTTACGGTAATTCCTGACTCTGATTCACCCGTTGAAATAACTGATATTTTTAATTATCAGCTTATCAAAAGCGGAGTAATGCTTGCTGTCGGCGATGAAGGCTGCTGGAACGAAACAGTTGAATACTGGTATGATTTTTTGGGCTTTGTTACAGGATATACTGAATACGGGGACGAAGCTGTACTTATCCTTGAAAGCCTTGATATAAGCGACGTAAATATAAACGCCGAGGGCGAATATACTGTTACTGCTATGTTTGCACTTGACGATGAATACAACAATAAATTTTTCATATCCGATGAACTTCGCACCATAAAAATCCCCGTCAGAATCAGCAACCCCGATAATTTTGAAATACAGATAATCGGACAGGACCTTAGTTGTTTCATGGGCGTTTATTTACATAATCAGGATAGTGAAGTTCAGATTTACTATGTTGAGAGCGAAAATGAGCTGATGCATAATAAACTGACAGAATATACCGCTTTACCTGCTGACGAAAACCTTGCAGTTGCAGGCGGAGGAATATTCCGTATTTTCAACGACAGTCTTAATTCTTACAGTCACTATTATTTTTATCTTGAATGCGGTGAAGAACGTTCAAATTACATACATATTTATTATGATGAAAGTAACATTATCGTTTCTGAATTTACGGGCGGTGACCGTGACGGAGGAGACGCAGGCTCGAATTCTCTTCCCGACTATACTCTGCCGTATAGAGATGATGAATCGGCTCAGGATAATTCATCTAAAGACGAAAACAAAAAAACAGATCTGACCGAAAACGGAAAAGAAAAATCAAAAGTTTCTGAAAGTCCGAAAAAATCAACTTCTAATATTCAAAGCAGTACAAACGATTTAATGCAAAATTTCACAGCTGAATCAACAACCGTTTTTGAAAATACCACTCACAACTATGCTGAGTCACAGACTGAAATATATGATGATAACAATGATGAGGGTTACGATAATTTCACAGAAATTGTCACCGAAACAAAGGACATCATTTCAGGCTACAGATTAAATCTTTTACTGCAAAACAACGATTATGCTGTTTTTTCCAAGGGCGGTATCACTGTTCAGATTCCGAGAAACACAATAGAAAAGCTTAATGTATCAGACAATGACCGTTTCAGCGTTGAGATAATCAAGACAGATGAAAATACTGTTACTGTAACTATATTTTTTAATAACAGCGAAATCACCTTGATTGAAGGAATGAAAATTATCGCCCCGTTTGATTATGAGAGCGGCAACATCATAGTTAATGAAGTAAACAACGGAAAAGTAATAAACAGCACTTACGATAAAGCAAGCAATACCGTAAGCTTTCTTACGGGCAAAACAGGAACTTTCAAAATAACCTGCGAAAACAGCAGCTTTGAAAATACAGATATAAATACAACTGACCAAGGCTCAAGCGGTGTTGATCTGTTCTTAATTGTCGTTGCGGTACTTGTTTTATTAACAGCTTGTGTCACAGTTGCCGTGCTTTTATTCAGGAGAAGAAAAAGATGAAAAAGAACAGTCCATTTGTCAGGTATATCGGAATTATTCTTACAATTATTCTTTCTTCACTCTTTTTCATAACAATATATTCTGTTGACAATAAATATACGCAAAGCTCTGTTCAGCCTATAGACGGTATGCTGATATTAACAGAAGATGATTTAGATAATAACCCTTCAAATTTTCTGATAAGGGGCTGGAGATTTTATCCAAACGTCTTGCTGACTCCCGAACAGTACAACGAAAATGCATCAGAATTATACAGCACATACGTTTCAATAGGAGAAAATACAGGACTTACTGACGAAAACGGAGTTGCTCCGCACGGGTACGGCACATATGTATTAACGCTTGTTCTTCCCGAAAAAACTGCAACCTACGCTTTGTATCTGCCCGAAATTTATTGTGCCTATCGTCTTTACATAGATGATGAGGAAATCATCAGTATAGGTACTCCCGAAAAAGATAATTACAATGCAGTCACAGCAAACCGAATGATAACCTTTGACCATTCCGGAAGTAATGCGGTTACTGTAATGCTTGCGGTAAACAATGAGTCATACATTTACGGAGGAATGGTTTACCCCCCCTCTTTCGGAACACCTGTTGCACTTAATTATCAGCGTGGAATAAATCTGGGCTTGTACCTTGCGGTGATTTCAATTGTAGCGTTCATTATGATTTTTTGCCTGTTCTTTGCAATAAGGCATAAACATCAGAATGCCGTGCTTTATACCCTGATGTGTTTTTTCACCATATTATTTATCGGATACCCAATTCTTCACACAGGATTTACTCTTTCAGTGTTTCCGTGGTATGCAATAGAAACAACAAGCGGATATATAGTTTTATTTCTGACAATCCTCGTTAACAACCGCATTTGCAGGGTGCGTCACATAACAAATGTAATTTCTTCGGCGGTTTCTGCCGCATTCTGCATATTGATTTTTACTTACACAATGAATGCTTCATTTGTCAGCGGGGTATTTATTGATTTATTCTCAAATATTATTTTCTGCTATAAGCTTCTGACGGCAGGATACTTGCTGATAACAGGCTGGCACAGTACAAGCGAATACAATGAAAACTACAGACCTCTGTTTTATGCATCGCTGTTCTATGCAAGCTCGTGCGTCTGGGACAGAATACTTCCGATGTACGAGCCAATTTACGGAGGGAGATTTATCGAATACGGCTGTCTTGCCCTTGTGCTTTCAATCGGATTTATGCTGTTAAAAGAAATTATTCAGAGCTATTCCTATAGCATGGCTTTTGCAGAAGAAAATAAACAGATGACACGACAGCTTGCAATGCAGACTGAATATTCTGCGCAGATAAAACAGCAGTATGAGGAAAAGCGCAGGCTTATCCACGATTTCAGACAACATATCAGAGTCATCAACAGTATGGTAAATAGCAGCGACAATAATGAGCTCAAGCAATATTTATCGGAGCTTTCATATGAAATTACAAGCGATAAGGGTGCTCAAAGCATTGTTTTTTGTGAAAACACGGCAGTTGACGCACTTATCAGATATTACGCCGGAATTATGGATGAAAAAGGCATCCGCTCTCAGTTTCATCTCACAATTCCGAAAAAGCTTGACATTTCGGATGTTGAACTTTGCACTGTACTTGGAAATCTGATTGAAAATGCTGTTGAAGCCTGCGAAAATCAGAACTGCGGTGATAAATCAGTTTCAGTCAGCAGTACCGTTAAAGGCTCACATTTGTTTATAGTTATCCGCAATACCTTCAACGGTGAAATAAGGAAATTTCACAACTGCTTTATGTCCTCAAAAGGAATCAACCGTCCGGGAATAGGAATTTCCTCGTCTATGAAGATTATTAGCAACAACAGCGGTTCAATAAACATTACAAACAACGACAGTCAATTTCAGGTTGGAATCACTCTGCCGCTGAAATCCGAAACATAAAATATAATGCGATTGCAGTGAATGAATATTTATTATTCTATACATAATAACGAAGGGTTAAATTTTCCAATAGCATCAAAACAACAAAAACACAAATCTGATGCTCTGCGGCTCTGAATTGGCTTATCTATACGGTTTGTTAACTTTCATCAATTGTGCCAAAACCGCATAACGAGAGTTGGAACCAGATTCTGAAACTGCAAAACAAAAACTGATTAAAAACTGCGTTCAAACCGTTTTTTGATATAATTTTATGTATTGAACGCGGTCTGATTTTTCGCTTTTGATGCTCATTTCAGGAATCAAAATGCTCAGCCGACACTGATAATTCCAACTATTCCGTCTGCCGCATCGTCATACAGAATTATTATATCATCAAGATATATATATATTTGAAAAGTCATAACAAATATATTCTAAGGGTTTGGAAACATAAATTCCAAACCCTTTTCTTTTAGCATGGCAAAAAAGCATTATGTTTGTGAGTATTAATTCTCAAATCCAATACCAAATATCATTTATCTGAATTTAATTAATGTGACAAAAGTCATATCGGTTTTATTTCTAAATTCACTTACAGATATTTCTGTGATATGCTAAAATCTAATTACAGAATTTGAAGGAGAGAGTTTTTATGGAAAACAATACGATATTAAAGTTTGACGGCTTGAGCAAAAAATTCGGAAACAAAACAGTAGTTGACCATATTTCGCTTGAAATAAAGGAAGGTGAGATTTTCGGTCTGCTCGGTCCAAACGGAGCAGGAAAAAGTACTACACTTAATATGGTTTGCTCGCTTCTTAAGCCAACCTCAGGCAATATTGAAATTTTCGGCATGAAAACATCAAACGATATGGAGAAAATCAAAAAGAAGATAGGATATATTCCTCAGGAGCTTGCAATTTACTACCTCACAGGAAAAAAGTAAGTGGCTGACATTGCAAGTTCAGCCATAAAAACACTTTGTGCTTATTCATTAACGATTATCTGCTTTCAGTATCTGCGCAAAAAGCAGAGAGTTAAGCATAATAATTTTGACAGCAAGATATATTTAACCTGTTCAATATTCAAAATAACAGCTAATTGTTCTGCGATCATTGAAAGTAGGCTTTCATCACGGTAAAAAGCACGATCAGCAGAGAATACAACACTTCCGTTTTTCAGATTGTTAAAGAAGATATCAGAATAATACTGTTTAGAAATATTAGGGTTAAGAACTTTACAAGCATTAAAGCATTTATTAAATTCAAAAGCTAATTCTTCGATATCATTAGTTTTTTTGCGTTTTTGATGCGAAATGCACTGACCATACTTAACAATAATCAATAGTAAACCTTCCCATCCCTTGATTTCATTAGGATAGGTTTCAGTTATTTTATAGTATTCTGCTATTGCTTTGTCAATTTGTCCAATTTTTAAAAAAGTTTCAGCATTTTCCAATATTCTTTCTTTTTCAGCGTTTCCTTTTACAACCTCAACAGTTCCCAAAACTATCAATTTTTTTGCTTGTTCAATAGTGTACTTTGTGCCGCAGTGTTCACATTGATAGTAACCGTCCTTTTTGATAAGCTGATTACTTCCGCATAATTCACATTTAATTGCTTGCATAAGTTCAAACCTCCTCGCCAATATCTAATTATTGATGCTATTTTGATGATGTAGCAGACGGAAACGTTGGAATTATTAGCAACCGTTGAACATTTTGATGCCTTAAATAAGCACCAAAACAGGAAAATCAGACCGTGCTCCGTACATAAAAACATATCAAAAAACGGCTTAAACGCAGTGTTTAAGCCGTTTTTGATTGGCAGGGGCAGAAGGACTCGAACCCTCGGCACGCGGTTTTGGAGACCGCTGCTCTACCAACTGAGCTATACCCCTATGTTAAGTTTTAACATAAAATCTGTGCAAGACAACAACTGCCAACTGCCGTGCAACCGATGCTTGCGCAAGACAACAACTGCAAAATAGTCGCTGCCAACCGACAAGCAACATTTTATCATTTTTTGCGTTTTATGTCAATACAAAATTTTTTAATTTCAAAAATTCGAAATTTATTATTCAAATGCATTTTTTATATGTGTTTATTTGTTAGGGTTATTATGGCTAAAACGCCGATATCAATATAAAATCATTGCTAAAAAACCGCCTGAGCTCTGCTTTTGAACTCAAGCGGTTTAAATTTATTTTCCATCCATATCTTTTACAATATCCGCAATAACTTCTCTTTCGTCAAGATGATATTTAACGCCCTTAATTTCTTGATAGTCCTCATGGCCTTTTCCGGCGAGCACTACAATATCGCCGTCCCGGGCGTTTTCCATACAATATCTGATTGCGTCTTTACGGTTTGGAACAACAACATATTTGCCGTCGGTTTTGTTAATGCCGGTTTTGATGTCCTCGATTATATCCATTACATCCTCAAATCGGGAATTGTCCTCGGTTATTACGGAGAGGTCGGACATTTTACCCGATATTTCGCCCATTTCGTAACGGCGCACCTTGGGGCGGTTTCCGCCTGCGCCGAACATTGTAATCAGCCTGTTGGGGTTGTACTGCCTTAATGTTGAGAGAACATTCTCCATAGATACTGCGTTGTGAGCGTAGTCGATAAGCAGGGTGTAGTTGCCGGGAACATCTACGATTTCCACTCTGCCCTTAACCTTTGCTTTTTTAAGACCTGCAAGAACAGCCTCCCGAGAAACGCCCAGCTTGAGGCAAACGGCTATGGCGGCCACGGCATTATAAACATTGAATTTTCCGGGGATGGCTACATCGGGTGAGAGTCGTGCGATTCCATCTGTTTCAAAATGTACGCCGATAAAGCCCGCCTGAGAAATCAGTCGGTCATTAAAAGCACGAAGATCGGCATTTTCTGAATATCCGAAGGTTTCAATGGGGCAAACTGCATTTTCAGTAACCTTTTTCCAGGCGGGGTCGTCACAGTTTGCGATGCCGTAGGCGCATTTTTTAAAAAGCAGGCTCTTGCAATAGAGGTATTCAGCCAAATCTTTGTGCTCGCTGTCGCCGATATGGTCGTCGGAGAAATTGGTGAATACGCCTATGTCAAAGGTGATGCCGTCGATTCTGTGCCACTTAAGCCCCAAGGAGGAAGCCTCTATAACCATAGCCTTGCATCCCTCGTCAACCATTTGTCGCATAGCCTTTTCAACCTCGTAGGATTCGGGAGTGGTGTTGTTTGTCTTGATGAGCTTATCGCCGATAATTATTCCCAAAGTGCCGATTGTGCCTGTTTTTATGCCATCTTCATCCAGAATGGATTTAATCATGGCAACCGTTGTGGTTTTTCCTTTTGTGCCGGTGACGGCTACGGTTTTAAGGGATTTTGCCGGATTGCCGAAAAACTCGGCGCTCATCAGAGCCAGGGCTTCTCTTGTATCGTCAACTTTGATTATTGTGGCGTCCTCGTTATCAGTTTCGACGCTTTTTGAAACAACCAGTGCGGCGGCGCCTTTATTCAGAGCGTCCTGAGCGTAAGTGTGACCGTCTGAATTGTATCCCTCAAGGCACACAAATACAGTGCCGGGGACAACTTTTCGGGAGTCGTATATAATATCGGAAACTTCAATATCGTCGTTTCCCTGAATAAGCTCGTAATTTAGATTTTTCAACAGGCTTTTAAGTGTCATAAAAATCACCCTTTTATTATATGTATTAAACAGACAGGCCTACACCATCGTAAATCTATTATATCAATGTAGCAGAAAAAATACAACTTGTTGATTTAATCAGCGAATACGGGGGCTTTTGGTTATTTTATACTATAAAATTTATTTTTCCACAATTTAAAGCCGAGAACACCGTCGAAAAATGCACAAAAAGATACATCGACTGTTTGATTTAGCAATAAATAAAAAATCTTATTGGCAAAATTAACAAATAATACATTGTAATAATAAACAAAAAATCAAACGCATATTTGTTCAAAAAAACAAAAACAAAAAATTACATTGTATTTTTGCACAAAAAATTAGTCTAAATTTAATCACTTAGACAAAAAGTACAAAAGGAGTTGCAATTTTACGCCCATTTGTAGTATAATTTTTGTAGTGACAAGTGATGTCTTTGTGATAATTGTCACCTCGGAGGTGCTTTCCGAGAATAATTATGTAAAATTTTTTATTGAGAAAGAAGGAAACAAACATGAAGAAGATTATTGCAGGTGTTCTTGCAGTAATGATGATGACAGCTGCTTTTGCAGGCTGTTCAAACTCAGGCACAGCTTCATCAAGTTCAGCACAGGGAAGTGCGGTAGCAGCAGATGAGAGCTCATTGTTCGGCGACGAGGACAACATTAAACTGAAGGTTTGGGGTCCTGATAAATCCGTTGATTTGCTCAAAAAGCAGTGCGACGCATTTATTGCTAAGTATCCCGACAAGACAATTTCTATTGATGTTGTTGCTCAGGGCGAGAATGACGCAGCTACACAGCTTCTTAACGACGCATCAACTGCAGCCGATGTTTTCGGTCTCCCCAGCGACCAGCTTAACAAGCTCGTAAACGCTAAGGTTATTCAGAAGGTTGCTACAAGCTTCCTTGATGATGTTAAAGCTAACAACGAAGAAAATGTAGTTAAAGCCGGTACAGTAGACGATACACTCTATGCTTTCCCCGAGACAGCAGATAACGGTTACTATCTTGTTTACGACAAGAGCGTTATTAAAGAGGGCGACGAGGCAAAGCTTGAGACAGTTCTTGAGGATTGTAAGGCAGCAGGCAGAAAGTTTATTATGAGCGCAGGCGACGGCTTCTATGCTTGTATGTTCGTATTCACAGGCGGATGCCAGACAGCAGGTCTTGAGGAAGACGGACTTACTCAGAAGTTCTCTGACTACGACGAAACAGAAGTAATTTCCACAATGCAGGCATTCTCAAAGCTGTTCCACGATTATTCCGGAACATTCCAGTCACTTGAAGTTTCCAACATTTCTTCAGGTTTTGCCAGCGGCACATGCGGCGCTGGTATTGACGGTACTTGGGATTCAGCTTCCAACCAGGCAGCATTGGGCGACAACTACGGCGCAGCTAAGCTTCCTACAATCAATGTAAACGGCGAAGATAAGCAGATTGTTTCTATGTTCGGTTACAAATATATCGGCGTTAACGCTGCTTCTCAGTTCCCGAGAGCATCTCAGATTCTTGCTAACTACCTCACAAGCGAGGAGTGCCAGGTTCAGAGAGCTGAAGAGTTAGGCTGGGGTCCTTCAAACAAAGCAGCTGCAAGCTCTGATGTTGTAACAAAAAGCGCAACAATCAAGGCTGTTCTTGAGCAGGCTAAGCATTCTGTAGCACAGGCTGACCTTGCTGACCAGTTCTGGGATCCTATGGGCAACCTGGGCAACAAGCTTATTGCAGAAAATACAGATCCTACAAATGCAGATTATATGAAGACTTTGCTTGAGGATACACTTGCAAACATCAAGGATGTTTAATTTATTGACTGATTAAATTATTCGTTCAATAAATAATAATTTCGGTTCAGGCGGTCCTTCGGGACTGTCTGATTCCGATTTATTTTCGGTTTTCCTGAATCCGAACGGGTTTATTTATAGGACTTAATATGTATTTGCCGTTGTGCATTTATGTCGGGAGTTTCCGGCAGAGGGATTTCAAATTATTACTAAATGAATAATATTTTGAAAGATAAACGGCAGTTGAATATTAAAGTATTATTTGTTTAGTAAACGGAATATTCCGCAAACTTACATAAGGAGAGTGAACTGATTGAAGTATATCGATTATAAACAGCTTAATCCTTTCCAGAAGTTTGCCTACAATTTTACAAAATTTTTTAAATTGCTGCCGGGCAGAGTAGCCTCATTCTTTAAGGCTATCGGCAGATTCTTTGTAAGATTATTCACTGGTATCGGTAAGGGCGTAGCTAATTACGTTACAAGATTTATTAAGGGAGATTTTGCAGTAAGACTTTCGTACCTGATTTTTGGTTTCGGAAATCTTGCTAAAGGTCAGATAATAAAGGGTATTTTATTCTTCCTGTCCGAGGTTGCCTATGTTTTCTTTATGGTATTCTTCGGCTGGGGCAATCTTTCAAAATTCGGAACATTGGGAACCGAAGCTTCCAGAGAGATGGAGGTTGACGGTTTTACACAGACAGTTTTCGGCGACAACTCAATGCTTATTTTGCTATACAGCGTTGTAACTATTGCCGTAACTGCACTCGTTTTGGTAATTTACATTGCAAACACAAAATCAGCAGCCAAATTACAGCAGTTAAAGAGCGAAGGCAAACACATTATGACCTTCAAGGAAGAGATGAAAGACTTTTTGGACGGTAAGTTCCATGTTACAATGCTTTCTCTCCCTGTAGTTTTAATTTCTGTATTTACTATAATGCCTTTGGTATTTATGATACTGATTGCATTTACAAACTTCAACAAACAACATATGCCTCCCGGAACCTTGTTCACATGGGTTGGCTTTGAAAACTTTGCAGATTTGGTAAGCGTTACATCAGGCGGTAAGCGAGGCGTAACATTTATTGAGCTGACAAAATGGACTATTGTTTGGGCAATTTTCGCAACATTTACTAACTACATACTCGGTATGATTGTTGCCCTTATGATCAACAAAAAAGGCATCAAGCTTAAGGCTCTCTGGAGAACGCTTTTTGTTATTACAATTGCTGTTCCTCAGTTTGTATCCTTGCTTATGATGAACCAGATGCTCCAGGTAAACGGCGCAATCAATGTATTGCTCTCGGAGATAACCGGAACCGAAGTGGCGATACAGTTCCTGAACAGTACGCCGCTGATGGCACGAGTCACGGTAATTGTTATTAACTGCTGGGTTGGTATTCCGTATACGATTTTGTCGGCGTCGGGTATTTTGATGAATATTCCTGCCGATTTGTACGAAAGTGCCAGAATCGACGGTGCAGGCCCTGTTAAGCAGTTCACAAAGATTACATTACCTTATATGCTGTTCGTAACGGCTCCGTCATTGATTACTCAGTTCGTTGGTAACATCAATAACTTCAATGTTATCTACCTTCTTACAGGCGGCGGCCCCTCCACAGAGCAATTCTACCAGGCAGGATATACGGATATTCTTGTTACGTGGCTGTTCAAGCTGACTATGTCTCAGCAGGACTATGACCTTGCCGCAGCGATAGGTATCCTTGTATTTATTGTATGTGCAACCTTGTCGTTGATTGTATTTAATATGTCTAAATCGGCAAAAGACGAGGAGGCGTTCTCATGATAAAAAGTTATAAGGCAAGAAGAATCATTTCTAATACCGTAATCTATATCATTCTTGCAGTATTGGGATTGATTTGGATTTCACCTCTTGTATATTTGGTTCTGCACTCTTTCCGTGCAGAGGGACTCGCAACTGTTCCTTACTTAATTCCAAGGGAATATTCGTTCCAGAACTACATTGATTTGTTTGTAAATACCGGAACACTTAACTTCCCCAGATGGTATCTGAACACATTTATCGTTGCTTGCTGCGCGTGCGTAATTTCCACACTTTCCGTACTTATGGTAAGTTATGCGTTCAGCCGTTTAAGATTTAAGAGCCGTAAAAAGTTTATCAATGTCGGTATGATTTTAGGAATGTTCCCCGGATTTATGACAATGATTGCTATTTACTATCTGCTTAAGGCTATGGGACTTTCTCAGACCCTGGTAGCTTTGGTAATTTGTTACAGCGCAGGCGCAGGCTTAGGCTTCCAGATTTCAAAGGGCTTCTTTGATACGATTCCGAGAGCCTTGGACGAAGCCGCAACTGTGGACGGCGCCACAAAGAACCAGATATTCTGGAAGATTATTCTCCCGATGTCTAAGCCGATTGTTGTTTATACGGTGCTTACTTCCTTTATCGGACCGTGGACAGACTTTATTTTGTGTAAGTTGATTATGGGCGATAAGCGTGACAACTACACGGTAGCCATAGGACTTCAGCTGATGACTTCTCTTGAGTTTAAGTCCGACTACTTTAAGCAGTTCCTTGCAGGCTCGGTTCTTGTAGCCGTTCCGATTACGCTTCTGTTCCTTAAGATGCAGAAGTATTATGTTGAAGGTGTAACCGCCGGCGGCGTTAAGGGATAATTTTAAGAATCATAGGGTGACAGCGTTTGTTGTCACCCTATTTTTTAATTCAGCGTAATTTTTCAGCTGTAATTGGGCAGACCGGATGTCGTACTTAAAATTGATTGTCGGTAAGGCATAAATTTTACGGACAAGGTTTGAATTTTTTGACAGAATTTGTTTTGCTGACAATATGTTTTATTGAACATTATAGAAGATAAATAGATAGGTATAGAAATAACAAGTATTTATAAAATAATAGGTGTTTAACAAATAACAAGGAGGGTGCGGAATGAAACGGCTTTTGGCACTTATTTTGACAGTTGTAATAACTGCCTGTATTTTCTGCGGATGCTCGGGATATAATGACCCGACCAAGGACATACAAGTACAGCAATCCAGTGATAAATACAGAAATGTTTACCAAATATTCGTGAATTCTTTTTGTGATTCCGACGGCAACGGCGTCGGTGATTTGCAGGGAATAATATCAAAATTAGATTATCTTAACGACGGTGACAGTGATACAGATGAGGATTTAGGAGTTGACGCTATTTGGCTAACTCCCATAATGCCGTCTCCTTCTTATCACAAATATGATGTTGTCGATTACTACAACATTGATGAAACCTTTGGCACACTTGAGGACTTTGATACGCTTATTTCCGAATGTCATAAAAGGGGCATAAATGTAATAATGGATATGGTGCTGAATCATATATCCAGTATTCACCCTTGGTTTGAGCAGGCGTGCGAAGAGGTTTCGGCAGGAAATCTTGACGGTTATGCAAAGTACTTTAAAATTAAAAGATTTGAGCAGGACCCTGTAAACAGAGAAAACTACACAAGAATAAACAGTGATTATTGGTATGAATCTAATTTTTCAAAAACAATGCCGGAATGGGATTTAAGTTCTGACGCAACAAGACAGGAATTTGTGAACATTGCAAAGTTCTGGATTGACAGAGGAGTTGACGGCTTCCGCCTTGACGCAGTTAAGTATTTTACCGATGAAAATACAGACGGAACCGAGTTCTTGCGGTGGTATTATAACGCTTGCAAAGAGCTTAAAGACGATATTTATATGGTAGGGGAAAACTGGAGCGACCCCGGAGATATTTATAAAACCTATGAATCGGGAATCGACAGCCAGTTCTGTTTTAAATATGCAACCACATCGGGCGGTATCGCCAATGCAGTCCGCACCGAGCAAAACGGTAACCTTGCAGATAGAATCAAAAATTACAATCAAAAGGTAAAAGAAAAAAATCCAAACGCAATAAATGCAATGTTTTTGAATAATCACGATATGGTCAGAGTCAGCAATTCTCTGGAATCAAAGGGTTTGTCTTTTGAGAAAATGGCGGCTTCGATTTATATGCTTATGCCCGGTAATTCATTTATTTACTACGGCGAAGAAATCGGTATTACCTCACCTAAAACTGAGGGGGACGAGAATTACAGAACGCCTATGATTTGGGACAGCGACAGCCCTCCCAATATAAATGTAAACGGTCAGAGCATTATTTCTGTGCCAAAATGGGGAGGAGTTAAGCAGCAGGAAGATGATGAGTGTTCCTTGCTTAACTTCTATAAGCGAATTATAAAAATTAAAAACCAAAATCCCCAGATTGCCCGTGGCGAAATCACCGAAACAGTTGATTTTGATGACAAAAGCATTTGCGCATACTATATTGAATGTGATGGGGAAACCCTGATGATTATGCACAATCTAAGCAGTGAAGAGGATAAAACCCTTACAATATCAAAAGAAATTATGGAATCCCCAAAGGTTCGAGGCGACTTAAGCGCAGGAGCAACCGAAGAAAAGGATACGCACATTTCTTTAAACGGCGACAGCCTGTTTATGCCTGCCCAGTCCACTGTAATTTTAAAATCCGAATAATCAAAAATATTTTTTTCGGCAGAGCAGATTTATTGTCTGCTCTGTTCTTTTTTGTCTATACTAATATAGGTTACAGACTGAAAATACAATGCTTTGTAGTTTTAGAAATATGTTTTACCGGTGTCAGTTTAACAACATAATTACGGGAAGTGTGGCAATGAAATCTGAAAATAAACATAAAAAAAGAATAGGAAGAATATCTGCACAAAGCGTTAAAACAACTTTGCTTGTGCTATTTTCAATGCTTGGGGTAATTTTGATTTCTCTTGGCTTTGTGGGTGATTATTTTTATAATTTGACGATTAATGCCGATGTTGACAGGGGAATACTGTTTAAGAAAAATCAAAAATCCGACATATCGCCGGAGGCGTCTGAGCAGTCACATATTGATGTGAAGCTCTTGAGCTGGATTGCGGAAAAAAGCAGAAATGAGTATATTGATACCGATGACGGTCTCAGGCTTCACGGATATGAAATTGAAAACCCCGAAAACAGTCATCGCTGGGTGATTTTGGTACACGGCTATAACAGTCAGGGGTTAAAAATGAAAACAGAGGCGGAGATTTTTTACAATATGGGTTACAGCGTGCTGCTGCCCGACCTGCGTGGATGCGGAGAAAGCCAGGGGAGCGTTATCGGTATGGGCTGGCTTGACAGGCTGGATATGCTAAGGTGGATTGAGCACATAGTCCAAAAGGACAGCGACGCACGGATTGTACTTTACGGAGTGTCAATGGGAGGGGCAACGGTTATGATGACCACAGGAGAACAACTGCCCTCAAATGTTAAGGCGGCGATAGAGGACTGCGGTTACACCTCGGCAAAAGAAGAATTTGAACAGCAGTTTAAGGAGTTTTTCGGCTTACCGTCTTTTCCCGTAATAACTTCGGCTGACGCCGTGTGTTTTTTTCGTGCCGGATATACCTTTGAACAGGCGTCAAGCGTTGAACAGGTTAAAAAGTCCGTAACACCAACGCTTTTTATTCACGGTGATGAGGATACCTTCGTTCCTTTTGAAATGCTTGATAAGGTTTATGCGTCTGCAAACTGCCCCAAAGAAAAGCTCGTTATCAACGGTGCAGGTCATGTAGGCTCGTCTTCAAAGAATCCCAAGCTTTACTGGAGCACGGTGGAGAATTTTCTTGCAAAATATGTTTAGCAACTGTGAAACCGTTTGCGTAGAACAGCCGTTGAACTTATTTTATTAACAAAAAGTTCGCCCGAAATTTTGATTTTGCAACAGCAAACAGTTAATTAGCCTTTTAAAGTTTAAAAAATCCCCACAGCGCATACGGTTTTTTACAAAACATTATAAAATAGCCCAAACAGTAAGTGACAAAACAATCACGGCTTTCCTCCTATAATTATTACACCGATAAACACTTTGTTGTGTAAACATTTGATAATTATAAAGGGAAGTTAAAAATATGGAAGTTCAAACAAGCACAAAAGCTAATACTCGGGGAAGAATAAACTGCAAATCAAAATCTGATTACAGGGCGGCAAAAAATCTTATGATGCACGGACTTTATTTTTTGTGCGGAATGGTTATATGCCGTGGAACGCTTATGGGTGAGCTTGCGCCTTTCGGAGCGTCTTACACAGCCTCGGTGCCGAAAAAGCATATGCTGTGGGCAATAGCCGGCACAGCTTTGGGGTACATAATTTTAACCCCCTCAAACAGCTTCAGATATTTGGCTGTTGTTGGAGCAATCGGATGTATGCGCTGGATGCTCAGCGACATTAAAAAGATTTCTCAAAGCAGACTTTTTGCCTGTCTTTTGGCTTTTATCACCGTACTTGTTACGGGTTTGGTGCTTTCTTTTGCACAGTCAAGCACAACAGCAGTCACATACACCGTAATTGAGGCGTGCCTTGCAGGAGCAGCGGCGTTTTTTCTCAAGCTTTCCACGGATATGTACTATTCAAAACGCACCCTGAAAAGCTTTTCTCAGCAGGAAATGGCAAGTCTTGTAATGACAGGCTGTATTCTGATTTTGTCCTTGGGAAGCGTTACGGTGCAGAATGTATCCCTTGGCAGAATTGCCGCCGTGCTTATTATTTTGATTTGTGCAAGATACGGCTATGTAACAGGCGGCAGCATAAGCGCCATTGCCACAGGCTCGATTTTCAGCCTGAGCAGTTCTGCTATGACGTTTTTGTGCGGAGCGTACGCTTTCGGAGGACTTATGGCAGGACTTTTTGCAGGAGTCGGCAAAGCGGCGTGTGCCTTTGCCTTTACTCTTTGCAGTACCATAATGACTTTTACCTGCGGCGACAGCAAAGTGATTGTAAGCCTGTTTATAGAAACGCTCATTGCCTGCGGAGTTTTTATGCTGCTGCCAAAGCAGTTGGGCAATTTTGTTTCGGCTGTATTCCTGCCGGGTGAAAGCAGTAAAGGCAGCGAAGCTCTGAAGCACAATGTTGTTATGCGGCTTGACTTTGCCTCGAAGGCTATGGAGGGCGTAAGCGACTGCGTGAATAAGGTTTCGGACAAGCTGAAAAAGCTTTATTCGCCTACGATGGACTGGGTTTATGAGAATGTCAGATGTGACGTCTGTGAAAAATGCGGATTAAAGGTTTATTGCTGGGAAAAGCAAAAGGGCGTTACAAAGGACGACTTTTCAAGGCTTACCCACGTGCTGAAAAACGAGGGCAAGGTAAGCGCTGACGCCATAGATGTTATCTTTACAAAAAAGTGCTGCAAGCAAGGGGAAATCGCCGAAAGCATAAATTATAATTACAGGGAGTATTTGTCTTGTCAGGAGGCACAGCGCAGGGTAACGGGAGTCAGAAGCGTTGTTGCAGGGCAGTTTTCGGGCTTAAGCACAATTCTCAAGGATATGTCAAAAGAATTTGACAGCTATATTACCTACGATACCGACAGCAGTCAGCGTGTGGAGGAGTTTTTACAGTACAGCGGACTTGAGGTGAAGGAGTGCAGCTGCGTGCTTGACAAAAACGGCAGAATGACCGCCGAGATACAGCTTGCTCAGAACTGGAAAGACAAAATAAGACCTGCCGTTTTAACCCACGAAATTTCAAAATGCTGCGGAAGAAGATTTGATTCCCCCTGCATTACCAAGCTGGGCGATACGGTGAGAATCGTGTTCAGCGAAATTCCCTACTACGATGTTCAGGTAGGCTCGGCACAGCATATTTGCAACAACGGCAAGCTGTGCGGCGACAGCCTAAACTATTTCAGCAACGGATTCGGCAGTATGGTTGCCCTTATTTCCGACGGAATGGGCACAGGCGGACGAGCCGCTGTTGACGGAAATATGGCGGTTTCGGTAATGACCAGACTTTGCAAGGCGGGGCTTTCTTACGACTGCGCTTTGCAGGTGGTTAATTCTGCACTGATGGTAAAATCCGAGGACGAGTCATTGGCAACCTTGGACATTGCAGATATAAATTTATTTACCGGCAGGGTGAATCTGTTTAAGGCAGGAGCTCCCCTGACATACATTAAGAAAAACGGCTCCGTAATAAAAAAGCAGTCCCAGTCGCTCCCCGTGGGAATACTTACGGATGTTAGATTTTCCTATGATTCTATCGGACTTTCCGCAGGAGACTGGATAGTTATGATAACAGACGGTGCACTGTTTACGGAGGATATGTGGCTTGTTTCACTTATAAAATCCTGGGAGGAGGGCGACCCCGAAACCCTTGCTTCAAAAATTGTTGCAGAGTCGGCTAACCGCCGTTCAAAGGAACACGATGACGATATTACCGCCCTTGTAATTAAAATTTTGGATAACGAATGATAATACCAAAACCCCTGTGTAACCTGTGCGTATGCAGAAAAAATACCGTTCTTTGGCGTTCAAAGGACGGTATTTTTTGTTATATGTAGCTTTTTATTTGGTTTTGGGTTATAATCAGCTTGGTGATGTGTGTGGAATACGATTACCGCATTGTGCGGTCAAAACGAAAAACTGCGGCGATTGAAATCGATGAAAATTGTAATCTGATTTTAAGACTGCCTATGAATTACCCCAATCGCTCAATTCAATCTCTTTTGGAAAGTCACGCACAATGGATTGAAAAGCATATGGAAATTCAAAAACAGCGCAGACTAAACCGCAGAAATTTATCAAAAAATGAAATACTGCAGTTAAAATCAAAGGCAAAGCAGATTATTCCCAAAAGGGTGGAGCATTTCAGCGGAATTATGGGACTAAAACCAACAGGGGTGAAAATCACTTCTGCTCAAAAACGATTTGGCTCGTGCAGCGGAAAAGACAGCCTGTGTTTTTCGTATATACTTATGCAGTATCCCGACGAGGCGGTGGATTATGTGGTGGTTCACGAGCTTGCGCATATTAAGCATAAAAATCACGGCAGAGATTTTTACAGACTCGTAGAATCTGTGTTGCCCGATTATAAACAGCGTGAAAAATTATTAAAGGAGAGATTAAAATGAGATTTATTTCTTGGAATGTAAATGGTTTTAGAGCTTGCCTGAAAAAAGGCTTTGAAGATTTTTTTAATGATATTGACGCAGATTTTTTCTGCTTGCAGGAGACAAAAATGCAGCCTGACCAGGCTGAGTTTCACCCGGAGTGTTACAAGGAGTATTATTTCAGCGCAGAGAAAAAGGGATATTCCGGAACGGCTGTTTTTACAAAAAAAGAGCCTTTGACGGTTAATTACGGCATTGACGGAAATTACCTTGACGAGGGCAGGGTTATCACCCTTGAATACAATGATTTTTTCCTTGTAAACTGCTATGCGCCCAACTCTCAGCAGGAGCTTGCACGTATTGATTACAGAATGGAATTTGAAGACAGTATGCGTGAATATCTTGTAAGGCTTGATAAAATAAAGCCTGTTATTTACTGCGGAGATTTGAATGTTGCCAAGGAGGAAATCGACCTTAAAAATCCAAAGACGAATGTGGGTAACGCAGGTTTTTCCAATGAAGAGAGGGAAAAAATCCGTCAGCTGCTAGGCTGCGGCTTTACCGATAGTTTCAGGCATATGTACCCTGATAAGACAGGCGTATATTCCTGGTGGTCTTACCGCTTTAACGCAAGAAAAAATAACGCAGGCTGGCGTATTGATTATTTTATAGTGTCCGACAGAATAAAGGATAAAATAAAAGCCGCCGAAATATACACTGATATTTTCGGCAGCGACCATTGCCCCATAGGGCTTGATATTGAATTAAATTGATTAAGTTTCGGAAAAAGAGGGAACAAATCTCGGTTTTTGAAGAATAAAACCTGTGCGTGTGTTGCGTTTGCTTTTTCGGTTTAATATAGGTTTTTGAAAAATAAAACCCAAGTATTTTACACGCAGTATAAATTCGTGTCCCAGAAAGGAATATACGGGTGGTGGCGGAGAAAAATCTTGTAGTTGGGGTTAATCGCCTTAATCAGCAGGGGAAGCTTGAAAATATCCTCGCTCCTGTGGTATGCGGCGATGTTCAGCTTAGGCTTAAATTGTTTTAGGGTGTTTACCGCTCCTGCCAAAGCCTCCGCTTCTTCGCCCTCCACATCCATTTTAATCAGAGTAGCTTTTCTTCCGCTTAAAATGTGGTCAAGAGAATCGGCCTGAACGGGAACGCCGTCGGCAGATTTTGCGCTGCTGCGTCCGCTTTTTTTGTTAAAGTACAGTGTTTCCTGATGGGAGTAAACAGCCATATTCCAAATTTCGGTATTTTTTATATTTTCGCAGTACTGTTTCAGCTTTGCAAAATTCTTTTGGTTTGGTTCAAGGGCAATTATTCTTTCGTATCCGTCGGCATAATTTAAAAATTCCTCGACGGTGTCGCCCTTGCATGCGCCTAAATCAACAAAAAATTCATTGTTGCCCAGCTTTAGTATGCTTTCAAACGCCTCGCTTTTAGGCGTTTCACAGGCAAAAAGATATTCAAGCCTGCCTGTAAACTGAAATAGAAGAAGGTTTTTATATATTTTTTTTGAAAAGTCATCTTCAAAAATATTGTAGGCTTTTTCCATAAGAGATAGGTGTTTTTCCGCAAAGGCACGGTCAAAAATATTATCTCCGAAAACAGGAACCGAAGGAACGAGCAAAGTGTGGCGTTCAGCGACGGACTTAATGTGATTCATAACCTCCTCAAGCTGAGAGCCGAAGCACAGGGCAACGTTAAAATCACTGTATTCTTCCTCAAAGTCCGACAGCTTTTTAACGGTGAAACCTCTGAAAGACTGCCCCCTGACAAAATCATCGCTTGCCATTACTCCGCTTACATTTATACCAAGCCTTTGACATTCATCGAGAACCTTGTCGGCGCCGTTGCCCATACCGTAAAGGATTACGGGCTTTTCGGATTTTTTGAGAACCTCCCAAACAGACGCTTGATTTTTAAAAATATTATCCATATTAAGTCTCCGTTATTCAGAATAGCGAGAAAATTTTTGCCGAAAATAAATGTGCGGAAAATAAACGGTCTGTGAAATTCCGGAAAAACAGAATCTGCGGATATTACACGGCAAAAAGCACTATAAGGCAAAAAAATACACAGCAAAAATATTATACGACAAAGCGTTGTTATAAAAAAGCATTGTGCAAACGCATTACGCATTATGTGCCAAACACTCAGAAAAATAAAAACGCCCACCCTACTGGGTGGACACTTTAATGTGTTGGCATCTTCCTATTTTCACAGGCCGTCGCCAGCCAACTATCTTCGGCACTACTGAGCTTAACTTCTGTGTTCGGTATGGGAACAGGTGGACCCTCAGCGTCATCAACACCAACTTTTAAATTGTGTTTCGTTTTTCAACGACTTGATTATTATAACCTGTCTTGTTTAAAAAGTCAACACCTTTTTAAAAATTTTTTGTTTTTTATTTTATGATAAGATTTTTATGTGTTAAAAAGGTAAAAAGAAATCATAAAATAACTTTGTATATTTATTTGACTTAATATGTAAAAAAGTGTAGAATATAAACCGAGAATGGGATGGTATATATGAATAAAACCGAGAAATCATTATTTTTGCTTTCGTCACTGTCGGTTTACAAGGGGATTTTAAACAGGACTGTGCCAAAGGCGTTTTACAATCTGCTTTTGGCAATGGAAAAACCTCCGGTGGAATTTCTGAACGCCTACGGAGAGTTCTTTTCTCTTTTAAGCCGTAGAGGTTACAGCGACAGCTTTGCTTATTGTATGACCGAGGCTGCGCTTTTTGACGAAAACTACTTTACCGAGGCGGCTGCGGCAGGCAAGGTTGCCTTACTGCCCCAGAATGTGATTGACGCCGTTATTCGAGACTGCAAAGCCATAGACTTTGTTTCTTCCCTTTCGGGAGAAGAAATTTTAAGGGATTATAAATACTATGATGAAATAGCCGAGATAGCAGGGGATTTGCCGAGATGGGAAAAGGGCAGCCCCGCCGAGGCATTTATGGGTTATGAAAGCGGAATTTCAAGGCTTGCGGATTTTTACAGGCAGAACGGCTGCGGAATGTTTGCCCGTTACCGTGCATTTATTTGGCGTGACGGCGATATTCAGCCTGTTGTTCACCCTGACAGTATCAGCCTTTCTTCCTTTGTGGGCTACGAAAGACAGCGTAACCAGGTTGTTGAAAATACCCGTTCTTTTGTGGAGAACAAAACCTGCAATAACTGCCTGCTTTACGGCGACAAGGGTACGGGCAAAAGCTCAACGGTTAAGGCTATTGCCAACGATTTCAGGGACAAGGGCCTGAGAATTGTTGAAATGCCTAAGGAGCGTTTGGTGGATTTTCCGATTTTGGTTGACAAAATTGCGTCTTTGCCTATGAAATTTATTATTTTTATAGACGATTTGTCTTTTCAAAAGCAGGATCAAAGCTATACTTCGCTTAAGGCTCTGCTTGAGGGCGGTCTTGCCTCAAGACCTGAAAACACGCTGATTTACGCAACCTCAAACAGACGGCACCTTATTAAAGAAAGCTTTGCTGACAGAGATACCGACGATGTAAACAGACGGGACAATATGGAAGAAACCCTGTCCCTCTCCGACAGATTCGGGCTTTCGGTGTGCTTCAGCGTTCCCAAAAAGGACGATTACCTTGAAATAGTCTTTGAGCTTGCAAGAAAGAATAATGTAAATATGCCTAAGGAGGAGCTTGAGCTTAAGGCGGAAAAGTTTGCTTTGGCAAGGGGAGGACGCTCTCCCAGGTGTGCAAAACAGTTTGTAGAATCGTTATTTTGCTGAACATAAGTTGTTCGGTTTATTTAAAGCTTTTGGAGGTTAAAAGATGGGAGTTTGGCAAAAAAAGACGGCGGCTTTAATTCTATCCTGTATTATAGGATTTACCGCAATATGCGTGTCCGGCTGTTCGGGTGACAAGGATTACCCCGTAACCGTAGGAAATGTAAAATTTGACAAAGAGCCGGAAAATATAGTAGTGCTGTCGGATAATATGGCGGATATTATTTCCTGCATAGGCTATGATGTTAAAATGGTCGGCAAAAGCGACGCAGTAAACCAAAAGGAATTTAACGTGGTTCCGTCGGTAGGAAGAGAAACTGCACCGGATGCCGATAAGATTATAAGCTCCGGCGCAGAAGTTGTGATTTGCGACGAAAACATAAATAATGCTGCTTCTGATATTCTAAAAGAAAACGGCATAAAGGTTATCAAGATGGTGCCTGCCGAAACAGAAGAGGAGCTTTCAACGGTATATAAGAGCCTCGGCACTATTTTGGGCGGAGAGAATACCGGAAAAAACAAGGGCTTGAGTGCGTACAATAACCTTATTAACGATATGGAGGATATTAAGTCAAAGTGCTACAACGGCACCATACTTAATACGGTTTGTTATCTTTACACAGAAAACGGCAAGCTGAAAATTGCAGGAAAGGACACATTTGCCGACCTGCTTCTGGGCTATACCGGCGCTGTTAATGTTGCGGTTGACTCAAAGTCCGCTGACGTTGACGAAAATAATCTTAAAATCAGCAACCCCACTTATATTTTTTATTCGGACAATACAGTGCTTGATTTAATTAACGCAAGCCCGGTTTTGCAGAATCTCGGTGCAGTAAAGGCGGGCAATATGAAAGAAATTTCTTATGCGGATATGTCAAGGCACGGTCTTACTTCTCTTGTAAATCTCCAGACTATGGTTGATTTTATGTATAAAGAGAATGACCCCCAAAAGGCTCAGGACAGCGTTAAATCCTCTGTTCAGTCGGGAACATTGCTTGAAAAGTACAACGCATCAATCCCCGACGGCGGATTAAAGCCTGAGGACGAGGACGATAATGTTAAGGCAATGCAGAACCGTCTGTTTGATTTGGGATATATCAGCGACCCCGAAAATGTAACCGGCTATTACGGCGAAACTACCGAAAAGGCAGTTTCTGCTTTTCAGAAAAATAACGGAATTGAAGAAACAGGAACGGCAGACAAAGCAACTATGGAAAAAATCTTTACCGACTCAGCTGTTAAAGCTCAGTCACCTGTGGATAAAAGCTGACGAAACTTGAAAGATGAATAAGTTAGCATAAATAAGTATAAAAGTATAAATAACCATAAATTAGCATACCGTCGGTGTAGAGCCGGCTTAACGAAAAATAAAAATTCAAGCGGCGTCTTTTCTGCCGCTTGTTTTTGTAATCGAAAAAAATAAAATAAGCAAAAGTGCCGTCGTATTTGCGGAATATATAAATCAAACCGATTGCAATATATGCAAAAAAGTGGTATTATAATTTTGTAAAATTGTTGTTATTTTTTCCGTGCGGTTTTTTGCACGGCAATCAATTAAGTTAAAAGAGGTTTATTAAAATAATGGGCGTATTAAAAAGTATTTATTTCGGCATTGTCCTGATAATAGGAAAAATCATCCTGAAGCTGACGGCAATTATGCCCGGAGTTTCAGGCACAACCTGGCCCGGCGGAATTGCCGGAATGTTGAAAAAGAACATACTCAGTTCCTTTAAATACGGAGATAACACAAGAGTAATAGTAGTCACGGGAACAGGCGGAAAAACCACCACCACCGGTATGATTTCTCAGCTTGTTAAAAGCAGCGGAAAATCAATTTGCACCAATGTTGAGGGAGCTAATATGTACCGTGGAGTTGCAACGGCGTTTATCGGCAGTTCAAAGCTTTCGGGCAGAATAAACGCCGATTACATCGTGCTTGAGGTTGACGAGCGTTATCTGGCTATGGTGTGCAGAGAGGTTAAACCGCAGATTTTGGTTGTTAATAACATTCTGAAAGACCAGTCCCAGAGAAACGGTGAGCCCGGTGTGATTTTGGGCAAGATTTCAAGCGCAATTAACGATTCAATGCTCCTTGTGCTTAACGGCGACGACCCCAATGTTGCCTCTTTGGGAAAAGGAAGAAAGAATGTAAGGTATTTCGGCGTTGAAAATCAAAAGGGCGCAGGTATAGAAACAGGAGTCACTGCTGTTTCAAGTCCTTGCCCGGTATGCGGCGGAGCGATAGAGTTTGAATATGATAACCTGCTTAATATCGGCAAGTTCAAGTGCGGAAAATGCGGACTTATGGCTGACCAAACCGTAAACAGAGTGTCTTTTGACAAGGCAACGGGAATACTCAGCTTTATGGATAAAAACTATAAGGCAAAGTTTTTTACCACCGACTTTATGTACTGTTACAGCGCAATGCTGACAGTTGCCGACGCTGAGGGCATCGACAGTCAAAGCATTCAGAAATCCATAGACGCTTTTAAGCTTCCCGAGGGTCGTGTTGAGGTTTTGAAGGTGGGAGATAAAAAGATTAACTACCTGAGAATCAAGCAGGAAACCCCCGTAACCCTGCAAAGCGCCCTGAATGTTGTTGCAAGGGACAGAAAGCCGAAAATCGTGGTTTTCGATTTAAGCGAGGTTGTTGATTTTACGCCCAATTATACGGGTATGTACTATGCTTACGACTGCAATTTCGGAGATTTGCCTCATAATAATGTTCAGAGATATATTTGTATGTCTAAGGTTATATGCTACGATACCGCCACAAGGCTTGTTCTTGAGGGTGTGTCAAAGGATGATATTACCGTTTTGCCTACGGCGGATTATACACTGCTTTTGAACGAGCTTGAAAAATACGACTGCAAAAATGTATATTTGCTTACATGGATGCACTCCTATTACGATTGCGTAAACAGCATAGAAAAATACGAAAAGAGAATGGAACAATGAGAGAAATTAACCTTTTGTGGATGTACCCCGATATTCTTAATCTTCACGGCGACAGAGGCAATATTATGGCTCTTATGCAGATTGCAGAGTCTTTGCAGGTTAAGCTGAATGTTACAAAGTCAAACTCGGCAGAGGGCGCCGGAGATTTCAATGATTTTGATATGGTTTATTTCGGCGCAGGTCAGCTGAGAAATATGCAGGCTGTTGCAGAAGATTTGAAAACACGGGCTGATAATATAAGCTCCTTTGTTGAGTCGGGCAAATATGTGCTTGTTCTGGGAACAACAGGCTGTGTTTTCGGAAAAGAAATTTCTTTTAGCGGCGGCGAAAAATGCCAAGGCTTGGGAATACTGAATATGAACGCAAAAGAGCTTGAAAGAACAGAAATGCCCATGCTGACAAAAGAGGTTTACGGCGACGATATTTACTGCGTTTGCGACGATTCAACAGAGATAATCGGCTGTCAGATTCAGCGTATGGATTTCACACTTGAACAGGGGCAAAAGCCCTTTGCAAAGGTTATCTACGGCTACGGCAACAACTGCAAGGACGGCACCGAAGGCGCAGTTTGCAATAACCTTATTTTTACCAATACAATGGGACCGCTTATGTCCTGCAATCCTTGGTTAGGAAGAAAAATATTTGAGGACATTCTGCAAAAAAAAGGAGAGTCCGTTGAGAACTCTCCCGTTGATTCCCCTTTAAGCGTAAGCTATATGGATTACGCTGTTGAATCTTTGAAGCTTAAAAAGCAGTTTATAAAAGAAAAGAAAAAACTGCCCGGAATCATTTACAAAGAATTTTGATTTATCGGCAAACGCTGAGCTATAATAAAAAGCCGAGCAAAATTTGAAATTCAGGATTTATCCGTAGATTCTTTTTACAAAAGGACTTGCAAACAAGGTCATCAGCGCACCGTACTCAAAAATAAAGCTGACCATATCTCCTGCTTTGTAATCTTCGCTTGCAAGGCTGAGGTCAACCACACATTCGTCCGAGCAGGAGCCTATAATTTTAATTCGGCGGTCAACGGGAACAAGACGGTGAATCTGAGTGTCCTGGTTTCCTATGGCGAGAACGCCTCTTCTCAGTTTTTGGGGAGAGGCTTTTTTATCTGCCTTGCTCTGCACGTCAATCAACGGCACATTCAGCACAAAAGCGTCGTTATACAAACCCTCAACAAAGGTATCGTCAGCAGGATTTCTGCCCAAAACAACAGCTTCGCCCATTCTGAACTGTGTAATTCCCTTTGGAACAGGAGTGTTGGGATTGGTGAGAAAATATGTCGAGCTTGAATTTCCTCCGGAGATAATCGGCTTGTCCGTGTTATAAAGATGAGAAATTTTGTTGCCTATATCAATTAAATTCTTCATATTTTCATTGTCTGGAAGCAGTCCTGCAAGGCAGTTGTAGTTTGCCGCAACGCCTGCAAGATTAAGCCCTTTTGAGTGGGAAATATATTCCGCAGTATCCAAAATTCTCTTTTCATTATAATATATAATTCCGTCACGTAGGTCGCCTAAGTCAATCATCAGTAAAACATTGTGGGTTTTGCCTGCGCTTTCCGCACATTTATTCAGCGCCTCAAGAGAAAGCATTTCGCATTGTACACTGTGGGTTGTGTGTTCAATTACAAGAGGGGCTTCGGCGGGAACAGTGGGTCTTATGAGTATTTTTTTGCCGTCAAACTCCATTTTTGCCATATTGTCAAGGCGTGAATCCGCAATAGCCGTTACCGAGCTGTTTCTGACAATCTGCATAACATAGGGGTCGGCGCATATGCTTTTGGTAACGAAAGCAAGCTCAATGCCCTGCTTTTTGCAGAGCTGACCGCAAAATTCAAGGTTATGGGCAAGCTTTTCTTTATTGATTAAAACATGAGCAACATTTGAATCAACCATTGTTTTCACCTTTCAATTATATTATTGTGCGTCTTTCACTGATTTAAGCATATTTTCTTTAAAGATATGATACAGGATAATGAATTAAAAATCAAGACCAAGCTGACAAAGACGATAAACACAAGGCTTTTGTGTGATTTTAAAATTTTCGATTACGGTTGTATAGGTTTACATAAAATGTTGACTGTGTGTGACAAGTTTGATATAATTTTTATACAGTAACATAAAGAGTGTTTATTGCATAAAAGCAATAAAATGACCTTTGTAAATCAAACTATATTAAATGCAGAATTTTGGAAAGGGTGATACCGATGAATAAAAATCCCATCGTCACAATCGAAATGGAAAACGGCAGGCAAATCAAGGCGGAGCTTTACCCTGATATTGCGCCCAATACCGTAAAAAATTTCCTCAGCCTTGTTAATAAGGGCTACTACAACGGACTTACCTTTCACAGGGTAATATACGGTTTTATGATACAGGGCGGATGTCCCGAGGGCACAGGTATGGGCGGCCCGGGCTATTCAATTAAGGGCGAATTCGCTTCAAACGGTTTTAAAAACGATTTAAAGCATACAGCAGGCGTTTTGTCTATGGCTCGTTCTATGATGCCTGATTCCGCAGGCTCCCAGTTCTTCATTATGCACAAAAACGCTCCTCATCTTGACGGTCAGTATGCGTCTTTCGGCAAGGTTACGGAGGGTATGGATGTCGTGGATGAAATTGCACAGTGCGACACCGACTTTTCGGATAAGCCCCTTGACCCTCAGGTTATGAAGTCTGTAACAGCCGAAACCTTCGGCGTGGATTACGGAGAGCCTGAAAAGGCATAATCCGAAAATACGCAGAAGACATACCGGAAAGAATACGGATTTATTATTTGCAATCCTAACAAATTACTATACATTACATAATGAAAGGAAGTTTTATCTTGAACGTATTGCTGACAGGCGGCGCCGGCTACATAGGAACTCACACCTGTGTTGAGCTTATTAACGCAGGACATACCGCTGTAATTGCCGATAATTTTTCAAACAGCAGTCCCAAGGCTGTTGAGAGAGTTGAAAAAATTACCAACACAAAAATTCCCGTTTATAATATTGACGTGTGTGACAGAGAGTCGGTTGAAAAGCTTTTTTCGGAAAATAAAATCGACGCCGTTATCCACTTTGCAGGACTTAAAGCCGTCGGCGAAAGCTGCGAGATTCCTCTTGCTTATTACAGAAACAACCTTGATTCAACCCTTACCTTGCTTGAGGTTATGAAAAATCACGGAGTGCATAACTTTGTATTCAGCTCTTCCGCAACGGTTTACGGAATCCCGGAGAAGGTGCCTCTTGTAGAAACAATGCCCACAGGCTGTACCAATCCCTACGGCTGGACAAAGCTGATGAACGAGCAGATTCTTACAGACGCCGCAAAGGCTGATAGCCGGCTTTCCGTTGTGCTTTTAAGGTATTTTAACCCTATCGGAGCTCATGAAAGCGGAATGATTGGCGAGAACCCCAACGGAATCCCCAATAACCTGATGCCGTATATTACTCAGGTCGCCGCAGGCAGACTTGAATGCTTAGGCGTTTTCGGCAACGATTACCCCACTCACGACGGTACGGGCGTAAGGGACTATATCCATGTTGTTGACCTTGCAAAAGGGCATGTAAAAGCAATAGATTATGCCGACAGCCACAAGGGCACCGAGATTTTTAACCTGGGAACCGGAACCGGATACAGCGTTTTGGATATTGTAAACGCTTTTATGAAGGCAAATGATTTGGAGATTCCTTACAAGATTAAGCAAAGACGACCGGGAGATATTGCAGAATGTTACGCTGACCCCACAAAGGCAAAAGAAATTCTGGGATGGCAGGCTGAAAAAACTCTCGAGGATATGTGCCGTGATTCTTGGAACTGGCAGTCAAAAAACATTAACGGCTATGAATAAATAATAAAATGTTCAAAGTGACAAAATTAAACTACCATATATGTGCAATTCACACAAACTTAAAAATTTATCTTGATTTATTGTCATATTTGGAATATAATTAACATACCGATAATTTCGGAAACGAATTTTTTAGGAGGAAAAACAAATGTCCAAGAAGATTATCAGCATCATTTTGGCAATCTTGCTCATTGGTGCTACCACTGTTGTTGGTGTATCTGCTGAGGACGGCGAAGAGATAATCGGCGAGTATTATGTGCCGACTCCCTACGTTGCTTCAGAAGAAGCCCAAGCAGTTGGATTTAACAGGTACTTTTTCTTGATGCCTGACAATTGGTCTAACGAGTGGACCAGTTCTGCCGGTATGTACTGGTGGGACGGAACAGATCCCTGCGGTTCGTTAGACGGTGCGCAGGCAGGCGTTAAGTGGCCCGGTTACCAGATTTATAAATACGGTGACTCAAAGGCTAATGTATGGTATTGTGATGTTCCTAAGGATGTTACAACCATCATCTTTAACAACGCCCTTGACGGCGGCGACCCATCATGGTCAAACTTCGAAGAAACCAGATATACAAAAGCATATCAGACGGTTGATGTCGGTTCAGAGTATTATGACGCCGGCGAAAGCGAAAATTACCCAAGCGGTACAGACAGCTTTAACAATATGATTTATGTTGTTGATCCTGACAAAACAAATGTATCCGTAACAGGTAAGGAAACATACGCAGGCGAGTGGTACTTCTATCACGGCGACGGTAAGTATGATACAGAGCTTAATCCTACTTACGGCGGAGCAGAGGGTGACGCACCTCATCCTTCAACCGATCCCACAACAGAACCTACTACAGCAGAGCCTGCTACTGAGGTTCCTACAACAGCAGAAGAGCCTACAACAGCAGCTCCTTTAAAGACATTCAAGGTTACTGCTACTTCAAACTTTGCAGACCCTGTATCTAAGGTTTATTCTGAAGCTGACAAGCAGATTGTAGTTACATACAATCTTAAGTCAGATATTCCTCTTATGAACGGTGACTGGGAATTCACATATGATAACACAATTCTCAGATTCAACAAAGAGAAAACAACAGAAATGGGCTTTGAGAGCGTAATGCCTCTTATCGATAATATGGCTGGTTCTTCAATGACCAACGTATTCGGCGACGAGGCTGAGCCTTACGGTAAGGCATACGGTAACTTCTCAAATGCTACAAGACTTTACAACTTCTCTAAGTATGAGTTAGAGGAGTGCCCGTTGTTCCAGGCTACATTTGATATCGTTGGTGATTACACTAAGGATACAACAGTTAATCTTGATATGAAGGATCTGACCGGTGCAGTTCTTGATTCAAGCGCAGCGACAGGTCGTATTCAGTATCCGTACTTCACTCATTTTTCTGAGGAGGCTGCTTATGCAGAGCATTGCCGGTCCTTAACAACATTGAGCGAGGCTGCTCCTGTTCCTACAGCAGTTCCTACAATTGAGCCTACAACAGCAGAGCCTACAACAGCAGAGCCTACAACAGTAGAGCCTACAACAGTAGAGCCTACAACAGTAGCTCCTACAACAGCAGAGCCTACAACTGAGGCTCCCACAACAGCTCCTGTATTAAAGAAATATACAGTAGCAGGCGACGCAGCTCTTACAGGCGTTATGTGGGATCCTGCATCAAACGAGATGACCGAAGGT
>JALFLK010000022.1 GCA_022774755.1 bacterium
ATTTGTTCAGCAGGATATGCAGTAGTGTTGTTTTGTGAGTACGCATTCCAAAACGCAAAAATCCCCGGAATACCATCTGGTCAAAAGATGATATTCCGGGGATGACCTGAATCACATTTTCTATTTACGGCACCCACTCGATGTTCAATGCAGCGAGTTCTCCGCTTCGAATCTGAGCGTAGGAATTATTGCCATACAGCTCTCTGCCTGCGATATAATCCGGGTTTCCTTAAGGAGTTATTTACTGTTATTTCTCAATGGAATCAGTCTTGTAAATGAAATCGACCTTGCCGTCCATATCATCGGAAATTCCGCTGTAGCTCTTGTAGTGTGAAGAAACCTCCGAAACAGCCTTTAGTCTGCTTACGAATCTATTTACGTCACCGCCTACTGCGTCAACAAGCACGCCTATTCCATCTTCTTTGAACTTTTTAAGTCCATCGTTAAGCGTCATTGAGCCGTCCTTAAGCTGTTTTACTCCACTTACAAGGGCACTGCTTCCCTCTTTGAGTGAAGCAACTCCCTGCGCAAGATTCTTCGCTCCGCTGTTAAGCTCGCCTGTGCCGTCCTTGAGCGACTGTGCACCACTATTAAGAGAGTCTGCACCATCCTTCAGAGTTCCGACGCCGTCTTTTAGCGAGCCCGAACCGCTCTTTAGCTGTTCTGAGCCGTTCTTAAGAGTGTAAGAACCTTCATTAAGAGTATTTGTTCCGCCGAGAATCTGCTGTGCTCCTGCGTTCGCCTTGTCAACGCCGTCGGTGTAGGTAAGCACTCCCTGATAAAATATATTGTAGTTGTCAAGCTGTTCTTTGAGTGAAGAAAGTGGAGTCTTACCTGCACTTGCTTTTTCAACAGCAGAATTTATCTGGCTTTGCACCTCATCACTCTGCATATTTGTATCGATAAGCGACTGAATCTGGCTCTGTGTGTTGATGTCAACTGTCGACTGAATTGTGGAAGAACTCATCTGCGTTGATACTGCGGTATTAATCTGCACCTGTACCTCATCAGGAATCTGTCCCGATGCTATTGCCGAATCGTACTGCTCTGCACTCATTGAATAGCCTGCCGAAGCTAAAACGCTCTCAGTAACCTGCTTTCTTACTGCTGACTCAACAGCCTCTCTGATTACATCCTTCTGGCTGTTCACCGTAGTTGTAACGGTTTCAAGCGCAGTATTATAAGCAACAGTTTTCACGTTATCCTCACTTAATGAGCCGACAAGCTTATCAAGCACCTGAGCATAATTCGAAATTGTCAGCTTATCAGCCTGAAGTCCTGCTGCGGCAATCTGAGCATCGGCAGTTGCAAGAAGAGTATCAAATATCCGCTTTGCTCCCGCATTGAGCGACTCGCTGTTGCCTGAAATCGTATTAAGTCCCGATGAAAGCGTTGCCACATAGCCCTGCAACTGCAAGATACCCGAACCAAGACTTACTGCACCATCGTTAAGTGAGCTTACACCGCTGTCGAGCGAATCTGCGCCGTCTTTAAGCGTTCCCACACCGTTGTCCAGATCCTTTGCACCGCTTGCAAGTGCACCGGCACCATTGTCAAGCTCTTGTGCACCGCTGCTGATTTTTTCTGCACCGTCATAAAGCTGATCAACGCCTTCAATCAACTCTCCCGACTTGTCAAGAAGAGTTTTAAGCCCGTCGTACAACCGTGATGAACCGTCAATAAGCTGATCTGCGGCATCAGTCAGTTCATCAAGAGAGTCTGACAACGCATCAATCTTATCGTCAACCTTAGAAAAATCAATATCGCTGAACATATCGTTTGCGGCAAGCGTAAGGCTTGTTGCAAGCTCAAAATTCTTTACGTCAGCTGTTATCTCAACATAATCGGGAATTTCAAAATCCTTGCTGTCTATGCCGAGATTTGACTGCATTCCGGGGAGTGCAAAACCTGCAACGAAGGTATGACTACCGTCATTGACAACCTTGCCGTTTGAAACCTCAACGTTTCTGAAAGCGTCATTGTCGAGCATCATACCCGTAAGCATTACAAACGGAACGTAGATTTCTTCTTCCTTGCCGTCAATTTTTATTTTTTCCGATTGTCTGTTCGTGTAGTCAAAGCGGATTTTCACCTTACCGCTCTGACCTGCAAGCTTATCTGCTGAAATCTTTTTTCCGTCAAGCGTATAGCTTACCGAAAGTCCGACAGGGAGTTCCGACTTTCCTGTACCCTGATAGTAAATGTCATTTCCGTCTGCGCTCCACTCGTACATATTGTTTTCGTTTACTGTGTAAGTTTCGTCGCCTTTTACGTTTACAATATTATCAAGGTTTGAAATATCTCCAAAGCTCTTTGCCTTTGCGGTATTTTTAATCCAGTCGCTCACGATAACCTTTTTGGGTGAACCGTCTGCGTTTGCAATTATGTAAACCGTTTCATTCTTTGAAAGCTTTTTGATTTTGTCCTCCGAAGCGTTTTTTGCGGTTGAAGAATTGTCCGAAATATTTGTATTCGTTGTTTCAGTATCCGTGCTCTTTGCACCTGCCGAATATGACGCAACGCCAATTGTGCAGCAAAGAATTGTAAGACTCAAGACGCCTGAAAGCACCTTTGGCATATATTTTTTTAAGTTACTCATTTACAGTTACCTCCGTATTGTTTTTCTTTGACTTAAAGCCCAATGTTGTCACTCCGATAACCTTATCAAACAGCATAAACATTGCAGGCAGAATAAGAATTACGCAAAGTGCGCTGATTATTGCTCCCCTTGCCATAAGTGCGCAAAGCGAGCCTATCATATCAACGTCGGAGTAAATTGCAACACCGACCGTTGCGGCAAACAAGCCCATTGCACTGACAATGATTGACGGGATTGAGGTTTCAAGCGCAGTAGTGACAGAAGTCCTTTTATCGTTGCCGAGCGAGCGTTCCTTTTTATATCGTGTAGTCATAAGTATTGCATAGTCAACCGTTGCGCCGAGCTGAATTGTACTTATGCATATCGGTGCGATAAACGGCAGTGACTCGCCCATATAGTGTGGCAAGCCAAGGTTGATGAATATTGCAAGCTCAATTACTGCAACAAGGATAATCGGCAGGCTTATACTCTTTTCAACCACTGCTATGATTAAAAAGATAGCAATAATCGAAATCATATTTACAACCTGAAAATCAACCGAAGTGATATCAATCAAGTCATTTGTGCAAGCCGCCTCACCAATCAGCAGACCTTCATCGTCGTATTTTCTGATTATGCTGTTAAGCTGTTCTATCTGCGTACTTACCTCGTCGGAAGCAGTCTGATATTCCGAGTTTATCAGCATAAGCTCCCAATTGTCGCTTTTAAGAATACTTGTAACAGATTCGGGCAGAATTTCCTCGGGGACAAGCGAGCCGACTACGCTTTCAAGTCCGAGAACGTATTTTACGCCGTCTACGTTCTCCATTTCTTCAGTCATTTTACGCACCTGCTTTGCAGGCAATTTTGAGTCGGTCAGCACCATGTGAGTAGTACCTACGCCAAACTCCTCTTTGAGCTTTGTATTTGCAATTACGTTTGACATATCCTCGGGCAGGCTCTTTGACAAATCGTAGTAAACCTCATTGTTTGTGTTGCTGTATCCGTAATATGACGGATAAATTATCATTACAAACAGAATAAGAAAAGCGGGGAAAATTCTAATAATACCTTTTGCAAGCTTTTTCGTTGACGGAATCAGCGATCTGTGCATTGTCTGTTCAAGCGGCTTGTCGAGTACGAGAATGAGCGATGGAAGAATTGTCACACAGCCGATTACACCGAAGATTACGCCCTTAGCCATAACGATTCCGAGGTCACGTCCGAGCGTAAAGGTCATAAAGCAGAGTGCAATAAAGCCTGCAACAGTTGTTATTGAGCTTCCGAGTACGGAACGTGTTGTTTCCTTGATTGCAACAGCCATTGCGCTTTTGTGGTCGCCGTAAATCTTCTTTTGCTCTCCGTAGCTGTGCCACAAAAAGATTGAATAGTCCATTGTTACGGCAAGCTGAAGAATGGCAGACAGAGCTTTTGTAATGTACGAAATTTCACCGAGGAAGTAGTTTGAACCGAGGTTCATAAGTATTGCCATTCCGATACTTGCAAGGAAAACAAACGGGATAATCCAGTTATCCATAAATATCATCATTGCAACAACGGCAAGAATTACTGCGATTGCAACGTAGATTGCTTCCTGTTCTTCACACAAATCTCTCAAATCGGTTACCATTGCCGATATGCCCGAAACAAAACACTGCTCACCTGCAACGGCTCTGATTTGCGTTATAGCGTCCATAGTTTCATCAGCCGAGCTGGAAGTGTCAAAGAACACCGCCATAAGCGTTGAATTGTCTGAATTGAACGCATCGTAGATTTTGTCGGGAAGAACCTCCATAGGGATTGACATATCAGCTATGTCATCATACCAGAGTACGGTGACTACGTGATCAATCTCCTTAATTTTTTCTTCGGTTCTGACAATGTCCTTTTCGTTCATATCCTCAAAAATCAGAAACGAAAACGCACCCTTGTCAAAATCATCAAGAAGGTAATCCTGTCCCTTTATAGTGTCAAGACTATCGGGAAGATAATTGAGCATATCATAATTGACACGTGTGAATATCATTCCCAGCACCGACGGAATGAGAAGCACAATTGCGACAATCAGAATTGCTATGCGGCTTTTTACAACCGCTTTTCCGAATTTCATCTTCAATTACTCCTTACCTGTATTTTCTTGTCTTAATATTTTATTGAATAAACAGACAAAATAAAATAGACACAAAAAAAATCGTGCCTTGTTTTTAGGCACGAAAGCAAATCTGACTAAAAAACAGACGCCTTGTTTGAGAACCCGAATGTCTGTTTCATATATATTATTATGTTATTTTTTTGAGCTGTTCTTAAACGCATTTTCCATTGAGCCGTCAAAAAGCTCGCAAATTCTGCGCAGTTTGATACTTAAATCATACTTCATTCCACCGCAAAGCCAGTCAAGCACAAAACCTACCAGCAGGCTTTTGTAATACATTGCGATAACTTCTTTATCGTTATCACTTATGTTATAGTTTCCCGAAACGGCGTCTATGTACCTTGCAACAGCGTGTTGAGATACCCTGTTCAGATATTGCTCAAATAATTCCCTGTTTGCCGAATTGTAAATGTGCATCATAGCTGTCTTGTTTTCCAGGGCAAAGTCAATTGCCGAAAGCAGACAGTCAAAAATTGTATCAGACTCGGTCTGCGACTGTATAAGCTTGTCTGTCTCCTCGGTAAAAATTTCCTCAATAAGCGACGGAATATCACTGAAGTGATAGTAAAAAGAGTTGCGGTTGATTCCGCAGTCCTCAACAATATCTTTAACCGTAATTTTACTCAACGGCTTTTTATTCAGCAGTTTCATAAAAGAAATCTTGATTGCGTATTTTGTAAAAGAAGGCATATTTCTCACCCGAAAAACAATGTTTATATTATATTAAATAATAGCATAAAATCTCCGATTTGGCAAGAATTGCACCTCTGTTAAAATCAATAATCATAATACTTCTTTTCTGGAGATGAAAAGAAAAACAAACCGTGGGGAGCGTAGGCAATATTATGCAGTCGGCAGTCATCCTGCCATTATCAGCACAGAAATATTTGAAGCTGTTTAGGAAGAACGAAAGCGCAGGTCAAATGTAGAAATAATTGACGGTAAAAAGACTCGCAAGGCTTCAAAATACAGTTCTAAAACTAACGACCTTCATTAGGCTATTTTGTCGCTTTTTCAAGTCTATTCTATACATAAAAAAGCTGAAATTAATACTCCGATTTTTAAAAATGAAACGCTTATTTTGAAAAATGAAACGGTCAGGAAGTTTTGTGTCAGAATAAAAAATCGGCTCTGAAAACACACCTAAAGACTGACTTTTTTATTACAAAACAGCCGTATTTTATAATCACTCTGACACTTTACTAAAAGCTAAAAGTGCAGTAAACACTGATTACAAGCCGTTTTTAAGGCACAAAAAATGAACCGCAATTAAGATACGTTTTGTATCAAAATTGCGGTTCTTATTTGGTGGAGCAGGCGACGTCATAGTCGAACACTGCTCCGTGCAGGTTTTATCGGTGTTAAAGGCTTCTTCAATTTCCTCTAATGGTATGTTATCAACACTCACAGGCTTCTTGCTGGCGTTGATTATCAGTGTAAAGTGGTCATCGTAAAGATACACGGAATGTACGAGGATATTGATGATGGCACGGCGTTTGTTGACGTCATCAAGCGGCATATCGCAAACAAAATCGAGAAAGGCGAGTATCTGTGCTTCCGAAAGGCAAATACGCTTGTTTTCTTCAATAGCAAGCTGTTCTTCCAGCGCTTCTTTTTCAGCCTGACGTTTGTTAAGGCGTTCTGTTAGCATTTGCACGGATTGTCCTTGCTCAATACCTCTCCATAAATTTTCTATGGCGATATCCGCTTCTCGGATAGCTTTCTTTAACTGCTTGAACGTCAAGTTATCGGGACTTTTGCTACATTCCTCGGATTAACCCTTTCACCTGTTCCCAAGGACACTTCTTTTTTGTCATAAACCTGTCATAAGCATAAAGACAAAAAAATAAACACCTGTCAAAAAGACAAGTGTTTACTAATCAAATTATTCAGTTGTTTTTATGCGAACCTTTCCGTCGGCTTGATCACGTTCATACAATAATGCCGATAGCTTTTTATACATCTTCCGCTGTATATTTTCAACGCTGCCACGATTCATATTGTGAGCTTCTGCATATTTTCTGATGGACAACCGTTTTATAAACCTTTCATTGAAAAACTCAGCATAATCCCGAAGTACCGTTTGGAAGCACGTTTTTATAAACTTCAAATCCTCGTAAACTATTTCCATTTCTTTCTTAGATAGAGCTATGAAATCATCATAATAGTTTTTTGAGAATTTATACTTTCTCAAATCCACTAAATAGTTCACGCATAAATCTTTTGCGTAATCATAGTAGTTTGTAGCAGTACGATATTCTCTGTATTTTTCTTCATCAGGTCTTGGAACTCGTTTTCGCTTCGGTGTCGGAAGAAGATCATTCTCTAATGAATCAATAAAATCCTGCTCAATTCTCATCTGCGTTTGCCGCTTATACCGAGCTCTTAGCTTTCCGTCAACCATAACAGGCTCACAAAATTGCTTTTTGCTTATTGTTAAATAGTTCTCATCATTCCTTATAGAGTACGGCATATAGATTACCATATCTTCACCTGTCACTCCGTCCTTCGCCATAGTGACTACATAGAATAGCTTACCGTCGTAGCGCTTGTAGTATCCGGCGTAGACTCGTTTATCATATTTGCTGTTTGACATTTATCTTTGACCACGCAGGAATTCTGTTGCTGTATGTGTTTCAGGCAATTCAATTCTCTTTTTGGACAAAACGCAATCACCTCCCATCTTTCTATATACAATAACACTAAAAGTAATTACTTTTATCAATATAATTGTAACTATAAAAGTAATTACTTTTTGTCTACTTTTCACTGAATCCCAGAAAAAAGCGTGTAAGCAGATTCAACTCCAGCTTACACGCTCGTTATATCTTGTTTCTAAATTTAGGGAACTTTTCGCAAAGAAATCTTTTCAGAAGTTCCCTACCAATCAAAATGTCTTAATACATTTTGATTTCATAAATCCCATTATTTCGCCTTTGTCTTTATCCTCATAATAAGATACCAACAGTCGCTTAAACTCAGGCACTTCTTTTTC
>JALFLK010000004.1 GCA_022774755.1 bacterium
GAGGTACTCGAATGTTTTACTTAAGGGTAAACTGCTTTTAACGGTCGGGCAACATATAGTTTTGCAAAATCAATCTGTCTGCACGAATTGCGTGTCGAGGTACTCGACTTTTTTACGCTATAGGAAATTGCTCGGCTGTGCTCGGGCATAAAAGGCTGTTTTCAGCAAAAGCTGTCTGCACGGATTGCGTGTCGAGGTACTCGAATGTTTTACTTAAGGGTAAACTGCTTTTAACGGTCGGGCAACATATAGTTTTGCAAAATCAATCTGTCTGCACGAATTGCGTGTCGAGGTACTCGACCTTTCAATAAAATAAGACGGAAATCAAACAAAACACAAGTTTAATTCTTTAATATCCAAAATACATTCTATAAAATTTCAAAATTTTGTCAGTAATCGGTCATACTTGGTATGATATAATGCCATAGCGTCGAGTTTAGTATTTAAAAAGCGTGATATATAAGCTGTATAATCATTTATATACATATATTTGACTGCACAAAGTCACATCGCCTAAAAAGAGATATAGTTGTCAAAACTGCCTTGTATAATCACTGGGCAGTTTTATTTGCTGTTGTTATTTCGTTTTGCTTATGTTCTTTATGACAATTAACAATCACAATATTGTAATTGTCGGGCAGAGGGTTTTATGATATAATTCTAAAGTAATTAGACAAATATAGAAGAGGATAGAAATAATGGACAAAACCTTAATTCAAAAAGAATTTTCTCATATGAACAGTATGCAGCAGCAGGCTGTATTTACAACTGAGGGACCCTTGCTCATTCTTGCAGGAGCAGGCTCAGGCAAAACCACGGTTTTGGTAAACAGAATATCATATATCCTAAAGCTTGGGCTGTGTATGCCCTGGCAGATTCTTGCCATAACCTTTACAAACAAGGCGGCAGGAGAGCTGAAAGAGCGTATCTGCAACGCTGTTCCCGAGGGAGGAGCAGAGATTTGGGCGGCAACCTTTCACTCAACCTGTGCCAGAATTTTACGCCGTTACGGCGACAGAATCGGCTTTTCAAGTCACTTTACGGTATATGATAGCGACGACCAAAAGCGAATGATAAAGGATATTTTAAAACAGCTCAATATAGATGAAAAGCATCTGCAGATTAAGTCCATATTGTCTGAGATTTCAAAGGCTAAGGATAAAATGCAGACTCCAAAGGAGATGTCCTCAGCCGCAGGCTACGATAACCGAAAAGTTCAGATAGCCAAGGTTTATGAGCTTTACCAGGAAAGGCTGAAAACCGCAGACGCAATGGATTTTGACGATATGCTGTGCAATACGGTTAGGCTTTTTGAAAAATGCCCCGATATTTTGGAGTATTACAAGAATCAGTTTAAATATATAATGGTTGACGAGTATCAGGACACAAACAAGGTTCAATATAAATTTGTCAGTATGCTTGCCGGAAAGTATAACAACATCTGCGTTGTAGGCGACGACGACCAGAGTATATACAAATTCAGAGGCGCCACCATAGAGAATATACTATCCTTTGAAAACACCTTCAAGGGTGCAAAGGTAATCAGGCTCGAACAGAATTACCGCAGCACCAAGAACATACTCTCGGCTGCTAACGAGGTAATAGCAAATAATACCGCCAGAAAAGGCAAAACCTTGTGGACTGAGAACGGCGAGGGCGATAAAATTGAAGTCCATACCTCTGCAACCGAGCGTGAGGAAGCGCAGTTTATTGCAGAAACAATAATGGACGGGGTGGCAAAGGGCAGAAATTTTTCCGATTTTGCCGTGCTTTACCGTATGAACGCCCAGTCAAACGCCATAGAGCAGGTTTTTTCAAGAATGAGCATACCCCACAGGATTATCGGCGGTCACAGATTCTATGACAGAGAAGAAATCAAGGATATGACCGCATATTTGCAGGTGATAGACAATCCCCACGACGATGTAAGGCTAAAGCGTATTATTAACAGGCCGAAACGCTCTATCGGAGATACAACCGTAGCAAAGGCGTCCGACATAGCCGCAGGCTTAGGTGAAAGCCTGTACAGCGTCATTAAAAAAGCCTCGGAATATCCTGCTTTGGCAAGAAGTGAAAAAAAGCTTGAGGCATTTGTTCAGCTTATTGACGGATTTATTGAGGCGTATAACAGCGGAGATTACACTCTTGCGGAAATTTACAATTTGGTTTTGGAGCATACGGACTATGAAATTTACCTAAAAAATGAAAAAGATAAACCCGATGTACGAATTGAGAACATTGAGGAGCTTCGCTCAAATATTATAAAATTTGAAGAGGATTACGAGGAAGAGGCTACCCTGTCTGCATTTTTAGAGGAAATATCCCTCTTATCCGATATTGATAACTACGACAGCGAATCTGATTCTGTTGTTATGATGACTCTCCACAGCGCAAAGGGACTTGAGTTCCCCGTTGTATTTATTGCAGGAATGGAGGAGGGCATATTCCCCTCCATGGCAACTATGATGAATCCCGATGAGTTAAACGAAGAACGCCGTCTTGCTTATGTGGGCATAACAAGGGCAAAGGAAAAGCTGTATCTTACCAAGGCGCAGGAGAGGATGCTGTTCGGCTCTACTACTCATAACCGCTGTTCAAGATTTGTGGATGAAATTCCCTCGGAGCTTCTTAATATTACCGGCAGTGAGAGAAAGTTTACATCAGGGTCGGCTCTTACTGGTGCAGTGGGCGCAGGAAATGTAAAATCCTCATTCAGCGCCAACAGCTTTAAGCCAAAGCCGTCCTCGGCAAAGGTTAGTTACAGCGTGGGTGATATGGTATTGCATAAGGTGTTCGGCAAAGGGATGATAACAAAAGCTGAAAAAATGGGTAATGATACTATGCTTGAAATCGCCTTTGACAAAGCCGGAACCAAAACCCTTATGGCAAATTTTTGCAAAATGGAAAAGCTGTAAGTTCGCTCACCCGATTCATAAATTATTGCATTATTAAAGGAGCCGAAAACGGCTCCTTATTTTTGTATTATCAATTCTTACTTTGCCAGAACCACTGTGTAATTCTCGTAGGAATATGTTTCATATTTGCTTTTCTGATTATTATCGAGCTTATCGTTTTCAATAATATAAATACCCTTTTTTGTTTCAGGTTCAAAGGCAGAGTAGTATTCAAAATTTTTGAATTTACCAACCATCTGGAATTGCGCTCCACGGTTATTTATGACTGCTTGGTTTACAAATTCATTTGGATCCGGTTGAGTATAGAACAAATTGAATATGTAAGGCATCAACACAGATGTTGAATCATAAACGGGTTTTGTGCCGCCGCTCAATTCCTCGGCTTTAAGAATTGCTTCATCATAGGAACTGTAAAATTCTTTTGAAAGACTGCTTCGGGTTTCCTGCGAAAAATACTGTACACTAAATCCCGTAAAACAGATGGCATAAGCCGTTATTATGCTCACCATAGCCGTTTTGCTTTTGAATAAATCGCTTATTCCCACTGCGGTAAAAATAATCAAAGGAACATACATAGAGTTCAGTCTGTTTGCATTGGGGTCCTGATATACGAAAAATAATGTGAGAGAGTTGCCCAAGAAAAACAGCATAATTATATCAAAAGGCTTATGATTTTTGATAGATTTTACTATTCCGAAAATGTAAAACGGAGTGGAAATAACATAGAAACATCCGTAGAATTCCATAGTGTTTCTCAGCTGACCGTCGTTTTGCATAAACAGATTATCATAAATATTCTTCCACAAAAGTTCCCCTGTAAGTCCCGAAACAGAGGTGAGCCTTTCGCCATATTCGTGGGGAATCGTTATTGCACCGATTTTAATTGATTCCCACCCGAAAACATTTATAAGTACAAAAAGATAAATGGGAAGTGAGAAAATTATAAATATCAAAGTGCCGAATATACATTGTTTTATGGGAATAAGCTTTTTGAAAATGATATAGCAAAATGCCGCAAGGCAAAAAACAGTAACAACCAGGTAAGATGAGCCGTAGGAATACATTGAAACTGCGAACAAGAACGCCGCAAGATAAACCAGACGCTTTTTGTCAAAGGAAGCAACCAACGCCCAAATTGCAAGAATTAAAATACCGGGAAAAAGGTTGGATTCAAGTCCCCAGCGGCTTAGCATAATATTCCATGGAGCAACTGCAACAATTCCCATTCCGATTATTGCAGTTTTAAAGCCCTTAAAACGTTATATAATAAAGAATACAGCGATTATAGTTAGTAATGAAAAAAGCAGATTCACAATCCGCACAGAGAACACATTAAGACCAAACAAAGCAATAAACGGCATTGATAAATATGCGTATAGGGCGTTTTGTCCGCTTCCCCAGGCTACAAGATGCACAGAATATGAAACCCCGTTACGGTCAATACCGTAATTCAAAATAGACCAAGCATCATATCCGATGGATGCTTCATCCTGATTTAACTCCGACGGATGATTGGGAAAATCAATCAGTCTTACCAAAATCCCAGCAAAAAGTACGTCAAAGAAAATTATGGCTTTTTTGTTTTCCGTAGCAAAGCGTTTTATTCTTATCATAAATATCCCCCCTAATTTATTTATCTGCCATATTTTAGCATACTAAAGCGGAAAAATAATAAATAATTAGAATTAAATATTGGTATTATAATATCTATATCAGTCACATAAATGAAATCCTCCCATAAAATGTAGTGTTAAAGAGCAGAAAACATTTTGCTCAAATAATCACTGGAGGTTTTACTTATGGCAGACACACCACATACAAGCGCTTATCCCAATCCCCAACCACAGCCTCCCTGCGGACACACTCCCGGAGAAATCAGCGAAGCAGTTTGCATTGATGCAAACAGAGTATATGACAGCTGCGGAGATAAAGACTGTCTTACTGATATGAGGGTGTTTTTTAACGAGTGCAATCAGGCTGTAATCAACAACGCCTGCAGCGTCAGAATAAGAGAGGCAAATGTAATTACAACAACCGTAAATCTTGAGCCGGTTACTTTTCACAAGGGATTTTATGCCGTTGATATGACATTCTTCTTTGAGATTATTCTGGACGCCTTTGCATCCCCGGGCTCACTTCCCACAACTGTAAACGGACTGTCCGTATATTGCAAGAGAGTTATTCTTTACGGCAGTGAGGGCAACGTAAAAGTATTTTCAAGCGATTCAGGCTGTGAGGAAGGCCCCGTGTGTATGGGCTGTCCGCAGAATCTTCCCAAGGCAACCGTGCAGATTGCAAGACCGATGGCTCTTTCGGCTTGTTTAAAAGATGTTTGCGGACCCTGTGCACCGTCTTGTAAAATTCCGCCGACTGTGCTCAACTATATCGGCGGTGACATTGTGCATCCAAGCACCAAGTCGGTGTGCGCAACAATCGGAATCTTCACAATCGTACAGATTCAGCGCAATGTTCAGTTGCTTATTCCGTCATACGATTACTGCGTTCCCAAGAAAGAATGTGTGACAACTTCCGGCAATCCCTGCGATGTATTTAACAAGATTGATTTCCCCACAAACGAATTCTTCCCCCCGAAGGTTACCGACGCTCCCCGTGAAAACTGCGGACAGTGCGGCGATTATTCGGAATAAAGAGCAAATTCTGCGTAGTAGAATAGTACAATATTGAATAAATCTACTTTAAAAGCTTGACGGTGCAGTTTTTTTCTGCACCGTTTTATATTTATTAAAAACTGTGCAGAAATAACATAAAACATTTAAAATATAAGCAGATACTCAGCAGAATTATACTGCCTGTCATTTGTGATTGGAAAAATGTAATAAAATTGTTAAAGCACAAAAGTAGGATTTTATCAGTTGTCAATTATTTAAAAATGGAAACTGATACATTTTAACGGTAAATCAAAAGCAGATTTACTTTGAATGGTAAATTATGTAAAAAATATTTTACAATTATACTGACTTTCATTTATACCGTTGCAAAGTGAATATAAGTTCTGTAATAAAGGCTTTGTATATGAAGAATCAACTATATTTACAGAAATGTCAAGTGTTATTGTTTAGTTTGCCGAAATATTTTTACGGGTAACAGTGATTTAACTCAAAGAATTTAGTGCGGACGTGCATTAAAAATATAATTTAGAAGAGGTTTTGAAATTATGAACAAAAAGGTTATCAGCATAGTGCTCTCACTATGTATGGTGCTTTCATGCTTGTCAATAGGCGGAATTAACGCTTTTGCCGTGACAACAGACTCAGCTTTCTCACAAGCTGAAGAAAGTGCCGGCGAATCATCGGCAAACTCCTACGGTTTGACCGATACCTGTCAGGACGGTGTTATTCTGCATGCCTGGAACTGGTCCTTTAACAACATTAAGGCACAGATGAAGACAATTGCAGAGTGCGGATATACCTCAGTTCAGACTTCTCCTGTTCAGATTGCCAAGGAAAACACAAAGAACGTAAGTGTTGGCAACTGGTGGGTTTTTTATCAGCCTGCCGGATTTTCCATTGAAAATACAGGCGGAAGCGCCCTGGGAACCAAAAGCGAGTTTAAAGCTATGTGCGACGAAGCCCATAAGTACGGAATCCACGTAATTGTGGATATTGTTGCAAACCATCTGGGCAACAACGGAGCATGGAATACTCTTGCCCCCAGAGCATATCAGTACGAACAGCAGATTGCCAATAATTGGCTGTTCCATAACGAGGGAAATTGCAACGACGGAAACGCCTATAATGTTGTAAAAGGTCAGATCGGAATGCCCGATTTGCAGACTGAGAACAGCGTTATTCAGCAGAGAGTACTTTCATTGCTTAAGGAATGTATCGACTGCGGAGCCGACGGTTTCCGCTTTGACGCCGCAAAGCATATTGAAACTCCCGACGATGGCTCAAACGGAAGTCAGTTTTGGCCCACTGTAATCAACGGCGCAAAATCGTATTATAGCTCCAAGGGTACTTATAATGACCTTTACAACTACGGAGAAATCCTGAACACCTGCGGCGGAGGAAGAAGCTACGGCTCTTACACAAAATACATAAGCGTAACCGATAACACAACAGGCTGCGGTAAAATATCAATCAGAGATGTAACCAATGTTCAGAATTATCTTGCCCACGATTATACAAACTGCGGAAATGTGGGAAAGTATGCAGAATCAGATACGCTTACTGTTTACTTTGAGAATACTGAAAATTGGAGCACTCCTTACATTCATTACTGGAATAATGACGAAACCACCCAGTGGCCCGGTGAAAAGATGACTTTAGTGTCCTCTAACATTTATGCCTATGAGGTGCCCAAGACTATGACGGGAGTTATTTTTAACAACGGAAACGGTACCCAGACAAAAGATTTTACTATGCCGACAAAGAGCAATATGCTTTACAGCTATTCTTCAGGCAGCTGGACAGAGTACAAATGATTTAGAAGCTGTGCCAAAGGTACAGATGAAATAGTATAGAACAAAAAAGAGATAAGAGGTTATGTTCCTCCTATCTCTTTTTTACTTTACAGGTAATTGCTCGGAAGAAATCGGGCATAGAAGTTAAAAATTATATGTGCTGTCTGCCCGGATTGCGTGTCGAGGTACTCGAATATTTTACTTTATCGGAACCTGTTTCTAACGGTCGGGCAACATAGTGTTTTGAAGAATCAATCTGTCTGCCCGGATTGCGTGTCGAGGTACTCGACATTATCTGTTTGCATCGTTTAAGAGCACAGGCTCTTTTTCGCCGTAGGTTAAGTCAAGCTGACGGCGGATAGCCTTGCTTATGTCGGTGTTTTCAATTACATCGCTTTCAAACAGTTTGTCAGACTGTGCGCCTGCCGTCATCAAAAGAACATTAGTGCCTGTGTGCTCTCCGCCTGATGTAAAGCAGTCGCTGTTAATATCCTCCGCTTTTGCGTTTTTCGGCAGAGTAACACCTCCTGTTTCGTGGTCGGCGGTTACGATTACAAGGGTTCCGGGGTGCTTCTCAGCCCAACTTAAAACGGTGCTGACCGTTTTGTCAAAGCTTTGCATTTCCTTTAAAGCGCCCTCCATATCCAAATCTGCCTCTTCAATGTCTATGTTGCTTCCCTCAATCATCAGGAAAAATCCGTTGTCGTTGTCTAAAAGCTCAAGGGCTTTTTCAGACATTGTGGCAAGCGACGGGGTTTTCTCGCCGAATATTCCCTGATAAGCAAACAGTCCCAGCACTTTGTTGTCCTTTGACAGGTTGTTCATTTCCTGCTCGTCTGAAATGTACTGATAATTGTTGCTTTGCGCCTCTTTTTCTACGCTGCCACGGTAGTACTCGCTTCCTCCGCCGAAAAGTACATCTACATTTGCTTTGAGCATCTGCTTAAACAAGGTGTTGTAAACGGAGCGTGCGTCATAGTGGCAAACCATACCGGCAGGCGTGGCGTGGGGCATAACCTGAGTTACCGCAAGGCCGGTTTTCATACCCTTAGCTTTGGCAAATTCACACATTGTTTCGGCAGGATTGCCGTTTTCGTCAACGCCAAGATAGCTGTTAAGGGTTTTAATTCCACAGCTCATTGCCGTTGAGGCTGCGGCGCTGTCGGTTGTACCAGAAAGTGAATCGGTTTTTACATAAACAGTGTTGTCAATGCCCTGCATAACAAGCTTGTCGCCTTTTACAATTTCGGAGGCTTTGATGATGTTTTCGCCCATTCCGTCGCCAATCATCAGAATAACATTTTTAACAGGCTGTTGGGCGTCAAGATTATATTCCTTATAATCCGTCCATTCAAGCTTATCGGTGTCCGGCAGGTTTGAAACCGAAGCTGTTTCCTCCTGGGTTGTTTCGGAAGACTGCGCTGTTGGGTTTTGAGTATTTGCGCATCCGCATACGCTTGCGGAAATAACAAGCGCAAACAGAATACACAGCAGTTTTTTTGTGAGTTTCATTTATATTTCCCCTTTCACTTGTATATCCAGTTACTTATATTGTCACCCTTTACCAAATATGCTCTTTCAGCTTGTTTAGCCATAGGTGCGTCGCTCTTGCTGTCGGAATAAAAATTTTCAATCCGGCTGTCAGGATAAATCTCTCTGAAACGTCTTACCTTTTCCTCACCGTGGCAGTTAATTCCCGTATAAACACCGCTTTTAAAGTCAACCTTAGAGGCAATAGGGAAGGGAATACCCAATTCCTTACAAATGGGAGCAAGCAAAAATTCAGGAGAAGCCGAGATTATTACATCGTCGATTTTTTTAGTTTTAAAGTACCATTTTTTGATTTTTTTTCGATGAAGTTCCCAAAAATCCTCTAAATCCTTAGGAAAATCCGCAAATTTTAAAAAGGTGAACATTACCTGCTTAAACTGAGTTTTTGTCCCCTTTTTAAAAACATAAAACTTTGCGAATGCTCCTGCAAGCTTCGGCAAAAGCGTGAGAATTTTTTTGTGCCTTTTCAGACAAAATATGTAAAAGTCGGCGGTAGAGTCGCCGTCGTATATTGTATTGTCAAAATCGTAAACATTCATAGCCGTTCCCTGAGCATATTTTTAGTTTATATAACTGATTATAGATGTAAATAATAAAAAGTTCAATATATAAACGACAAAAGTTGAGAAAATTAAAAATAATGCCGTTAAAATATTGTTAATTTCTAAAATATATTGTATATTATATAGGAATATATGTAACAGGGTGAAGTTATGTTTGGCTACATCAAAATTTACAAGGACGAGCTTCTTGTCAGAGAGTATGAGGCATACAAGGCTGTGTACTGCGGACTCTGCAAAAAAATGGGCAAGGATTATTCTTTTCTGTCCAGATTCCTGCTTAGCTACGACTGCACCTTTTACGCGATTTTTTTAATGTCACAAAAATACAAGTGCACAGGTTTTGAGCGAAAGCGCTGTACCTGCAATCCGCTTAAAAAATGCACTTTTTGCACAGGCGGAGAGCAGGCATTGTCAAAAGCGGCGGCGCTGTCGGTTATACTTGCATATTATAAACTGGTTGACAATATCCACGACAGCGGATTTTTTAAAAGAAATCTCATAAAAATTGTAAAGCCCTTAGTTGCGCATTGGCGAAAAAAGGCGAAGAATAAATATCCCTATATGGACGACTTGGGCAAAAATATGATGGAAAGCCAGCTTGAATGTGAAAGCAGGGAGGACTGCTGTCTTGATATGGCGGCGGAGCCTACGGCAAAAATGCTTTCTCAGCTTTTAAGCACGGAGGCAAAAAACAGCGAAGAAAGTCTTGTTTACAGTCAGTTCGGCTATCAAATAGGCCGTTGGATTTATCTTATGGACGCTGTCGATGACTATGACGACGATAAAAAAAGCGGAGGCTTTAATCCATTTTTGATGAAAAACGGTGATTTTTCCGCTGAACAACGCAGAACCGTTCTCAGCAGATGTCTGGCGCAGGCTTACGACGCTTATAATCTTTTAGATATATGCGACTTTAAGGGAATACTTGATAATGTGATACTAAAAGGTCTTCCGGTAATGCAGGAGCAGATTCTGTCCGGAAGGAAAGGAGTAAAGAATGAGAGATCCGTATGAGGTTTTGGGAATTCCGAGAACCGCAACAGACGATGAGGTAAAGTCGGCGTACAGAAAACTTGCCAAAAAATATCACCCCGATAATTACCAAAACAGCCCTCTTGCTTCGGTAGCCGAGGAAAAGATGAAAGAAATCAACGAAGCCTACGACGCTATCAACAGCGAGCGCAAGGGCGGAAACACCGCAGGCGCTCAGGGCTATGGCAATCAATATTCCAATTACAGAAAAAGCACGGAATATCTCAATGTCCGCCAGCTTATTCAGCAGAACAGAATTCAGGAGGCAGAGAATATTCTTGACGCAGTGGATGCAAACCGCAGGAGTGCGGAGTGGTATTTTCTCCGTGGAATGTGCTACTACCGCAAGGGCTGGAGTCAGCAGGCGGCGTCTAATTTTCAGACGGCATGCAATATGGATCCTCAAAATCAGGAGTACCGTTCCGCTGTTTACAATATGAACCGACAGGGTAACTACGGCTACGGCGGATACAATAACAATCCCCAGGGCAGTCAGTGCACGATTTGCGATGTCTGTACGGCGATTTGGTGCGCAGATTGTTGCTGTGACTGTATGAGAGGCTGTTAATTTGGTGAAGATATGAAAAATAACAGAATTGCTTTTAAGGTTGCACTGTGCGGAGTTTTTTCCGGACTTGCGCTGGTATTTCTTCTTTTAACAACCGTTATTCCCGTTGGCACGTATGCGCTTCCGATTGTTTCCGGCATTCTGCTGGTTGCTGTTGCCGTTGAGTTTAACACGAAATGGGCATTTGCCGCTTATTTTGCCGTTTCTGTTTTATCCTTCCTTTTATCCGGCGATAAAGAGGCTGTGCTGTACTTTATAATGTTTTTCGGATTTTATCCCATTGTCAAAAAGTACTTTGAAAGAATAAAATCCAAGGTGCTTTCTATGATTTTGAAATATTTGCTCTTTAACGCCTGTATGATAGGAGAGTTTTTTATAGGCGTGTATCTGCTGGGTATTCCTGCTGAAAGCTTCAGCATTTTCGGCGTGAACCTGCCCCTTGTGTTCCTTGCTTTGGGCAATATTGCATTTTATCTTTATGATAAGTGCGTAACGGTGATGATAGGCTACTACATAACAAATTTAAGAAAAAGATTGATTAGGTAACCCCCGCACAGCTTTGCAAGACAGTTTTTAAGCTTTACTGTTTACAAAGCTCTGCCGGGGGATTTTGCTTTGATATGTGCTTAAAATGTGTTGAAAAATATTGTGTTCTGTGTTAAAATTATAGAGTGGAATTTTGACTTGTAAATAAAAATAACATTGTCAGGATAATATAGTCAGGATAATCAGGAACATACATAATTTATGCGCAGGTGCTTGGTATGAATAAAAAATTATTATACAAAAAAATAACAGCTCTGTTTTTAGCCGTTATTATTCTTACGGCTGTACCGGGGGTTCAGGTATTCGCCCAAGAGATTCCGTCAGACGCTTCCTTTAACAGCTCCTATGTTGATTCCGTAACAGGCAAAAAGTCAGACAAAAATGTTTTAAAGGACGACCTGTACCTTTCCGAAAGTGAAATTTCCATTGACGCAGGCGATACCTTTAAGCTTGAGGCCTATGTTTCAAGCAGCGTCTCGGTTATGAATTCCGTGGAATTTTCAAGCGGAGATACCTCTGTTGCCGTTGTGAATAACAAGGGAGAGGTGACGGGCTACACACAAGGCGCAACGGTAATTACCGCAACAATGCCGGGCTCGGGGAAAAAAGCGGAATGTGTGGTTAAAGTTAACGGAAGCGTGCCAATACCGACACAGCCTCCGACTCAGGCACCTACCGAGCCTCCCACACAGCCTCCTACCGAGTCCTCCACAACAGCTCCTGAGGTGGATTACAGCGTTTCAATCTCACCCGAGCAGGTTACAATGTATAAGGGATGCAATTATTATCTTCAAACTGTCTGCGCCGTTCCGGTAAGCTTTAAGTCGTCAAATTCTTCGGTGGTTTCGGTGGATTCCCGTGGGGTAATTACCGCCCTTTCTTCGGGAACTGCTACGATTACCGCCTATAACGACAGGAAAAGCGCGTCAAGTAAAATAACGGTTTATTCAGGCTCAAATGTGAGCATTTCAAACAGCTCCGCAGAACTTAATCTTGACAGGTCTATGCGCCTTACTGCATCTGACGGCGTCAGCTGGTCATCAAGCAATAATAATGTGGTTAAGGTTTCTTCCGACGGCGTAATTTATGCACAGGGCAAGGGTCTTGCAGTTGTCACCGCAGGAACATCGTCCGGTGCGGCTACCTGCCTTGTTACGGTTGGCAATTATGCGCCCATAAGGTTTGCGTATGCTTCTCCGAATTCTGCGCCGAGAAATTCAACGGTGAAATTCAGAGCAATTACCGACAGCGGAAAAACTGCAGTGCGGTTTAAATATTCACTAAACGGAAACAGCGGCTGGGTTGACGCTGATGAAAAAACAAGCGACGGAAAGATATGTATCTGGACGGCTCATATCAAGCTTCAGGAAGCAGGCACTTATTCGGTGACGGCATATTCCAAAACCGGCAGTTCCTCTTGGGAAACCTGCGACGAAGCTGAAACAACATCTTTTGTTACCAACTCGTCAGATTCATCCGAGCCCGTGTACGAAAGGCGCCGTGCAAGCGATGAAATTATCAATGTCATTGCAAACTATGAGGGATTTTTAAGCGAGCTTACCCCTGATCCCCTTACCGGAGACCCCACAATCGGTTACGGCAGGGTTATTTATTCGGGACAAAAGTTTTATAACAACCTGACTCGTGCAGAGGCGTTTGCCTACCTTGTTCAGTCGGTAAATAACGACGGCTACGCCGAAAGCGTAAACAACTATTTTATCAGCCGTAACGCTATGTTTAATCAACAGCAGTACGACGCTATGGTAAGTTTTACGTATAATGCAGGAGTCAACGCCCTGCCCGGCGACGACGATATGGCAAATGTTTTCTTTAATTCAAGGACAGCACAAAGCGGCAGCGATGTTCCTATCCAAAGCGGAACCAAGTGCGTTGTAACCGGAGACTATGTTAATGTTCGTTCGGGTGCAGGCACCGATTACAGAGTTCTGGAAACCGTTACATATGATACCACCCTGACTCTTGTTTCGCCTCAGCGTTACACAGGCAGCGGACTGGGCTGGTACAATGTCACTTTGCCCGACGGCACGGTGGGATATATCTGCGAGGACTACATTTCTTTCTGCGGTGCGGGAACTATGTATAATCTATCCAAGGTTGATAAGGACAGCTTTATAAGTAATTTCCTGCAATGGCATCACGCAGGAGGCTGCATCTGGGGTCTGCTTTACAGGAGAGTGGACGAGGCGGAAATTTTCTTTTACGGTGATTACGAGCGTGACGGAAGCAGCAACAAATACGGATTTAATTTTACTTGTAAAAGAAATCCCGATTTTGGAATTTACGGATAGAAGTGAGGAATTGTTATGAAAAAAATCGGTTTTATCGGCGCAGGAAATATGGCAACTGCCATTATCAACGGTTTGATTTCCAATAAAGCGTCAAAACCCGAAGACATAAATGTTTTCGATTTGGACGAAAATAAGCTTGAGCTTATGCAAAATAAGGGCGTAAATACCCTTGGCTCATCTGCCGATGTGGTAAAAAACAGCGGTATTATAGTTTTAGCCGTTAAACCTCAGAATTACAGCGAGATTTTGGCTGATTTAAAGCCTTGCGCCGACGACTCAAAAATATTTGTATCAATAGCCGCCGGAATTTCCATAGACTATGTAAGGCGAGGACTTAGCTGTGACTGTCCTGTTGTAAGGGTTATGCCCAATACTCCGCTTTTGCTTGGCAAGGGCGCTTCTGCTTTATGCCCGTCGGACAATATTTCGGACAGGGATTTTGATACTGTGAAAAAGATGTTTTCGCTCAGCGGTACTGTTGAAGTTATCAGCGAAGAGCATATGAACCAGATTATTTCCGTCAACGGCAGTTCGCCGGCATATGTTTATCTTCTTGCAAAGGTTATGGCTGACTATGCCGAATCCTGCGGAATTGAATATGACAAGGTGATGAACCTTATCTGCGCAACCCTAATCGGAAGTGCGGAAATGCTTAAAAACAGCGGTGATTCTCCGGATAAGCTTATTGAAAAGGTCAGCTCAAAAGGCGGTACAACAATCGCCGCACTGGACAAGCTTCGTGATTATAAATTTGAGGAGGCTGTCACCGAGGCTATGAAAGCCTGCACAAACCGTGCGGAGGAATTGGGAAAAGCCTTTTGATTTTCAGACCGATTTTTAAATAAACAATCATTTGCAATAAAGCGAACATAATCCTTTGTGTTGACGCATAACTTTTATTTAGGACAAACTTAAATAAAGGGTGGATGTATCAAATGAAGGCTGTTTTTCTGACATTCAGCAGGAGAAGGCACCGTTCGGCTCGGCACAATCACAGATTTTCACAAATAAGCCCCAAGGCGTTTTTAGCAAAATACGGAGTATCTGTATTTTTGACTGCGACGCTTATTTCGGGTATTGTTTTCGGTGCTGTCTGTGAAAAAAATGCCGATGAAAACCTTGCAAAAGGACTTGATTTTCTTTTTACTACCAATTTAAACGAAAGGCTCAGTCAGAATTTTATAGAAACCTTTTGCGCTTGCTTTGCCTCTGATTTTATTTTTACTGCGGTTGTTTTCCTTTTGGGTATAACCCCTTGGGGTATGGCGGTACTGCCTGCGGTGATGTTTTTTAAAGGCTTCGGAACAGGCCTTTCGGGAGGTTTCTTGGTAGGCACCCACCTGTTTATGGGCTTTCTGTTTTATGTGGTTGTACTTTTGCCGGGAATTTTTATTTTCTGCCTTATGCTGATATGTCAGGGCAATTTGGCTTTTTACACCTCAAAACGGATTTTCTGCATTGTGTTCAAAGGCGCAGAATCAGCCCCTTTAAGTCCGGCGTCAACCTTGTATTTACATAAGAGTCTAATATTTCTTGCCGTTTCTTTGGGGTGCGCCGTTCTTGATACACTATTATGGTGTATGATTTCACCCCTGTTCGGATTCGGCTGATAACATTTTTGGGAGTTTTCTATGGCATCAGAAAAAACAAAGTTAGGAATTACAATATTTTTATCATCACTTTTTACAAATTTTCCGAAACTGATTCTCTGCAACCTTATGTTTTCGGTTCCGCTAATCGGGTTTAGCTGTCTGTTTTATTTTATAGGCGGAATTTTGCAGTTTCAGAATGTTGTGACTATCGGATTAACAATTATTCCCATAATGCCGTTATATGCCGGCGTTACCCTTGTAACAAGGAATATGGTTCGGGGTGATGAGCAAATTCCTCTTTTGCCCACTTTTCTGAAAGGCATAAAGGAAAACTGGCTCAGGTTCTTGATTCACGGCGTTGTTATGTATTTTGCATTGCTTATGAGCTACTTTTCCATTACGCTTTATTGGAACATCGCCCATCAGAACGGTATGTTTTATGTGGTTATGGTGCTGTGTGTTATTATTTCCATTGTATTTCTTTTCACATTCTACAATCTGCCTTTAATGACGGTTACCTTTGATATGCCCCTGAAAAATATTTATAAAAACTGCTTTTTAATGTCTTTCGGCGAGCTTAAAAGCAATCTTTTGGCAAGTCTGGGAGTTTTTTTGCTTGGTATTTTCTGTTTATCTTTTCTTATTTTCAGCGGAACATCACTTTGGGTAATAGTTCTCACCTTGATTTTTACCGCCTTTTTAATTCCCGGCACTATGTCCTTTATTATCAATTACTCCGAGTATAAGGGTATGATGAGCCTGCTTGTGGCTAAGGAAGAGAAGAAGGCAAAACTGGAGAAAGAAATTCTTTATCAGAAAAATCCTGCTCTCAAAAAACAGGAAGAGGCACGGCAATTTCGTGACGATTTCGCCGATGTTGTGATAGATGAAAATGACAATACGGACGAATATATTTTCCATAACGGAAAAATGGTTAAAAAAAGCGTTCTTATTAAGCAATTAAAGGAAGCAGGTAAAGTGATTGGCGAAGAAGAAAAATAAATTTAACAAGACCATCATTATTCTAAGCGTGGTTTTTGCTTTAATTCTGATTGCAGTAACGGCAATAACTTATTTTATATATGCCGGCAAGCCTGTGAATTCTCACGGCGGACAAGCAATATTTGAAATTTCGTCGCCCGTTTCCGGCGAAGCCCAAAGCAGACTTTCCGACGCCGAATATTATAAGCCCTACAAGGCAATAGAAACCGAAAGAAACAAGGAAGTTCCCCTTTCAGCCGTGTTCGGAACTGCGTACAGCGGCGTGGGCGGAAGTTTGGTGCTTAATAAAGACGGTACATTTATTCTCTATGCCGGTTTGAGCAACAAAGACGAGGATGAAGGTACCTATTTGAAAAACAACGACTCTGTTTCGCTGACCTTCAGGGACGGAACAACCGAGGAGTTACCCGTGTCCGTAAATGAAAACGGCAACGAAGAAGTAGTAATCAGGTACGGTCTTTACAGCGTTTATTTTGAGAAAAAAGGCTGACGCCTTTGCAATCGGGTGATAAAATGAGCAAGTCTGTTAAAAAAAATAAGAAGAAAAAGAATCCTGCGAATAAAGGCAATACTGCGGCTCAAAAAAGAAAAAAGACTGTAAAAACAGCTTTAATTACAGCTTTTGTATTGCTTGCGGCGACTGCCGCCGTTGTTCTGATAATTATTTTTTCAAAAAATCCTAATGGAGATATTATCAACAGGGAGTGGACAAGCAAGAAAGCTGTTACTGCTTCGGGAGATGAAGCTGAGCTTGCCGATGTATATAATGTGCTTTATTCGCAATATTCAGGCACGCTGACTTTTCAAGATGACGGAACTTTTGAACTTTGGCTCACAGCAGGAGATCCCGACGACGGAACTCACAAGGGTCAATATAAGTACGAAAACGGCGTGATTTCCGCAGAATTTGACAGAGGAGAAACCAAAGACTTTACCGTCAATTACAGCGAAGACGGCAGTATAGACAGTATTGCCGTGCCGTATTCTAACGATAACGGCAGTTATACCGTTTATTTTTACTGATAAGACGATGATATTATATCGGCTTGAGTAATGTATTACCGCATACATTCCCCCGGAATTTCTTTGATTATGCTGATATTCGTTGCTTGCGCCGGGGTGATAAATAGTTCATCTGAAAAGCAGGGAAAAATTAAGGCTGTAAAAAACGTATATACCATAATGGCAGAGCATAAGTGGCACAGCATCAGAGATTTAAGGAAATGCTGAATAAATTTTCAAAATATAACCCGGCAAGGTGCAGATCCTGAGCCGGGTTTTGTGTTATGTTTTTTTAGATATTGTTACTTTTTATGTTGTTTTCAGTTTGTTTAATTATGTAAGATGCTTTTCCAATAATTCTAATGCTTTTGTTACGCTTCCGCTGTTGTCCAAGTCTTCAGTGTATTTCAGTCCCGAATTGATTGCGTTATTTAGGGAGAAAGTATAAACTGATTTTCCGTGCTTTTTAATAAACATTGATGTTGCTTTTGCGGCATACTGATTTTCATTGCCGAAAAAACCAACGGAACATTTTTCTAAGTCAACGCATTGGTAACAGCCGTCAAGTCCCTTTTCGCCTGCACAGCGTACGTTAGGACATATTCCGTCCTCAAATAAAGTTGCAAAGGAACAGCAGTTGTAGTCGCTTCTGCATCCGCCGCACCACTGACCCATAAAGCACTTGTCGCAATGGTGACCGCACACTCCTATGGGATCAAGGTTCTTTCTTGCCTCTTTAACCAATGCAGACTTAATTTTTTTGCAGTTTTCTATACGATTCCCGTTGTCGCCGTTTTTTGCATCATAGGAATAGCTTTTCAGCATTTCGCAGGGGAATTCTCCGCATTCTCCGCAAAACCGTCTGTTTTTACTGATTGCACATTGGGCTAATTTACATTCCCCGTAATAGGGCTTGCCCTTTGATGCGGCGCATCCTCGGCAACCGTTAGCTTCTCTTAAGGCGCACTCCTTACAGCAAAGACCGCAGTATGATTCAACGCAGTATGATTCAAATTGGTTTGCATTACTTTTATCCTTCATAAATCCTCCTTCAAATATCAGCGTGACGCTGTATCAAAATCTTAAGAATATCCGCCCATATCTATCTGATTGTTTAAGCACAACTGTATATAGCAATAAATATAACAATAAAGACAGTAATAAATACAGCAAAAAAATATAGTAAAAAAACGGCAGAAAATCTGCCGTTAAAAATCATAACTTGTGAGCTAAAGCTCTTTCAAGCCATATGTCGGCAATATCCATAGCAAGATAAAGCCCTTTTTTCTCGCTTGTTTTCACAAGCTGTTTTCTCGGTGATAAATCGGGGTCTGTGCATAAAAGCTGAACGGCAACCTTATCGGCGATTTCCATTCCGTTTTCTTCACGCTTTGACTTGATTTGAAGCCTAATTACATACTCGTCTTCCATATTACCGTAGTATATTTCATCACCGCATCTGACAAGTGGTTTGCCCTTAAAGGTAAAAAATTCCTTTTCTGCCATCAGAACCAGTCCTTTCCGTCTAAATGTTCAGATATGATTTTACCAGTGCTTCCAAAAGGTCGTCACGGTCAATTTTGCTGATGATATTTCTTGCATTGTTATAGGTCGTAATGTATGTGGGGTCTTCGCTTAAAATATAACCTACAATCTGATTTATAGGATTATAACCCTTTTGTTTTAAAGCGTCATACACAACGGTCAATGAATGTCTGATTTGGTCGTCCTTGTCATCGTTAAGAGAAAATATCATTGTCTTATCTAACATGGAAACACCTCCAATGCAAATATTATAATATATCTGTGCATAAATTACAAGCGTTTATTTAATTTCTGTTAATTATGGGTAATTTTTTTGTTTTATTTTTTACAAAATGAATAAAATTCCTGTAAAAACAATGAAATGTTAACCCAAATAAATTTTATAATTTATAAATTAAGCCAAAAAGCACCGATTGTTGGGAACTTTTTGGCTTAAATATTCTTAAAATTCTATATAGGAAATATAGAAAAATAAATTAAAATATCTGAAATATCTAAAAATAATTCAAAGCTTTAATTCTATTTCCTCAGCTCTACGCCAATTTTTGAAAGGTTTTCGATAACCTTGTCCATAATTTCCTGAACCTCGGCGGAAGAAAGTGTGCGCTGATTTGAGGAGAACTCAAAGCGAACGGTTATGCTGTGTACGGTTTCGGTATCGTAGGTGTCAACAATTCTTGTGTTTTTGAGTATGTCTTTTCCCAAACCGTCCCAAGCCGTTTTGATAGCGTCAAACAACATTCCCTGTGGAACAACAAGGCTCAAATCGTAATCGATAGGCGGGAATTTAGACGGCTCGCAGTAAGTGATTCCCAAATCCTCCGACTTTGCAAATTCTTCAATGTCAAGCTCTGCAAAAACAATGCTTGCTTTTTTGTCAATGCTTTTGCCTGCAACAGGGTGAACAATTCCGATAGTTCCGATTTCCTCGCCGTCAATCAAAATTTTGTTGAGGTTTACCGGGTGCTCGTAGCTGTGCTCAGGCTCGCAGGGTTTAAATGTAAAACTGCTGTGTCGAATGTCGCCTGCAATAACGGCCAGCATATCCCTAAGCTCAAAGTAAAGGGCGGAAACATCCTTTGTTTTGCTGAACAAAGTAACGGCAAGCATTTTCTTTTCTATGCAAAGGTTGTTTTCGTCCATTCCCTTGACAACTCTGCCGATTTCAAAAATGCCGAAGTCGGGCGCAAAGGAAGTGTTTTGCTTAATCTGACAAAGCTGGGTAGGAATGATTGAATTTCTGATAGTTTCAATATTTGGATTTGTTGCGTTTGCAAGCTTGATATTATTCTCCACGGGAATATTGAGAGCTTTCAGCTCGTCGTTATATGCCCAGATGTAGGAGTGAACCTCGTGCAAACTGTATTTTTTAACAAGCAAATCCTTGACTTTGTCCTCAACGGTTTTAGTCCTGTCGGCTCTGACAGGGTAAAGGGGAGAGCGAGTGGTGTTGACATCAAAATTATCGTAGCCGTAGATTCTTGTGATTTCCTCAATAATATCGGCTTTGATGGTAACATCCTTCGTTGCACGCCATGAGGGAACTACAACCTTGAAATCATCACCATTGTTTTCTACCTTAAAGCCCAAGCTTGAAAGTGTGTTTACAATCTGCCGGTTGCTGATTTCAATTCCGGTGTATCTGTTTACAAATGCTTTGTCAAAATCAAGGGTAACCGTTTCGTAGCGGTATCCGTACTCGTCTGTAAGGCTCGAAACTACCTTTACTCCGCCGTCGTATTCCTCAAGCAGTTTAACAAATCTTGCAATAGCCTTTACGGTCATTTCGGGGTCAAGGCTCTTTTCGTACCTCATAGAAGCGTCGGTTCTGTGGGCAAGTCTTACGCTTGATTTGCGTATTGAAACAGAATCAAAGGTTGCGGATTCAAGGGTAAGGGTGGTGGTGTCGTCAACAATTTCTGAATCAAGTCCGCCCATAATTCCGGCAATGGCAACAGGGGTGTTGTCGTTGCAAATCATCAGCGTGTTTTCGTCAATATTTCTGTCCACACCGTCTAATGTGCGGAAAACAAAGGGCTTGTCAAACCTTTTAATTCGGATTTTTTCTACCTTTCTTGAATCAAAGGCATGCATAGGCTGACCCATTTCAAGCATCAGATAGTTTGTAAGGTCGGCAAGGAAGTTAATACCTCTCATACCGCAGTAGAAAAGCCTTATTCTCATATTTACAGGGCTTACGGTTCGGTTGATATTTTCAACCTGCAAACAGCTGTAACGCTGGCAGAGGTTATCTTCGATTTTCATATCCACCTTGGGCAGGCTGTCATATTTTGAGAGGTCGGCGCAGTCGAGTGGCTTTAACTCTCTGCCTGCCAAAGCGGCAAATTCGCGGGCAATTCCGTAATGACCCCAAAGGTCGGGGCGATTTGTCAGAGATTTATTGTCAACCTCAAAAACAATGTCTTCAATCTGATACAAATCCTTAAGGTCGGTGCCGTTTTCGGCGTCGTCGGTAATTTCCATAATGCCCGAGTTGTCGTCGGAAATTCCGATTTCAGCCTCGCTGCAGCACATTCCGTTAGAGGTGTATCCTGCCAAAGGGCGAGGGGATATAGTAATATCGCCTATTTTTGCGCCGACCTTTGCGAAAGCGGTTTTCATTCCGACTTTAACATTTGGAGCACCGCATACAACGTCTGTAAGCTTGCCGTCGCCTGCGTCAACCTTAAGCAGATGGAGTTTTTTAGAGTCGGGGTGATTTTCAACAGATTTAATCTCTGCAACTACAATACCGCTGATGTCCGAGCCTTTAAAGAAAATTTCGTTTTCAACCTCAGCCGTAGAAAGTGAAAACTTGTGTATAAGCTCAACCTTGTCAAGACCGCTGAAGTCAACAAAGTCTCCAATCCAGTTCATTGATAAAAACATAATAACAAGCTCCTTTCTTATTCGTCGTCGGTAAACTGTGAAAGCACCTTAAGGCTTCCGCTGTTTAAATCTCTTATATCTTTTATTCCGTATTTCATCATAGCAAGCCTTGTAAGACCTAAGCCAAATGCAAAACCCGTGTATTTTTCAGGGTCAATACCGCCCTCTTTAAGTACATTGGGGTGTATCATTCCGCAGGGGCAAAGCTCCAGCCATCCGCTGTGCTTGCAGGAGGGACAGCCTGTTCCTCCGCAGATTAAACAGCTTATGTCAAGCTCAAAGCCGGGCTCCACAAAGGGGAAAAAGCCCGGACGAAGCCTAACTTTAATATCCTTTTGGAAAACCTCGGAAAGCATTGTTTTCATAAAGAAAATCAGGTTTGAAATAGAGATATCCTTGTCAACCATAACGCCCTCCATCTGGAAGAAGGTGTTTTCGTGACAGGCGTCGGTAGCCTCGTTTCTAAAGCATCTGCCGGGGAAGATAGCCTTAATGGGCACTCCGTTTTCAATAAGGTTTTTGCCGTATTTTTTGAGAATTGCGTTTTGTGCGGCTGAGGTCTGTGATTTTAAAAGCTGACCGTTTTCAAGGTAATAGGTGTCCTGCATATCTCTTGCAGGGTGATGCTTGGGAATATTAAGTGACTCAAAGCACTCGTAGTCCGTTACAATTTCCGAGTAGTCCTCAACATTAAAGCCCATTGACTTAAAAATTGCCTCGCACTGCCTCTGAACAAGGGTGATAGGGTGGTAGGAGCCACGGTCAATGTCCGCAGGAGCAGTAATGTCAAACTGGGGCATAGATTTGATTTCACGCTCAATTTCCTTTTGCTTTAAAGCGGAAATGCACTCTTCAATTTTTTCTCCTGCATAGGCTTTCAGCTTGTTTACATCGGCACCGAATGCCTTTTTCTCTTCGTGAGAAAGCCCCTTCATACCCTTAAGCAGGGCTGTAATGCTTCCCTTTTTGCCAAGGTAGGCAACCCTTATTTTGTCAAGCTCACCAAGGTCGCTGACAGACGCAAGCTTTGACTCAAGCTCTTCTTTGAGTTTTATGATTTTTTCGTCCATAAAAACCTCCGTATTCTAAAGATTTATAATATGTAATATTAAAAAAGCCCCTTTGTCTGAAACAAAGGGACGAATAATATCCGCGGTACCACCCTGATTTTTGCGCATAAAGAGCAAACACTCCTTTGACATATAACGGTGTCAGCCGTTGAAGCCTACTGAAATGTTCAGCCTCACCACTCAAAAGGGAACTTCACGCAGTTAATGTATATCTGCCTTTCAGCCTTGGGCAGACTCTCTTTAATACAAGGCAAAAGCGCTACTTCCTTCGTCCTCGTGTTATCTCATCAAATCATAACATTTAATATTTGTTTTTGCAAGTGTTTTATTGAAAAACATAAAAAAATATGTTATCATACCTTAGTGTCTAAAGAGCATTGAAAAGGAGCTGTATATATGGACGTTTTTTTTGAACAAGTTGTAAAACGCAAAAGAACTGCAAAATCTGTTGCAATTATAATCGCAACCATAGCGGTGCTTATTCTTGTACCTGCCACCTGCTGTTTGCTGGCTGTATTGGGAATTGTCATCCCTTATATGATTTATGTAGGTCTGTTTTTATTCCTTATCGGAATTTACGTTGCATGGTATATTATAACCTCCCAAAGGGTAGAGTACGAATATTCCGTGTCCTCCGGCACTCTTGATGTTGCAAAAATTATCTCCAAACGCAAGAGAAAAAGAGTCTGCAAGGTCGAAATTAAGGATATTGAATTGTTCTGCAAGGCTGACGATGACCGCCTTAACCAAAGGCGCTGCGCAAAGCATTTTACTGCGGCGGCTGACCTTGCCGACGCAGAAAACACCTATTGCGCCGTTTATAATAATCCGGCATACGGCAGGACTATTCTTGAATTTACTCCAAATGAAAAAATCAGAGAGGCTATGAAGCCCCACCTTAAAAAGGATATTGTACTTGAAATGTTCTATCACAGAGGTCCAAGGCAATGAACAATATTGATATAGAACTTGTAAAAAAAGCGGTAATCAAGCGTGACAAAAGCGCAAATAAAGGCACCTTCGGCAGTCTGCTGATGATTTGCGGAAGCTACTCTATGGCAGGCGCAGGCATAATGGCGGCAAAAGGCGCTTTGAGATGCGGTATCGGATTGCTTAAAACAGCAGTACCCAAAAGTATTTATCCGATTTTCGCTTCCTGTGTTTTAGAAAGCGTATATTACCCGGTTGATGAAACCCCACAGGGGACTTTTGATAAGTATCAGGCTCCCTTTTTGCTTGAAAAGGCAGAAGAATCAAGGGCGGTGCTTATGGGCTGCGGTATGCAGAATAACAGGGATACTTATTTTATAGCTAAGTCTTTTTTGGAAAAATCCCATGTTTCTGTTGTGCTTGACGCAGACGCAATTAACGCTGTTTCAGCAGAGCCTGAGCTTTTAAAGACGGCGAAAGTTCCCGTGATTTTAACCCCTCATCCGGGCGAAATGTCACGGCTTACGGGACTTTCAATAGGAGAAATCCAAAGCAACCGTGAGGCCGTTGCAGCGGAATTTGCCAAAGAATACGGCGTGTATCTTGTGCTGAAAGGCGAGGGTACAGTGGTGGCTTCTCCTGACGGCATAGCCTTGAAGAATACTACCGGCAATCCCGGAATGGCAACCGGAGGCAGCGGCGATGTGCTTGCGGGAATGATTGGTTCTTTGCTTGCGCAAAATCCTCAAATGCCCTTTGAATGTGCCTGTGCCGGAGTTTATCTTCACGGCCTGGCAGGTGACATAGCTTCGTCTGAAAAAGGCGTTGTTTCAATGCTTCCTACAGACCTTATAGAGTGTATTCCCAAGGCGTTTTTAAAATGTAATTTATGATATTTATACGGCATATATTTTAGAGAAGGAGGCTTCTATGAAAAGGCTTATCTCTTTAATATGTGCTATATTTTTATTTTCTGCGTTATTTATGTGTTCCTGCAAAAAGACAGACGCCTGTCAGCCTGTAACTGACTTTTCCGCACAGCTTTCTGTCAGCTCAAATGACATTTCCGTTAAGGCGGATTTTTCAAGTGCAAGGCAGGGAGTAATGAATATTACGGTAACCGAACCCGATACTCTTTGCGGTTCTTCCTATTCCTATAAGGACGGAGAGCTAACATACTCGTTGGGAGGGCTTTCGAGAACCGGCAGTGTTGACGCTTTGCCTGACTCTGCGTTTTTCAGCAGACTTTACAGATGTTTTAGCCTGATAAACGCAGGAGAGATTACGCTATGTGAATCCACCGATAATCAGAGCGTGTTCACCGCCGAAGAGGAAAATTGCCAATATAAGATTTTTGTAAACCGACCGTCGGGCTTTATAGACAAAATCCAAACTGACGATTTCACCTTTGAGTTTACGAATGTTTCCCCGTATGCGTAGCTGTTTGTTACGGCGTGGTCAAATGAGTGAAAACATAATTATTTAGCCAAAAATATATTTCACGCAACCCGAAAAAACGAAATATTATGTATTAAGCTGTATAAGAAAAAATTATGTGGCAAAAATAGTATTAGTGAATTGAAAACTTTGGAGCGTGAATAAATTGACGGTAAAACGGGGAGATATTTATTATGCAGACTTAAGCCCTGTAATAGGTTCAGAGCAGGGGGGAGTACGGCCGGTTTTAATAGTACAAAACGATGTGGGCAACCGCTTCAGCCCAACGGTGATTGCCGCCGCAATTACCAGCCAGCAGTCCAAGGCAAAATTGCCGACCCATATTTCTATAAACGCATTAAACAGCGGGCTTGCAAAGGACAGCGTGGTGCTTTTGGAGCAGGTCAGAACAATAGATAAAAAGCGTTTAAAGGAAAAGATGGGAACGGTTGACGAAAGCTCAATGGACGCAATAAATAAAGCAATCTCAATTTCTTTCGGCTTAAACGGTTAATATTCGCTTACATAGCGAATGAAAATAAAAAACGGCTTGCATATATGCAGGCCGTTTAAATATTACCGGAGCTTTTTTTGTTTCGTTTTTATTATTTTGTTTTTAATAAAGCCAAACAGCCTTGTCATCAGCGAATAAATAAATTCGATAATAATTGCAGCAACAACTGTAAGTAAAACGGTAAACAAAAAGATGATTATGGGGTATTTGGGAGCATACGTTAAAATGTTTAGAGCACCCTGACAAAATATATAGTGTACTAACCATATGTTACAGGACAAAACCCCCATTTTCTTAAAGAAAAAGACTAAAGGTTTAATATTCGTGTCCACAATCAGCATGGAAAAAGACAGTATCAGTACAGGTGCAATTATCAAATCTGTGTATGTCATACCGTAAGCGCTGTATGTTGGTATTTTCCTGATAAAGTAACATGCGACAATCAAAAATAATGATAATATAATTTTAAGAACAATATTCAGCTTTGCTAATTTTAATTTACTGAATATATTGTATTTTGCGAAAATATATCCAGCTGAAAAAAACGGAATCATTACAACTATGCCGTATAGAACAGACTGAAGAAAGTAGCTGACCATTCCGCTGCTGGGCAAGGTAACGCACTTGTCAAAAACAACTATGAATACAATAGGGATGATAAACAAAATGAATATGTCGGTAAAAAACTGCACAGCCCTGTTATGTATTTTGGAAATAAGTTTAGTAACTGCAGGCAGAAGCAAAATAAATGCAAAATACGGAAACATAAACCATGCATTAGGATTCCATGTGCAGTATAATCCCAAAAAGTTCATAACCGTTTTTACTATGCCGATTTTCAGGGCTTCTCCGTCAAAAATCAGCATAGAGGGGATTATTGCAAAAACCAGGACAATCCAATATCTCAAGTATAGGCTGAGAATTCTGGAAAAAGGTTTCAGCGTGCCTTTAGCCTTGTAGGACAGATAAAGACCGTATCCGCTCATAAAAGCGTACATTGAAACGCATACCTTGCCGAAACCGCCTAAAGCGGAGAAAAAGTCGTTTTGAAAATAATCAACATTTACGGCAATTCCGAAAAGGTGATGAAGCAGCATAAGTAAAATCGCAGCGCCCTTGGCAATTTGCGTATGCTCTTTTGTAAATAACATATCGTTTCCTCGGTCAACAGTAAGTTGATTTATAATAATCATCTCCCCCCTCAAATTCTGCAATTTTCTACAATTTTATTATATATTTACATTTTTAGTATGTCAATATTTGAGAATTCCAAATCTTCGCTGTAAAATTGATTTTATGCCCAAAATCCGACCTTGTGTTTTTGAAAGTTTTATTATATAATGTAATGTAAATATTTATAATGGTGATTTACCCTGTAACGGAGGACATAGATTATGCTTTATACATTGATGAGAGGACAGCTTACTTTTCAGACTGCGCTTATGCAGATTCTTGCGGTATTGCTGATTATTTTTCTTATTCTGCCTTTTCACGAGTGGGCTCATGCCTTTACAGCATCGCTTTTGGGCGACAAGGCAATAAAGTACCGAGGCAGACTGTCCCTTAATCCCCTTTCTCACATTGATCCTATGGGTGCGTTGTGTATGCTTTTGTTCGGCTTCGGCTGGGCAAAGCCCGTTCCCATTGACCCGAGAAATTTTAAAAATCCGAAGGCAGGGATGGCGATAACAGCCTTTGCAGGACCTCTTGCGAATATCGTGGCAGGCTTTGCCGGATGTCTGATTTTTTACGGAATAGTGGGCTTTACGCCGTTGTCCTTCCTTTTAAGCGACTTGTGGGGATACATTAACATTTTTCTTTCTTACTACATTACCTGCAACATCTCCCTTGCAGTATTTAACCTGATTCCCGTTCCGCCTCTTGACGGCTCGAAGATTCTGTTTGCGTTTTTGCCCGACAGAATAGTGTATCAGATTTCCCGTTATCAGCAGTATTATTTCATTATTATATTTGCGCTTTTATTCATCGGCGTTTTGAGTGTTCCGCTGAACTTTTTGCAGAGCGGAATAACCGATTTCTTAAGCTTTTTGTCAAAATCACTGTTTTCATTGTTTGGCGCAAGCTATCCTGTTGTTTAAAGGGAGGATATTGTGGAAACTACGGCTCAAATCAGCTACAAACTGCCTGTTTTTGAGGGACCGCTGGACTTACTGCTGACGCTGATTGCAAAAAACAAAATCGAAATTACCGATATAATTATAACCGACCTGTTGGAACAGTATATGGAGCAGATAAAGCAAATGCAGGAACAGGAGCTTGATGTGGCGTCGGAATTTCTCGAAATGGCGTCAAGACTTGTATATATTAAGTCCGTGTCCCTGCTCCCGAAATACGAGGAAGAAGCGTCACAGCTAAAGCAGGAGCTTACAGGTCAGCTCCTTGAGTATCAGCTTTGCCGTGAAACGGCAGGAAAACTGGGGAAAATGGTTTCTTTTGATAACTTTTTCCGTGAACCCTCTCCTGTGGAGTACGACCTTACTTATAATAGAATTCACCCAAGCTCGGATATAGCGAACGCTTATGTAAGCGCTGTGGGAAGGGGCAAGAAAAAACTCCCTCCGCCTGCTAACGCTTTTTCGGGCATTGTATCTAAAAAGGTTATTTCCGTAAGCTCAAAGATAATTTCTGTTATGCGCAGACTTTGGCACGGAAAAAAAGTAAAGTACAGCGAGCTTTTTGTTGCCAGCAAAGAAAAAAGCGAGCTTGTGGCAACGTTCCTTGCGGTGCTTGAGCTTGTAAAAGGCAAGCGAGTGCGTATTGAGGGCGACGGAGATAACGCAACAGTAAAAATGACGGAGGAAAAACTTTGACACCTGAACAAATCAGAGCCGGTGCAGAGGCAATTTTGTTTGCCTGCGGATCGCCCGTAGAGCTGGCAAGAATTGCGGCGGCATTGGAAATAACAGAAAAAGAAGCTGAAAAGCAGCTTGGTATTTTAATTGAAGAATACAACAAGTCCGGTCGTGGCATAACTATTATAAGACTTGAGAAATCTTACCAAATGGTTTCAAGAAAGGAGTACGCTGCGCAAATCAGAACAGTAATGGATTTGCGCAGGAATACACCCCTGTCACAGGCGGCTCTTGAGGTGCTTGCAGTGGTTGCTTACAATCAGCCTGTTACAAAGGCTTTTGTGGAGCAGGTCAGGGGTGTTGATTGCAGCGGTGTAATCGGCAGTCTTTGCACAAAGGGCTTAATTGAAGAAAGGGGAAGACTCGAGCTCCCCGGCAGGCCCTTGCTTTACGGTACCACCGATAATTTTCTCAGGTGCTTCGGCATCTCATCTCTTGAGGAGCTTCCGCCTCTTCCGCAAAAGGAGCAGGAGGAAAATTCTGATGATAACAGCGCCGACACAGGCGAATTGCCCGGTCAGGGCAAATTACCGGAATTTGACGAGAATTCCGATGAAGAAATAAACACAACGGTTGAAGAAGTAATTAACAAAGTTACGGCGGATTAATTTTTGCTGATTAAATAAGGGGATGTGCCCTTGATTTTCTTATATATATTACTGGGAATATTTCTGATTTTGGGGCTTATTTCGATTATCCCCGTGGGAGTTGACGCACGGTACAGAACAAAGCTGTACTGCGTTGCAAAAATCGGTTTTTTGAGATTTAGAATTGTTCCCCAAAAGAGAAAAAAAAAGAAGCCTAAATCACCTGAAGCTAAGCCGAAAAGGGAAAAACCGAAAAAGGAAAAAAACGACGGTGTTTCAATTAAAAAGCTGTTTGAGCAAAACGGCGTATCGGGAATTATAAATATTATCAAAAAGATAGGCTCTCTTGCTGTGGGAGCGCTGAAAGATGTTTTTTCTCACGTGATTATAAGGGAGCTTATGGTAGATATTACCGTATCGGGAGAAAACGCCGCAGATACAGCTCTTAATTTCGGCTATGCCTGTACCGCCGTGTATCCTGCGGTCAGCGCAATATCACAGGTTTGTATCTGCAAAGACTTTAAGGTTATGGTAACGCCGGATTTTACAGAGGGCGCAAAAAGTAAGGCTGTATGTAGATTCAGCGGTGACATTAGAATTTTCTGGCTTATTAAGGCGGCGGTTGTCCACGGATTTAAGGCTTTACAGCTTATGCTAAAACTTAAAAAGGCAAAGGCACCCCAGGAAAATTCACCGGATGAAAACAATATTCAAAACGGCCATAAATCTGTGACTGACGATAAATAAAATATAAATATTCAGAAACAATAATACAGATAACGCCAATGCACGGTTAAGAAAACCAAAGCGTGGGCAATAATATATTTTGAGTTTAAATAAGGAGTGTTTTAAATGAGCGATCATCCTATTAACGGCTTAATGCAGACCACAATGCAGAAAATCAAAGAAATGGTTGATGTAAACACAATCGTCGGCGACCCCATTACCTCTCCTGACGGAACTATAATAATCCCTGTGTCAAAGGTAAGCTACGGCTTTGCCTCAGGCGGTTCGGATTTTCCGACAAAAAAGGAAAATAAGGAGTGCTTCGGCGGCGGCAGCGGCGCAGG
>JALFLK010000005.1 GCA_022774755.1 bacterium
CCGTCAGATTTTTTGTCAGGTTGCACAAACAAACCGCAGTAATGCTGACGCATTACGAGGATTTTTTGGGCAGGCTGACGGAAAAGATGCAAGCAAGATGTGCAAACAATCTTATGATGTGATTTATTCAGTGTTTCCCTAAATAATTTTATCGGACGATTTTTATAAAAAGCTGAATATTTACCGCTGTTATGGTATAATAGCCTCACAGAACACAGGTAAATCCGTCTTGCGGCAATTTGCGGATTTTATTTCGGCATCAGGAGGTTTTTATGATATACATAATTGAAGACGACCAGGATATTCGTGAAATGGAAACCTATGCGCTTAAAAACAGCGGATTTGAGGTTGAGGCGTTTTCTGAAAGCGGCAGTTTTTATGAAGCCTGCCGAAAAAGTCTTCCGTCCCTTGTTTTGCTGGACATTATGCTCCCCGGGGAGGATGGGCTTGCCATACTGAAAAAGCTCCGCCAAGGCGATGATACAAAGGATATACCCGTGATAATGGTCACGGCAAAATCTACGGAAATCGACAAGGTCAAGGGGCTTGATTCCGGGGCTGACGACTACATTACAAAGCCTTTCGGCGTTATGGAGCTTGTTTCAAGGGCAAAGGCTCTGCTGAGAAGATGCCCGAAAAACAGCGACCAAAAAGTGCTGAGCTTTCAGGGAATAGTTATTGATGATGACAAGCATACCGTTACCGTTGACGGCAAAGAGTGCAAGCTTACCTTTAAAGAATATGAGCTTTTGAAGTACTTTTTGCAAAACAAGGGCATAGCCTTATCAAGAGAACGGCTCATTGAACAGGTTTGGGGTTATGACTTTGAGGGCGAAAGCAGAACGGTAGATATGCACATAAAAACCCTCAGGCAGAAGCTCGGCAGTGCAGGCAGTATTATAAAAACCGTCAGAAATGTTGGATACAAAGCAGGTGAATAAATGAAGCTGAAAAGCAAAATTACCAGAAGACTTTTGCTTGTAGGAATAATCTCTATTCTGCTTACCGCCCTGTCGGCAAGCTTTGCCTTTTGGTATTTTTACACCGATAATGTAAAAAACGAACTGCGCAGATATGCAGATACGGCGGCAGAAGTATGCGCACCGGATTATTCTGCCGATAAGCTTAAAGCCTTTACAAATTCAAACAAGCGCATCACTTTAATCTCCGAGGACGGCACGGTAATTTATGATTCTCAGGCAGACCCCGATAAAATTACCGAAAACCACAACGACCGCCCCGAAGTTATTGAGGCAAGAAAATCCGGCCACGGTCAGGCGTCCAGGGACTCTGCAACCTTGGGCAAAACAGCCTATTACTCCGCTGTTTTGCTTGATAATAACAATGTGCTGAGGGTTTCGGAGCAAACCGACGGCATTTTTTCCGCCTTTATGCGGATGACGCCTATATTTGTGTTTATCGCCCTGTATGTGTTTGCGGTGTGCCTTGCTTTTTCTGCGGAGGCAACCAAAAGCATAATCAAGCCTATTGAAAATATGGCGTCAAACGCTGACGACCCGGTATATGAAGAGCTTATTCCCTTTTCAAATATAATCCGTGAACAGCGGGAAAAAATCAACAGTCATATTGAAAAGCTCCGCCGTGAAAAAGAAAAAATAGACGTGCTTATTGCAAATATGTCCGAGGGATTTGTGCTTGTTGATATGGACAAAAATGTTCTGATGAAAAACGACAGTGCCATTTCCCTGCTGAATGCAAACAATGTTTCAAATGTAAATATTGTTAATTTTTCAAGGAACGAAAACTTTTTGGGTGCAGTTGACCGTGCGCTGAACGGCACGCACACGGAAATTGAACTCCCCTTGGGAGAAAAGGTTTTGCAGGTGCTTGCAAGCCCGGTGTTTTACGACAAAACTCAAAACGGCGTTATCTGCATTATTATGGACATTACCGAAAGAAAAAAAGCCGAAAATATTCGCCGTGAGTTTACGGCGAATGTGTCCCACGAGCTTAAAACTCCCCTGACATCAATTTCGGGTTATGCAGAAATGATTGAAACAGGCATTGCTAAGCCCGAGGATGTCAAAGGCTTTGCCCATAAAATCAGCCGTGAGGCTGGCAGGCTTGTGGCTCTTATCGGGGATATTCTAAAGCTTTCACGGCTTGACGAATCCGAAATCGAGAAAAACGAAACCGTAAACCTTGCCCAGACTGCAAGGGAATGTGCGGAGGATTTGCAGATAAAGGCAGAAAACAACAATGTTTCCCTTGAAATTTCCGCAGATGATGCCTATGTTAAAGGCGACGGAAATCTGCTTTATGAGCTTGTTTACAACCTGTGCGACAACGCTATCAGGTACAATAAGCCCGGCGGAAAGGTAAATATTACCGTCAGCGGAAAAAACGGCACAGTTCTCAAAGTTGCTGACACCGGAATAGGAATTCCTCCGGAGCATCAGGACAGAATATTTGAGAGATTTTACCGTGTTGATAAGAGCAGATCAAAGGAAACAGGCGGCACGGGACTCGGGCTTGCTATCGTAAAATATATTGCCCAGCAGCACGGCGCCTCGGTTTCTCTTAAAAGCCAAGAAGGCAAAGGAACTGAAATAACAGTCACTTTCAACCCGGCTGAATAAGCCAAAAATCAACATAATTATTGTCCTGAACAAGAAACTTTTATACAAAAGGAACGCTTTTTTGAACGGCGTTCCTTTTTTACTGCATACAATAAAAATAACCTTGCAATAGAGGTTGAAATATGTTAGCATAGTTATGGTTACCGTATTGATTATGAGCGAAATTACGGCAAAAACCGTGTTCAACATAATATCCCGAAAAGCTTAAAACGGGTTTTGAATTTTTCGGAGATATTAGCGTCAGCTAAAATAAAAATAAGTTTAAACACTATAACATCAAGGAGTGCAGTAAGATTATGGATATTTTTTCTGTGTTTTCTCTTTTAGGTGGTCTTGCGCTGTTCTTGTACGGTATGAACATCTTGGGCGACGGTCTTGAAAAGCTGTCAGGCGGAAAGCTTGAAAAGACATTGGAAAAAATGACATCCAACACAATGAAGGGCTTTTTGCTGGGAGCCGCAGTAACCGCAATAATTCAGTCTTCCTCTGCAACTACCGTTATGGTAGTCGGCTTTGTAAACTCAGGAATTATGAAGCTTAAGCAGGCTATCGGAATTATAATGGGCGCAAATGTGGGTACCACGATTACTGCGTGGATTTTGAGCCTTTCGGGTATTCAGGGCGACAGCCTGATTATGCAGCTTTTAAAGCCTGCCAATTTCTCACCGCTTTTTGCTTTTGCGGGAATTATTCTGATAATGTTCTCAAAAAGCGACAAAAAGCACAATATCGGCGGCATCTTTATCGGCTTTGCCGTTTTGATGTTCGGTATGGAGTCAATGAGCAGTGCCGTTGCTCCGCTGGCTGATATTCCTGAATTTACGCACTTCCTCACTATGTTTGAAAATCCCTTGTTCGGAGTACTGGCAGGCGCTTTGCTTACGGCTGTTATCCAGAGCTCCAGCGCCTCGGTTGGTATTCTTCAGGCGCTTTCTTCCACCGGCAGTATTACCTACTCAATGGCAATACCCATCGTTATGGGACAAAATATCGGCACATGCGTAACCGCACTTATTTCCTGCATCGGCGCAAAGAAAAACGCAAAGCGTGCCGCAATAGTTCATCTCTACTTTAACATCATAGGAACGCTGGTATGGCTTACCGTATTCTATTCGCTGAATGCGTTTATGCAGTTCTCCTTTGTCAGCGAGGTTGTGGGTCCTGCGGAAATAGCAATTATTCACACCATATTTAACCTGTTATCAACTTCTCTTCTCCTTCCCTTTGCAAGGCAGCTTGAAAAGCTTGCCTGCCTTACAATCAGGGACAAGCAGACAGACGAGGAAACAGTATTTATTGACGAGAGATTTCTCAACACTCCTGCTATTGCAACAGAACAATGCACGGTTATGGCAGGCAAAATGGCAGACAGAGCATACAGAACAATTATGGACGCTTTGAGTCTGCTGAAAAAATATGACGAAAAGAAAGCCGAACAGATACAGGAAAGTGAGGAAAAAATTGACCAGTACGAGGATGTTTTAGGCACTTACCTTGTAAAGCTCAGCAGCAGGAATCTGACTGTAAGCGACAGCAAAGAGGTTGCAAGACTTCTGCACTGTATAGGCGATTTTGAGCGTATCGGCGACCACGCAATCAACATTCTTAACAGCGCAAAAGAAATGCACGACAAAAAAATCGGATTCTCCGATAAAGCAAAAGAGGAGCTTCAGGTTATTATCGGCGCTTTGGACGAAGTTCTTGAAACCACGGTTGTGGCGTTCCAGAGCAACGATGTTTCTCTGGCTGAAACAGTTGAGCCTTTGGAGCAGGTTATTGACAGACTAAGCGACAAATTAAAGTCACGCCATATAAAAAGACTTCAGGACGGCGAATGTACCATAGAGATGGGCTTTGTCCTCTCTGATTTGCTGACAAACTGCGAGCGTGTGTCCGACCATTGCTCTAATGTTGCGGTTTGCATTATTCAGATAAATCTTGAAAGCTTTGAAACTCACGAATACCTCCAGGAGATTAAGTCGGAGGACGACGGAAAATTCAAAGAGCGTTACGAAAATTATCTGGAAAAATATCCCCTCCCTAAAAATGTTTAGGGAATCTGAAATTCAAACTCAAAAGGAAATATAAAACAAAATCGACAAGGTTTCTGCCTTGTCGATTTTTTGATTTGTTTTGTCTTGTTTGATTATAATTTTCTGCTGTTTTCCGTATTTTGAATACCTCAGATTTTATCGGTGCTTTTCAAAAGCTCCGTTATTTTGTTAAATTCCATTGAATGAGAGGCTTTAACAAGGACTGTGTCGCCGGTATTTATCAGCGAAGAAAGCTCTGCCAAAGCCTTGTCAAGGCTCTCAAAATAAACGCATTTATCGCCTGCGCCCTCTTTAATTTTAACAGCGAGAGGGCCAACGGCAATAATAAAATCTGCTTTTTCACAGGCGTAAGCGCCGATTTCCCGGTGGAGCCTAAGCTCGTCTTTGCCAAGCTCTTTCATATCGCCTAATACCGCAACCCTTCTGCCCCCGAAGTTTGCAAGCGTGTCCAAAGCGGCTTTCACGGAGTTGGGATTTGCGTTGTAGCAGTCGTCGATTACCGTAATACCGCCTGTTTTAATAACATTTGCTCTGCTTCCCACGGTTTTGTAGCTTTCAACACCGCTTATGATTTGGCTGTCGCTTAGCCCGAGGACATTGCCTATTGCCGCCGCCGCCAATGCGTTTGATACCATATAATTACCGATTGCCGGAATTGTTACAGGCAAAGCCTTGCCGTTAAAGCAAATTTTGCAGGTAATTCCACGGTCGGTACGGTTTTCAATATCTTTTGCCGTGTATTCGTTTTCTTTGCCCAGTCCGTAAAAAATCGGCGTAACACCTTTTACATCGGTAACTGTTCTCAGCATTTTGTCGTCGCCGTTAAGGATTACCTTTCCGCCCTGGGTAATATTTTCAAACATCTCCGTCTTAGCTTTTAAAACACCCTTTAAGTCACCTAAATTTTCAAGGTGACAGCAGCCGATAACGGTGATAACGCAGATTGTGGGTTTAACCATCTTTGAAATCCGGCGCATTTCGCCGAAATCCGAGATACCCATTTCTATAACCGCCGCCTGATGCTCCTGTTCAAGACCAAAAAGTGTCAGGGGCACACCCAGCTCGTTGTTCAGATTACCGCTTGTCTTGTGAACATTAAACTTCTGACTTAAAACAGAGGCAATCATCTCTTTTGTGGAGGTTTTGCCCACGCTTCCCGAAACTCCGATAACAGGAATATCAAAAAGACCTCGGTATGCCTCTGCCGCCGATTTTACGGCTTCAAGGGTAGATTCCACAAGAATATAAGGCTTGCTCGGGTTTTGGGGAGGTCTTTCGCACAGGGCGCAGATTGCTCCCCGTTCAAAGCATTTCTCAATAAAATCGTGACCGTCAACCCTGGCGCCCTTAATGGCAAGGAACATACTTCCCTCTTTTACCTGTCGGCTGTCACGCTCAACAGAAGTAATGGGATAATCCAAGTATTTTTCATCGCCGACGAATTTTCCGTTACAGGCTTCTGCAAACTGTCTGATAGTAAATTTTTTCATAACAGCACCTTTATTTATATTTTTTATCTTTTAAGTAATCCTCTTTCAGCATTGCGTAATAAACGCTATCGCATATACCGCAATTGTTTTTGCCTGACTGACGGAGCGTACCCTCGTACCGAAGTCCGCATTTTTTCATTACTTTTCCGGAATTTGGGTTGTTTGGGTCGTGTGTTGATTCAATTCTGTTTATGCCGACTTCCTCAAACAAAAACTTAATAACTGCTGTAAATGCTTCGGTCATAATTCCCTGATGCCACCAATTATAACCAAGGCAATAACCTATCAATGCGCTTTCAATGTCCTCACTCATCTGGACAACGCTTATTGCTCCTACCGGCTCCTGTGTTTCTTTTAATTCAATAAACCAATAATAGTAATTATCATTTTTATAATTTTCAAGTAAAAAGCTTATGTAGCCCCTTACATCTTCCGTATTTGTGTAAGGCTCCCATATTAAAAATTTTGTTACTCTGCTGTCACTTGCCCAGTTTTTAAACATATCTTCGGCGTCGCTTATCTTTGCTTTGCGAAGTATCAGCCGCTGCGTTTCAAGCCTTACCGTGCCGAGGTGTTTCATCATACATTCTCCGATTCGTATTTTTTCAGGGATACCTCAATTATCTTTTCGCAAAGCTCGCCGTAGTTAATTCCTTCAACTGCCGCCTCCTGAGGGAGCAGGCTGGTGGGGGTCATTCCCGGCAGAGAGTTTGCCTCAAGGGCGTAGGCTGTGCCGTTTTCGTCAAGCAAAAAGTCAATTCTTCCGTAAGCCTGTAGCTTGAGAGCCTTAAAACAGTCCTCCGCCGCTGACCTTAGCTTTTTGTCGGTTTCGCCGTCAATATCCGCAGGGCAGATTTCGTCGGTAAGTCCTGCCTGATATTTTGCTTTGTAATCGTAAAAACCGGTTTTGGGAATAATCTCAATAGGCGGAAGCGCAACGCCCTCAATAACGCCTACGGAGAATTCCCGTCCCTTTATAAACTCTTCAATAACAATCTCTTTTTCGTATTTAAAGGCTTCGTCAACGGCTTTTTCCAGGTTTTCTTTGTTCTCCACCTTAGAAATTCCCACGCTTGAGCCGCCTGCGCAGGGCTTTACAACACAGGGAAAGGTGTTCCAGCGCATTATTTTGCCTGATTTTTTATCTTCAAGGTAAAAATACTCTCCCTTAGGAGTTGTAATTTTATTCTGAATCAGCACACTTTTTGTCAGACCTTTATCCATAGCAAGAGCAGAGCCCAGATAGCCGGAGCCCGTGTATTTAATGCCCAGCAAATCTAAGGTCGCCTGGAGCTTGCCGTTTTCGCCCACGTCGCCGTGGAGAGCAAGAAAAGTAATGTCTGCCTCTGTACAGATTTCCGCAACATTTCTGCCTAAAAATCTGTCGGTTTTGTCTTTTCGGGAGCTTTTAACCTGCTCTAAATCGGGGATTTCCTCTGAAACAGCGCTTTCCTTTGTAAAATCGTAGTTTTCTCTGAAGAGTGCGTCAACGTCGCAAATGTCCTCCTCGTATCCACGGAAAACGTCTAAAAGGACAACCTTATGACCTCTTTCTCTTAATGCCTTTGCAACCAAAGCTCCCGACGCAATAGACACGTCACGCTCGGTGCTTAATCCTCCTGCCAATACAACAATTTTCATAATTATCTCCTAAGTAAAATTATTCTCCGATTATTTTTATGAGTGCGTGCTTTCTGCGCATACCGTCAAGCTCGTAGTAAAAAATCTGTTCCCACGTGCCGAAATCCAGCTTGCCCTCCGTAATTGCGCACACAACCTCTCTGCCCATAACCGTTCTTTTTAAGTGGGCGTCGGCGTTATCCTCAAAGCCATTGTGGGCGTACTGCTCATAGGGCTTTTCGGGAGCTAATTTTTCAAGCCATCTTTCGTAATCCGAATGAAGACCGCTTTCGTCGTCGTTAATAAATACGGAGGCTGTAATGTTCATAGCGTTTACAAGCACAAGCCCCTCTTTTATTCCGCTTTCATTTATTGCCTTTTGAACGTCCTCGGTAATTCTGATGATTTTTCTGCGCTGAGGCACATTAAACCAGAGTTCTTTTCTGTATGATTTCATAAAATTCCCCTTTTAAGAATATATGATACTCTTTATATAGGATAGAAACTAAAAATTGCGGCCGTTAAAGCCCCAGTTTTCTATTCCCTGATAGGTCACATAGGTTTTGTCGCCGGCGATTTTCAGCTCTTCCTGCATAATTTTGCAAAACTCCTCGGTGAATTTTTCGCTGTATTGTGGCACAACTCCGCCAAAAAGCTTAACCTCTGCAACAGCGCAGTCTTTATCGTTCTTTCCTCCGAAAAACAGATTACATTTCGGCGTTATGTTCACCATAAGATAGCTTTCGCTTTTGCCGGGAAAAACCGATATAGCCTTGCCCAGTCTTGATTTTACGGCAGTAATCTCTTGGTTATTTAAATCCTTGCTGACATACACATTTATAAACGGCATTGTAATTTCTCCTTTAAAACGGTTATTAAAATATATTGCCTTGTATTATACTACATTCAGGGTTTGTATTCAACTTATCAAAATCACTTTTACTTGTCTTCCGCCAAAACTGCGTCGGCAGTAAAGGTTTTTTCTTCTCCTGCAATCACCGCTGAACGGTAAACCTCAAGGGTTACTTTGTCGCCGGGTTTGTATTTTTCCAGCTGTGTGTAAATGTCTCCGAAATTCGCAACGCTTTCGCCGTTGATTTTCGTAACTATGTCGTATTGCTGAATATCGCTGTCCTTTAACGGTCCGTTTTCATCTATGCTCTCTACCATAATTCCTGCCGGAAAACCGTATGCAGAACGGTCGGCGGCTGTTACCGCAACGCCCACAACGCCTAACCTAACTCTGCCTTTTACATAGCTCTGCCTGATAAGGTCGTCGGTAATAGCTTTTACGGTTTCGGTAGGAATGGCAAAGCACATTCCCTCGTACTTTTCGGAGACGATTTTTGAGGTGTTAATGCCGATAACCCTGCCGTACATATTGCAGAGAGGGCCTCCGCTGTTGCCGGGGTTAATGGCTGCGTCGGTCTGAATATATTTTACGCTTGTGTTGGAGGCGACGGTTCTGTCAAAGGCAGAGATAACACCCCTTGTAAGTGAATTCTGATAGCCGATTCCGCCGGGATTGCCGATTGCGATAACGCCCGAGCCAACCTGCATATCCTTGGAATTTTCAAACTGTGCGGGAACAAGGTCGTTTGCATCGGCTTTAAGCACAGCCAGGTCTGTTCGTGAGTCAAAGCCCACCACTCCTGCTGTGTAGGTTTTGCCGTCGTAGGTTACAACCTGGATTGCATAATCGGTTTTGCTGTTGTTAATAAGGTGAGAGTTTGTAACAATGTAGCCGTCTTTTGAAATTACGGTGCCCGAGCCTTGGTTCGTGCATTGTGAAACATCGGTTATTTCGCCGGAATAGCACATAATGCCCACCACCGACTTGGAAACCATATTATAGGAATATTCAGCGTTGTATTTTTCGCTGTTGCTGTCTGACGGCACTGATTGAAGCTCCAGCCCGGGATAATCGGGATTAACCTTTGAGCTGTAATCGGATTCGTTGTGAACCGAGGGAGTTGTGGGAGAAGCATAGCCGTAGTACTGTGTAGGGCTTATGTTGTCGGTTGTATTTCCCGAGGAGCTTTGTCCCAGGGAGTAGCAAATCATACCCACAAAGCCTACAAGACAAATGACGAACACAATGCACAGGCAAATTAAAAACACCTTGAGTCCCGTGCTTTTTTTGGCAGGCTGAGGATAAACAACCGGGTTATTTGCGGCAGACATGTTTTGGGCAGGCATATTTGGGGCTGTGTACGGATTTGCGTAAGCGTTCCCGTTATTATAATTATTTACGCCGTAACCGCCGTTATTTCCGGCAGAATTTGCGGTTCTGTCGGGAATTTGTCCGTGTATATTTCCGTGCATATTGGAATTATATTCTTGCTGAATCGTCTGCCGTGGCGCTGTGCCCGACTGATTTCCGTAGGGCATTTGATAAGGCATATTGTACGGAACATTTACGGAGCTTTGCTGAATCGGTATTTGCGGATTTTGGGGGTAATTGCCGGTCTCTGAATTCTGCACAGGGGCGGTTTGGTAATCTCCTCCTATGTTTGCCGGATTCTGCTCCGGATTATAATAATTCTGCGAAAATGCACTTTTTGGAATATAGGGAATCTCCGATTGCTCGGGATTCGGCGCAGGATTTCCGTTGGTGTTTTCCGTCATATTAACCTGATTTATTCTATTATCATTGGCGTTATCCAACGGCGGAAAAACAGGCTTTCGCGGCGTGGGAATATTATCAAAATTAAAGTTCTGATTATCCATATTAACCTCCGCAGCAGGTGAATTTGCAGATGAATCTACTTAGGTATATTATATATCCTAACTCATTTTAAATCAACAGAAATATTTATTGAAAATCTCTGCCTATAAGTCAAAAAATCAAAACCAAAGGCACATTTCTTAATTAAGCTGTAAATTCGATTAAATATTGCCAAATAACAGACAATTTTAGAAAAAATTTCTCCTAAGGACTTTATATTCACGGGAGTTTATAGTATAATAACCTATAAGGCGGTGCTAAGCACCCAATATTTAATCGGAGGTAGATTATAATGCCATTAGTAAATGCAAAAGAAATGCTTACAAAAGCAAAGGCAGGTCACTACGCAGTAGGTCAGTTTAACATCAATAACCTTGAGTGGACAAAGGCTATCCTTTTAACTGCTCAGGAGATGAACTCACCGGTAATTTTAGGTGTATCCGAGGGTGCAGGTAAATATATGTGCGGATACAAAACAGTAGTAGGAATGGTAAACGGAATGTTGGAGGAGCTTAACATTACAGTTCCTGTTGCACTTCACCTTGACCACGGCTCATACGAAGGCGCAAAGGCTTGTATCGCAGCAGGCTTCAGCTCAATTATGTTCGACGGCTCACATTATCCTATCGACGAAAATGTTGAAAAGACTAAAGAGCTTGTAGCTATCTGCAACGAAAAGGGTCTTTCAATCGAAGCAGAGGTTGGCTCAATCGGCGGAGAGGAAGACGGCGTTGTAGGTATGGGCGAATGTGCAGACCCTAATGAGTGCAAGATGATTGCAGATTTAGGTGTTACAATGCTCGCTGCCGGTATCGGCAACATTCACGGTAAATATCCCGCAAACTGGCAGGGCTTAAGCTTTGAAACACTTGACGCTGTTCAGCAGCTTACAGGCGAGATGCCTTTGGTTCTTCACGGCGGTACAGGTATTCCCGCCGATATGATTAAGAAAGCTATCTCTCTGGGCGTTTCAAAAATCAATGTAAACACTGAGTGCCAGCTTGCTTTTGCCGACGCTACGAGAAAGTACATCGAAGCAGGCAAGGATCAGCAGGGTAAGGGCTTTGACCCGAGAAAGCTTTTGGCTCCCGGTTTTGAAGCTATTAAAGAAACAGTTAAAGAAAAAATGGAGCTTTTCGGTTCAGTGAACAAGGCTTAATTTTCGGATATATTCTGTTAAATTTATTAAAAAGCAACGAAAGGCACAGCCCTCCGACGCAAAAGTCAGAGGGCTGTGCTTATTTTTAGTCTATATTTTTTAGCATATAATATACTGTAGTAAACAGGCTCTGCAACAGTCACTTGGGCGACAAGCAGAGCCGGCAAAATACAGAATGGAGATTTTTTAAAAACACTTCCGTTATTCTGCTTTTATTCTGAATTCATTATTTATCAGCCCATACATTTTACCATTACGGCTTTCTGAGCATGAAGGCGGTTTTCTGACTCTTCAAAAATTTCTTTTGCGTGCTCTTCAAAAATATCTGCGGTAATTTCTTCGCCTCTGTGCGCAGGCAGACAATGAAGCACCATACAATCCGTATTGGTAACGGACATAAGCTCTTTGTTGACCTGGTAACCCTTAAAGGCTTCGCACCTTGCGATTCTCTCCTGCTCCTGTCCCATAGAAGCCCAAACATCGGTGCAGACAACATCTGCTCCCTGTGCAGCCTCAACAGGATTGCGGAGCATTGTGAACTTGTCGCCGTACTGTGCGGCAAAATTCAGAATATGCTGGGGCGGTTCAAAATTTTCGGGACATGCAACAGAAATGCTCATACCCGTGCTTAATGCGCCTACAATAAGAGAATTCATCATATTGTTGCCGTCGCCGATAAAGCACATCTTCAAGCCCTCAAGCCTGTCTTTAAACTCCCTGATTGTCATTAAATCCGCAAGCACCTGACAGGGGTGACAATAGTCCGTAAGTCCGTTGATTACGGGAATGTCTCCGTATTTTGCCAGATTTTCAACCTCCTCCTGTTTAAAGGTGCGAATCATTATTCCGTCGAGAAAACGAGACAACACTCTTGCTGTGTCTTCAACAGGCTCGCCTCTGCCTATTTGCAAATCGTTTGAGGACAAAAACAGAGGGTATCCGCCTAACTGCACCATACCTACTTCAAATGAAACACGAGTACGGGTGCTGGCTTTTTCAAAAATCATTCCCAGAGTTTTACCCTTTAAGACCTTATGCTCAATACCGTGCTTTTGCTCGTATTTAAGCTGATCCGCAAGGTTAAGGCAATCTATAATTTCACGAGGAGACCAATCCTCAAGCTTAAGCAAATTCTTCATTTTACAAGCACTCCTTAAGTGTTTTCTCTAAAATTGCCACAGCCTCGTCAAGCTGTGCGCAGGTTATGTTAAGTGGCGGCAACATCCTAAGCAGAGATTTTGCCGTTATAATCAGCAAGCCGTTCTCCACGCATTTTTCGGCAATTTTGTGGGCGTCGCCCTTTTCAAGCTCGATTCCCACCATAAGTCCCAGATTGCGGACTGACTTAATACCGTTTACCGATTGAAGTTTATTTTTAAGGTATTCTCCCTTATCGGTAACCTCCTGCAAAAACTCCGGCTTAGAAACAATGTCCAGAACGTAGTTTGCTCCTGCACATACTACCGGATTACTGCCGAAGGTTGTGCCGTGAGTAGAGGGCGACAAAACATCTTTGAGCTTTTCCGTGCAGAGGCAGGCGCCGATTGGCAGGCCACCGCCCAGCCCCTTAGCCGTTGTTATAACATCGGGCACAATGCCGTAATGCTCAAAGGCATACAGCTTGCCTGTTCTGGCAACACCTGTCTGAACCTCGTCGATAATAAGCAAAATATCTTTTTCCGTACAAAAATCACGGACAGCTTTAACATAGTCTTTATCAAGAATATTAACTCCGCCCTCACCCTGAACGCACTCCATAATAACGGCGCAGGTTTTATCATTGGCAGAGAGCCTTAAAGCGTCTAAATCATTTGCAGGAACATATGAAAAGCCCTCAGTAAAAGGGAAAAAGTAGTTATGAAAAACATCCTGTCCCGTAGCAGAAAGGGTGGTTACCGTTCTGCCGTGAAATGAATTTTGCAGAGTAATTATTTCGTTTCTGTCATTGCCGTATTTATCAAAGCTGTATTTTCTTGCAAGCTTAATTGCACATTCGTTTGCCTCGGCTCCGCTGTTGCCGAAGCATACCCTTGAAAATGGCGTAAGTGAGCAGAGCTTTTCTGCCAAATCTGCGGCAGGCTTGCAGTAAAAATAGTTTGACATATGCTGAATTGTGTTAAGCTGTTTTGCAACAGCCTCGGTGTAGCCCGGGTGGCAATAACCCAAAATATTAACGCCTATGCCGGAGCTGACATCAAGATACTTTTTTCCATTTTCGTCATAGGCATAAACGCCCTCGCCCCGAACCAACTCAACATCATACCTGCCGTAGGTATGCATTATGTATTGTGAATCTTTATCTTTTGTATTCATTTATTTCATTCCTTTTTTGAGTCTTTGTAGGAATAGACAAAGACATCCTCTCTCTTTTCAAATCCGAAATCACGCCAAAAGCTCTGACCTGTTTCGTTGTTTTGATAGCAGAAAATATGGATTTTATCAATGCCGTCTTCAAAAATTTTATCCGTTGCCGCTTTGGCGAGCTTTTTGCCAATTCCGTGTCTGCGAAATTGGGGCATCACCGCCATATGGTGAATAAAGCCCCGTCTGCCGTCGTGACCTGCCAAAACAGTGCCCACGATTTTTCCGTCAATTTCGGCAACCATACTCATACCGGGATTTCTCGCTAAATACTTTTCAATTCCCTGACGGCTGTCAGCTTCGGACAACGCTCTTTTGGACGTTATCTGCCACATAGAGTAAATTTGGTCGTAGTCCTCAGGCTTCATTTCTCTGATTATCATAAAATCCCCTTAATAAAACATTGTTCCTATACCTTCGTCGCTGAACAGCTCAAGCAAAATAGAGTGTTCAATCCTGCCGTCGATTATATGAGCTCTGCTGACGCCGCTTCTTACTGCGTCAACACAGCAATCAACCTTAGGAATCATTCCGCCTTTAATGATGCCATCTCTCTTAAGTCCCGGAACCTCGCTGACATTGACAACGGAAATAAGGGAGCTTTCATCGTTTACATCTCTCAACAGACCCCGTATATCGGTCATAAGAATCAGCTTTTTAGCCTTAATCTTTGCGGCAATCTGAGCCGCCGCCAGGTCGGCGTTAATGTTATAAACCTCGCCGTCAAAACCGCAGGCTACGGTGGCGATTATGGGAATATAATTATTGTTTACGGCGTCGTAAATGGCTTTGGGATTTACCTCTTTAATTTCTCCAACATAGCCTAAGTCCTCGCCTGTTATCAGCTTTTCGGCCATCAGCATTTTTCCGTCAAGACCGCACAGACCGATTGCGCTTCCGCCGTGTTCTTCAAGGAGCTTTACAAGGCTTTTGTTTACCTTGCCTGCCAAAACCATCTGAACAATGTCGATAGTTTCCTTATCGGTAACTCTCATACCGTTAATAAACTTGGACTCTTTACCTGTTTTTTCAAGCATTGAGCTGATTTCCGGGCCGCCGCCGTGAACAAGCACAACATTTATTCCCACCAACTGCATCAGCACAATATCGCTCATAACGGCGCTTTTAAGCTGTTCGTTTATCATAGCGTTTCCGCCGTATTTTACAACGATTGTTTCTCCCGAATACTGCTTTATATAGGGCATTGCCTGAATAAGCACCTTTGCCCTGTTTGATAAATCCATTAAAATTCCTCCAGGTTTCCTTGTCTTTCGGCATTATGTGCGGTAGTCGCCGTTTATTTTTACATAGTCATAGGTAAGGTCACAGCCGTAGGCTTCTGCCTCAGCGTTTCCGTCCTTTAATGATACAACAATTTCTATCTCTTTTTCAAGTAAAATTTCTTTTGCCTTTTCCTCACAGAATTCTAATCCTGCGCCGTTTTTACAGACATCTATTACACCTTTGTCGGATTTAAACGAAACATCCACTTTTTTTATATCTACATCCATTCCGCTGTAACCGATAGCGCAAAGTACTCGCCCCCAATTTGCGTCTGCTCCGAACATAGCCGCCTTTAAAAGGCTTGAGCATATAACGCTTTTTGCAACGCCTTTTGCATCCTTCTTTGTTTTTGCTCCGCTCACGCTGCAAACAAGCAGCTTTGTTGCGCCCTCGCCGTCGGACGCCAGCTTTTTTGCAAGCACTTTAAATGCCGCTGTCAAGCCTGCAACAAAGGTTTTATAATCTTGATTTTTTTCTGTGATTTCCTTATTACCTGCTTTTCCGGAAGCAAGTATTGCCAAGGTATCGTTAGTTGAGGTATCGCCGTCAACCGAAACCATATTAAAGCTGTCCTCAACTGCCTCAAGTAATGCCTCTTTGAGCATTTCTGATGACACGGCGGCGTCGGTGGTAACAAACGAGAGCATCGTTCCCATATTGATATGAATCATTCCACTGCCCTTGGCTATACCGCCTATTGTAACCTTTTTGCCGTCCAAGGTAAGCTCCAGCGCCATTTCTTTTTTCACGGTATCGGTTGTCATAATAGCCTCGGCGGCGTTTGTTCCGCCCTCCTTAGAGAGCTTACCCTTCATCATTTCAACGCCTTTTTCGATTGGCTCAATAGGGAGAGTCTGTCCGATAACACCTGTTGAGGCGACAATAACATCCTCTTCCTTAACGCCCAAAGCCTCAGATGCCAGACGGCACATAGCCTGAGCTTTTTCGTATCCGTCGCTGTTACAGGTATTGGCGTTGCCTGAATTCACAATAACCGCCTGCGCCTTGCCGTTTTCAAGGTGCTCCTTTGTAACGGTGATTGTATCGGACTTAACAAGGTTTTTTGTAAAAACCGCCGCAGAGTTGCACAGTGTATCACAGTAAATAAGCGCAAGGTCACGCTTTGTAGTATTGGAAGGCTTAACGGAGGCGCACACGCCCTGAGCCGTAAATCCCATAGGTGAGGTCACTCCGCCCTCTATAAACTTATAATTCATATTATCACCTTAAAACAAATTAAAATGCAGGGGGAACAATGTCAAGACCTGTTTTTTCGTCAAGGCCGAAGATAATGTTCATATTCTGTATAGCCTGACCGGCGGCGCCTTTGACCATATTATCAATAGCACCGCAGGCAATAAGCTTATTTGCTCTTTTATCGTGATGAAGAGAAATATCGCAGAAATTAGAGTACTTAATGTTGTGAATATCTGCGTTCATTCCCTGGGGCAGTAGCCGTACGAAATACTCGTCTTTGTAGAAATCTTCGTAGGCTTTTCTGATTTGCTCAAATGTAACGCCCTCTTTAATATCAGCGTAGCAGGTAGCAAGGATTCCCCTGTTCACCGGAAGCAAATGAGGTACAAATGTAACCGTAACCTTTTTTTCCGCAAGCTTTGAGAGAGTCTGCTCAATTTCGGGGGTGTGGCGGTGAGAAGCCACCTTATATGCGTGGAAGCCCTCGTTAAGCTCGGGATAATGGTTGCTCTGAACAGGCTTTCTGCCTGCACCCGTCACTCCGCTTTTGCAGTCGCATATAATGCCCTTTGTTTCAACCAAGCCCAGCTTTACAGCCGGTGCAAGGGCTAGAGGAGCGCAGGTTGTATAGCATCCGGGATTTGCAATAATTTTCTGACCCTTATGAATATTCTCTCTGAAAAGCTCCGGCAAACCGTAAACAGCCTCAGCGTGAAGCTCCTTATCCAAAAACTCGCCGTTGTACCATTCCTTATACTCGTCCTCGCTTTCCAGGCGGAAATCAGCCCCCAAGTCAATAAAAGCTTTTTCCTTAGAAACGCACTGCTTTGCCAATTCCTGAGAAAGTCCGTGAGGAAGTGCGGCAAAAACAACATCGCTTTTCTCAACCACTTGTTCCTGAGTTTCGCACTCCATATCGTTTATATTCAAATAAGCAGGGTAAACCTCCGACAGCTTCTGTCCCTGAAACGACACCGAGCTGACGGCAGTCACCTGCGCCTGCGGATGATTTGTAATAAGCCTTACAAGCTCTGCGCCTGCGTAGCCTGTTGCTCCCACAATACCTACTTTTATCATTTACCTCAATCCTTTTTTCTCTCCGAGCAGACAGCGTCATCTATTTTGAAAACTTATATTATCAGCTCTTAAACACTCGGTAATATTTCTGCAAAAATCTTATTTATCCGTGCAAAAGAAATCCTAATTTTTCTCCAGCAGTTTCTTTATTCTCTGAGCCTGAGCCTTTACATTGCCGCTGTTTGGGCCGCCCAAAACCTTTCTGTCGTTTGCGCACTTTTCAAGAGTTATCGCCTGATAAACTCCCTCGTCAAACACATCACAGATTTTCCGATATTCTTCAAGGGGAAGCTCCTCTAAGGTTGTTCCCTTTTCAATGCAGACTGCAACCAGCTCGCCGGTAGCTTTGTATGCGTCCCTGAAAGGTACGCCCTTCTTTGTAAGATAATCGGCGCAGTCGGTAGCGTTAATAAATCCACCTGCCGCCGCTTTGCGCATATTATCGGGCAAAACCTTCATAGTTTCAATCATCGGCGTAAATGCAGTTAGGCACATTTTGACCGTATCAACAGCGTCAAAAATCGCCTCTTTATCCTCCTGCATATCCTTATTGTAAGCAAGGGGAATACCCTTCATAACTGTAAGCAGGGTCATTGTATCGCCGAAGACTCTTCCGCTTTTTCCCCTTACAAGCTCTGCAATATCGGGATTCTTTTTCTGTGGCATTATGGAAGAGCCTGTTGAAAATGCGTCATCAAGCTCAACAAATTTAAACTCCCAGCTGCACCACATAATAATCTCTTCGCTGAATCTCGAAAGATGAACCATAACTATCGAAAGAGCCGAGGCAAGCTCCATACAATGATCCCGGTCTGAAACACCGTCAAGGGAATTATTTGTAACTCTCTCAAAGTCCAAAAGCGAAGCCGTCATATTTCTGTCAATGGGATATGTCGTGCCTGCCAGAGCACAGCTGCCCAGCGGCATTTCGTCCATTCTCTTCCGGCAATCGTCAATGCGTGAAATATCCCTTAAGAACATTTCGGCATACGCCAAAAGGTGATGTCCGAAAGTGATAGGCTGTGCACGCTGAAGATGTGTATATCCCGGCATAACCGTATCGCTGTATTCTTCTGCCTTATTGCAGAGGACTTCAACAAGCTTTCCAAGCATTTCTTTAAGGTTTACCGCCTCTTTTTTAAGGTAAAGCTTAATATCAAGGGCAACCTGGTCGTTTCTGCTTCTTGCAGTATGGAGTCTTTTGCCGTTATCACCCAAACGCTTTGTAAGCTCACCCTCAACAAATGTGTGAATATCCTCGCACTCCATATCAATTTTGAGGTCGCCGTTTTCTATATCTTTTTCAATGCCTTTAAGACCCTTGACAATGTCCTCGGCTTCTTCTTCCTTGATTATTCCGCATTTGCCAAGCATGGTTGCGTGTGCAATACTGCCCTCTATATCCTCTTTATACATACGGCTGTCAAAGCTTATTGAGCTGTTGAAGTCGTTGGTTGTTTTTGATAAGGCTTTTTGGAAGCGTCCTTTCCAAAGCTGCATTTAATCACCTCTGATGTTAATTACCAAATTCCCTGCGGAATTTAAAAGGCAGAAATTTTTGTGCAAAACCTGCGTTTGACACGCCTTTTGTTTCCGCCTTATAAAAACGCTTTGAGGGCAGAGTGTTCCTCTGCCCTATACAAAGTCAAAATGTAATTATTTAATAAGTCCTTTTTTAGCACGAACCTTAATGGGCAAACCGAACAGATTGATAAATCCTGCGCTGTCATTTTGGTCGTAAACCTCATCCTCGTCAAAGGTTGCAATCTCCTCATCGTAGAGAGAATAAGGACTTGTAACTCCTGCGTCAATAATGTTGCCCTTATAAAGCTTAAGCTTAACATCGCCTGTGACTGTCTGCTGTGTTGAGTCAACAAAAGCGGACATTGCCTCACGCAAAGGAGTGAACCACTTGCCGTCATATACAAGGTCGGCAAAAGCATTGGAAAGATTCATCTTATAGTGCTGAGTATCTTTATCAAGGCAGATTTCTTCAAGCTTGCTGTGAGCGTGGTAAAGGATTGTTCCGCCGGGTGTTTCATAAACGCCCCTGGACTTCATACCTACAAGGCGGTTTTCTACCATATCGATAATTCCAATTCCGTTTTTACCGCCTAATTCGTTAAGCTTAGCGACGATTTCTACTGCGCCTAACTTTTCGCCGTCAACTGCAACGGGAACACCCTTGTCAAAGCTGATTGTCACATAGGTGGGCTTGTCGGGAGCCTGCTCGGGCGAAACGCCCAGTTCAAGGAAGCCCTCTTTGTTATATGTAGGCTCGTTTGCAGGATTTTCAAGGTCAAGACCTTCGTGGCTTAAATGCCAGATGTTCTTATCCTTGCTGTAATTTGTTTCTTTGTTTATCTTCAGAGGAATATTCATTTTTTCTGCATATTCAATCTCTTCTTCACGGGATTTAAACTCCCATGTTCTCCAAGGAGCGATAATTTTCATATCGGGAGCATATGCTTTAATTGCAAGCTCAAAACGAACCTGGTCGTTGCCCTTGCCCGTACAGCCGTGACAAATTGCATCTGCGCCCTCTGCCTTTGCAATTTCCACAATTCTCTTAGCAATAATAGGGCGTGCAAAGGACGTACCTAAAAGGTACTTACCCTCGTACTTTGCGCCTGCCTTAAGAGTAGGCCAAACATAATCCTCGATGAATTCCTTGTTTAAATCTTCAATATAGAGCTTGGAGGCACCTGTAGCCAAAGCCTTCTCCTCAAGTCCCTCTAACTCAGAGGCCTGTCCCACATTACCGGAAACGGCAACAACCTCGCAGTTATCATAATTTTCTTTAAGCCATGGAATTATAATCGAAGTATCAAGTCCGCCGGAATATGCCAAAACTACTTTTTTAATCTTGTTGTCTGCCATAATAATTGCCTCCAAAGGTTAATTTTTGTTAATGACGCACCGGATAAATCATTTGTGCAAACTTCTTTTCTGCGTGATTTATTCAGTGGTTTCTTAATTACAAATGCTATTATACACCTATTATGCAAAATTGCAAGAGTTTTCTGCATAAATATTCAAAATTTTTAAAAAATATTTTTTGCGCCCCCTTGATAATAAGGTTGATTACCGCTTATTTGCTGAACTTTCGGCTAATTAACAAAATTACGGCAAAATGTATATTTTAATGAATATTATGTATATTATCTTATTTTCATTGAATATTATACATTTTTATGATAAAATCAGTTAAAACAGCGGTGAACGGCACCGTAAAATCTAATAATCAATGCACGAAAGGTTGATGCAGAATGTCATTCAAAGAAATCAAACCACAGCAGATAAACGACAATCCATTTAAGCTTATCGGCAAGGACTGGGCGCTTGTGAGCGCAGGCACCAAAGAAGAATTTAACACAATGACCGTAAGCTGGGGCGGCGTAGGCGTTATGTGGGGCAAAGACGTTGCCTTTACCTTTATAAGACCTCAAAGATACACCATGGAATTCCTCAAAAAAGAGGACTGCTTTACAATGTCCTTTTTTGACGAGAAATACAAAGACGCCCTGACCTTCTGCGGAAGCAAAAGCGGAAGAGATTACGACAAGCCCAAAGAAACCGGGCTTACTCCCGCTTTTACCGAGGACGGAATCCCGTATTTTGAAGAAGCAAGGCTTGTGCTTGTGTGCAAAAAAATGTACGCTCAGAACCTTAATGCAGAAAGCGTTATTGATAAAGAGAATGTAGAAAAATGGTACAAAGACGATTTCCACAAAATGTTTGTGAGCGAAATTAAAAAGGTGCTTGTAAAAGAGTAAAATCTACATTTTCATATATGCCTTATAATTTTCAAATTAAAATATAGTGTGAATCATTGCGCGAATCGGGCAGAGTTTCTGCCCGATTTTTTTCGGATTTTTTCTTATTCGTTCTCATCTTTGCCGCTGCGCCGTCTTTTCCTGCCGATATGATAGGAAATACCGCTGACAGCCAAAAGTACGAACATTATAACGCCGCCGCAAATAAATGCAGATAAATAATTATCGCCCTTTGACACAGACAAACGCTGTATTTCGCCGTCGCCTGATTGAGATTTTTCCGGCTCCGCCTGAATCTTTTGCAGATTCTCTGTGCCGTTGTCGTCCTTGCTGTTTTCCAACGAATCATCGCTTTTTAATGCTTGCGATGATTTTCCGGCAGTACCCACCGAAGATGATGCCTTAGCCGTCTTTTTTGTGCCTGCGGAGCTATTGGCTGAAGATGAAGCAAGCAGAGCTTTACAGCTTCCTCCCTGCGCCGGGACTGTATCAAGGGTATTTGTAACGCAGTCGAACACGGAAAAATCAAAGGTTGTTTCCTCCGTTAAATTTTCCGCTTTAAAATCAACGGTAAAAAGTTCCTCTCCGTGGGATAAATCCACGCCCTCTTGGTTAAGGTAAATAATGCTCAAACAGCCTTCTTCCGAATTAAAATCCAGTTTTGCCTTATCCGAAAGCACCGAAGCATCACGAAAATTCACCGTGCTGTTGTCATAGGTTATAACAAACTTAACAGCGGACAAAGTTTCTTCGCCTTTACCGCAAAAGGCAAGGGTAAATATTCTGTTGTTATCAGTTACGGCGTCCTCCGCATAAAAGCTCACATTTTCCGCACATTGTGCAGAAAACCCCAAGGACATAAGCAACGCCGAAAGTAATATTGACGCAAAAATTTTGATTTTCATTTTTTCATTTTTAAATAACAAATCCGCCGTTTACCCCCAAAAGCTGCCCCGTAATAAATTCTGCTTTTTGCGAAGCCAAAAACACCGCCGCATCTGCAATATTTTTCGGTGTTCCCAGCTTTTGCAGGGGCGTTTCATCTTTAAGCTGACACACATCTTCTTCGCTGAATGACGACATCATATCAGTCATAACTACCCCCGGAGCAATGGCGTTTACCCTTACTCCGCTTGGTCCGACCTCTTTTGCCAGCGCCTTAGTCAAACCGATTATCCCCGCCTTGGCTGTGCTGTAATGCACTTCGCAGGAGGCTCCTGTCTGACCCCACATTGAGCTGATATTGATAATAACTCCGCTTTTTTTGCTTATCATATAGGGCAAAGCCGACTTACAGCAGTAAAAAACGCTGTCAAGGTTTATCCCCATCATTCTGCGCCACTGTTCGGCAGTAATATCGGTGAACAAGCTTTGCTCCGAAATTCCGGCATTGTTTAAAAGCACATCCACTCCACCGAAATTTTCTTCTATTACCGAGAACATATTGCAAACCTGCGTGTAATCGGAAACATCGCATTTCACTGCAAGAGCCGGCACACGGTAGCTTTCCGTAATAACATCCGCAAGCCGGCGTGCCTTTTCCTCGCTGTTATTATAATTCAGCACAACTGCATACCCCTGCTGTGCAAAGGCAACAGCAAGTGCACTGCCGATACCCCCGGACGCACCCGTAATCAATGCTGTTTTCATTATAATCACCGCCGATACTATATGGCAATATTATACCATTTTAAACTTCCCAATAAAAGTGTTTTGTCTTATTCTTTTCTTGAATTTCGGCGTATTCCTATTTTTTTCACAAAAAGGAAGGATATATATAAACCGCCCTTTGCCGTTTTGCGGTTAAAATCAATAAGGGATAAGAGAACGTATCTCTTATCCCTGTGAGCATACAAAACAACTTGATTTCTAATAATTGTAAATGCTGTGTTTTTATTGAAGCGAGAATTTGTATATGTAGTATTCACCTACAACATCTGTCTTTTGTACGCTTATATTGTTACCTGACCCATAATATTTTTCAAGATACGTTTTCATCATATCTGTTTGTGGGTTAGGGCTGTCATCAACAAAATATACGCCGTCTTCAAGCAGATATGAATACAGATTATCGGTTCCGAAATTCTTCACTTCTTGCATATAATACGGAAGCTTACCGTATGTGCAATTAAAGTAAATGCTATTTTCAGTAACTGATTCCCTGCTGACATATATAATGCTATCCACACCTTTGGGTAAAGAAACAGTACGGCTCAGTTCCAATTTCTTGTCTTTATTATCATCAATATATTTTTGCAAATCCATCTGGTCTTGGCTGACTCTAAAGCAATCAAAGTAAACATTAGATTTGTTTGACAAATAATTACCAACTAAGAACAAAGGTATAGCGAGCAATAACAAAACAGCCAAATTCACTTTTCTGTACTTAAAATACAACCTACTGAAAATACATTTGAACTCCGTTATCGAGAAAGAATACAAAAGATATACCGTGGCGGCAAGCAACAATACATATACTGCCCTGTACGGCACTTTTGAAGAAAACCACAGATAATAATAGAACCCGAAAACAGATATACCCAGGAACAATGGGATAAAATAATTTCTTTTCTTCATCAGTATAATGAAAGAAAGAAAAATAATTCCGAATGCAAATAATGCAATACCCTTATCTGCCAATGCCCTCATTCCGCCTATTTCATCAACAATCATATTTTTTAAGATTCCGATATATGATTTGTTTTGGCTGTTATAGTTCTGCTGTATAGATTTAATTTCCTTTAATTTTTCTAACGAAAACGCACCCTTATCGTCGAGATATCCTTGCCTTAACATCTCTATATCGTTAGCGTCAATGCCTATCTTATCATATTCTTCCTTGCATTGTTCATAATCCGGAATGGGATAATCCCATACCGCAGAACGGGCGGCAGTATATTCGCAATAGTAGCTAAGCCCGTCATTTTGCTTAACAATGAAATTTTCCGATATATTTATGCCAAAGCATAAAGCTACCAAAGATATTGCGATTATAAGTCTTCTCTTCTCAAAAATTACAAGGAAAAGCTCTTTTATTTTTCTCGTACCTTTTTCGATGGCAAAATACTCCGATAACGATTTTCCGACAACATAGAAACACACCATCACTAATGACGCTTCAAAAATCATAAATCTTATAAGCGAACCTATAAGTACAAAAGCAGCGCCTACACATACGCCCAATCTGTATTTATCTTTATTAACATAATGAATTATGCACAAAAATCCGGCAACAGTCAAAAGAGCCGGCATTCGTGTAAAAGAGATTTGCTCATAATGGGATACCGCAAAAAAGCTGGTAATAAACAGAGTAAAAAATGTTGCAACAACTGCATTAAACTTATCTGTAAAAACCACAGTTATAGCAGTAAATGCACACAGCGAAAGAAACAAAAACACCAATACATATGCGTTTAAAGGATAAATAATATTTTGAATAAAGCCTACAAATGCACAATAAAGATAGCTAATGAAATGAAAATCATAACAACCGTTTGCAATCCAATCCGCATATCCTGCATCATCTGCCATTTCATAATTCAAAGAATAAACTATTAGATAAAAAACCAGAATACCCACATTCAGCAACAAAGAATACAAGAGCTTAAACAATGCAGTATTTTTCTTTTCCCTCATACTGTTCAACAACTCTCCCATAAAATTAAACAAATCAATTTAAAATCACTTTGCCTTGGATTTTTTCTTTGCAGGTTTCTCTTTGATTATACTGTGATTAAGGAAAAAACTCATTATAGGCTTGCTGATAAGCTTTATAAACACGCCTACCACATATGCTCCTGCAAGGCTGAGCACGATTGTAAGGGGCACAATCCGAATATATCCGATAAAGTAGTCGCCAAAGCCTTTGACAATCGTAGAAATGTTCTTATAGAACCACTGGTCGCAGAACCATGACAACAGGTAAAACGAAAGGCTCACGCTTGAAATGCTTGCAAAAATGCTCCTAATAACCCTGTTTTGGGTGTTTATATTATAAATAATAAGGAAGAAGCAAACCGCCGTAACCATAGTGATTAAGTCGCCATTATCGGCGTACATAGCGGAGAAGAAGGTTTTTCCGCCGTCTGCACCTGTAATTTGCACCTTAAACGCCTGATAAAACAAGCACAGCACCAAAATCAGGCTCAGCAAAAGTTTATTCACCTTAAAGCTGAACTCTCTTATGTATTTGCCTACAACATAATATGCAACCGGAAAAAACGTTGCGGCGAAGAAGCTGGGCATCATACCGATGCCTGTGTCTTCAAACTTGAACTTATTGACAGACATTGGCAATACGCTTAAAACGATGCAGGCAATCATCATTGTCGTTTTCTTTTTTTGGCTGTCAAGAGAATTGTACGCAATATCGATTATCGGCATTAAAACAAACAAAGATACGTACATATTTACATACCAGCCGTAGCTTGGCAGATTACCGCTCCACCAGCTTTGAAGAAGCCTGTACGGAGTAAGCGTTGGGTCGGCCGGGTTTGTGGATACTGCAAGCTTGTACCAGATTACAAGGAGTCCGATAAGCAGGCTGTTTACGATAATCGGCGTTATTTTTACATAATGCCGTTTTGACAAATCCGCCGGGTGATAGTAGCTAAGCGCACCCGAAACGAGCATAAACAGCGGAACGCAGATAAAGAATAAATCTCTGACAACGGTTGTAAGTATAAATCCCGTTGTGTCGCCCGTTCCGATTGAATAATAGTAATAGTGACCGTTATACAAAAAGAAATGCACACTGGGCACAAAAAACATTGCAATAACCTTTACAAGATCCAAACCGAAATCACGCTTGTCAATGTTGCGTACATTGAAAAAGAATTCCGAAAAGGTCATATGTTTAGGCTGTGCCTTTTGGTTTACCTTTGCCATTTCATACCTCCGATTTGATTATATTTTATTCCGATAATTTATCTTTAATTTTCTGCGCCGCATCTGCAAGATAATTTCCGCCGAAAGCCTCAATTCTTCCCGTATCAACATATGTTGCCATTTCGGGGTCTATGGGCACCTGTGCAAGGAGCTCCGTTCCCATCTTTTCAGCAATTTCGGCTGTTTTGCTATCGCCGAAAATATTGTGAATCTTGCCGCAGTCGGGGCATTTAAAACTGCTCATATTTTCTACAACGCCCAATATCGGTATATCCATCATATTTGCCATTTTAACTGCCTTTTCAACAATCATAGACACCAAATCCTGGGGAGAAGTAACAACCACTATACCGTCAACGGGGATACTCTGGAACACCGTCAGAGCAACGTCGCCTGTTCCCGGAGGCATATCCACAAACATATAGTCTATATCCTGCCAGATAACATCCGTCCAGAACTGCTTAACGGTTCCTGCGATAATAGGGCCTCTCCAGATAACCGGGTCGGTTTCGTTGGGGAGCAGAAGATTGATAGACATAACTTCAATTCCTGTTTCAGTTACAACAGGGAAAAGTCCGCTGTCGTTTCCCTGACACTTTTCCTTGATGCCAAAGGTCTTTGGGATTGACGGACCCGTTATATCGGCGTCCAACACAGCCGTCTTATAGCCCATATTGTTAAAGGCAACCGCAAGGCTTGAAGTAACAAGGCTTTTTCCTACTCCGCCTTTGCCTGATACAACGCCGATTACCTTTTTAACCTTGCTTAGGGGATTCAGCTTTTCGTAAAAATCTTCCTTTGTCTTTTTTTCGCCGCAGCTCTCGCTGCAGCTTGAGCAATCATGATTACAACCCATATTTATTCCTCCGTAAATCCATATTTACCGAAACTCAGTATATTCATTTTATTATAACACATAATCCGGCAAAATAAAAACTTTTTTTGCGTCGGGCAGACAGAATCGTGGAATCATCAAACTTCTATGCCCGATCCCGATGTTATATTAAGTACTTTAATTTCTTTGTTTCGTGCAGACAGGCAGTAAATTTAAAAATTTTACCAAATGATAAATCTAAATAAAGCTAATATAAAATGCCCCATACATCAGGTAATGCTGAACACACCTGACATATGGGGTGTTGTATTTTGATAAAAACTTCCAATCCCTCAGTCAGCTTCGCTGACAGCTCCCTTTACCAAAGAAAGCTTTGTCGGCCTACTTGCTAAAGGAAATACATCTGATGGGAAAAGCCACAAAGTGACAAAAGGAAATAATACTCTCATATAAGGTTTACAAGGCATAAAACACCCTGCGGACGATGATTAAAATCAGTCCTTCTTGCCCTTATAATTTGTGTGCCAAATTTCTTTAGCATACTGGAGTATAGCACGGTCAGAGCTGAACTCGCCTGCATTTGCAACATTCTTAAGGCACTTTCTGCCGAAAGCAACCCTGTCGGAGTAGTCGGCGTTAGCCTTAATCTTTGCGTCAACATAAAGAGGCAAATCATAAATTACAAAGTAGTGGTCGGGTGCATGCCAGGAAGCTCCGTCAAGGAGAGCTGAATGAAGCTCTGCAAAGCTGCCCTCGCCCTTTGCGCCGTTATCGCTGAAGGTACCGTCAACCAAAGTATCCACAACTCTCTTGATTTCGGGATTTGACTCGTAAATCTTTCTGGGGTTGTAGCCCTCTGCTTTCAATCTGTCAATATCCTCAACTCTTGCGCCGAAGATATACTCGTTCTCTTCGCCTGCCTGCTCGGCAATTTCGATGTTAGCGCCGTCGTATGTGCCCAGTGTAACTGCGCCGTTAAGCATAAACTTCATATTACCTGTACCTGAAGCCTCAAGACCTGCTGTTGAAGTCTGCTCTGAAACATCAGCGGCAACAACGATTTTTTCTGCGTAGGATACGTTGTAGTTAGAAAGGAAGTAAACCTGAAGCTTGTCCTTTGTATCGGGGTCGTTGTTTACAAGCTTGCCGATTTCGTTGATATACTTAATGATAGCCTTAGCTCTTGCATATCCGGGAGCTGCCTTTGCGCCGAAGAGGAACACCGTTGGATTCCAGTTAGGCAGTTTGCCCTCTTTTAACTTGAAGTAAATGTCCATAATGGAGAATGCGTTAAGGAGCTGTCTCTTATACTCGTGCAAACGCTTAACCTGAACATCAAAGATAAAGTCGGGGTTTACATCAAAGCCATCCATTTTCTTGATATAAGCTGCAAGCTGTTTTTTCTTTGTCTTTTTAATCTTGTTAAACTCTTTTACAACAGCGTCGTCTTCAGCAAGGCTGTTAAGCTTAGAAAGCTTTGAGAGGTCTGTCTCCCAGCCCTTGATGCCGTGGTCGTTTAAGAACTTGGCAAGCTCGGGGTTGCAAAGACCAAGCCATCTGCGCTGTGTGATACCGTTTGTTTTGTTCTGGAATCTTTCGGGGTAAACCTCGTACCAATCCTTAAGCACGTCGTTTTTAAGGATTTCGGTGTGAAGCTTTGCAACGCCGTTTACATATACGGAAGCGTAGGTTGCAAGTCTTGCCATATGAACTGCGTTATCGGCAATAATGCGCATCTTTGCAATTTTATCTTCCGGAAGTCCCTTGCCCTTAAGCTCGTGATATTCTTTTTCGTTAATCTGCTCGATAATTGAGTAAATCTCGGGAATAACATCTCTCATAAGGTCGATGCTCCATTTTTCAAGAGCCTCGGCAAGTACTGTGTGGTTTGTATAGTTAAATGTCTTTCTTGCAATTTCGAAAGCCTGGTCAAAGTTCATGCCCTCTTTCTCAAGAAGACGAACAAGCTCGGGGATACATACAACAGGGTGAGTATCGTTAAGCTGAATTGTGTTGTCCTCTGCAAAGTGACTGAAATCATTGCCGTACTTTTCTTTGTAGCGAGCCAGGATGTCCTGCAATGAAGCGGAGCAGAAGAAATACTGCTGTTTAAGGCGGAGCACCTTGCCCTGGTGAGAATTGTCGTTAGGATAAAGTACCTTGGAAATATTTTCTGCGTCATTCTTAGCCTTTACGGCGGCGTCATAATTGCTGTTGTTAAACTGTGCAAAGTCAAACTCCTCAAGAGCCTCTGCCTGCCAAAGACGAAGGGTGTTAATATTCTTTGTACCGTAACCGATAACAGCCATATCGTAAGGAACAGCCTTAACTGTCTGCTCTCTGAAGGATACTGTTACAGCCTGGTCCTCTCTTCTGATGCACCAAGGGTCTTCAAAGCGCTGCCAGTCGTCTGCAACCTCAACCTGATAGCCGTCTTTAATAAGCTGTTTAAAAAGGCCGTACTTGTAGCGAATTCCGTAACCGTCAAGAGGAACCTCCTGTGTTGCCGCACTGTCAAGATAGCAAGCTGCAAGACGTCCCAAACCGCCGTTACCCAAAGCTGCGTCGTCGATATCTTCAAAAACATTGATATCGAAGCCCTTTCTCTTTAAGAGAGTCTTAGCCTCGTCCAAAGCGCCGATGCAGTAAAGGTTGTTGTAAATCATACGACCCATAAGGAACTCAGCAGAAAAATAGTAAGCTCTTCTTGATTCAGCGTGCTTTTTCTTGCTTCTTGCCCAGTTGTCACCGATTTCGCCCATTACAGCCTTGCCCAATGCAAGGTGAAGCTGTGACGGTGTCAGGTTTTCGGGTTTTTCACAATACATTTCTTTTGCAGAAATTTTAAGATTTTCCATTAAGTTACCCATTGTAATCAATCCTCCATACGTCCGTATTCTTTGGACATCGCTTTTAATTTATGAGAAAGCTCCTTTGTAAGAGCTTTTTTATCAATTCTCCAAACCCAGTTGCCGCCTAAGGTTGAAGGCGTATTAAATCTTGCCTCCGTTCCCAAGCCCAGTATATCCTGCATCTGAATAATTGCATAGTCAGCCTTGCTTTCGTAAGCGGTTCTGATAAGGCCCCAGTTAAAGGGCTCGTCATCGGGCATTTTGCAGTATTCTCTTGCATAGGCAACATCCTTGGGCTTTGCGGTCTTTGTCCAGCCCATAAGTGTATCGTTGTCGTGAGTACCGGTGTAAACAACGCAGTTTTCGGTGTACTTATGGGGCAGGTAGTCGTTCTCCTCATCGCTGTCAAAAGCAAACTCAAGAACCTTCATTCCCGGATATCCGCTGTCCTTCAACAGTTGAATAACGCCCGGAGTAAGAGTTCCCAAATCCTCTGCAACAATGGGAATATCGCCTATTGTTTCTTTCATCTTTTCAAAGAATTCTATGCCCGGACCCTCTTTCCACTCGCCGTTGACGGCGTTTTCGGCAGGGTAGGGAATAGCATAGTAGCTGTCGAATGCTCTGAAGTGGTCAATTCTGGTAATATCAAAGAGCTTTGAAGCCGCCTTGATTCTCTCAAACCACCACTCGTAGTCGGTTGCCTTAAGATAATCCCAGTCATAAAGGGGATTGCCCCAAAGCTGACCTGTTGCGGAGAAATAATCGGGCGGACAGCCTGCAACGCAGACCGGGTCGCCGTCGTCATAAAGCCAGAACACCTCGGGATTTGCCCAAGTGTCGGCGCTGTCCATAGCAACATAAATAGGCATATCGCCCAAAATCTGAATGCCCAGTCCGTTTACATAAGCACGAAAGCTCTCCCACTGCTGATAGAACTTAAACTGAACAAACTTCCAAAAGTCAATTTCATCCTTAAGCTTGCGCTCATAGCGCCTTACGGCTGCTTCCTCGTGCATACGGATACTCTCGTCCTCCCATTCGGTCCAGGACTTCATATCGTTCTGCTTTTTCACAGCCATATAGAGGGCGTAGTTTTTCAGCCACTTGCTGTTTTTCCTCTTAAAGCTTCTGAATTCCTTTTGGTCAAGCTTTTTAAAGTTATTGTAGGCAATTTCCAGCACCTTAAAACGGCTGTTGTAGATTTTTTCGTAATCTACCTCAAACTGATTGTTGCCCCAATCGAACTTCTTAATCTGAGCTTTGGTCACAAGCCCCTCTTCGCAGAGCATATCCAAATCTATCATATACGGATTGCCAGCATAGGTAGAAAAGGACTGATATGGAGAGTCGCCGTAGCTTGTAGGTCCGACGGGCAGAATCTGCCAGATTTTTTGTCCCGATTTCTTTAAGAAATCGGCGAACTTGCGTGCTTCCTTGCCGATTGTGCCGATTCCGTAGGGCGACGGCAATGCAGTAATCGGCATAAGGATTCCTGCAACACGAGCCATAATATCAACTCCGTTTACTTTATATTTAATTTTCATAACGATTCAAATATTCAAGACGCCCAGAACAGGGCAATATATCTCAGTTTGAAAGTATTTTAACATATTTGTATTTAATTGGCAATAGTTTATTTTACTTTTAATTTACCAAATTTACATTTGCCCTGTCAATTCCGTCAAAACCCTGTATAATGCAACATTACTTGCTCTTTCTCGGACTTTGTCCCTGCCGGCAGAGCCGTTTTTGTCCAAAAAGGCTTTAACTGCATATTTTTTGCCCTCTGTATATATGCCTATATACACAAGTCCCACGGGTTTTTCGGCTGTTCCGCCGTCGGGTCCTGCTATGCCGGTGGTGGAAACGCCTATATCCGCCCCGGAAATTTTCGCCGCACCCTGAGCCATTTCAACAGCGCACTGCGCCGAAACTGCGCCGTACTTCTTCAAGGTTTCCTCCTTTACTCCCAAAATATTCATCTTTATGCGATTTGCATAAGAGCATACTCCGCAGTCAAAAACCGCCGACGCTCCGGGAACATCGGTTATCCTCTTGGAAATCAGTCCGCCTGTACAGCTCTCTGCCGTTGCAAGCTTTTTACCCTTGCTTATAAGAGTCTTTACAACCGTCTCCTGCAATTTTTCGGGCTTTATGCCTTTTTCTTTAAACTCTTTCTTCAGAGAGTCCGCCGTACAGGTTCCGAAAATCAGTTTTCCCATATTTTCCTCCCGTATTATATAATGGAAATTTTGACAATAAATTCATCAATAAATATTTTATCATTACCCCTTGCTTATTGCAATAATTATAATTGTTTGATATATTAAAATATACAATATGCAAATATGCAAAAACTTGAAAGGCGGCGTCGGTATGGCTTGGTTTTTTACCGAAGAAAATATTACCTCAAATCAATATGTTATAAGCGGAGAGGACGCAAAACACATCGAAAAAAGCCTGCGTATGAAAAAAGGCGAAGAGCTTACCCTATGCACTCCCGACCAAAGCCAGTGCCTTTGTGAAATAGCAGATATATCTCCAAACAGCGTTGTTGTTAATATTAAAGATAAATTTCCCTGCAAAAACGAGCCGTGTACAAGGATAACTCTTTATCAGGCTTTGCCGAAAGGGGACAAAATGGACTATATTGTCCAAAAATGCGTTGAACTGGGCGTGAGCGAAATCGTACCCGTAATTTCCGCACGGTGTATTTCACGCCCTGACGAAAAATCCCTGAAGAAAAAAACCGCAAGATGGCAGAAAATTGCCTTGCAGGCGGCTATGCAGTCCAGACGGGGGATTATTCCAAAGGTGAGAGAAGCTCTGAGCTTTTCAAAGGCGGTAAACTGCGCCGACCACAGCCTCAACATCATATTCTATGAATGCGGCGGCGACAGCGTAAGGGAAATTATTACATCTGTTCCCGATTCCGTCGGAATGTTCATCGGCAGTGAGGGCGGTTTTGAGCAATCCGAGGTGCAGGCAGTTTTGGACAAGGGCGGAAAATGCGCTACATTGGGCAGGCGGATTCTCCGTGCCGAAACAGCTCCCCTTGCGGCGCTTTCAATAATAATGTATCAAACAGGTAATTTTGATTAAAGGTGGAATGATTATGATAGGAATAATTTGCGCTTTAAAAATCGAGGTTGAGGGAATACATAATATGATGAGCAATCCTCAAACTACACATTATGCAAGAATGTCCTTTATTAGAGGAACTATTAAGGGTAAGGAGGTTGTTGCCGTTGAATGTGGTATCGGCAAGGTAAACGCCGCTGTCTGCGCCCAGGCGATGATAGATTTATTTAAGCCCGATTTAATAATCAACAGCGGTATTGCAGGCTCTTTAAGCGAGGATTTATCAATCGGCGATATAGTCGTTGCAAAGGATGTTGTTCAGCACGATATGGACGGCACGGAAATGGGCGACCCTCCGGGAGAAATCTGGTTTAACGACGAAAAGCGAATTGAAATCCCTGCCGACTCAAGGGTAAGCAAAGCTCTTGAAAACGCCTGCCTTAAGCTTGAAAACACTAAGACTCTTGTGGGCAGAATTGCCACGGGCGATGCCTTTGTAGCCTCTGTTGACAGGCGCCTTGCCATCGCAGATAAATTTAACGCCGACGCCTGCGAGATGGAGGGCGGAGCTATCGGTCAGGTATGTTACCGAAACGGCGTTCCCTTTGCAATCCTGCGCAGTATATCCGACGACATAAATCAGAACGAATTTATGGACTTTGAAAAATTCCGTAAGCTTGCAAGCGAAAAATCAATTCGGGCAATTTCTTATTTTATTGAAGATTTTGACTGCTGAAAAATTCGGAAAACTCCATACCTCTGTTAAACTCAAGGTGCTTTATTATAAAGCGCCTTTTATTTTCGCCGTAAACATAAATTGCCGTACTGCACAGTCCGCTGTGCCTTTGGGGCAGGCTTTGGCTTATGCGGACGCATCGGATTTTATCGGCAGGAACAACCGTTACGGTGTAGGTAAGCCTTTTAAAGTAAGAAACAACCGCCTTTTCTCCGTCAAAATAAAGAAACGCCCTTTTAAAGGCAAAAATCCTCGTAAAATACAACGCCGAAAATACAATCAGCAAAAATGCCGTCAGCGGATACAGGGGTATGGGCTCAAAGGGCAAAAGCTCTCCCAATGCCGAGAGCAAGCCTATTATTCCTATTAAAGCAACGGGAAAATATAAATATGCCCGTCTGCCTCTTTTGGGCGGTTGGGCGTAAAAACCGTTTTCGCAGTACTTATAATTTTTCTTTTCCCCTATTCCCTGCAAAAGTTGTTTTTCGGTTGCCGGCACCAAGACTCTCTTTCCTCTATGCTCCAACCCCTGTCCGCTTACAAAAAAGCCCACGCTCCACATTGAAAAAAGCCTCATCAGCAGGCTTTGGCGAAGCTGATATGCTCCTATTTTACTGACTGAGGCGATAAAGACGGTTTTATAAATCCAGCCTCGGACAATAACAAGGTACTTTAAGCTCCGTGACAGAAAAAATCGAAATCCGCCGTAGTTGATTACGGTCAGCACAAAAGAGACCGCAAGCCCTGCAAGCAAAAATCCCGCCAATGAGGAAAGCTCAGGCGGTAAGCCCGTTTGCCGAATATAGGGCGAAAGGTCAACGCTTTTATACACAAGCTCACTGTAATACTTCCCGAAAAGCTGACCTGTTTTGCTTAAAAACGGCACAAAAAACACAAGCCCTGCAAAGGCGTTTGAGCCCGACACCGCCATAATAATAATTTTTATAATATCAGCTTTGTATTCGTGGGCAGATGTTCCTCTCAACTTGGACACAAAGACTTTGCCGTTTTTTCTGCCTGTAAAAAACACAAACCGACCTTTTCTTCCCTGCGCCCCTAAATTTAAAGTTACCCTGCATTTTTTCAGAAAAGCCGAAAAGGGACTGACGCCTATTATTACGGACTCTGCTCCGGTCACCGGCACTTTCGACCTTTTCTTGAAAAACACGCCTTTCTTTATCAAAAGGCTGCGGGCTGTTTTTGGGGAAGGTAATTTCTCCGGGGAGTTTTTCTTTTTATATGTGTGGGAAATCAAAATCAGCTCTTTGCTTTTTACCTGTAAAATTCCGAAAAACAGAATCGCCGACGCAAGCAGAATATTAAACCCGTAGGCGACCACGATTTCTATAACACTTTCAGGCGCAACAATCAACGAGGGCAAAACAGTAATAAAAGCAAGGGGCAGGTATCCTCTTATGATATAAAAAGCCTCAAAGTAACTGCACCTAATCCTTTGCTTCAACTTTTCCTCCTAAAGACTTAACCCGTCCGAAATATTGCCTTATTCTTTCCGCTTCCGTGTATTCTATCTGAGAAATTAAAATTCTCCCTGCGCCGGGGCAGACTATCCCTGCGGTGCAAAGAGAATATCGCCTTTGCAGAGGGTTTTCAAATATGTCAACATACATAACGCTGTTTAACGGAACAGTATAGCAAAGGGTAAATAAAAAACCCTTTTTCACCTTTATTCTCTGACAGTTTAAGCTGTATCGGTAATTTTCATAGTATTTTTTTGCAAAATAAAAGTAAGAAACGCAAAACACGCCGAATAACGCAAGCTCTGCCCACACTCCGTAAACGCCCCTTAAAAAGCCTGTAAAAACTGCTGTTACTGCAATCAAAGAACAGCCTGCAAAAATAATAACAAGATATGCCCTGAACACTTTCAGAGCGTTTTTCGGCAAATGCTCCAAGCTATCGCTTCCCTTCGGATTTACGGGGCAAAAATAAGCCTATGTACCCACAATTCAAGTATTGACAACGGTATGGATATTATGTAAAATATTCTTAATATAAAGATAAAAAGCGATGATCGGGACAAATCCCCGGGCAGGTTTCTTAAAGAGAGTCGGCGTTTGGTGCAAGCCGTCAGAAAGACCCGAGGGGTATCACCCGCAGCAAAACCGTCTAAAGCTGCCGCCGTTAAACGGTTTCGGGCGTTCTCCGTTACAGGGACAAATCGGCGACGCCGGTTTATGAGGTTTTCTTTAGAAAACGAAAAAGAGTGGTACCACGGAGTTTACGCTTCGTCTCTTAATTGAGACGAGGTTTTATTTTTACTTTATTTTAGGGAATTTCTGAATAAATCACGAAAAAAGCCGACGGAGCAATATGAGCAGGCGATTTACTCAGCGGTTTTTCATATTATTTATTATTTGCATAAAGGAATGGTAACAGATGGAATTAAAAGGCGCAGAAATCATTTGTGAATGTCTTTTGGAGCAGGGAGTTGACACGGTATTCGGCTACCCCGGAGGTGCGGCGCTGAACACCTATGACGCACTGTATAAGTACAGCGACAGAATCAACCACATTCTTACTGCTCACGAGCAAGGTGCGTCTCACGCAGCTGACGGATACGCAAGGGCAACAGGCAAAACAGGCGTTGTTATTACTACCTCAGGCCCCGGCGCAACAAATATTGTCACGGGACTTGCCACCGCACACATTGACAGTATCCCCCTTGTTGCCATTACAGGCAATGTAAACACCGACCAGCTGGGCAGGGACTCCTTTCAGGAGGTTGACATTGTTGATATCGTAAAGCCTGTTACCAAGGCAAGCTTTCTTGTAAAAAGCATTGACGCCCTTGCCGATACAATCCGCAGGGCTTTTACCATTGCAAATGAGGGCAGAAAAGGTCCTGTGCTTGTCGATGTTCCAAAGGATATAACGGCGCAGACTTACAGCTATGAGCCTGTTAAGCCTGAGGGCAGACAAACCGTTCCGGTAAAAAACAAAGAATCGGTTGCAGAGGCTCTGGAGCTTATTAAGCACGCAGAAAGACCGATTATTTACGCAGGCGGCGGAATCATCAGCAGCGATACTTCGGAGAAATTCAGAAAATTTGCAGAGCTTGCAGACGCTCCCGTTTGCTGTTCCCTTATGGGGCTTGGCTGTATTCCTGCCGACCACAGACTGAATATGGGCAATATCGGTATGCACGGCGGATACGGAACAGGCGTTGCAACCTCACAATGCGATTTAATAATTGCCTGCGGTGCAAGATTCTCCGACCGTGTTGCAGGCGACAGGGAAAAATTCGGAAGTCAGGCAAAAATTATTCAGCTTGATATTGATGAAAATGAAATCAATAAAAATGTAAAAGTTTACAATTACATTTTGGGAGATATGGAGAGCATACTGGATGCACTGTGCGAAGATTTGCCTCAGCAAAGCCACAGCGATTGGGTCAACAAACTCAATCAGCTGAAAGAAGAATCAGAGGTCAAATCCCAATATCCTCAATTTGCAAGCCCAAAACAGGTTATTGATAAGGTAAACAGTCTTAAATCAGGTGACGATGTTTTTGTTACCGATGTAGGTCAGCATCAGATGTGGATTGCGCAGTACGCCGATGTTATGTGCCCCAGAACCCTGCTGACCTCAGGCGGAATGGGTACTATGGGCTTTGGTATGGGTGCCGCAATCGGTGCCCAGACGGCTTTCCCCGATAAAAAGGTTATTCTCTTTACAGGCGACGGAAGCTTTCATATGAACTTTAACGAGCTTGTAACTTTGAAAAGCTACAACCTGCCAATCATTGTAATCGTGATGAACAACACCGTACTGGGTATGGTAAGGCAATGGCAGAAGCTGTTTTACGGCAAGCGTTTTTCTCAGACCGACCCCAAGCGTGCAACGGACTTTATCGCCCTTGCGTCAGCCTTTGGAATCAAGGGTATGAGCATTAACAGCGCAGAAGAGGTTGACGCTGTGCTCGAAAAGGCTTTTGCTTTAAACGAGCCGGTTGTAATCGACTGCAAAATCAGCCCTGATGAAAATGTACTGCCTATGATTCCTCCGGGAAAAACTGTTGATGATATAATTGTTGATATGTAAAATTTTATTCTGCAATAAATCATTGATAACATACATTGATTTATGAAAAACCAATAAAGCAGTAAAAGCCCCGCAGGACTTTGCCAAACGGACACAATCATGATCCGTCAAAGGTAAACTCCTGCGGGGTTTGATTTTGATATTAAAACAATATTTTATTTAATTGTACTCATAATAAAAGATAAACGGCAATTTATGAAAGAACATAAATATTTACATTTCTTCTGCCGAAATTTACGCATTGGTCGTAGGTCGGGTAAAATAAATCTACTATTGCCGAACCGCTCATCAATGCTCCGCCTGTGTCAACCGCCGTTGCATAACCGTAAACATAGCTTCCGTCGGAGGCTTCAATATAAAGCCTTGTTCCGTAGGGAATAATGTTGGGGTTTACTGCAACTCCGCCCTGGTATGCAGGCACTCCTGTTGCGGTGCAGGCGCCCGGTGCGGCTGTGTATGCAGTACCTGAGCCTGTAATAATTCTGCTGTAAGAAACGGTGTTTCCGTTTTCGTCAACAAATGTGCTTCCTCCCGATGAGCTTAAACCTTCAAAGCCTGCGGTCTGTGCGGTTTCGGGCTGACCCTCAAGGACAACCTTGTCAACAGGCTCCTTTGTAACATTTTCGGATACAATCTGTGTGTCAGATTCCTTGCCGTCAACATATCTTACTCTTTTTGTAATCTCTTTTAAACCGTTTTCGCCGTCGGTTTCAACACGGGTTTCACCCTCGTCAAGGTCGGAATCAATCTTAGTCACGGTGTCAAAGGGAATTTCCTCTGACTCTGTTACCTCTTGATAGGTGACACGCTGAAGCTTGATATCTATTCCCTCGGTAATCAAGTCACCGAAGTCGTAGTTGCAGACATCTTCTCTGCCGATAGAACATCCTGTTTCTTTGATAGCCTGGGCAATATTTCCCAAAGGCGCTACCGTCGCCCGTGTTTTTCCGTCGGCAGTTATGGTTACATTTGCGCCGTCGGAAATTTTAATAATCATATTTTCTTCCAGCGGTGTGTTCGGCGCAGGAGACACCGCCTGCTTTGTTCCAAGGATTACCTTTGCGCTGTTGAGTGCGTCGGCAACTGTGCCTTGGGCAACATTTACTTTTTGCTTAACACCGTCGTTTACAATAACGACATCATAGGGTTTATCGGTTTTAATATCAAGGGATCCGTTGCTGTTACCGGCTTTAGCTAAATTGTCGGACATTTCGGTATTGTCCTCAAAAAGAAGCGAGCCGTCGTTTGCCTTAGCTTCGTTCTGTCCTGCAGAGACTGCGGTAACAGAAAAAACTGATGTTACTACCAATGCCAAACACAAGGCGATTACAAATAGTAATATCAGGCGCTTTTGGCTGAATTTTTTTAACATAAATAAATCTCCTTTGCGACAAACTTCAAGTTTTTTACGGGGCTTTTGTTTGTCTTGTGGAATTATAGACTTGCTTTTGTGAAATGTCAAATGTAAAGAATTCAACTTTTTGTGCAAATTTTACATTATTTTTCTCTCATATTCTCCCCTGACCTAAGTATAATTCTTTGCGAGAATTATACTCTTTGTTTTATAGGTAAGAATGACGAATTTGCAAGTCACCGATTTGTTACTTGTTTGTAACAAATTTGTAATATATTATGTATATGCTTATCCAAATATTACCTCAAACGCCCATTACGCCTGATTTTTAATTTTTTCGCTTTTTGTAAGATGTTGTTATTTGCTGTAACTATTTCATTTATTTGCGGTATTTTATTATAATTATTTTTCTTATATATGTTTAATTTTTTCTTTAAAACAAGATGACAGACAACCCATACCAATATATTTTTGCAAAAAAATGAGCGATGGAAAATCCAACGCTCATTTTAAAAATCTTTTCTGTTTTGCGCTTAAAAGCAATTACAATCAATAGTTTTCAGCCTTAACCTGGAAATAGCTTTGAGGATGCGCGCAGACAGGGCATACCTCGGGAGCTTTTTTGCCCACTACAATATGACCGCAGTTAATGCACTGCCAGATAACGTCGCCGTCTTTTGAGAACACAACGCCGTCCTTAACATTCTTAAGCAAAGCCTTGTAGCGCTCTTCGTGCTCTTTCTCAATTTTTGCTACGCCCTCGAACAAATCTGCAATTTCGTTAAAGCCCTCCTCACGGGCTTCCTTTGCAAATGTAGGGTACATATCTGTCCACTCGTAATTCTCGCCGTTTGCTGCATCCTGAAGATTCTCTGCGGTGTCTTTGATTCCGCCGTTTAAAAGCTTAAACCAAATCTTTGCATGCTCTTTTTCGTTATTTGCAGTCTCTTCAAAAAGCTGAGCAATCTGAACATATCCGTCCTTTTTAGCCTTGCTTGCATAGTAGGTGTACTTGTTCCTTGCCTGTGACTCGCCTGCAAAAGCAGCCTGCAAATTAGCCTCTGTTTTACTTCCTTTTAAATCCATAGTAATCTCTCCTTTTTCATTGGTATCGGGTATTATTTTTTCAAAATCTGCTGCGCCGTGCTTGCAAAGAGGGCAAACAAAGTCGTCGGGCAGATTTTCTCCTTCATAAATATATCCGCAGATTTTACAAACCCATTTAACCTTTGCGGAAGCCTGAACCTTCGGCTTAGGCTTAATGTTTTTATGATAATAATCATAGGTCAGCGACTTTTCGTCCGACAAAACCTTGGCGTCGGTTACATCGGCAACAAAGGTTGTGTGAGTTCCGTTATCATAGGTTTCAATAACGCTTCCGCTGATATACGCATTGGAATAATTCGGATAGAAGCAAACGCCGTTTTCGCCGTAAGATGTTGAACGCTTGTCAACAAACTTTTCGTAATCCTTTCCGCTGTGGAAACCGAAATGCTCAAATACCGAAAAAGGTGTACTTTCCGTAAGGCACGATACATTGAACTTGCCGGTTCTCATAATCATATCGTGTGTATAGTTGCCCTTATTAACCGTAACAGATACTCTGTTGGGCTGAGATGTAACCTGAATCAGCGTATTTATAATACAGCCGTTATCCTTATTGTTTTCACTTGCGGTTAAAACATACAAGCCGTAGCTTATGTTAAACATTGCTTTACTATCCATAAAATCACTCCATATGATAATTATTACTGATTTATGGTATTATCTCATAAAACATAAAATAATTCAATAGTAAAACTGTATAAATAGTTGTTATTATTTTTGTTGCTTTTTAAAACCGTCTTTCAGGCTTACTGCACGGTTAAACACCAAATGCTCCGGTGAGCTGTCTTTGTTATCAGCGCAGAAATAACCAAGGCGCATAAACTGGAAGCGCTGACTGGGCTGTGAATTCAGCAGGCTTTTCTCAACCTTGCAGGTTTTGCGGATTTCAAGAGAATCGGGGTTGATATAATCAAGGAAGTTTTTGTCCCCCGAATCCGGGTCGGGCACCGTAAACAGGTTATCGTAAAGTCTTACCTCTGCGTCAACATAGTTTTTAGCGTCAACCCAATGAATGGTACCCCTTACTTTTCTGCCGTCGGGAGTGTTTCCTCCCCTTGTTTCCGGGTCGTAGGTTGCGTAAACCTCAACAACATTGCCGTTTTCGTCCTTTTTACAGCCTGTGCATTTAACTATATAGGTAGATTTAAGCCTTACCTCGTTGCCCGGATAGAGCCTCTGATACTTTTTGATAGGCTCCTCCATAAAGTCACTGCGCTCAATGTAGCTTTCACGGGAGAAGGTTACCACCCTTGTGCCGTCCTCGGGGCGGTTAGGGTTGTTTTCTACCGTAAATTCTTCGGTCAAATCCTCGGGATAATTGGTGATTATCAGCTTTATGGGGTCGATAACCGCCATAACACGGCTTGCGCTTTCGTTTAAATCCTCTCGCAGGCAATGTTCAAGAAAGCTGTACTCAACAATGGAATTAACCTTTGAAATACCGATATTATCGCAAAAGCTTCTGATTGCCTTAGGCGTGTAGCCTCTTCGGCGAAGTCCGCAGATTGTAGGCATTCTGGGGTCGTCCCAACCGCTTACATAGCCCTCTTCAACCAAAGTGCGGAGCTTACGCTTTGACATTACGGTGTTGTTGATGCCCAGCCTTGCAAACTCAATCTGTCTGGGCTTTGACGGAACGGAAACATTCTCAATTACCCAGTCATAAAGAGGACGGTGCGCCTCAAACTCCAATGAGCAAAGGCTGTGGGTAATGCCCTCCATAGCGTCCTCAATAGGATGGGCAAAGTCATACATAGGATAAATGCACCATTTATCTCCTGTTCTGTGGTGGGTAATGCGATTGATTCTGTAAATTACCGGGTCACGCATATTAAAATTACCCGAAGCAAGGTCGATTTTTGCTCTTAATGTCATCTTGCCGTCTTCAAACTCGCCGTTTTTCATTCTTTCAAACAAATCCAGGCTTTCCTCAATAGGTCTGTCACGGTAGGGACTTTTTGCAGGAGTAGTCAGGTCGCCTCGGTTCTCCCTCACCTGTTCCGGAGTCAGTTCGCACACATATGCAAGACCTTTTTTGATTAGTTCCACCGCAAAGCGGTACATATCGTCAAAATACTCCGACGCATAGTAAAAGTTATCGCCCCAGTCGTAGCCCAGCCAATGAATATCCTCTTTTATTGCGTCAACATACTCCACATCCTCTTTGGTGGGATTTGTGTCGTCCATACGCAGATTGCACATTCCGTTATATTTATCCGCCGTGCCGAAGTCAATGTAAATTGCTTTGGCGTGGCCAATGTGCAGGTAGCCGTTGGGCTCGGGCGGAAAACGGGTGTGAACCTTTTTACCCTCGTACTGACCGCCCTTAGCTATATCCATATCTATAAAATCGTGAATAAAATTTGAAGGCATTGTGCTTTCAAAGGTGTTTTTTTCTTCTGACATTTATCATTTCTCCCATTATTATGATAATTTCTCAAGTCCGGTTTCAAGCCGTCTGAGTGATTCCTCTCTGCCTAAAATATCGAGGATTTCAACTGCCCCTCCGGGAGTTACGGTTTTTCCTGCGGCGGCAATTCTTACAGGCCACATAACCGTTCCGTTTTTAAGCTCTTTTTCCTGCGCCATATTGATAAGGCAGTCGTGAATCGAGGTGTTGTCCCAGTAAGGCAGAGCTTTAAGCCTTTCATACGCCTCCTGTAAAACTCCGGGAGTGTTTTCAAGGTTTGTTTTGCTCTTTTTATTTACAAAAAGCTCCTTGTCATACTCCGGAAGCTCTGCAAAAAAGTCCAGCATTGCAGGGATTTCCGTCAGCTTTACAACTCGTTTTTGCAGAATTTCCGCAAATTTTTCCCAAGGCATCTCTTTATCGCCGAAAACCTGACGGTAATAAGGCATTGCAACAGATGTGAATTCCTCAGGACTCATAGCCCTAATGTATTCGCCGTTAAACCATGATAATTTATCATAATCAAAAACAGCCGGCGATTTGCTGATTCCGTCAATGGAAAATGCCTGTTCAAGCTCTTTAAGCGTAAAAATCTCCCGGTTGTCCTTGGGACACCAGCCCAAAAGCGCAATATAGTTGATAATTGCCTGAGGAAGATAGCCCTCTTTGATTAAATCCTCAAAGCCTGTTGCGCCGTGGCGCTTGGAAAGCTTTGAAACCGAGCCGTCCTCATTTTTGCCCATAATCAGGGGCAAATGAACATAGGTGGGAATCTCCCAGCCAAACGCCTGATACAGCAGATTATATTTCGGAGTAGAGCTTAAATATTCGCTTCCCCTTACCACATGAGTAATGCCCATTGTGTGGTCGTCGATAACATTTGCAAAATTATATGTTGGGTAGCCATCTGTTTTAATAAGAATCTGATCCTGAAGCTCCGAATTTTCAACGGTTATTTCGCCGAAAACAGCGTCCTTAAAGGTAGTGCTTCCCTCAAGGGGCATTTTTTGTCGGATAACATAGGGAACACCCTCTTTGAGAAGCCTGTCGATTTCCTCCTGGGGCAAATCACGGCAATGCCTGTCGTAGCCGCCTCCGACGGTGTCCTCCTGTAATTTTTCAAGGCGCTCCTTAGTGCAAAAGCACCTGTACGCCTTGCCCTCTTTTATTAGCTGTTGCGCATAAGGCAGATACATATTCTTTCTTTCGCTTTGAACGTAGGGACCGTAATCACCGCCGATGTCGGGGCCTTCGTCGTGCTTCAGTCCTGCAATTTTCAGCGTATTGTAGATAACATCCACAGCGCCGTCCACATAGCGTTCACGGTCGGTATCTTCAATTCTCAGCACAAATTTACCGCCCTGACTTTTGGCGATAAGGTATTCGTACAGAGCTGTTCTCAGGTTGCCCACATGCATAAAGCCCGTTGGGCTTGGAGCGTATCTTGTTCTTACATCCATAATATTGATTCCTTTCAGCAGGTTTGAATACTTAATAATACTAAAATCAGCATTTAGTTAGATTTTTGTATAACACTATACTAAGTTATTTTATCACATAACAAGCGGTATTACAATTATTTTCCGTTATTTTTTAATCAACTTAACCCCATTATCTCATTACAGAAAAAACACCGCCCATATGAGCGGTGTTTTAATGAGTGTTTTATTCATAAATAAACTTTGCTTTCATTTTGCTGATCAAACACAGACAAAAATTGAAGTCGATCTATATAAGGTTTTTAATATCAACATCCGATGTATCAATTTTATTAAATAATGCCTCTCCTTCAGTATTTATGAAGGTAAAATCATTATCTGTTATAATTCCGCCAGACGATTTCTCAGCAACAGATTGCTTAACGACATATGCAACTCCATCTGAATAGTTATTTACACCTAAGTACCCCTTATCATTAATATTAAATTTACCTTTACCTGATGAATCATATACTGTACCACCAATAATAAATCTTCCTTCTTTAATAGCAGGCACTCCTGTTTGTTTAAACGGCTCTAAAACTGTGTTCCAGTCTTTATCAAATACGGCAACAAAATTTTCGTCATCTTTTCCTATAAGCGGTAATGCGATTATGTTGTCACTAAAACACAACTTACTCTTGTCTTCATTTTCAAAGTACTCCCAACTTATCTTTTCGAGAGAGGCAAACTGATTTTCTCATTTCGGTTTTTCTTCTCCGCATCCGCAAGTACCCACATAGTTTTGATTGATTCTTCCGCATTTAGGACATTGCCACTCGTTTACCTTGTGATTATCATAGTAACCGTTACTAACTCTCTTTGCTCCGCATTGACTACAGCTGCTCATTGAGCTCTGATTCCTCATTCCGCAACTGGGGCAAATCCATGAATCATTTAAAATCGGAGATGAGACTAAATGCACTTGCCTTGATACAATTCCTGACATATATTGCTCATATTGGTCATTCGCCGATTTATCCATTCCTTTTGCACCAATCAAAAAAATTGAACCCACTACCCAAAAAACTACTCCTATAATAACCGCTGTTACCAATTCTCTTTCTTGTGAAGATGTTATGTATCCAAAATACACCTTTGTACTCATAATTTTTGAAATAATTACAATTGCTCCTATTATGTCACAAATAATTGAGAGAACGCACAGTACATAATAGCCTGGATGGTTTGAATGATAATCCTTCAAAAATTCTTGCTTACTTTTGACTTGTTGTGTAACTCCTAAAGGAGCCCCACACATTTGGCAATAATTAATATGGTCCGGATTTTGTTTTCCGCATTTTGAACAATACATAATATTCTCCTAATAATCTTATGGTTTTTTTGTACCGCAATCGCATATATTGGTGTCGCCTTGATGCCTTTTTCCGCAATTCGGGCAATACCATATTTTGTCATTTTGAGCGACTGTATATAAACTGTCTCCTGTAGTTTGCGCAACCTGTTGATTATTACCTTTTATTGCTGCATACAGTTTTGCTGTTTTTTCTTTTGCTTAATTTTCAAAATTTTTTATTTCCTGAATGGAATCATAATCTTCGATTTCTTTTCCCAATAGTGCAGCTTCAATATTTTCAAGCTTATTCAATACAGATGCAAGCCAGCCAAAAAACAAACCCAATAAACCAAATAATATCCATGTTTCAAGCATCAGACCAATATTGAAAGCATATTCTTTATGTGAATCATACCACACTGAATATGTAGTTATTTGACATGTGAAACCTAATACAATTCCAAATATAGCACCTGCAATCACAATTAAAACTGATATTACTTTAAATTGTTTACTTTTCATTTTACCACCTATTATTTCTTCATTTCTATTAAGTGATACTTTATCTGATAATGTTCAAGCATTTTTGCAATGTTGTCAACATAACAGCCCATAATACCAACACATAACAATGTCAATAAAGTTGAAATAATTATACCGACTGTTACTCCTATTGCCGCTGAAAAACCAATAAGTTTGGACAGGGGCTCAAACACAAAGAATAAAGCTACAGCTACTGCAATAGCAACAATAACACATACAGCCGCTAAAAATATGCAATAACCTCTTAACATACCCGGTTTGTTTTCCTTTAGTTTCTGTTTGATAGGCTCGTTAACTTCCATTGATGTTACAAGTTCAAGTAAATCTCCGATCGCTTTATATCTTGCATAGTAGTTTATGTAATAAATAACACATACGGCAATATTAATTGCTAACGGAATCACAGGCAGGCAAATAAAGCATTGTGCCTGTATTGATTTTGTAATAATTATAAATAAAGCACATATTATATTTGACACCAAATTTATTATAAACATTATTAGACCGAACACCCTGTATCCTGACGCTGGTAAAACAAAAAATCTCCTGCTCATAGGATATATACTGTCACTTCTTTCGTAATCAATCATGTCGGTAAAGCAATACATTGAAGAAAACTCCATATAGCTAAAAAATACGCAAATAATCGCACACAAAACTATTACGATTTGTATTGCCACAGTTATTTGTGACACAAACGGGAAGTATGTCCCTGCCAACGAAACAGCCGGAACTACGAAAATAACACTGAATAACGCACTAAGCACCGACAATGCAAGTATAGCTATTGCATAAATCTTGTAAATTATAGTTCGTGCATACATAAAAAAACCCCTTTTCATAATGGAAACAGATCAGCCTAGTGTGATTTATTCCCAAAAATTCGTAAATTTCTCATAATTTTAATATATAATAACGCAGATTTTCACACTTGTCAACTAAAATTCTAAGTTTTTGCATATTTTTTAAAAATTATTCGCATAATTTCTATAATAAAGATACTACCAAACCTGAAAGAAGTGATTGAATTTTGATAGGAGAAAGATTGCAGGAACTCAGAAAAGACATGGGGCTTTCGCAGGCGGAATTCGCCAAAATTTTGGGAGTATCTCACTACACAGTTTCCTCATACGAATGTAACAGAAGCGACCCAGACGACAACGCAAAAATCACTATTGCTAAGCTGTTTGATGTATCCGTTGACTATCTGCTGGGTTTGATTGACGAGCCGTTGTCTTATAACAGAAAAAAAGTCAGCGTATCTGTACCAAGCGGATTCAGCGACGCTGATTTTAAAAATATAAAAGAATATATCAAATTCTTGGAATTCCAAAAGAACATCGAAAACGCAGAAATATGAAGTTTAATTTACTTTTAAGAAAACAAATTTTTACTTATATAAACAGAAAAAAACACCGCTCAAATGAGCGGTGTTTTTTGCAAGACAACAAATGTCCGTATTAAATTTGAGATAAACTCTGAAAGACTCGGTGCAGATTAACCGAAGAATTTAGCCGGCACTTCGTTAAGCCCCTGCATAAGCAAAAGAGCATTGTCTTCACACTCTTTCTTTGCGCTTTGGTCTTCTGAAACATCTAAAGCGGCACAGTAGAACGGCATACCGTCAGAAAGGAATGTTGCATATGCAGTGAATTGAATGCTTGCTTCGTATATACCGCCCAGATCCCTTGTCGTATAGTGAAAGGTTCCCTGGCTTTTGCATACATCGTATGTTTTTGACTGCGCCTGAACCTTTTCATTTGAAGTGCTTTCTATAGTCATATACGGCTCTTTCCCGTCTCTGAGCACCATTATATCCGTTGGTGTCGGCGGCAATTCAAACTCAATATTCTGGCAGAAAACATACTCCATTCCGGGCAAAATATCCTCGTTTGATTTAATAGAATCTAAATCCAGATTATAATCTTCTGCAAATAATTTATCTCCGCTTGCAACCGTTAATACCACCGGAGCGTCGTCCAAGACGTCGCTCATTGCACCCAAATTGCAATCATAGCCTACAATGGAATCATTCCATATAACATAGTAGGAAGATTCACTGTCATCAGCACCTACCTTAGAGCAAAGTACCTTTGACCAGTCAAAGCCATTCGTTGCAGAGGATGCAGAGGTTTCAGAAATTGCCGAGCTTTCCTTCTTTACGCTGTCTATGTCTGTTGGTCCTACGGCGCCGGTATCTTTTGACTCACAGCCGTACAGCGCAAAAGTCAGCATAACCGTGCACAAAATCAATGATACTACTTTTTTAATTTATTTTTCTCCCCTATAATTCAGCATATAAATTATAGCCAATTTACTTTGATTTTAGTATAAATTTGTATATTTGTCAACATAATTTACCCTGAAATTCTCTGTCTATTGAAATGTGTAATATTTTAAAGATTTATCATCTTAATTTCAGGAAATATCAAACCTATGTCCTATGCCAAAAAACACCGCCCGACGGACGGTGTTTGATTTATCGATTTTTATGCTTACTGAATAATGTTAAGGTTATATATGTAACTGCAGTCGGAGTTTCCGCTTATGCCGTCAACCTGCTCGGTAAATGTGTACTGGTGAATATCGGCGTCTATATTGCTCATATCGCCGTCAATCTGTGCAAGCCACACGGAATAGCCTTCGTCTATCAGCTCATAACGGTCAAGATAATCGTTCCACCAGTTAAGAAAAGTATATACGCCTGCCTCATACCCGCTATTTTCCATTACAGAACACCAATTCCGTGCTAAGCTCATTAAGCCGCAAGAGGATTGATAACTTTCCTCTAAATCGTAATATATCGGCAAATCAAAGCTCTTTCCGCCTATTGTTTTAAGGCAGTTATAAGCTTCCTCTCTTGCCTCGGACGCACTTTCCGCATAGCTGTACCAATATGCTCCGACTTTAAGTCCTGCGGCCTTTGCATTGTAATAGTTTTGATTAAATTTGCTGTCCTCTTGCCCACTGTCTTTGCCGTAGCCTGCTCTGATTATCACATAGTCATAGCCGTCGCTTTTGACCTTGTTAAAATCCACATTATCCTGCCATACCGAAACATCAAGACACTTGACAACGCTGCCTTTCACCTCTATGGAGGCTTTGCACTGAACACCGTTGTAAAGCTTAGCAAAAATATCTGCTTTGCCCTGCTTTTTGGCAAAAATCTGCGCCTTGTTACCGCCTGCACCGTTGATTTCTATTACCTCGGGATTTGAGCTTTCATATTCATAGCTCTCTGTGCCTGACTCAAAATCAACCGTACAGGAAACGGTGCATCTCTCGCCAACCTTGATTTTCTGCGACACATTTTCAAAAGACACGCTTTGAGGCTCGCTGAAGACATTAACGGTACAGCTTGCATACACGCCGTTTGACAAAATACACTTTATTGTCGTTGTGCCCGGTGAATTTGCAGTAACAATACCGTATTCCATTGTTACATCCGCTATATCAGTGTTATCCGAATAATAATCCCTGTGATATGCGTATGTTCCGGGGTCCTGATTGTAGCTGTTTAAATCAAATGTTTCTCCCACACCCAAGTTAATTTCATACGCATTAAGACCTATTTTCATGCTTTGGGGAAGCACCCTGACAGTACAGCTTGTGTATATGCCGTTTGACATTATACATTTTACGATTGTTGTGCCTGTCGCCTTGGCCGTAACAAGTCCACCTGCAACGGCAACTTCTGCTATGTCCGTGTTATCGGAATAATAATCCCTGTGGTAAGCATATGTACCGGGGTCCTGATTGTAGCTGTTTAAGTCAAAGGTTTCGCCTATTCCCAATTCAAGTTCCGTTGCATTAAGAGAGAGCTTTGTGCTTTGGGGCTTAACATTTATCTTAAAAGTATCGCTGCTGCCCGATGATATTGTCGCCGTTATCACCGCGGTGCCTGTGGATTTTGCCGTAATTACTGCAAGGCTGTCGCTTGCTGATGTTATGCTTGCCACATCTTCGTTACTGCTCTGCCAAACGGTATCGGCATTATCTCCGCTGATTTCGGCAAATAAATCAAAGGTTTCTCCTATGCCGAGGTTCTCGTAATCATCATAATATGTAAAGTTAATCTCAGCCGGGGCAGTTGTTGCCTCCGTGGGCTGAGTTGTTTCCTGTTTATTTGATGCGTTGCTGTCATTCTCTCCTGAATGGGACAGCATCCGCTGTATTTCGGTGACATCGAAAATATCAACTTTGCCGTCATTATTTGCGTCATAATCCTTATCATGCGGTAAATCTGTGAGCCTTGCAATATACATCTGTATTTGTGCTGCATCGTAAATACTGTAATTTTCCGCCGCCGATACGGCAAATGCAGTTCCAAAAATAACCGAAATCGCAGTAAGCGCCGTAATGAGAATTTTGCTTTTGCTGAACCTTTTGCTTAACCTGTGCATTTTGTGCCTCTTTTTCATATCAGAAAGTATAAAATAAGTGCTTTTTCGTTTTATTTAACCATTTTAAAAACGAACTTGCAATAAAATTGTAGTAAATTTTTAACAATTTGTCAAGTTTTTAATATTTTTAGCTTTTTTGATTGCTTTAGAGAATTGAGCGACTGACTTATATACACAAATAATACGCAAAAAACCCGAAATCTGTATAAAACAAATTTCGGGTTCTTATACATCATTTATCAGCGGACATAAACTTTTTGTTATTTATTATTCATCTCTGCCGCAGCACTTCTTGTATTTTTTACCGCTGCCGCAGGGACACGGGTCGTTTCTGCCGACTTTTTTGCCTTTTCTGACGGTTTTGTTTACGGTGTCGGTTCCGTCGGAGGATGTAGCCGTAGGCTTTGCAACCTGTTCCCTTTTAAGCGCAAAGGTAACAGGGTTTGGCTTTGGCTGTTCTTCGCCCTTATTTAAGATAACCTGATGGGCTGCGGCGGCCTTTTCCTCTGCAAGGCGCTTTGCCTCCTCAAAAGCTTTTTGGCGTTTCTGAATTTCCAGAACACGCTTAGGCGCCACAAGCATAAGCTTTACGGTATCCTCACGAATGTTCTCAATCATCTCGTCAAACATACCGAAGCCTTCCAGCTTATACTCAACAACAGGGTCGTGCTGACCGTAAGAACGCAGGCGGATACCTGTTTTAAGCTGTTCCATATTGTCGATATGATCCATCCAATGGGTATCAACGCTCTTGAGCAGATAAACACGCTCCATTTCACGCATTGTATCATTGTCAACAAGCTCTTCGTTTTCTTTGTAGATTTCCTTTGCGTCGGCGATAATCATATCTCTGATTTCGTCAGCCTCAATCCTCTCAAATTCCTGAGGAGTAAAGGTGTATTTGCTTTTATCCTTTATGAGCCAGTCGCCGTAAAATTCAAGAAGTCCCTGCAAGTTCCAGTTCTCGTGCAGGCCCTCGGGCAGATAGTGCTTGACATTGGTGTCGATTGTCTGCTCAAGCATACCGATAATTGTATCTCTCAAATCCTCGCCGTTCAATACCTGGTCACGCTGTTTGTAGATAATCTCACGCTGGCGGTTCATAACATCGTCATACTGGAGGACATCCTTACGAATACCGAAGTTCCTTGTTTCTACCTTTTCCTGAGAGCTTTCAATTATATTGGAAAGCATTTTGTTTTCAATGGGCATATCTTCGTCAACATTAAGGCGTTCCATCATAGCCTTCATTCTGTCGCCGCCGAAAAGGCGCATCAAATCGTCTTCACAGGAAAGGAAGAAACGGCTGGTACCGGGATCGCCCTGACGGCCGGAACGACCACGGAGCTGATTGTCAATACGGCGTGACTCGTGACGCTCTGTACCGATTATGTAAAGTCCGCCTGCCTCTTTAACCTTTTCTGCCTCGCCTTTGATTTCGTCTTTATATTTCTGATTTAATTCCGAGAAAGTTTTTCTTGCGTCCAGAATTTCCTGATTGTCTGTTTCTGCAAAGCCCGTTGCCTCTTCAATCATTTCTTCGCTGTAATTCTGTTTGCGCATAGACGCCTTTGCCATATACTCTGCGTTACCGCCCAGCACAATATCGGTACCACGGCCTGCCATATTGGTTGCGATTGTAACTGCTCCGAACTTACCTGCCTGAGCTACAATTTCCGCCTCTTTGTCGTGCTGTTTTGCGTTGAGGACATTGTGCTTTATGCCTCTCTTTTTAAGCATTTTGCTCAAAAGCTCTGATTTTTCAATGGAGATTGTACCTACAAGCACCGGCTGTCCTTTGCTGTGGCACTCTTCAATCTGGCTGATAACCGACTTAAACTTGCCCATCTCCGTTTTAAAGATTACATCAGGCAAATCAACTCTTGCCAGAGGCTTGTTTGTAGGAACTTCCACAACATCAAGGCTGTAAATCTCTTCAAATTCCTGAGCCTCTGTCTGGGCGGTACCTGTCATACCGCTGAGCTTATTATAAAGACGGAAGTAGTTCTGGAAAGTAATGGTGGCAAGAGTTTTGCTTTCGTTCTGAATTTTTACGCCTTCCTTAGCTTCAATCGCCTGGTGCAGACCCTCGTTAAAGCGTCTGCCGTACATAAGACGGCCTGTAAATTCATCGACAATAATAACCTCGCCGTCTTTAACAACATAGTCAACATCCAGCTTCATAACTCCGTTAGCCTTAATCGCCTGGTTAATGTGGTGCTGATAAGAAAGGTTGTCAGGGTCGGAAAGGTTTTCAAGTCCGAAAAACTCCTCCGCCTTTTTGACGCCGTTTTGAGTAAGGGTGGCGGTTTTCTGCTTTTCATCTACAATATAATCAATCTGATTTTCGGCGTAAAAGCTCTCCATATCCTCTTTTGTATCCACTTCGGCAAATCTGTGAACCTTAAGTGTTTTTGCAAAGGCGTTCGCCTTGCTGTAAAGGTCGGTGGATTTATCTCCCTTGCCGGAAATAATAAGCGGAGTTCTCGCCTCATCAATCAGGATTGAGTCCACCTCGTCCACGATTGCAAAGGCATGGCCACGCTGAACCTTCTGCTCCTTGTAAACAACCATATTGTCACGGAGGTAGTCAAAGCCCAGCTCGTTGTTTGTTCCGTATGTAATGTCGCAGTTATATGCGGCTTTTCTCTGATCGTTGTCAAGGTCGTGAACAATAAGTCCCACGGTAAGTCCCAGATAGCGGTAAAGCTTGCCCATCCACTCGGAGTCACGGCGTGCAAGGTAATCGTTGACGGTTACAATGTGAACGCCCTCTCCGGTAAGTCCGTTAAGGTAAGCGGGCAAGGTTGCCACCAGAGTTTTACCTTCACCTGTTTTCATCTCGGCAATTCTGCCCTGATGAAGAACAATTCCTCCCAAAATCTGTACGGGGAAATGCTTCATTCCCAAAACACGCCATGACGCCTCTCTGCAAACTGCAAATGCGTCGGGCAGAATATCGTCGGTGGTTTCTCCGTTTGCAAGGCGCTTTTTGAGTATGTCTGTCTGGGATTTAAGCTCAGACTCGCTCATATCTGCATATTTGCTCTCAAGAGCAAGCACCTTATCGCACAAGGGCTGAATTCTCTTTACCTCTTTTTTGCTGTAATTGCCGAAAAATGACCTAAATATATTCATAAGTTACATTCCTTTCACTGTTGTTCCGTATTATAGAGCTTAGGGAAACACTGATTAAATTGTTTTTTCATATTGCGCCGTCAAATTTTTTGAGCAAACCGGCGAAAAATATTCAAGCAAGATGTGCAAACAGCTTTCAGCGTGATTTATTCAATGTTTCCTTAGCTTACTGCCGAAGCCTTCAGGCTTTCAGCCGCCTGAATCATAGCCGCACGGGCGACGGGGCCTGCATTTGAAAAGCCCATACCTCCGTGTTCCACTACCGCCGCAAAAGCAAGGGGGCAGTCCTCGTCGGTGGAAAATCCCACCATCCAGGCGTTAGGCTCCTTGCCCTCGCCTGTTTCGCCTGTTCCCGTTTTGGCGCATACCGTCAGTCCGCCGAACAGGCCGTCTCCGTAATAATCGGATATTGTATATCTCATAAGCTCCTTAAGCTTAGCAGCCGTTGAGGGGCTTACAAGCTCGTCTTCCTCCGTACCCGGCAGGGTTATGCCCAGCTTTGTGAAGAAGGACGTGGAGTCATCCATAAAATAGGGCGTTTTTGTTTTTCCGCCGTTAGCTATTGCTCCGCATATAATCGCCATCTGCATAGGATTAACCATATCGTCGTACTGGCCTACACCCGACCATGCAAGCTGATTGGTATTTGCGTTGCTTACATCGTAATTGCCCTTGGCGGTTTCCACTCCGCTTACGGTAAAGCTTGAGTTAATTCCCATTTTTTCAGCGGTTTGCGTAAGCTTATCTGCTCCCAGCTCTACGGCAAGCTCTGCAAAAACAATGTTGCAGGAATGAGCCATAGCCTCTTTAAATGTTATTTCGCCGTGATATTCCATACAGGTTACGTCGCTTCCGCCGATTTCTTCTTTTTCTGCACAATAAAATGTTCTTGATTCAATATCGGGGATATTTTCAATAGCGGCAGCGGCGGTTACAATCTTAAAAATCGAACCCGGAATATAGCTGGAGGACAACACATGGTCGAGGTAAACGCCCTCGTATTCATCCTGATTATCCTCTGTTATTTCGGGAGGAGCCTGAGGGTCGTAGCCCTTTGAGCTGACCGAGCAGATAACCTCCCCGGTTTTGTAATTATATACCACGCAGGCTCCGTCTCTGCCGTCGAGGACTTCGTAAGCCGCCTTGCAGGTTTCTGCGTCAACGGTGAGCCTGATGTCGTTGTGAGTTTTAAGGGTTTCGGGCATACCGACGCCCCAGATGAAATTGTAGCCCGTCAGCTGTGAACGGTACATACTCTGAACAGAGGTTGATATATTAAGTGAGTTGTCGCCTACAATATGGAGCAGAGCCTCTCTTGTATCGGCGTCCTGATGATAAACTCGCTCACCGTCCACCGATTGAGCCAGAATCTCGCCGTTTCTGTCGTATACGGCACCTGCCTGCTCAAGCCCTCCGCTGCCGGAGATGTGACCGTTATAAGCCTGGTCAACCCAGTCTGAGCAATTTGTCAGCAAGAGAAATGTAAAATAGCCCAATCCGCACAAAAATGCCAGCGCCACTAACATTATCAGCCAACTTCTTTGAAGTGTTCTTTTCATAAACGGCATCCTTTCTCAAAAGTCCCCTCTGCAGTGGCAGAGCGCTTAACCAAACCGAAATAATAAGCTAAACAGAAACGATAAATCAAACCAAAATAATGTTATATATCCTTGTTTTAACAAATATGTGTCGGTTTTGTGTTGATATTTAAAAATATTCTCAGGAAGAAATGATTATTTCTTTACAGCATATGTTCTTTCGTCCGCAGCCTTAATAAACGCCAAAAGTCCCCAGCAGGAAATCATACTTGAACCGCCGAGGCTGATAAAGGGAAGCGTAACGCCGGTCAAAGGCAGAATATCGGTTGCGCCGAAAATATTAAGCGCCATCTGAATAACAAGCAGTCCTGCAGCACAGCACGCCGTTACGGAATAAAATGTGCTTCGGCTTCTTGTTGTAACGCTTCTTGCATAAATAATCAGCGCCATTATTGCGATTGCAACCGTAAAGGCAACTATAACGCCAAGCTCCTCGGCTACAATTCCGAAAACAAGGTCGCTTTCGGAGGCAAACACATATTTCAGACATCCGTTGCCTACACCGACGCCGAAAAGTCCGCCGCTTGCTATATATGTAAGCACTCTCGCCATCTGAAAACCGGCGTTCTGGGGGTCTTCCATTGCGTGTCCCCAAACGGCAAAACGGCTGGCGATGTAAGGTTTAAACTTCAGTACGATTGTTCCGCCGAACACAGCCGCCGCAACAGCCAGTATAACGGTTTTGAAATCGCCGGAACGCATAAACGCCATAAGCAAAAATGTGGCGAAGAAAATAAGCGCAGTTCCGAAGTCGCCCATAAGGGCAAGTCCGCCAACGCATACGGCGGAGAATATGATAAATTCCAAAAGGTTTTTCTTGGTCTGCATTACATCGAGGCTTGAAGCGCCCACGATTATGTAAATTACCTTTACAAATTCCGAAGGCTGAATTGACACTCCGCCGATTTTAATCCAGTTGGCTGCGCCGTAGCTTATCTTGCCGAACACTATGCTGACGCCCAGCAGACAAACAGCCAGAATCATAAGGTAAATTCGGAATTTTGCAATACGGTCGGGGTCTTCTATAACCTTTATAATAATGCAGAACAGTATCATTCCCGCAACGGCGGCTACAAGCTGAACAAATGCGCTTTTCAGTTCCTGCCGTACAAGCAGAACAGCGCCTATTCCCGTAAGGAACAACGCCAGGGATTCAAGCTCAAAGTTCACCCTGCGGAGTATCACCGTTGAAACAAAGAAAAATCCCCATTCTGCAAACGCCAAAAGTCCGAACACCGCCATGGGTGTGTAGTCTCTAACCTCGTTTGTGAAGCACGCCTCCACCGTAAGGAAAAAGTGGAACAGCGTTATTAAAAGCAAAAGCTTATAGGGCTTTATTGCAGGCTTGTTGCTGACCTTTGAGAAAAACCAGGTAGGGCCTAATTTTTCGTGAAATTCCTCTCCTCTTTTAAAGGTAAAGGTCGAGTAGCCCACGGTGATTTTGTCGTCAATATAAACCTGGGTTCTGCCGTGGGTCTTTTTGCCGTTTACATAAGTACCTGTCTTGGAGTCGGTATCGTTAATAAACCAGCCCTCTTTTCGCCTGAGCAAAACGCAGTGGTTTCTCGACACCGCAGGGTCGTCAACAAAAATATCGCTTGCTTTGCTTCTTCCCAGGGAATTTTCCCAAAAAAGCACGGGTATTTTTAAATCAGTAACCTCATTGTGAAGCAACACAAGGGGTTTTTCGGGACGGCGGCGCCTTCTCATAGAGGCGTAGCACTGGTAAACGATAACTATTGCATAAACAGGCAGCAGCATCCTGAGAGCCACCACGGCAATGTCCATAATTACTGTCATTTTAGTCAATGCCCTTTCTGCCGCAGTTTCTTTATGCTCTTCACATATAACGGATTATCTGCGGCAAGTATTACAAGTATTGTAAATGTCTGTTAACAACACCTATTTTTCCACTTTAATGATAATTATTCAAAGTATAATATATCCTAAAACCGACCCAATGTCAACAAATGGAACGGGTATTTTTTTGCAAATTTCCAATAGCGAAAAAAATTCCACTGTTTTCCCTTTTATTTTGCAAAATAAGTGATTTTACGCAAATTTTCCGACAAAAACTATTGTAATGTTTTTTAAAAAGCTATATAATATCTGCGTATGAGTGGATTTGCGGAGCCGCCGCCTGCTTGTGCGGTGTGTTCAGTTATCAGGGCTCAAACAATTATTATTGTGAAAGGAGAAGTACATATGATTTATTCAAAAGAAGTTGAAAATATGTGTACTGTTGCAAAGGGACCTAAGCACGGTCCGGCACCTATTCCCGAAGAGGGTAAATGGGTAAAATCTTACGATATCAAAGACATCTCCGGTCTTTCTCACGGTATCGGTTGGTGTGCGCCTCAGCAGGGCGCCTGCAAGCTGACCCTTAACGTAAAAGACGGTATTGTTGAAGAGGCTCTTGTTGAAACCATCGGCTGTTCGGGTATGACTCACTCTGCGGCTATGGCGGCAGAAATTCTGCCTAACAAAACCCTCCTTGAGTGTCTTAACACCGACTTGGTTTGCGACGCTATCAACACAGCTATGAAGAATATTTTTGAACAGCTCGTTTACGGCAGAAGCCAGACGGCTTTCTCCGAGGGCGGTCTTCCCGTTGGCGCCGGTCTTGAAGACTTGGGCAAGGGACTTCGTTCTCAGGTAGGCACAATGTTCTCTACCAACAAAAAAGGCGTTCGTTATATGGAAATGGCAGAGGGATACGTTCTTAAAACTGCTCTTGACGAAAACAACGAGGTATGCGGCTATCAATTTGTTAAGCTTGGCAAAATGATGGAGGATATCCGCCACGGCGTTGAGCCTAATGAAGCTTATAAAAACAACATCGGTCAGTACGGTCGTTTTGACAATGCGGCTAAGTACATTGACCCCCGTGAAGAATAATAGGTAAGGAGGAACTTAATTATGGCAGTAACATTTGAAAGTAAAGAAAGAAGAATGCCTAAAATTGAGAAATGCCTTGCCAAATACGGTATCGCAAGTCTTGAAGAGGCAAGAGAGCTTTGCAACAACTTGGGCTTTGACCCTTATCAGATTGTTAAAGATGTTCAGCCAATCGCATTTGAAAATGCAAGCTGGGCTTACACCCTGGGCTGTGCAGTTGCAATCAAAAAAGGCGTTACAACAGCCGCTGACGCAGCCGAGGCTATCGGCGAGGGTCTTGAGGCTTTCTGTATTCCCGGTTCTGTTGCGGAGCAGAGAAACGTAGGCTTAGGACACGGTAACCTGGGCGCAATGCTCTTAAGGGATGAAACAAAGTGCTTCGCATTCCTTGCAGGTCACGAAAGCTTTGCCGCTGCCGAGGGCGCTATCGGTATTGCAAGAAACGCTAACAAGGCAAGAAAAGAGCCCCTGAGAGTTATCCTCAACGGCTTGGGCAAGGACGCAGCTTACATTATTTCGAGAATCAACGGCTTTACATATGTTAAAACAGAGTTTGATTACTTTACAAGCGAGCTTAAAATCGTTGAAGAGAGAGCTTTCTCCGACGGCGAGCGTGCGGCTGTACGCTGCTACGGCGCTGACGATGTTCGTGAAGGCGTTGCAATTATGCAGCACGAGAATGTCGGCGTTTCAATTACAGGTAACTCCTCCAACCCCACACGTTTCCAGCACCTTGTTGCCGGCACATACAAAAAGTGGGCTATCGAAAACGGCGTTAAGTACTTCTCAGTTGCTTCCGGCGGCGGCACAGGCCGTACGCTTCATCCCGATAATATGGGTGCAGGTCCTGCTTCTTACGGTCTTACAGACTCTATGGGTCGTATGCACGGCGACGCTCAGTTTGCAGGTTCTTCTTCTGTTCCTGCTCACGTTGAGATGATGGGTCTTATCGGAATGGGCAACAACCCAATGGTAGGCGCAACAGTTGCCTGCGCAGTTGCAGTTTACGAGGGATTAAAGAAATAATTGTTTCACACCTTGATTTTAAGCGGAAAGCATTTGCTTTCCGCTTTTTTGTTTCTCTAAACGTTCCAAAAAGCAATATATGTAATTTATCCCCTAAAAAATGCAATTTACCGAAAAAGTCTTTTAAAATTTTTGAGCTTTTGCCATAATATTAACAGTCAAGGGGGAATGCAGATGAAAATCAACGTTATTCACGACAGTGGCTGTGAAGAAACAGAGGTTACCATAAAATGCGCCTATGTTGACGATAATCTTCAAAAGGTTATCAATTTGCTGGAATCTGAAAACCCCTTTGCCCGACCGTTTCTCTCCTTACGCTTTCTGCTTTTTCCGCCCCGGGTTTTTCGCTCCGAGTTTTTCGCTCCGAGTTTTTCGCTCCGGGCAGACAGTATCATCTAATCGCAAACTTCCTTGCCCGACAATTAAACACTTAGAAAGGTTCATATAAAAGTTCACATAATCAAAAACCCCATACACCAGGCAATGCAGATAACACCTGATATATGGGGTGATTTTATGTATTGAAAAAGTTTACATTCACCAACGATTTTGCAGACAAAAGGACAGCTCTCCTTACACAGGGGAGCTTTATTATCCTGCCTTTATAAAATGAAACCGAATAAACTGTCGTCACAAATAACAAAATGCCGAAACTGCACAAAAGCCTTTATTAACACAAATGTTTCAAACCGCACAGGCTAAGCTTCTTCCTTATCAGCGGCAAGACCTCGTCGGGGCTGATATTCAGCACAAAAGCAAATTCGTCAAACAGCAGTTTTTCTGCTTCTTTTAAAATTCTTTCATCGGAAGAATGGAGCTTTTTGCCTATTTTCTCCTTTTCGCTTCTTCTGAAAAACAGCGTCTTGATTACCCTTGATATTTCCTGTCTGTTTCCGCCTGAGAGTACCTTTTTGTAGCAGTCTTTTCTTTCCGATTCGTTTTCTATCCAAATGTATTCATCTTCGGGGATATGCTCTATAATTTGTTCAACCTCTTCGCATGTGAGAACCCTGTGGAGTCTTGAATACAAAAGCTGATTATCCAGCGGTACGAAAATCGTATCCCGCCTGTCGTAAACAGGTTTCAGCACCAGATATTTTTTTATTTCTCCGCCGAATTTCCGCTCTGCTATTGATGTTACTATGCAAACTCCCTGTGACCCGTACACAACGGCGTCGTTCACCTTATACATTCAGATATTTTCCTTTCCGATAAGCTTTATTTACGCTTTCAATCAAAACACTTTCCATAAATTTCTTATTGTTATTATACCACTTGCGGCTGAAAAATGTCATAGGCATTTTTTACAAAAAATCAGGCTGTATCGGAAACTAAAAGCCATAAAAATTATTTATCCACAACGGGAATTTCTGTTTTGTCGTATTCATCAAGACGGTTGCCGTACAGATAATAATTTGTCTCCTTTTTTACAACTCCCGACAAAAGCAAAACGGCAATCAGGTTTGGAATAGCCATCAAAGCGTTGAGAATATCGGCAATATCCCAAACTAAATTAAGGGTGATAACGGGGCCTACCAATATTACAAACAAGAACAGAAGCCTGTACGGCACCATCAGCTTTGTGCCGAAAAGATACTCGATGCATCTTTCGCCGTAATATGACCAGCCCAAAATTGTTGAATACGCAAAGGATACTATTCCCACCACAAGTATGGGCGTGCCAACATAGGGAATCTGCGCAAATGCCGCTGATGTAAGCTGTCCTCCCTCAATGCTTTCAAGGCTGATTTGGGGATTTTTAAGCACCGAGCTTACAAGCACAAGTCCGGTCATAAGGCAAACAACAACCGTATCCCAAAAAGTTCCCGTTGAAGAAATCAGCGCCTGACGGACAGGGTTGCGGGTCTGCGCAGCCGCTGCAACAATAGGAGCAGAACCCATACCGGATTCATTGGAGAAAAGTCCTCTGGCAATTCCGTAGCGTGCGGCCGCCATAATGCCTGCGCCTGCCAAACCGCCGATTGCGGCTGAGGGAACAAAAGCAGATTTTAATATCAGCAAAACAGTTTCGCCAAGCATATCAAAGTTGAAGCACAAAACCACAATACAGCCAACCACATAAAATACCGCCATAAGCGGAACAAGCTTTGAGCATACATTGGAGATTGTCTTTACTCCGCCGAAGATTACAACAGCCGTAATAAAGGCAATAACAACGCCTACAATAACGGAAACTACCGAAACATCATAGCCGAAAATGTTGATTATGTAAGATTTGTCAGGGTCAAAGGTGGACTGCATAATGCTTGAAATAGCGTTTACCTGTACGCCGCCGCCGATTCCGAATGCCGCAAACGCCGCAAATAACGCAAACAGCACTCCAAGCCACTTCATTTTCAGTCCTCGTTCCAGAACATACATAGCTCCGCCTAACATTCTGCCGTCTTTGGTTTTTACCCTGTATTTTACCGCAAGCAGGGATTCGGCGTACTTTGTGGCTATGCCGAACACGCCTGCAATCCAGCACCAAAAAACGGCTCCCGGTCCGCCCAGGGCAATAGCTGTGCCTACGCCTATAATGTTGCCCGTTCCGATTGTGGAGGCAAGGGCGGTTGTAAGCGCCTCAAAGGGACTTATATCCCCTGTGGAATCGGGGTCGGGTGTTACCGAAAGTTTTATTGCCCTAAGGGTTTTCTTCTGCATAAATTTTGTTTTGAAAGTCATAAACAGATGAGTTCCCAAAAGCAAAATTATCATGGGCCAACCCCAGAGAAAACCGCTTATGTTTTGTATAATTTGGTTTACGATTTCCATAATTTCATCTTCCCCCGTTGGATTTTATTTTTTATATTCTATTTAATATATTTATATATTACTATATATAATTCCTTAATTCTTCAAGATTTTTGCAAATGCAGAAAAGCCTCTCCTTTGTTGCTCTGTCGGGCGTATCAAGGTCGGGTATCATTATCGTGTTAAGTCCTGCGTCATAAGCGGAAACAACGCCGTTTGGCGAATCCTCCACTGCAATACATTCCTTTGGCAAAAGCCCCAGCTCTTTGCAAGCTTTCAGGTAAATATCCGGCTTAGGCTTGCCGTTTTTTACCATTGAGGCACAGATTATTTTATCAAAAAAGCCGTATAAATCTGTCATTTTTAAATATTTCTCTGTTTTTTCAATGCCTGTCGCCGTTGCAAGGGCAATCTTCAGTCCCTTTTCTTTGAGATACTTCAGGGTTTCAAAGGCCTTTGGCTTTGTTTCGATTCCCTTTTCCTCTATATACTTATCCATAAGCTCAATTCTTTTGTTGTGAACCTTGTAATAATCAAAGTCCTCGCCGAAATAGCCTTTGAGCTTTTCTATTGCAAAGGGGCGAGCCATACTTCGGATTGAAAGAGCGTGAAATTCCTGCATATTATATCCGTAAAACTGCGCCGCCCTGCACCAAAATTTTACATAGAGCTTTTCCGTATCCAGCAAAACTCCGTCCATATCAAAAACTATGCCCTTTATATTCATATAATCACTGTCTTTTTCTGAATTTTGATTTATTTTGTTCTATTTCCTTTATTTCGTTGTATTTTGTTTTATTTTCTTTTCCTTTAAACTCCGCATTAACCGTAAAAATTCCGCCGCATACAAGCACAAGAGAAATGATATTTACAGGCGTAAAAACATTTTCAAAAAGCAGTATGCCCGAAATAATTGTGCCGAAAACAGGCACCAGAAGATTAAAAACAGAAATTCTGCTGACAGGGTGATATTTAAGCACCGCTGTCCACAGCGTAAACGCAGCCGCAGAAACAAACGCAAGATACAAAAGCACCGCTGAATTTGCCGTGGAAAAAATGTTTATTCTTCCGCCGAAAGCAAACCCCGACAAAAGCAAAACGCCTCCGCCCAGCATAAGCTGAAAGGCGGTAACCGTTACGGCGTCACGGCTGTTCATAAAGCCTTTTGTCAGCAAATTGCCCACTGCGGCGCACAGGGTTGAAAGAAGTACCATTCCCTCGCCCATAAGGCTGAAACCGATAGCTCCGCCCTGTAAAAGGCTCATTAACGCAACTCCTGCAAAGCCTGCCAAACAGCCGATTACCTTTGGAGCTGTCAGCCTGTCGTTTTTGAAAAACAAAGGTGAAAGAATCACCACAAAAAATGACATACAGGCTGTTATTACCGAGGTTGCCGAGGCGGTGGTAAAGCCTACGCCGATGTATGAAAACACATATTGAAGCGCCGTCTGCACAAGTCCCAAAAGAAGAACCGGAGCAATATCGGATTTTTGCATTTTTAAAGGCTTTCTCCGTGAAGCACAGCCGAATATGTAAACCATCAGACCGCCCAGAAAAAACCTTGCCCCTGCAAAAACAAGCTTTGAAGGAATATCGCCCTGCTGAATTGACATCAGCTCATAGCCGTATTTAATTACAGGGAACGCCGTTCCCCACAAAAGGGTGCATACTACCGCCGTGAAATAGGCGGTTTTTCTATTTATTAAAAAGGACAAGTTACAAGCTCCTTATAGCAGAATAACCTTATAACAGAATAATCTTATATCAAAACAACCTTATAGCAGTACAACCGTACAACATAACAACCATATATCAGAATAACAGTATAACAAATAACCTTATTGCGGAATAAAAAAATTTTGATTTATCCGATTTTCGGTGATTATCTCAAATACTCCTCAGCCGAATGAACTGCGTTTGCACCGTCGGCAACGGCTGTTACAATCTGTCTTAAGGGTTTTGTGCGCAAATCTCCTGCGGCAAAAAGCCCCGAAAGGCTTGTTTTGCAGTTTTCGCCTGCCTTTATAAAGCCTGCGTCGTCAACCTCTGCAAGGTTTTTAAAAAGTCCGTTTACGGGGGTAATGCCAACGGCTATAAACACGCCATCGGTTTTTATTTCTGTCACAGCTCCGTCTGCCACACTTTCAACCGTAACGGAGCTTACCGTGTTTTCACCGTTAATTTCCGTAACTCTGCTGTTGAGAACAAGCTCGACATTTTCCTTTTGCATAAGCCTGTTCACAAGCAAATTTGCCCCTCGGAAGGATTCCCGTCTGTGGACGACATACACCTTTTTGCAAAGGTTTGAAAGATACAAAGCGTCGGTAAGGGCAGTATCTCCGCCGCCGATAACAACCGCCGTTTTGCCTCTGTAAAATGCGCCGTCGCAATGAGCGCAGTAGCTCACTCCCTTTGCGGTGAGCTTTTCCTCTCCCGGAACGCCCAAATGTCTGCTGACTGCTCCTGTTGCGGCTATTACCGTCCTGAATTTTTCCTCTGCGCCGTCTGTAAAGCCTATTGTGAAAATACCGTCGGATTTTTTGACGGATACAATCTCTTTGTTGACAATCGTCACTCCTGCGTTTTGCGTATGACGGCTGAAAACATCAGCAAGGGAAAATCCGTCGGCAGAGGGAATACCCAAATAATTTTCAATTTCACCTGTGTTTATTATCTGGCCTCCGCTGAGAGGGTATTTTTCGTATAAAACACAGCTCAGTCCTGCCCTAACGGCATACAAGCCGGCGCACAATCCGGCAGGACCGCCACCGATAACGGCTATATCTTTTATAACTTCCACCATTTTATCATCCTCTTTGCAAAATTCCTTTGCATACATATTTTTCATACATTTATTATGAAAACTCATACTCTGATACTCTAAAGATATTCTAAATATTAAAATCTGATTTTATCAGTTCAATTCAGTATCGTTGTAATTCCCTATCAGCGAAATTCCAAAACATTTTCAAAGAAAAAGTTTTTGCCCGAAACTTCCGTGGGATTTGCGCAGTCGGAAGAATAAACCGCCGTCAGCTTTGCAAACGCCGCCTCACGGCTTATGTTATACATAGGAACCCCGCCGTCAGCCAAAAGCTTCCTTGTGGTGGCGTAAAGATTTTCTCTGTTTTTAATGGAACAGAGGTAAAAATCAACGCCGTTCTCTTTGCATTGTTTCAGCAAATCCAAAGCTGTTGAACCTCCCTCGGTGCAAAGAGTGCCGGAATGGTAGCTCAGGTGCAGAATTGCTTTGATGTTCGGGGATAAGTTTATGCGGGAATAATCAATCCCGGGGTAGGGGGTTATCATTTTTACACAGTCCGAAAGCCTTGGAACACCTTGCAGAATCGGACTTCTTCTCTGCATTAACTGCTCCGGGGTCGGATTAAAGGGGCTTTGGTTAAGGGTAACCTTACCCTGACAATACCTGCCCAAAGGCGTACCCGTAAAATCTGAGAATCTGTCCAGAAACCTGTCAGCCTCGCACAATCTGGTACCAAGGTAAATATCCGCCTGTTCGCCTGTTCCGTAAGAAACATAAACGCCCGGGGCATTTACCGATTTTATAAACTCAACAGCTCCGCAAAAGTTTAAAAAACCGTTGCTTTTTGGGTTTTCAAGGGGATAATCCGCCGCTGTAAGCACTATGGGAATTTTAATAAACGAAAGGCAAACCCCGAGAATTGCCGAGGTGTAGCTTAATGTATCGGAGCCGTGGGTTACGATTATGCCGTCATAGCCTGCTTTTTCGCCGTCAAGTATGCAGTCGGTCAGGCTGTTCCAATGGCGGTAATTTATATTTTCGCTTAATACACTGCAAAGATTCACAGCGTCAAAATCCGCAGTACCGGGGAATTTTTCCTTATACATTTCTGTAATGGGGCAGGAAAATCCTTTAACATCTATTGTTTTATTTTTTACCGTACTTCCTATTGTTCCGCCTGTTAAAACGGTGAGTATCTTCATATTTATGCGCTCCAAACAGCAAAATAAACGGGAAAAATCATTTTTATTCAGACTAAACGCCGTTATAACGCCTAAAAAACAACAAAAGGATAAAGCCTCGCCGCCGAGCCTTTATCCTTTGTAGTATTTACATAATTCAGCCTTTTACAACCTTAGTAATAACCTTGGCAATATTATCCTTACAAAGTCCGAAAATCTCCAAAAGCTCCTTAGCCGGACCGCTGTAACCGAATCTGTCCTCAACGCCGATTCTTGTTACGGGAACGGGGCATTTTGAGCTTGTTACCTGACAAACTGCGTCGGCAAGTCCGCCGATAATATTATGCTCCTCAACGGTGATAATTCTGCCTGTTTCCTTTGCGGCTTTTACGATTATCTCCTCATCGATAGGCTTGATTGTGTGAATGTTAATAAGTCTTGCGTTTATTCCCTGAGCTTCCAGCTCTTTTACGGCTTTAAGAGCTTCGTTTACAACAAGACCAGTTGCAATAACCGCAACGTCATTACCTTCGTGGAGGGTTATACCCTTGCCAAGCTCAAATTTATATGTTGCAGGGTCGTTAAAGCTGTCTATGGCAAGTCTGCCCAAACGAATATATACGGGACCCTGATACTCAACAGCCGCCTTTGTTGCCGCCATCATCTCGTAGTGGTCGGCAGGGTTAAGCACTACCATACCCGGGAGAGTTCTCATAAGCGCAATATCTTCAAGGCACTGGTGAGTTGCGCCGTCCTCGCCTGTGGAAATTCCTGCGTGACTTCCTGCAATCTTAACATTAAGGTGGGGATAAGCTATTGAATTTCTGATTTGCTCAAAGGCTCTGCCTGTTGCAAACATAGCAAAAGAAGCGGCTACCGGGATTTTACCTGTTGCTGCAAGACCTGCGGCTACACCCATCATATTGCCCTCTGCAATTCCGCAGTCGAAGAATCTTTCGGGGTACTCTTTTTTGAAAATAGAGGTTTTTGTTGCCGCCGCCAGGTCAGCGTCAAGCACAACAATGTCTTTGTTTGTTTTTGCAAGCTCGCAAAGAGCCATTCCGAAGCTTTCTCTGGTTGCTTTTGTAATAATCTCCGCCATCAGATTTCACCCTCCAGTTCTGCAAGCTGTGCGTTAAGCTCTGCGGTAGCCTGCTCAAACTGTTCCTTATTGGGAGCAGTTCCGTGCCAGCCAACCTGATTTTCCATAAAGGATACGCCCTTGCCCTTAACGGTTTTTGCCAAAATTGCCGTAGGCTTGCCTTTGGTTTCTCTGGCATTGTTAAGCGCATTTTCTATATCGTTAAAGTTGTGACCGTCGATTTTTATAACATTAAATCCAAAGCTTTCAAACTTTTTGTCAAGAGGCTCGATTCCGCAAACCTCTTCTACCGGGCCGTCAATCTGAAGTCCGTTCTGGTCAACAATGATAACAAGGTTATCAAGGTTATTATGAGAAGCAAACATAGAAGCCTCCCAAACCTGACCTTCCTCGCACTCGCCGTCGCCTAAAACGGCATAAACACGGTAATCTCTGCCGTCAAGCTTAGCCGAAAGAGCCATTCCGCAGGCGGCGGAAATTCCCTGTCCCAAGGAGCCTGTGCTCATATCAATGCCGGGGGTTCCCTTCATATCCGGGTGACCCTGAAGCATTGCGCCCACATGCCTAAGACTTTCAATCTCGCTCCAGTCAAAGTAACCCTTCAGCGCAAGGGTTGCATACAAGCTGGGGCAGCAGTGTCCTTTTGACAAAACAAAACGGTCTCTGTCGGGGTTTTTGGGATCGTCGGGGTAAACGTTCATCTCTTTAAAGTAAAGATAGGTAAAAATATCCGCAGCGGATAAAGAGCCTCCCGGATGTCCCGATTTTGCGTTGTAGGTTCCCAAAATCGCTCCGATTCTGGACTTACAGGCAAGAATTTTAAGGGTGTTTTCTTCTTTGAGATTCATCTTACAGCCTCCAGTCAGAATTTTACATTCATTCCATACAGGGTGTATTTTATCATATATTGTCGCTTCTATTTTTCGCATATGCAAAATTAAATTAAATTTATATTGAAAAAAAGAATTTCTATGATATAATTTTATTGTGAATTTTTAGGGAAACTCTGATTAAATCGTTTGTGCATATTGCGCCGTCAGATTTTTTGGTAAACCGGCGGAAAATATGCAAGCAAGGTGTGCAAACAGCTTTCAGCGTGACTTATTATGTGTCCCCTTAGGTTTTTATACAGCTTATGACTTTTTGTACTTTAAAGGTTGTGGAATTATGCTTTTGACGGTTGATGTTGGCAACACAAACATTAAGATGGGCATCTTTGACAAACAAACGCTTAAATTTAAGCTGACCTGCTCAACGGATATACGCAAAACCTCCGACGAATTTGCCGCAGAATTTTACACCTTTTTCAAAATTCACGGCATTGACGAAAAAGCCATTGACGCTTCAATTATCAGTTCCGTTGTGCCCAAGGTTACAAGGCCGCTTAAAGAGGCAATAAAAACCGTTACCGGCACGAAAAGTCTGGTTGTCGGTCCGGGAATTAAAACAGGACTTGATATAAAAATCGACCGTCCCGAAACCCTGGGCGCAGACATTGTTGCAGGCAGTGTTGCCTCCTGCCGGAATTACAGCTGTCCCAACATTACGATTTTTATGGGTACGGCTACGGTTGTTGTTTATAACGACGAACACGGAAGCTACTGCGGCGGCGCAATTATGCCCGGCGTGGGAATTTCGCTGGACGCTTTGACATCTCACGGAGCTTTGCTTTCTTCCGTTGATTTAACGGCCCCCAAAAAAGCTATAGGCACCAACACCGCCGACAGCACCCGTTCCGGTGTTGTGCTGGGCAACGCCTTTATGATTGACGGCTTTATTGAAAGGTTTATGCAGGAAGCGGGCAGGGAATGTACCGTTATTGCAACGGGCGGTCTTGCTCCTCAGATTACAAAAAACTGCAAACATAAAATTATTAACGACGAAAACCTGATTTTGGAGGGTCTGCGGATTATCAGCGAAAGAAACCGCTGAAATCAAACAATAATGCTCCCGAAATCAGTATTTTAAAATCAGTATTTCAAAAACAAAACAGAATATGCTTTTACTTGATGCATAAGGCGATTTGCCTTTTGTAAATAAATTGCGTTTCACCCGATAATACAGATTGGGGAAACAGCAGGAGGTTATTTTATGAAAACCAAAGAAGCAAACAAAATTTTCAGGCTTACGGGGCTGGGCATCTTGACGGCGATTATCGTCGTACTTCAAATTGTGGCAACGTTCTTCCCCACCAAGCCCTTTGCAATTACCCTTGCGCTTATTCCGATTGTAATCGGAGCCGCAGTATTCGGCTCAGGCGCAGGTGCATACCTGGGCGCCGTGTTCAGCGTTGTTGTAATTGCAATGTGTATCTTCGGCTTTGACATAGGCGGAGCAATGGTTTGGAACGCAAACCCGATTATGTGTATTGTCGTATGTATGCTCAAGGGTACAGGCGCAGGCTTTTGCTCGGGCTTGGTTTACAGGGTAATCAGCAAAAAAAGCCCCACAGTGGGAGCAATCGCCGCAGGCGTCGTCTCTCCTATTGTAAACACCGGCGTCTTTATACTGGGCTTGCTGTTGTTTTTCAGACCTGTGCTTGAAGCGTGGGCAGGCGGAACAGACATAATCTATTATGCGCTCATTACCCTTACGGGTGTAAACTTCCTTGTGGAGCTGGGCGTAAACCTGGTTGTAAACCCTGTCATCGTAAAAGTTGTAAACATTGTTCAGAAAAGCATAAAGAAATAAATCTATCTGCGGGCGGTTTATCCGCCCGTAATTTTTACCGTAGTGCTGTAAAAACAAGGTGATTGTATGCAAAAAAATATATACGGTTTGTTAAGTCAGGCCTCCGGGTACATCTCGGGAGAAGAAATATCAGAAAAGCTGGGAATATCCCGTCAGGCTGTTTGGAAAAACATCAATAAGCTGAAGGAGCAGGGCTTTGTAATTGAATCCGTTACAAACAGAGGCTACCGTCTTATAAAAACTCCCGACAACCTTTGCAAGCTTGCCATGGACGGATATTTACAAACCGACAGCTTGGGAAAAAATGCAATAATTCTTGACTCCTCACCCTCTACAAACGACAGCTTGAAAGCTCTTGCGTCACAGGGAGCGCAGGAGGGCACCGTGATTGCCGCAAGAGAACAGACCAAAGGCAAGGGCAGACTGGGCAGAAGCTGGGTTTGCAAAAAAGACGAAAGCCTTACCTTTTCTCTTTTGCTCAGGCCTAAGGCAGCTCCTGCTCAGGTATCCGCCGTTACTCCCCTGACAGGACTTGCCGTTTGCAGGGCGGTAAGGGATTATTACGGTATCGACTGCAAAATCAAGTGGCCTAACGATATAATAGTAAACAACAAAAAACTGGTTGGAATTCTGGCTGAAATGGGTGCGGAATTTGACGCCGTTGAATACATCGTTCTGGGAATCGGCATTAACACAGACCAGGAGGAATTTCCAAAAGAAATCGCAGACAAGGCAACCTCGATTTTTATTGAAACGGGAAAACACACCGACAAAAACCGATTTTTAGCTGTCCTGCTGAAATATCTTGAGGAAGAATTTATGTCCAACGGAGAATGCAGGTTATCTTTAGAGGGCGACAAGCTGGAGCTTTACAAGGAGCTTTGCGCAACCCTGGGCAGAAAAATAAGCTTTTTCAGAGGGAGCGAAAAAATCAGCGCCTTTTCCCGGGATATTGACTCAAAGGGAGAGCTTTTGGCAGAGGACGAAAAAGGCAGGATATTCACCGTCAACTCAGGTGAGGTTACGGTGCAAGGGATATATTGATTTAAATAACACTAGGATATGTAGATTTTAACGGCAACCTTGACACCTGTGCAGGGTATATATTGATTTAAATAACACACAATTACCGAATATAAAACACACATTATGACCCGAAGCTGGATTTCGGGTCATTTTTTCTATGAAAACGGCAGTTATTTAAGATGCCGTTGCCCTTTTGCACAAATACGCCCTATGTTTTATATTCATTCTGCCCATAGAGTTTTTAATCCCACAATGATAAAATATAGCTGATAAATCTATTAAGAGGTGATACACGTGAAAGCTAAAAAAATCCTTTCCGCCGTTTTGGCGGCGGCGATGCTCTGCTCTGCCGCAATTACCGTAAACGGTGCGGAAATCTCCCAAGATGTTTCTTCGTCCGTTACAAGTGCCGCTGAAACAGGCTTGTACGCTCACGGTGTTTTGGGCAATTCTGCCGAAACCGAGGCTTGGCAATGCTGGCAATGGAACGACAGTAAAAACTGTTTTTATTTTTACCTTCCCTCGGGAGCTGACGACCAAAAGGTAGAGCTATACAACAACAGCGCAAATCAGGCTGAGTTTGACGGTACGGTTATTGAGCCGTATTCAAGTGCTACCGTAAGTTACAGCACAACCGTCAGCAGTACCGCAAAGCTTAACGGAAGCACAAACAAGGTTAAATTTATGAAATCTACCGCCGAGGCGGCAATTTATCTTAACAACCTTAACGCCGACGGAAACGGCACCGGCTTGTGGGAATATTTAAGCAATGACAAGGAAAACTCAGCCTCCGCAACAAGTGCAATTATTGGCAGCGACGGCACTGTGGACAACACAGCCGTTAAAAAAATCAAAGGCAGAGGAAACTCCACCTGGTACAAGGACAAAAAGCCTTTTAACATTACCTTTGACGCAAGGGTTTCAATAGCAGGTATGGAAAGCGGTAAAAAGTATTCTCTTCTTGCAAATTATCAGGATTCTTCACTTTCAAGAAACCGTTTCCTGTATGATTTATCCGACAGCGTGGATATGCCCTATGCCTCTGATTCAAGATATGTTGATTTTTATGTTGACGGCAAGTATAAAGGCTCTTATCAGGCAGCTCAGAAGATTGACACAGGTAAAGGAAGTCTGCTTTCGGATATTGACGAAGCAGGTTATATGAATCCTGACGGAACCTTTGCAGAAAACTTTGCATTTGTATGCGAGGTTGACGCTTCAGCAGGAGACGCCGACTATTATTTCAATTCCGACAGCGGAAACAAAATAACCCTTAAAACTCCCGAGCTTGATTACGGTGCAGAGTATTACGACCGGGTGCTTGCTTATGCAAAATCAAAGTTTGACCCAATGTTTGACGCAATCAAAAACAAAGTATCTAATTTAAACGATTATGTTGATGTTGAATCCCTTGCAAAAATTTACCTGATTAACGAATTGGGCAAAAACTGGGATTCGGGCGTTTCAAGCCTTTACTTCACCTACAAGCAAGACGCCGACGGAAACTGGAAGTTCTTTGCTTCTCCCGTTTGGGATTATGATAACTCCCTGGGCAACGCAACAGGCGTTGAGTATGAGCTTTCAAATATGGGTGTGTCCGATTATGAAGAGCCGACCGGCTGGTGGTGCAAATATAAGGGCGGCAATAAAGGGGCAAAAACCTCGAGCAACATTATGTTTAACACAGCAAGGAATACAACCGTAATGGAGCTTGTTCCGAGAATTTGGTTTGAGGAGTTCGTTCCTGCTCTTAACGCCTTTGCAAACAACACCTCAACCGACGAAAACTTCTACTCAAGAGACAAGTATTACAGCCTTATAAGCGGTTCCGCAGAGATGAATTACACCTTAGGCTGGCAGCTTTACACAAGCAGCTGGATTTGCGACCACTCCTCGCTGAACATTTGCAGATATGATTACAGCACAAAGACATATTCGCAGGATTCAAGCGCAACCCATTACGACACAAACACCTTTAAAGGTGAATTTGACTACGCTGCTGACTGGATGATGAGCAGAGCCGCTTGGTTAAGCTCTCAGTTTGCATCAAGTTACACTCCCTCCTACACTCTCGGAGATGTAAACCTTGACGGAACGGTAAATATCAACGATGTTTCCGTGCTCCAGTCTTATCTTGCAAAATTAACATCTTTGTCAGACACAGCTATGCTCGCCGCTGATGTTGACCAGAACGGCGAAATAAGTATACTTGACGCAACCGCAATTCAAACTGCACTTGCAAAGCTGTAATCTTGCAAAACTATAATGATATATTGTAAAACTATAGTGATATATTAAAATCAAACGATTTTGCAAAGCTATAAAATTATCCCCATACCCTGCGGTATGGGGATTTTTATAAGCAAAATTTCGCTTAATAAATTTTGCTTAATTTGTTTTTATGTCCGATTTGCTGTTACGCTTCTACAGGCTTAATTTAATTTTGTATTATTGCAAGGGGGCAGATTTAACAACGCTTTTGCCTCGCCAGGTTCCACGGAGCCACCGAATCAGCACCACGATGCCCCGCAATATTTCGTCGCAAGCCATTGCTATCCAGACGCCAACAAGTCCTAAATCAAAGACAATACCCAGCAAAAATCCCAAGAGCACCGACACGCCCCACATTGAGGCTATGCCCAGAACCGTGGGGAATTTTACATCTCCTGCGGCTTTCATACTGTTAATAATTACAAGGTTTGTGCTTCGTCCGAATTCAAGGAATATTGCAATAAACATAACCTGACTGCCCAGGGCAATTATATCCACATCAGATGTAAACAGTCGGAATGTAAAGGGACTTACAAAATAATTCAGAGCCGCTATGGCGACGGAAATTACAATGGCGCTCCGCATAGTTTTAAGCACACGCTTATAGGCAAAATCGTAATCTCCTGCGCCGACGCCGTGACCTACCTGAATTTGCGTTGCCATTGCCATAGAAAGCGCATACATATACGCAAAATTACATAGAATAGTTGCATATATCCTTGTGTTAATGGCAACGATTCCCATTGTGTTCACAATTATCGAAAGTACTATCTGGGACATATTATAAGATATATTTTCCCCTGCAATAGGAAGTCCCAGCCGCAACAGCCTTTTGAGAATATCAAAGGGAAAGGGTCTGAGATAACTCAGCGAAAGCTTGCCGTCGATAGCAATCCTGAAATATACTATTGCAATAACAAGTACAACCAGTCTGCCGGCAGAGGTGGATATTGCAACGCCTGTTACGCCTAAGTTAAGGAATTTCAGAGGACCGTACAGGAAGCAGAAGTTTCCTGCGATATTTAAAATATTCATAGCAAATGCAAGGAACATTCCCGCCATTGTTTTGCCGTTGCTTCTGAAAATCTGGTCAAAGGCGTCGAATACAGCCTGAGTAAATATAAATCCGCCGACAATCTGCATATATATATTTGCGTCGCCCATCATCTCTGCGGGAACATTCATAAACACAAGGAGCTGTCTGCTGAAAAGATAAACTATAAGGCTGATTACCGCACTTAAAAGCAGATTAAACGCAATAGAAACAGTGTATACTTTGCCGATTTCTTTTTTCTTGCCTGCGCCCAGATACTGAGAAACCACAACGCCTGTGGCTGAACTGATAATAGAGAACGCCAGGGTCAGAAATCCCAGAACCTGGTTTGCGTTGCCCACTGCGCCTACGGAGGTGTCGGAATAATTTGAAAGCATTATTGTGTCTATGTAGCCGAGGCACATACCCAACAAACACTGAACAAATATAGGCCATGCGAGACGTATAACGGATTTTTGCATAACCGAATCGGGCTGATTTTTTTCCTTAATATTTTCCATGTATTGTCTCCTTTTATTTTGATTTGACACAAATGATGATTGCGTTTATAATGCATAATATACACTATGCATTTTGATTTTTCAACTGTTAATTTTTTGATTTTCCGCTGATTTTACAAATATTTGACGAATTTTTCATCATTAAAATTTGTTTAATTACTATAATAAAAATGCTGACTGAATTTTTTGAATTTGGAGGAATAAAAGGTATGAATATTTGCGTTTACGGTTCGTCAAGCGAACATATTGCAGAAATATACAAAGAAGAAAGCGAAAAATTCGGCGAGGTTATTGCCAAAAAAGGCTGGGGACTTGTTTTCGGCGCAGGAAAATACGGTTTAATGGGCGCTGTGTCAAGGGGTGCTTTAAAGGGAAACTGCAAAAATATAATCGGCGTTGTTCCCGACTTTTTCAAGGGCAGAGGCGTGTTAGCGGAATACTGCACTGAGCTTGTATTTACAGAAACAATGCGCCAGCGCAAGCAGTATATGGAGGACCATTCCCAAGCTTTTGTTATGCTTCCGGGCGGAATCGGAACCTACGACGAATTTTTCGAGATGATTACCCTTAAACAGCTGGGCAGGCACGAAAAGCCAATTATAATTTACAATATCAACGGGTTTTTTGACCCTATGTTTGAGATGCTCAATCATGCAATTAAAGAAAAATATATGACAGAGCATGTTCTGAAGCTTTTTACCGTGGTTACTTCCGCAAGCGAGGCTGTATCTGCAATAGAAAACTATACCCCCGATATGTACGACAAGTATGATGTTTTTAGTCAAAACCAATAAGGCAGGGTTAGCTTATGAATCGAAAATCAAACTGCGAGTTTTGCTCTTATTATGCCTACGATGGGATTTTGGATTGCTATTATTGCTCGGTGAATTTGGACGAGGACGAAATGGAGCGATTTCTGCGCCGTTCCACAGAGGGATGTCCTTATTTTAACCTTTATGACGAGTACAAAATCGTGCGGAAGCAAAACTGATTTTTCTATATTTTTTAGATTTATAACTATAAAGCCGGAATAAGCTTACTGCCGGCAATTTACTTTTAGACAGGAAAATTTATGAAAAGAACTCTGTATATTTCCGATTTGGACGGAACCTTGCTTAACAGTCAGGTAGAAATTTCATCCTACAGCGCAGATGTTATAAACCGCCTTGTCAGAGAACAAGGGCTTATTTTTTCTTACGCTACGGCAAGGTCGCCGGTTACTGCGTTTCCGGTAACAAAAAATCTTTCAACAAATATTCCCGCCGTTGTTTATAACGGCGCTTTTATTGTGCAGAACAACAAATACATAACCGAAAACTACTTTGACCCTTCCGAGATTGAATTTATTAAGGAGCTTACGGTTAAACAGGGCGTTTTTCCCATTGTTTACTCTATGCAGAGCAAATGCGAAAAGTATTCTTTTCTGACCTCATATAAATCAAGGGCGCAGGACGACTTTATCGCCTCAAGAAACGACTATCGAAAAACCCCTGTAAACAGTGTTGACGACCTGTACTCGGGACAGGTTTTCCATTTCTCATTTATCGGCGAAGAGGACAGGCTCTCGGAAATTCACAAGATGTTAAGAGACAGATGCGTCTGTTATTTTCACCGTGACATATACTCCGGCGAAATGTGGCTGGAGCTTACACGGCAGGGCGTTACAAAAGCAAGCTCTGCATTAAAATTAAAGGAGCTTTTAGGCTGTGACGAGCTGGTGGCTTTCGGTGACGCAATAAACGATTTGCCCTTGTTTGAAGCCGCCGACAGATGCTACGCCGTAGAAAACGCCTGCAACGAGATTAAATCTGCCGCTACCGGAATTATCAAAAGCAACGACGATAACGGCGTTGCAAAATTTTTGGAGAGTATTTTTTAACTTTTCGGGTTTTTCGGACATTTCTGAACATAATAACTACAAAATTATTTCAGAGGTGATAATATGGCCGGAACACCCTACAACGAACCGGGAGATTATAACGACGACCTGGAAATGGCGTCGTGCTCTGTTTATGACTGCACCGGGTTAATTCCAAACCTTGCATTAAACGACAGCGAAATAGAGTCATATGAAGACTTGTATCCCTTCTTGGCGCCAATGGTTGACCCCGATTCGGAAGATTAGAATAACTGAATAATATGTGTTAAAAACAAACAACTTTACGCACAGCAAAACCGCCCTCTCAAAAGAGAGGGCGGTAATTTTATGTGTTTATTATGACTTTAAAAAGTCACACTATGCTTTAACTGTGAAATTACTCAGCGTCGTCAAGGCTTGCAAGCTTTGAAAGATGCTCGTACTTCTTCTCTGCAATTTCTTCTGCCTCTGTAAAGAGCTTTTCTGCTCTCTCCGGGTTGGCTCTTGCAAGACGGTTGTAACGAACCTCGCCCATAATAAAGTCACGGTAAGATGCGCTTGGAGCCTTGCTGTCAAGCATAAACGGATTCTTGCCTTCGTCAGCAAGACGAGGATCGAATCTGAAGCAGTTCCAGTAACCTGCTGCAACAGCCTTTTCCTCTTCCTTCTGAGCAATTCCCATTCCGCCCTTGATGCCGTGGTTAATACAAGGAGCGTAGCAAATAACAAGTGAAGGACCGTTGTAGCTTTCTGCCTCAACCATAGCCTTAATGCACTGGTTGTAGTCAGCGCCCATAGCTACCTGAGCAACATAAACATAGCCGTAGCTCATTGCAATAGCCGCAAGGTCTTTCTTCTTCATTGCTTTACCTGCTGCTGCAAACTGTGCAACAGAACCAACAGGAGTAGCCTTTGAAGCCTGTCCGCCTGTGTTGGAGTAAACCTCTGTATCAAATACAAGGATGTTTACATTCTCGCCTGATGCGATAACATGGTCAAGACCGCCGAAGCCGATATCGTAAGCCCAGCCGTCGCCGCCGAAAATCCAAACTGACTTTTTCGCAAGCTCGTCCTTGTCTTTAAGAGTCTTCTGAGCAAGCTCTGCAATCTCGCCGCCCTGAGCCGATACAGCCTCAAGCTTTTCTATCAAAGCGTCTGTGGCAGGTCTGTTTGCCTTTGAATCGTTCTTTGTTTCAATATAATCAGCGCAAGCCTTCTTAACGTCAGCGTCATCAGAAAGCTCCCCAATCTTTGTTACATACTCTTCAAGTCTGTTGCGGATAGCCTTCTGACCGAGAGCCATACCGTAACCGAACTCTGCATTATCCTCAAACAAGCTGTTCTGCCAAGCAGGACCAAAGCCCTTCTTGTTAACTGTGTAAGGAGTTGCAGGAGCAGAGCCACCCCAAATTGAAGAACATCCTGTTGCGTTGGCAATGAACATTCTGTCACCGAAGAGCTGTGTTGTCAGCTTAGCGTAAGGTGTTTCGCCGCAGCCTGCGCAAGCGCCTGAGAACTCAAGCAAGGGCTGTTTGAACTGACTGCCCTTAACGGTTGTTTCTTTAAATTTCTCATTAACAGCAGGCTTATCCTCAAGCTCAAGACCGTAGTTGAAGATTTCCTGTGAAGGCATCTGAGAGTCCATTGACTTCATAACAAGTGCCTTTGCACCCTTCTTGCCCGGGCAAACCTGTGCGCAGGAACCGCAGCCTGTACAGTCAAGGGTAGATACTGTCATTGTAAATTTATAATCGGGCATACCAATCATAGGAATTGTCTTAACATTGCTCGGAGCCTTTGCAATCTCGTCGTCTGTTAATGCAACAGGACGGATTACGGCGTGAGGACATACATAAGAACATCTGTTACACTGAATACAGTTTTCGGGCTGCCATTCGGGAACATCAACTGCGATGCCTCTCTTCTCGTAAGCGGAAGAGCCGTTAGGAGCAGTACCGTCAACGTGATCCATAAATGCAGATACGGGGAGCTTGTTGCCCTTGTAAGCGTTTACGGGGTTGAGGATTTCGTTTACATACTTAACAACATCCTCTCTGCCCTCTGTAACCTTTACTTCCTCTGCATCATCAGTGCAGTTAGCCCACTCTGCAGGAACCTCAACCTTCTTAAGGTCTGACATACCTCTGTCAATAGCGGCATGGTTCATATCAACAACAGCCTGTCCCTTCTTGCTGTAAGAAAGGGTAGCCTTTTCTTTCATAAACTTCTTAGCTTCTTCAGCAGGGATAATATCGGCAATCTTAAAGAAAGCAGACTGTAAAACGGTGTTGATTCTTCCGCCCAAGCCGATTTCCTTACCGATTGAGATACCGTCGATGGTGTAAAAGTTAATCTTCTTCTGAGCCAAAAGTCTCTTCATCTTGCCGGGAAGACGCTTGTCAAGCTCTGCCTCGTCCCATGGGCAGTTAAGCAGGAATGAGCCGCCCTCTTTAAGGTCGTCAACCATATCGTACTTATCTACATATGACGGGTTGTGGCAAGCTACAAAGTCAGCCTTGCTGATGTAATATGTTGACTTAATGGGCTTATCACCGAAACGAAGATGAGAAACCGTAAGTCCGCCGGATTTCTTTGAGTCATAAGCAAAGTAACCCTGAGCGTACATATCGGTGTGGTCGCCGATGATTTTGATTGAGTTCTTGTTTGCGCCGACGGTACCGTCTGCACCCAAGCCCCAAAACTTACAGGAGCTTGTGCCTGCCGGAGTTGTGTCGGGGTTTTCAACAATATCAAGAGAAAGGTTTGTAACATCGTCAACAATGCCGATTGTAAATCTCTTCTTAGGAGCTGCGCTCTCTGCATTTCTGTAAACAGCAACAATGTCGCCGGGGGTTGTATCCTTTGAACCTAAGCCATAACGGCCTGTATAAACCTTTACATCCGAGAAATCGGAGCCGTTGATAGCGGCAAGAACATCAAGGTAAAGAGGCTCACCGATAGAACCGGGCTCTTTTGTTCTGTCAAGAACAGAAATAGTCTTAACAGTCTTGGGAAGCTCGCTCAAAAGGTAATCTGCTACGAAAGGTCTGTAAAGTCTAACCTTAATCAAGCCAACCTTTTCGCCTGCGGCGTTAAGGTAATCTACAACCTCTTCTGCACAGTCGCATACAGAACCCATAGCAACGATAACATGCTCTGCGTCCTCTGCGCCATAGTAGTTAAAGGGCTTGTAGTCAGTACCTGCTTTAGCGTTTACTTTGTTCATATACTCAACAACTACCTCGGGGATAGCGTCGTAGTACTTGTTACAAGCTTCTCTTGCCTGGAAGAAAATATCGTCGTTCTGAGCCGTACCTCTGATAACGGGATGCTCAGGGTTAAGGCTTCTGCGTCTGAATGCCTCAACAGCGTCCCAGTCAAGCATATCGCCTAAATCATCGTAATCCCAAGTTTCAATCTTCTGAATTTCGTGAGAAGTTCTGAAACCGTCAAAGAAATGAAGGAAAGGAACTCTTCCCTTGATAGCCGAAAGGTGAGCAACGGCAGCTAAGTCCATAACCTCCTGAGGGTTGTTGGAGCAAAGCATTGCATAACCTGTCTGACGGCAAGCGTAAATATCGGAATGGTCGCCGAAGATAGAGAGTGCGTGGCTTGTTAATGCACGGGCTGAAACGTGAATAACGCTCGGCAAAAGCTCGCCTGCCATTTTGTACATATTAGGAATCATCAAGAGCAAGCCCTGAGAAGCCGTATACGTAGTTGTCAAGGCGCCTGCTGCCAAAGAACCGTGAACTGCGCCTGATGCGCCGCCCTCGGACTGCATTTCAGTTACCTGCACTTCTCTGCCGAAAAGGTTTTTCTTACCTGCAACTGCAAACTGGTCTGTTAAATCAGCCATAACAGAAGAAGGCGTAATGGGGTAAATAGCGGCTACATCGGTAAACGCATAGGAAACATGAGCGGCAGCGCTGTTACCATCCATTGTTTTCATTTGTCTAGCCATTGGATTTCTCCTCCTTAAAAGTTAAACGCAACCCAACCGAATGTCTTCGGTTACCTTGCATAGATTATATAAATGATACGGCTGTGTACCACCATAAATATTATCACTTTTGTTCTTAAAAGTAAAGTAAATATCCCAAAATTTTAATTATTTTTTATGTTATTTTCACTTTATTTACAAAGATTTAGAATACAGGGAATTTTTCCTCTTTTTTCTGTTTTTTTGCTGAACAGTGCTTTTAAGGGTTGAGTTCTAAATTTTATGATATTTTTCACTATTTTTAGGAGTTTGCCGAAATAATGGGCAAAGTCTATCCCTAAGGTAAATTCACATAAACAAAAAGTAAGCGTAAAATGATACACATATATACAAGGCGCCCACTTTAGGATAAGATAATGAAAAAACTAAGGAGGTATCGCAATGATAGAAAACCGTGGAACACAGTTAGTAAAAGAGTATCAGGAAAGCGGATTGGGGCAAAGG
>JALFLK010000017.1 GCA_022774755.1 bacterium
AAGTCTGCGAATCAGGCGGTTGCAGCGTGTCCGCAGTGACGGGGTAAGTTCTATTCTGTCAGGCACTCGGTTTCACCTCCCTTCGCTCTTCGGTCACAAAATTGATTACGCTGACCTTTGGAATTTTGAGTGATGAACCGATTTTAACCGCCTGTATTTCACCGTCGTTAATCAGCTTATAGGCAAGGTGTCGGCTTACGCCGAGCATTACCTGAAGCTGTTTGACGGTTACAATGTCCGGATAATTCGGGAACATCATTTGATATAGCTCTTTGAGCTCTGTTTTTTTCATAGCATTCATTCCTCCTTTACAGCTATGTAAAATCGAATATCGGCTGAGGAATCCCTTGCCGCCGATATCCGCCGCCGTTTTACCCGAATGTCGTTTTTCTATCCCTGCCCCCATCTCGGCGGCGTCGCTTCGCTCTCGTCGTCTCCGACTGTCATCGCAAAGTCATATCCCATTCGGACGGTCATTCATTTTTTTAGAAAATCAAATAATATATAATCTTGATTTGCAAATTTATTATAGCTATGTATTGACACGAAGGCAATACTTTTGTATAATGTTATTTGTAGTGATATAGATTTGCCAACAATTCAAAATTTCTCATTTTCTAAAACGGAGGTCTCAATAATGAGCGGGAACCTACTTCAAACAGAAGATAAATACAGCACTGTGTCCTTTGGATTTGCTCCAAACAGATGGCATATGACAGATGATGAGAAGTCCTGCGTGCTGTCAGTAAATGACGAGTACAACTATTCGAAGCTCTTTGAACTGTTTAATGCTATTGACGCCGATAAGCGAGAAGCGATTGCTCTGGCAGTTACTGGCAAAAAAGAATTTGCTTTATCGGACGGTGAAATTGCTCAAATTAAGCAGGATACTGCCGATACGCTTGCTCGTTTGCGAGCCGTTACACAAAAAATAAATTCTGCATTTGACTTTCTTCCTATGGGCGACAGCAGAGCTTATATCTCACCGATGAACACCTCTTCTGTCTTTTTTTCACCGGGCGAAGGAATTTTGAATTTTCTCTACGCCGATTTTGATTCGGCATATAATGAATGCTTGAATCGCACAAAAAAAGACCTGCCTACCAATGAGGCAAATCTGGATATTTCTTCGCTGCCCGAAGAAGAAAAGAAATTGTATTATTATTTGGCTTTAACTCAAACACAAAAACGCTTTAAGCCATTGATAGATGCTTCCCTGTTTACAGCGGAATTTCCGCCTATTCTGCTTCATTGTTCAGAACAGGAGTTGACGGACTACTATCAATATCTTAAAGAAATACAAAGTAATCTCTTGAATTTAATCGAGGCGACATTTGACGAGAATTTTTGCGACGGATTTTTTAATCATCTTACCCATAAAACAAGATTTGCCGGATACTGCCGTAAGCTCGGCTTGCCGGCAGAGCAAAAGCGAACGATTGTGCATAGCATCAGCATCATTGATGCCGAACATCAGATAGAAAATGTGCTTGACGGCTATATAGATAGTGATTTTGATTTGAATATAAAAATGGCTGCCGTTTCGGATGTGGATTTGCGTATTCAAAAGGATTTGGACAAGCTTGGTTTTACTATGCCGGAAATGATTGCCTTGTCCGTAATGCAAGCTGATGAATACGAAACCTGTATTTGCGAAAGTATTGAACAGCAAATTGAGTTTGAACTGATACAGTTATTGAAGTCCGACACCGGAATGCGCAAATGCAAACGCTGCGGTAAGTATTTCATTATGAAGGGCAACTACGATACCAATTACTGCGACCGCATTGCCGAGGGCGAAACCCGTAACTGCCAGGACTTAGCCGCACAGGAAAACTACAAAAAGAAAATGGCGGACAATGCCGCCATTCCGTTGTATCAAAAATATTATAAGCGCTATGCCGCCCGTGTGCGTGTAAGGCAGATTAAAGAGACTGATTTCAAAAAATGGAAGTATCAGGCGATGACAAAGCGTGACGAATGCTCCGACGGCAAAATAACTCTTGCGGATTTTGAAGAATGGCTTGAAGCCAGCTTTCCGAATAGGAAGAAGAAATAAAGCTCGATTTAGTAAATCATAATTAAGTAAATGTTGCAAAAGCTATTGACAGTACGGCAGAAGTTGATTATAATTAAGTAAATCGTAAATCACTAATCGCTTGGAGGTGCGCTAATGTTTATAGGAAGGCAGCAGGAATTGAATACACTTCATAAGTTATACAATTCCGGTAAGTTTGAATTTGCGGTTATTTACGGTCGCCGTCGGGTGGGAAAAACTGCCCTCATCAGCGAGTTTTCAAAGGATAAAGACACTATTTTCTTTACAGGCGTGGAAACCAACGCAAAGCAAAATTTAGATAACTTTTCAAGATGTATCATGGAATATAGCACGGGAACCGCTGTTGATTCGTCCTTTGTCTCTTTTCAGGCAGCGCTGGAATATGTTTTTGAACTGGCGAAAACGAAAAGGCTTGTGCTTGTCATCGATGAATACCCCTATGTTGCCCGTGCATCCAAGAGCCTTGCCTCCACGCTCCAGTTTTTGATTGACAAAAACAATGATAACTCCAAATTGTTCCTGATTCTCTGCGGTTCTTCCATGTCATATATGGAGGATCATGTTCTGGCATATAAAGCGCCGCTTTACGGAAGAAGGACGGCACAACTTAAGATTAATCCCTTTGATTTTTTTGAAGCATGCCGCTATTTTACAAGGTTTTCTGATGTTGACAAAGCGCTGGCATACGGAGTTGTCGGTGGAACGCCACAGTATTTGATGCAGATGGATGACAACCTTTCGATTGAGGAGAATATTAAAAATACCCACTTGAATCCTTCCTCTTCCATTTTTGAAGAGCCGAACAACCTCTTAAAGCAGGAGGTGCGTGAACCGGCGATTTATAATGCGGTCATTACAGCGATTGCTACCGGCTGCTCCAAAATGAATGAAATCTCCAACAAAATAGATGAAGATACCAGCGTGTGCGCCACCTACATCAAGAACCTGATTGCGTTGGGCATTGTAAAAAAAGAATCGCCCTTCGGTGAAAAATCAAGCCGCAGGACCATTTACTCCATTGAGGACAATATGTTCCGATTTTGGTATCGCTTTGTGCCGGAGAACACCTCGGTCATTTCCCGTGGTGCAACCGACCTTGCATACCGGCGCATCGCTCCAGAGCTTTCCTCCTATATGGGCGCTGTGTTTGAGGAAATTTGCAGGCAGTACCTTTGGAAGCTGCTGCTTGATGGGAAATGCGCCGTGAATTTCAGTGACCTTGGTCGTTGGTGGGGCACAAATTCAAAAACCAGAACGCAGGAAGAAATCGACATTATGGGAACTGACAAAGATGTAGCCCTGTTTGCCGAATGTAAATGGACAAATGAAAAGGTGGATCTCGGTGTTCTGGAAACTCTTGTAGAGCGTAGTAGTCTGTTTAACTATAAGAAAAAGTATTTTTATCTTTTTGCCAAAACAGGCTTCACTAAGGGCTGTGTGGATAAAGCGGCAGAGATGGGTAATGTGACGCTTATTGAATATGGTGAGATGCTGAAAGCGTAAAGGCAAGTTTACAATATAGCGTTACACACCACCAACAACGATGGAGATTCAATATGGCACTTGAAAATAATTTAGGGCTGACAAGTTCTGCCGATCTTGCCCGTGAAGAAGAGCGTATCAGCAAGAAAAAGGCTCTTGAGCTATTTGATACCGGTATGCGGGACTGGCTTGAAGTCGGTACGGTCGCTTCACTTCTGGCTATCCATAAATATCTCTTTGAGAACCTTTACGACTTTGCAGGCAAACTCAGAACAGTCAATATTGCAAAAGGCAATTTTCGTTTTGCGCCTTTAATGTACTTGCAAGCGACGCTTGAGAACATCGATAAAATGCCGCAGTCAAACTTTGACGAGATAGTTGAAAAGTATGTTGAGATGAATATTGCCCACCCGTTCCGAGAGGGCAACGGTCGAAGCACTCGTATTTGGCTCGACCATATCTTAAAAAATGAAATAGGCAAAGTAGTGGACTGGAGCAAGGTGGATAAGGAAGATTATCTGCTTGCAATGGAGCGCAGTCCGATTAAAGATGTGGAAATCAAAGTGTTGCTGAAAGGTGCACTTACAGACGAAATAAACAGCCGTGAGGTCTATATGAAAGGCATCGACCACAGCTACTATTACGAGGGATATACGACCTTTAAGACGGAAGAATTATGATAACGAAATGAGGTACAAATATGCCCGATAAGAACTGGCAATTTGAACTTGAAGAATATATAAAGCAGGGTGAGCCTGAAAGAGCCGAAAAAAGCGAAGCTTGGCAAACTGCTATCGGCTTGCAGGCGGTTGACGGGTTGAAAACCTCCGAATATTTGCTGGATACCGCAAAGGACCACATCGAGGGCAAAATTACCATTGACGAAGCTCAGAAGCGTATTCAAAGCTATTACGAGCAGAGAACCACCCGTACAGAAATCGAAAACGAAACAAAAGAGGCGGATATTGTATCTGCAAGAATAACGAAGCTTTTGGGCGAAAAAGCATTCCAGTTTTCTCCTGCCGAGTGGATCACCATTCATCGCAGATTGTTTGAGTGCGTATTTGACCACGCCGGACAAATCCGTAAGTATAACATTTCCAAAAAGGAATGGATATTGAATGGCGAAACGGTTATCTATGCTGATTTTAACAGCATAAAAGACACTTTGGATTATGATTTTGCCACCGAAAAACAGTTTTCCTATGAGGGACTGTCGGTTGAAGCATCGGTGAAGCACCTTGCAAAATTCGCATCGGATATTTGGCAGATTCACCCTTTCGGCGAGGGTAACACAAGAGCCACCGCCGTGTTTATGATTAAGTATATGAAAACCTTTGGGTTCCGTGTCAATAACGATGCGTTCTGTGAGAATTCTTGGTATTTCCGTAATGCATTGGTTCGAGCAAACTATAACGATTTGCAAAAAGGTATTCATTCCACCACAAAGTTTTTGGAATTGTTTTTCTCAAACCTTTTGCTCGGCACAAACTACGAATTAAAGAATCGCTATATGCATGTTGATTTTGTGGATGAAAACGCTTTCCAAAGTGCCAAAAGCGAAACGCCAAAGTGCCAAATTGACACTTTGAAATGCACTTTAGAAGAACTTGCGGTGTTAGACTTAATAAAAAAGAACCCCTCTGTTAAGCAAACTGAGCTTGCAGAACAAACAGGAAAGTCCGTCAGAAGTATAAAGCGCATTATTGACTCTTTGAAAGAGAAACAATATATCCGTAGAGTTGACGGCAAACGCTACGGCAAATGGGAAGTGTTAGTGTAATATAGCTGTGCGGTATATATAAAGCATCGACCACAGCTACTACTATGAGGATTATACAACTTTTAAGACGGAAGAATTGTAAAAGGAGAAATTTTTATGACATCAATACCGAATTATGCGACATTAATTGAGGCAACATTTTCAGCATTAAAAATGTTAGGTGGCTCAGGTAAAAACGATGAAATAAACAGCAAGGTCGCAGAAATACTTGAACTATCCAACGAAGTTCAAGATATCCCTCATTTGAACAGCTCCAGCCTAAGCGAAGTTAATTATCGTTGTGCGTGGGCAAGAACTATTTTAAAAAACTACGGTGCATTGGAAAACAGTGCAAGAAGTGTATGGACAATCAAACCTGAATTTACCGGCATAGATTCAGTTGATGGTGCAATTGTTGAAAAATTCAGAAATATTAAGAGCGAAAAAACGCAGAAATTCGATACAACAGAAGAAAAAATGGAAGAACAGGGTGTTGATGTGCCCGAAGAGGTCAAACCGTGGCGTAAGCGCTTATATGAAGTATTAATAAATATGGATCCATATGGATTTGAGCGTTTAACACAGCGAGTATTACGTGAATGTGGATTTACAAATGTTGTTGTAACTAAAAAATCCGGAGACGGCGGTATTGATGGTACGGGCAAGCTTAAAATCAACGGTATTTTCAGTTTTAATATTGCATTTCAATGCAAAAGATATCAAGGAAGTGTTGGCGCCGGTGATATTCGAGATTTCAGAGGTTCGCTTACTACAGATATTGAAAAAGGCGTTTTCATAACTACAGGCTCGTTTTCTAAACCTGCCATTGAAGAAGCTTCTAATCCCGGAAAGCAGCAAATAGATTTAATTGACGGCGAAGAATTTATTACAAAACTTGCAGAATTCGGAATTGGAGTTAAAGAAGTAAAGGATTACGAAATCGATGAGCAATTCTTTGCTAAGATATGAAAACTATGGATAATCATACTAAAGAACAACGTCGAAAAAATATGCAAGCTGTTAAGAATAAAGATTCCGAAATTGAGCTGCTCTTGCGTAAAGAACTTTGGTCAAGAGGCTTGCGCTATCAAAAGAATTCCAAAAAAGTATTCGGAAAGCCCGATATTGTTTTTATCGGCAAAAAGGTTGCCGTGTTTTGCGACAGTGAATTTTGGCACGGATACGATTGGGAGAACAAGAAAAATGAAATTAAATCTCGCAGAGAATTTTGGATTCCCAAAATAGAGCGAAATATGCAACGGGATGTTGAAGTTACCACCCGATTGACGCAAGAAGGATGGACGGTTCTTCGGTTTTGGGGTAACGAAATAAATCATGATTTGAAAAGTTGCGCCGATATAATAGAAACAGCGGTAAGGAGATAGAGCAATGCCATTCAGAACAATTGACCTTTGTGCAGGCATCGGAGGTATAAGAAAAGGATTTGAAATGACCGGAGACTATGTCAACGTGTTATCCGCCGAAGTTGATAAATATGCTTGTTTAACATACGAACATTTATATGGAGAAAATCCTAACAATGATTTGACTTCAGAAAAATTTAAAAATACGGTTGAGAATACACAATATGATGTATTGTTGGCTGGTTTCCCGTGTCAAACATTTAGTCGTGCCGGAAACGAAGAAGGATTTAATGACGAAGAAAAAGGAATCATATTTAATCATATTGCAGAGATTATAGAAAGGACTCGTCCCCGCGCCATATTTCTTGAAAATGTAGATAACTTGGTACGGCACGATAAAGGAAATACTTTTAAGATTATAATTAAGAAGTTAGAGGTCGATTTAAATTATAAGGTTATCGGTGTTGATTATGATATTTCGGGATATCCCATCGTTGAAGGTAATGAAAAGAGATTTGTTCGAAATTCGAAATATTTCGGTGTTCCGCAAAACAGACCGAGAACATATATCGTTGCATTCGATAGAGAACGATATGATGTAAATATACTGAATACGTTGCCGGATTTACCGCAAAGAAACGATCTGCATTTATATGAAGATTTGCGAGATTTGATTGAGCTTCAGGCTGAAGCAAGATTTTATATGTCATCTGGATATTTCGATACACTTGTAAAACATAAAGAAAGAGAAAAAAACAAAGGAAATGGATTTGGTTATCGTATAGTAAATGCCGAGGATATTGAGCACCCTATTGCAAATACAATTATGGCAACAGGAGGTTCCGGTAAAGAAAGAAACTTAGTATATGATCCACAGGAAGGTATAGCAGGAACAGTAATATCTACAAAGACAACACCGCTTAATGAATATGGAATCAGAGTGATGACACCACGAGAATGGGGCAAATTACAAGGCTTTATTAATTATGCTTTTGTAAATAATGGGATAGATGAGTTTTCTTTTCCTGAAGGCATTTCTGATTGTCAAAAATATAAGCAATTTGGAAACTCCGTTACTATCCCTGTCATTGAAACAATGGCACGATATTTGACCGCCTGCTTTGTTCAATTGGGCGAAGACATCAATCATATTTAATAAATATATAAAAAATGTATCGCGTACAATGCGATACATTTTTTATTATTCATATTATATTCTTAGATATAAAATGAAAATAATTTCGTATTATTTCAAAAATGTATTGACAAATGTGCTGTACAAGTGTAAAATATAGTCGAAAAACAAAATTATGAGGTGATGTTATGTCGAACGAAAACAAAAGAGAGCGATTTATTAGAATAGCGGAGGCACGCACAAATAAAATTCTCGAAATGATGCGTCTTTTAGGTAACTGTTCCAGTAAATCCAATTATGAGTATACTGATGAAGATATCAAAAAAATTTTTGGTGCTCTTGAAAAAGAACTAAAAAATACAAAAAACAGATTTTTAGGAATCGATTCATCTAACGAGAAATTTACTTTACAATAAGGAGAACGTATTATGGGAGAAATCTGTTGGGATTTTCCGTTGCTGGGTAACGGAAATGAAAGCGGTAGCAACATCGCAGCCATCACTATGTTTAAGGGCGCCGGCATCATGGATGGCCTGGCACGTGAAGTGTGTCAGAATTCTCTTGATGCTAAAAATAAAAGTTTAGGTGACGATGTTCCCGTAAGAGTTAAGTTTGAACTGCATCATATTCAAAAAAGAAAATATCCAATGTTTTCAGGTTATGAAGATGCTATTAAACGCAGCAGAGAATACTGGAACAATAGCCCATTGAAAACCGATAAGGTAATTGCCTTCTTGGATTCTATAGAAAACGCATTACATAACGAGATGATCCCTGTGTTGGTTATGAGCGATTATAACACTACTGGGTTAAGAGGTGTAAATCCCGAATCTGGAGAGAAATCATATTGGGATTTGCTTGTTAATACAGAAGGAATTTCTATTAAAGACGATAAAAGCAGCGCAGGCAGTTACGGTATAGGCAAAAATGCTCCATTCGCGTATTCTGCCCTTAATCTTGTATTCTATAATACTCTTGCAACAGATGGCGGTAAAGCATTTGAAGGTGTTGCTCGTTTGGCAACAACAACCCGTGAGTATAACGGTCAAAGCCGCAAAACTCAACCCATCGGTAAATATTTGTATATTGAAGATGAATTTACCGGACGTCCGATTTTGCCTGAAGACAATTGCGAACTTTCAAATTACCCTGCGTTCCAAAGAACCAACGGGGATTACGGCACAGATGTTGCTGTTTTCGGTTTCAAAGAGGAAGAATACCCCAACTGGGAAACTCTTATGGCAACAGCTATTATCAAAAACTTTGTTCTGGCAATCCTATATAACAAATTAGAGGTTGTTATTAAATCCGATGGTTTTGTTATAGAAATCAACAAGAAGAAGTTAGAACATCTATTGTTCACAGAGTATAAAGATATACAGGAATTGAAATATACCAGACAGATTTATAAAACCGTTACCGAGCCCGATAAAACCATTTCCACGAAAATTGCCGAAGACAATGACCTTACACTTTATGTTAAATACAGCGAAACATACTATCAATCGTTATCTCGCTTCAGGTCGACTGGTATGCTGATAAATACTACAACGGGCGATGTGCTTCCGCATTTTTCTGTCGTTATAGTGGTAAACGATGTTGGGGAAAACGAGTTGAGTACAACTTTACGTGAGGCAGAGCCACCTCAACACACAGAATGGAAAGCAAAAAATATAACAGATAACAGACTGTTGCATAATCGTGCAGCGAAATATATCCGCGAAATAGGTAAGGCTGTCCAAAAAACATTAGATGAATACGACCCGATTGATCCCGAAAGTGTTGTGGATGGCGGTGTTGGTGCGTATTTACCTAATACTGCTGACGGAGCTTCCGCGGGGGAAACCACCGATGGTCTTATGACCGATATAAAAGTTAATCAGATTTTGAAATATGACGGGCGCATTCTGTATAACAGCACATATGAAACCGCTGAGGGTGCAACCGGAACTGTACGTGACGGCAGTGCGTTCAAAACCGGTAATAAAAAGCGTAAAAAGAAGAAAAAGAAGAAACTTACCCCGGTTACTCCGGGGAGTGGAAAAACAAAAGGGATTTCTTCCGGTACCAGTAAAGTTAAGGTAATTAGTGCTGATGTAACAGACCACCGCACTTTCTATCTTGGCGGTAATAAATATCGCTTGTATGCAGATTGTCCTCGTGATTACGACAATATGTACATCCAATATTATGCTACCCGAGATGATATGAGTTCTGATGCGGAGGCGCTGGTTATTAAAAGCATTAAAGTAAATGACAAGCCCGTTGAAGCAATCAACAAAGACAAAGCCGGTCCTATTTCTATGAAGAAAGGTACCAATACCGTTCATGTGGAATTTGAAAACCATGAAATCATGGGTGTATTGCCGATATTTACAGCGGAGGTGCGAAATGAGAAATAATGCAACACAATATCCTCGCCCTGTTTTAAATGAATATCTGAATGATTTTGAAGGAAGCGAATTTGAAATCTGCAATCCCACATTTGATGAAAAATCAGACTCCATTATTTTACACCTTTCTTATGAATTAGTTTGCCCCGGTATGGAACATTTCATTGCAGACGGTTATGCAAAAGTTCTTGTTCGTATAAGTTGTTTTCGCACATCTTACAGAAAGGTCTTTGAGTTAAATGCCGGTGAAACCACTGATGTTGTAATTGATAAAAAACTTGTATCCGACTGCATAGACTTACAAGGCATTATTGTTGCGGCTGCACCGTATAATGCCTATCGTCTTGATGAATTCAACAAGAATTACTTTGGTGAAGTTCCTTTTTCATTAAGAAAAGGAGATGTAATTGCCAATGAGCCGGGTATGAAAATCAAACTTACCACTGTGCTTGAAACCGTTTCATCGGGGGTTGTACAAATTGCCGGCGACCCATCGGTAGACAGTCTTAAGGTCAAATACGCTACAGTTGAAGAAACAGATCCCCAATATAGCAACTATATAACTGTATTGTTGCCGCAAAAAGAGTATGACACATATCGAAAATTGACCAAAAAAAAGCACCTGAAATACGGAATTGAAAGATTTTTGCAGGCATCACTTATTTTACCTGCTATTGTGGAGGCTATAACGCTGATTAAGGAAGAAGAACTTACTGCCGAAGATGAAATTGAAGAACATTTTTTAGGCACCATATGGGCTGACTCTATCGTTGCTGCACTTGCGAAAAACGGTGTTAATGACATCACAAGTACACAAAAAACAGCGGTAGAAATGGCAAATCTTATATTAGGTGATGTTGCCTCAGATGCAATAAATGACCTTATGCAAAAAATGACCGAGTGGGCAACCATACGTCAGGAAGAGGATATTTTATGAATTTGATATATTTCACCCAAGAAGCATATAAAACTTTAAAAAAGGATGTCAAGCAAAACGAAGATAAATACTATTCTTCAGATACTTCTTGGTTACAGGACTATTTTGAGGAAAATGGTATTCAGGAATTCATAAAGACATCTGCTATCAAAGTAGGCAATATTAGTTTTCAGTACACTGGAGACGAAGACGAAAATAAAAACGCAGACGACATTCAAAATATAATTACTTTTTATTCGGAATACAAAGATAAGATTACCCCTGCACAAGCTGCAGACCCATGTCTTTGGAGTGCGTTGTGTCATTATTCTTACAACGAATACATACTTAAACGTTGGAAAAAGAAAGATGACACCGTAAGGTTGGATCAGCGTTTTTTTGCAACTGAAGGACGTAGTTCGTTGTGTTACTATAATGCAATATCGCGTTTGTGGTGGTCTGGTTATTTAACATATGATGAAGAAAAAGAAAAAACGAATCCATGGGAACTTACAAAAGTATTGTTTTCGGCACAACAAATACAGAAGGACTTGTTCGACCAGCCGTTTAGTATGAATCGTACTGTTGTAAAAGGCTTATTGCGTGCATTAAAAAGAATACAGGAAGAAACCGGAAACGCAGCAACCCCCACATTCAGAAAATGCTGTGACTCCTATATTAACCACTATGGATCTGTTACAATTTTGGATGCGCTGTCTTCAGATGAAATCGAAGAAATAGCTTATTCTTATATGAAAAATTGTCTGAATTGATCGGTGAAAATTACATTTATAAAACCAGAACAAACAGTTTATGCAGCAAATTAAAGAAATTTACTCACAAAGATTATCTTTAAAAGCACAAGCTAAATTGATAAAAAAATCTCCACACTCGCGACTCCAAGAATGTATGAGCCGTCTATGACTCCCTTGTCAAAGTTTACGAATCAATTAAAAAACTGGTTTGGGCGCAGTAAGGTTTTCAAAAAAAGTTTATGAAAGGAAACAAAAATATGAAACTTCTTAGATATTTAGTTGAAAATTTCCGTTCCGTTGAAAAAAGCGGATGGATTGATTGCGATGACGTTACCACTTTAGTCGGTATTAATGAATCGGGAAAAACAAATTTGCTTTTAGCATTGTGGAAACTGAATCCAGCAAGAGAAGGTGCTATTGACATTTTGCACGATTTACCTGTCTCCAAATTAAGTTCGTTACGAAAGCATCCTGGAGATGTTAAATTCATATCAGCAGAATTTTCAATTGATGAAGCATCGGCACAAGTAATAGCTGAAAAAGCGAATGCAGTGATACAACCTGGCACAACTGTTATTGTATCAAGGTATTATGATGGTGAATACACTTTCGAATATTCACATCAGCCAACTCCATCTGCAGAAATAACGGAAGATGAAGAGCTTGATGAGGAAAGTTTTGAAGATGAACTCAATAAAGCAGTTTTATCAGCGATTCCCAAATTTGTATATTATTCCAACTATGGTAATCTTTCTACCAAAATATATTTACCACATGTAATAAAATGGTTAAACGGCGAAACGATATCTGGAATAGATATCAACGAAGATCAAGTTCGTACGCTGAGAGTGTTATTTGATTTTGTAAGGTTAGAACCGAAAGAAATACTTGAACTTGGAAAAGATCCCAAAATATTAGCTATAGAAAGAACTGGAAATCGTATTGTTTCTCCTACGCCCGAAGAAATTGAAAAAGCAGAAGATGATAAAGAAGAGAGAAGTATTTTATTACAATCTGCTTCAGGCGAACTTACAAAAAAATTTAAAGAGTGGTGGAAACAAGGTGAATATAAATTTCGGTTTGAAGCAGACGGTGATTATTTTAGAATCTGGGTTTCCGATAGCATTAGAACGGATGAAGTAGGATTAGAGTTGCGCAGTACCGGTTTGCAATGGTTTATTAGTTTTTACTTGATATTTTTGGTTGAAAGTCAAGAAAATCACAAAAACGCTATTCTTCTCTTAGATGAAGCAGGCTTAACACTTCATCCTCTTGCTCAAAAAGATTTATCTCGTTTTTTCGACAATCTCTCGGTTAATAATCAAATAATTAATACTACACATTCTCCGTTCATCATCGATACTACAAACATTGATAGATGTCGAGTGGTGTATATGGATGAAAACGGATTTACTGTCGCTTCTAGTGATCTTAGGCAAGGAGCAGATTCATTAAATGAAAAGTCGATATATGCAGTTCACGCCGCAATGGGGCTGAGCGTATCCGACATCCTTTTGCAAGGTTGTCAGAATATTATTGTTGAAGGTCCTTCTGATCAGCACTATCTTAATGCAATAAAATCTTTTCTCATTAAGGAAAAATTACTTGCGCCTAAACAAGAAATGGTGTTTGTGCCTTCTGGAGGTGTGAAAGGTGTACCTGGAGTTGTTAGCATTCTGAGTGGCAAAACAGAGGATTTACCATATGTTCTTGTAGATTCGGACACCAGTGGACAGGATACCGTTAAAAAATTAAGTTCGGGTTTATATAAAGACCAAAAAGATAGAATTATTCAAGTTAAGGATATAACCAACATTGATAACAGTGAGGTTGAAGATATAATTCCGTATTCACTGTTATCAAGAGGAATCGATCGTCTGTTCTTAACTGTTGAAGATGAAACTTTTGAAGATGCCTATGATTCAACACGTCCTGTTCTTCCTCAAATAGAAGCTTTTGCAAAAAAGCATTCAATAGAACCAAAGCAAGGCTGGAAAGTTGAACTTGCAAAATCAGTAAAACAATTATTGAAAAATAAGAAAACAACCGATATTGATGAAGAAACAAAAACTAAATGGGTAAATCTTTTCAAAAAATTTGAAAAATAAATTTGAAGGTTTCGAATTTTATTGCAGAAAATGAATTAATGCCGTGCAACAATGCGAAAAATCATTGGTTGCACGGCTTTTAATATTGATACACAAACTCATTTAAAACCACTTCAGTTGTTCGCTCACGAATATTATTTATTCGCTGCACCCACTTCATTGGGTCGGCGGATTTGAGCTGTTCCGTGACACCTTCCTTTTCGGAGTATTCTTTTACCAGCCGAGAAAAGAGAGCTTGTGCCTGTTCCTCAGTATCGGCAAGGTGGGAATGGAGTTTGCCGGAAGTGAGCAAATTGTAATACAGTACTTTGTGGTGTTGTTTTAAATATCGAAGTCGGCGCTGTCCCCATACGCCGATAGGGCGCTCATCTTCGGCGGGTAAAGTAAGATTAGGCAACCGGTAATCGCCTTGCAGAGTGTACGTGCCGCCGGATTTTTCAAATAACGATTTCATATAGTAAAACCTCCTATTGTGCTTAAAATGATTTCCAAAAATGCTCAATTACAAAAAATACAGCGAACATTCCGCTGTTCATGCCACTTTTTACGACGAACATTGAAAATGAGTCGTTTATTCGGAATGGAATTACTCTTTAAGCAAATCTTGAAACGGTGTTTCGGTTGAGACAAAAGCTTCATAGGCGAAGTTCGCTCCGAGGCGGAAGCCCATAATGAAGCTATCGAGATTTGATTCTCCGTTCACAACGCTCCAAGCGTTCACATAGTCGAGAAACCATTTCTTCGGCTTGTCGGTCAGGGCGTTTGTCAGCAAATCCTCGTTCTTCATCAGGATTTCCATTTGCTTTTGCACCGCTTTATTTTCTTTGGTACTGCGTGCCTGCGGATCAATATTTCCGTAGTAAAACTCTTCTATAAACCGTGACATAAATAATGCACCTGCCTTTCGATTACAGTTTAGCAAAATCGAAAGACAGGTGCGAGTATGCAAATTTTCAAATCGCAGATTTTCTAATTGACATTATTTACTTTCCAAGATATAATTTATGATGTAGGTTATGTTAAATTTGAAGTAATTTGTATGACGGAGCGACGAGAAATCCGAAAAGGACAAAGGACTCAAAACTTCTACAAGCTTAAAATATGTAATTCCAAGATACTATCAACGTCGATTAAAATTCTCGTTACGCCGTTGAGAACCCACAAGATAGGCTCCGGGAGATTCTCCTCTCCTTTGAGGTGGGCCCAGTTGCTGTATCAAAGCTTTACACCATACTTCTTAGACAGTCATTTAGGTGACCGTCTTGGTTGTTATGCGTGTAAAGTACCAATTCGGACAGATTGAGACCATACACGCATAATGTGTATGGTTTTACTTTTTGTCCGGATTGGAGGTGAAAGTAATGAAAATCAATAAATACAACGCTCTACGATTTTGGGAAGAGTCCTACGGCAACAAACAGTATGCAGAGGATTTTCACGGGAATTTAATGTGTAAAGATGGCTATGGTAAAAATAACTTTTCTGTAAACTATCATGGGCAGAAAATATATTGTGGGTGGAATATTCATCATATATTGCCGTCAGCCTGCGGAGGAACAAACGAAAAAAGCAATTTACTCTGCACCAATATTGCAACGAATGAAGAAGCTGCGGATAGAATCACATTTTGGATTGACGAATCCCTGTATCAAGTTAGACGGATATACGGAACAAGAGAACACGAAATCACTAGAATTGAGTAAGGAGTTTGACTTATGGGAAAACACTTTTTTGACTATGATGACGGAGATTTTGCTCATACAATCTCAGACAATATGGCAATGGACTCTGACGGCGATTTGCTGATGCGTATAGGAGATAATATGGCAATGGATATGGATTCCGGTGAATTACATATCATATCCGGTTGGTCGTATGACGAAGATGATGACTAATTGACAAGTAACCGCCTCTGCGAAAATGCAGGGGCGGTTACTTTTACTTCTTCTGCTTCATCTTCCTTTGAAAATCGTTCAGCGTTTGGATATGCCACAGGCTTTTGCGGGTGATGGAACGGAAGGTCAGCGAGCAGAAAAAGTCGATGAGAAAGATTTTCGGTATGTAAAAGAGCTGTCCTTTGCGAAACGATTTAAGCTCCCCACGGTTGCACCAATTATTGATTGTAGTTTTGGCGTAGCCGGTCAGAGCGACAACCTCCTGCACGGTCACGACATCCTTGTATTTGCTGAGCAGTCTGGCATAATAATCGTGCATTTGCCCAAGTACATCCTCGGGCAGTTCCTTGGAGAGCTTCGCCACATAGTGACCGCCGTACCATCCCCTCGGTGCGGAATAGAGTTCGGGATAAATAGCTCGCTCCTCAAGATATGTCCGCACATCCTCTTTTTTGATTTTATAGCACCGTGTTTTCTTGCCTGACCACTCGCAGGGCACCTTGCCGCTTTTGAGTAGGTGCAGAGCCGTGGATTTGCTGATATGGCATAGGCGATAAAACTGATCCTTATTCATCACATCGGGCACGCTGTCCCAATCAATCGGTAAATTCTTCATCTGATACACCTCAAAAATAGATTTCATCGGTTTGAAGTCCTTTCTGCGGTGTATTGAATTTTGTATTGCCTTCTCTCGTGATTTCTCTCCTGTCTCCCCTGATTTCTCTCCAAAATCGGCAAAAATGCCGATTTGAACCCACTTTGAAAAAATGCAGTCGCAACAAGGCATTAAGGGCGAAAAAGCCTTATTTTATGCGGCTTTTGGCTCAGATGAGACGACCTGAAACTGACACGAAACGACCAGCTCTTGACACGATGACTAAAAGACTCGAAATCAGTTAGGGAGCAACCCCCCGCGGGTTCGAATCTCGCCGTCTCCGCCAGTCGAGCGCCTCGACACGCAGATTGCGTATCGGGGCATTCTTGTTTGTAAGTTAATTACTCGCATCAAAAGTTACATCTTTTCATAATCTATGGACATAATCGCTCTGCATTTGCAGGGGGTTACTTTAAAAAATAAGCTACCCCATACAGGATAGCTTATTTTAATTATCTTAAAAATGTATTATAGTTTATTCTATTTTACTATTTAGACGGTAGTTAATGGTTCGTCCGTACGGAGCTGAGATAACTTGTTTTCGGAATTTTCTACTCCTCCGTCGGAAACTCCTTGTCCAGTTTTTGGATTACTTCCTGCTCCGTCTTGGAATTGTTTAGTATATCCGTAATTTTTGAAATCGCTTGGTAGCGTTGCTCGCTCCCCTGTGTCGTTTCTTCCCTTATAATAAGAAAAATCTTCTGCTCTATAGTTTCTGCAATATTTTTTTCCTTCATAATATGAAACATTTTCCAAAAAGTCCGCATATGAGTTTTTGTTTCGTTTAAAATATTTTGCTTCATAGTATATTTGCTCCTTTATACCATTTGATTCAGTTTCATTATTCGCATTGATAACAAACACACAATAAATCTCTGGTTCTTCAAATGTGCCGCCGATAAGGACAATTTTGTTGTTTACCTCGACCACTATTGAGCCGTCACCGAGTTCATTATCTGTTCGGTCAATAATACTCTTATCAAGCAACGCAAATTTCTCATTGAGCAGTTTTAGATCCTCATTGGTATCCTTGTCGATAAACAACGCTAAAGCCCAGCCACGCTTATTATACACCCTTAATTCTTCATCATCAAGTGTTGCAAGGTCCTCAAAGTCTTCCTCGTTATATTCTTCGGGTTCATCAAGACTATATCGGATGCCGGGATTATTTTTATCAAAGGTACCTATGTTATCGGTTGCGGATTTGATTTGATTTGGAGATTTTACAACTACTTCATCTCTTTGAATTATTGCGTCATATTCAGGATATTTTTCAAAGAAATCCGGTATAATTTTTGTTTTAAATCCGGAAGAATTTATTTCTCTTGCTCCGTCAGGCTCATTGGCTTTTGTCATTGGATTTTCAATTTTCAAGTATACCGGCATTGAGTTTCTGCCATAAAGATTTTGTTGGTACGGCGAAAAATATATTCCTTTGCCTGAAAGTCCTGCTCTTTCACCTTTTTTAAACACTGTAAAATTTTCGTTAGTTGAGTGATAAAACACTTTAGGCGTACCGTCATCATTGAGCATTACTTTAAGACAAACATTAAGAAAACAGGCTAAAACTGGTTTAAAACATGTTATAATTACTGTTTGAAAAATAATAAGACGCACTGAATAAACCGTGATTTATTCAGTGCGTCCTTAATCTATAATTCTTTTAAAATCGTCAGGCAGGGGCGTTTTCAGCTCTACTGTATTTTTTGTGATAGGGTGAATAAATGTTACGGTTTTACAGTGCAATGCCTGACGGTTTATTTTGTCAAGGCTTCCGCCGTACATATCGTCACCTAAAAGCGGATGACCTATTGAGCTGAGGTGACAGCGAATCTGATGAGTTCTGCCGGTTTCCAAAATAACACGGAGCAATGTATAATCATCACCGATTTTTACAGGCTCTATATGAGTTACAGCAGGCTTACCATCAGCTGTGACCGTGCGCTGGATAGTGTGTCCCTCTTTAATCGCAATAGGCTTGCTGACGGTTAATTTCTCGGTAATAATTCCGCTGCACACACAGTAATAAACCTTTGAAACAGATTTGTTAAGAATTGAGGCTGTATAGGCATTTTTAGCAATCAGGACTATCCCCGAAGTGTCCTTATCAAGCCTGTTTACAGCACGGAAAGTATATGTTTCTCCTTTTGATTGTGTATAGAAAGCAACTGTATTTGCAAGGGTGTTAAGCTGGTGAACTTTTGTGGGATGGACGGGCATTTGGGGCGGTTTATTTACGGCTAAAATGTAGTCATCCTCATAAACTATATCAAGCTTACCTTTAACCGAAACAATACTGCTGTTATCCTTGGGAATTTTCAGGACTACCCTATCTCCCGTTTTTAAAATATCTATTGTTTTTAAAAGCGTTCCGTTTCGCAAAATACCGTCTTTTTCTCGCTTTAAGTGTGTTATCATTCTTGTTGAAACACCGCACTGCTTTTTAAGAAATGTAAGCGCAGTCATTCCGTCACAATGGTCGGGAACGGTAAAAGCAAGTTTATTTTCCATATAATGTCACCGCTGTAAGCAAGGCTGTCTGCAACAGAATAATCAAAGGAATGCCCAGCATAAATTTCAGATGTTTTGTTTTGTGGCGGATAACAAGCGTTGTAAGATACATACCTGCTCCTCCGCCTAAAAGCGAAATAAGAATAAGGGCAGATTCCCTTATTCTCCATTTGTGATGTACGGCTTTGTACTTATCAAGAACCGTTACTGCTATGGCAAGGGCGTTAATAAACGCTATGTATATAATAAAAATCAGTTTTGGTGTATTCAATATTATTACCTCCGAAAGAGTGATTAAATTGAAAAATAAAAGTATTTATCCCATAATTATCTGTTTTGTACTTCTGTTTTCGGTTATAATTGCAGCGGCAGCCGCCGTAAAAGGAAATACGGGAGAATCAAATATTTTAAAAACCGAAAACAACAGCAGTACGGAGGATAACGCAGAGCCTGTTATTAACTTAGACGCAAAGGATGAAGAAACAGAGCTCAGAGGCGTTTGGATAACCTATATGGACCTGTGTCTTCAAGACGGAAAACGAAGTGAACAGGATTTCAGAGAGAAATTTACAGACATTGCAGACACCTGCAAAAACAGCGGATTTAACACTCTTATTGTGCAGGTTAGACCGTTTTCAGACAGTCTGTACTTCTCGGAAATTTTTCCTTTTTCTCACATAATTTCAGGCAGGCAAGGCGAAAAAACCGATTACGACCCTCTTAAAATAATGTGTGAGATTGCCAAAAGCAAGGATATGTCTGTTCATGCCTGGGTGAATCCTTACAGAATAAAACTTAAAGAAACACCCGAAAGTCTTTCCGACAGCAATCCTTATGTTATAAACAAGGAGTTGGGCGTTGAGTGTGATAACGGCATATACTATAATCCCGCACTGCAAAAGGTCAGGGATTTAATCGTCAGCGGTGTATGCGAAATCGTTAAAAATTACGATGTTGACGGCGTTCAGTTTGATGATTACTTTTATCCTACGGAGGACGAAAGCTTTGACAAAGAGCAATATGAGCAATACAAGGCTACAGCAAAAGAGCCCATGAGTCTTTCGGAATGGCGAAAGGCTAATGTAAATATCCTTATTGCCCAATGCTATCTGGAGCTTCACAAAATAAAAAATGATATTCAGTTCGGCATTTCTCCTCAAGGAAACATTCAAAACAATTCTGCCCTTGGGGCTGATGTTATTTCCTGGTGCAAAAACTCGGGATATATAGATTATATTTGCCCGCAGCTTTATTACAGCACAGAAAACCCTGCACTCACCTTTGAGGATGCGCTTAACCAATGGATGGATCTGGAATACAGCGGTTTCTGCAATTTGTATATAGGTCTTGCAGGCTATAAGGCAGGGAGCGACGAAAGCGATTCGGGCACATGGAAAGGCCACGACGATATTCTTGCCGATGAAATTGAGATTTTACGAAAGCACAGCATTGTGAAAGGCCTTATGCTTTACAGCTACGACAGCCTTGTAAATGAGCAGTCGAAAGACGAAATTGAGAATGTTGTTAAAATTTTAAACTAAATCATATATAGAACTATTTTTAGCTTGATTTATTCAGTTGCTCTGTAATTCTCCGATACAAAAATCGTCTTTGGCAGAGATTATTTTTACATTGTGAATACTTCCGCACAGGTCAGTTTCGGAAGCTACATGAACGGGTGTGTAGTTTTTGGTGTAGCCTGTGCAAACGCCGTCGCTTTTTATAGTTTCAAATAAAACAGGCTCAACACGGTTAATCTGTGTCTCCAAAAACCGCCGTCTTGTTTTCAGCGTTAAGGCTATCATCTGTTTGCTTCTGTCTGCCTTTATCCGTTCGTCAATCTGGTCGGGAGATTTATCGGCAACTGTTCCCTTGCGCCTTGAATAGGGAAAAACATGGGCTTTGGCAAAGGAAATTCTTTCTGCAAAGTCCACAGACGCTTTAAATTCACGGTCGGTTTCACCGGGAAAACCGACCATTATGTCTGTGGTAACAGAAGCGTTTTCAAAGGTATTACGCAAATTTGACACAATCTGCTCATACAGCTTTGTATCGTAGTGTCTGTTCATTCTCCTTAGCGTGTCGTCACATCCGCTTTGCAGGGACAGGTGAAACTGCGGACAAAGCTTAGGCTGTTTTGCAAGCCTTGCTATGACTTCTTCGTCCATTTGCTCCGGCTCTAAGGAGCCCAATCGGACACGGAGAATCCTGTCGTTTTTGCATACCGCCTCCACAGCGTCGCAAAGGTTTTTTCCTATGTCCTGACCGTATGCAGACAGGTTAATTCCCACAAGGACAACCTCTTTATAGCCGTGGTCGGCAAGATGCTCAATCTCAAGTGATAAATCCTCAATAGACTTTGAACGCACTCTTCCCCTGGCATAAGGAATTATGCAGTAGGAGCAAAAACGGTTACAGCCGTCCTCAATTTTCACAAAAGCACGGGTATGCTCGCCGAAATCCTCTACGGCGAGTTTTTCAAATTTCGGAGCTTTTTCAGTATTGTCCTTAATCATAATTATTTGACTGTGGGTGATGAAAAACTGCTCCAAAGCAGAGATAAGGTCTTTTCTTGCGTAATTGCCGAGAACTATGTCGCAGTCTTTGAAGGTGTCAAAATCATCAGGAAAAGCCTGGGGCATACATCCTGTAAGTACGATTATTCCGTCGGGATTGTTTCTGCGTGCTTTGTGAATAATCTTGCGGTTTTTTGCATCGCTTACCGATGTAACCGTGCAGGTGTTTATAACCGTTATATCAGCCCTTTCGGAATTTTCCGACCGGAAATATCCGTTTTTTAAAAGCATCTCTTCCATTGCCTGTGACTCATACTGATTGACCTTACAGCCCAGTGTAATTATATTAAAATTCATTAACATTCCACCTATGGTTGTTCATTTTGCTATTTTTTCAAATTGGGTAATTTTTCTGTTGATTATTGTAAAATATAGTGATAACATAACCTTGTTTAAGGATATATTTAAGGAGGCACTAATATGTTTACAAAAGAAGTTCAAATTGCAAATCCTGAAGAAGCTAAAAAATTTGTAGATATAGCCAGCAAATATCAGGGCATTACAATTAACCTAAAAAACGGCGATTACCTTATTGACGGTCACTCAATTATGGGCCTTTTGTCTTTGGATTTAAGCCAGCCCACAGAGCTTGTTACTGACATTGAGCCGTCACAGGCATTTCTTAACGATATGGCGCCGTTTATGGTTTAATTTAAAAATTTAATAAAATTTCACCCCCTAACTCAGTTAGGGGGTTATTTATTTTTTAAGTATTTTTATCCACCTGATGAAACTTCTTTAGGTTTCCCTGTTTTTCGCTTCGTTTCTCAAGTTCTGCGTAAACATCGTTTATGTCAATTTCTAAATCCACCATCATAACAGTTAGATGATAGAGTAAATCGGATATTTCCAACACCGTTTCGCTGTTGTCGCCGTTTTTGGCGGCGATTATGGTTTCGCTGCACTCCTCGCCCACCTTTTTGAGGATTTTATCAATTCCTTTTTCAAAAAGATAGCAGGTGTAGGAGCCTTCCTGATGATTTTCTTTTCTGCTGATAACTGTTTGATACAGTGAATTTAATACGCTGTCTGTCATAATTTCTTTCCTTTTCCTTTTATTTTATCAGTAAATCTTTGTAAAAAAGCAGGAGTGATTGCCTGTGTGGCAAGCAGCACCGGTCTGCTCAACGAGAACCAATAGGGTGTCGTCATCGCAATCGCTGTGGATTTCGAGCACCTTCTGAAAATGGCCCGAGGTTGCGCCCTTGTTCCAAAGCTCCTGTCTGCTTCTGGAATAAAACCAGGTGTAGCCTGTTTCGAGAGTCTTTTTTAAGGACTCTTTATTCATATATGCAAGCATAAGCACCTGTTTGGTGGACGCCTCCTGAATAACGGCGGGTATAAGCTCCGACTTTTTAAAAAATCTTTCAATATCAATAGTTAATTCCATTTCTATCTCCGTTTATTCTGTAACTCTGTTTGAAACCTGAAGCGCCATTTTAAGGTCAAGATCCCCTGTATAAAGAGCCTTACCGCAGATAGCGCCGTAAACATCAAGCTCTGCAAGATTTATTATATCCTTAAGTACGGAAACTCCGCCGCTTGCGATAATATTGCAGGAAACATTGTGGGTAAGCTCGTCAAGCTGCTGAAGGTTAGGTCCTGCAAGGGTGCCGTCCTGGTCAATATCGGTAAACACTATTGTTTTAACTCCGATTTGCTCCATCTGCTTTGCAAGGTCAATGTAATTTATTTCTGACTTATCAAGCCAGCCTTCGGCGCATACCATTCCGTTTTTTGCGTCGATTCCAACAATAATCTTATCGCCGTAGTTTTTGACTGCGTCAATTACAAACTGCTGATTTTTAACAGCCGCAGAGCCTAAAATCACACGGCTTATACCCTTTGACAGATAATTTTCTACGGCGTGCATATCACGGATTCCGCCGCCGACCTCCACATTCATTCCGCTTGACTTTGCAACATCGATAATCAACTCGCTGTTTATAAGCTTGCCGTCCTTTGCGCCGTCAAGGTCAACCATATGCATCCACTTAGCGCCGCATTTTTTAAAATGCTCCGCAGTTATATACGGATTTTCCGCAACTTTTTCCGCTGTGGAATAATCCCCTTTAAAAAGTCTTACACAATTTCCGTCTTTTATATCTATTGCAGGCAAAATAATCATATGTATAAACACCCCTTAATATCTTAAAAGCACTTTCAACAAGATATTATATCCCTTTTTACAGTTTATGACAATGATATTTCAAAAATTTTACATAAAATTTGCCAAAATCACTTTTTGCTGATTTCGCTGTATAATTTATCCTGTAATGCCTCGATTTCGCTTTTGCGGAGCTTTAAGCTGGCGGTATTTGCTATAAGTCTTGCTGAAATATCGGTTACCCACTCGATAACCTCCAGATTGTTCGCCTTTAAGGTTGAGCCGGTTTCTACAATATCAACTATTCCGTCGGCAAGACCTACCAGCGGCGCAAGCTCAACAGAGCCTTCGATTTTGATTACACGAACATCCATATTTTTGCTTTCAAAAAATTTTCGGGTTACATTGGGGTATTTGGTAGCTATTGTTTTTTCCTTGTAACCGCCGTAAAACTTATAGCCTTTTTTGCAGGCAAGGGCAAATCGGCACTTGCCGAAATTAAGGTCAAGCAATTCGTAAAAGGATGTTCCGTTTTCAAGAATTGTATCCTTGCCTACAACGCCTAAATCGCATACGCCGTGCTCAACATATGTGATAACATCAGCCGCCTTTGCAAGGACTACCTCTATTTCACCGTTTCCGATAGGCAAAATCAGCTTTCTGCCCTTATTGTGAACGCTGTCACAATTATATCCGATTTTTTCAAGCAAGGCTACCGTGTCTTTTTCAAGCCTGCCTTTTGTTAAAGCGATTCTTAATGGTTTCATATATATCTCCGTTTAAATAATATCTATTTTTTCTATTCCGCGCTTTTGGGCGTATTCTCTTGCCTGCTCTATTGTATCAAGAACGCAGAACTGCGCCTTTACACCCGATTTGATAAGGTTATTTGTGTATTCAAGGGCTTTGATTTCGTTTCCGTTTTCGGCAAATACAAGCACGTCGGGTTGTTCGGTGTAGTCAAATTTTTCGTCATCTATGTAAATTTTTGCAAGCTCATTAACATTTATTGCAAAGCCGGCGGCGCCCATTGGAGCATCAAATTTTTCAAGCAGAGAATCATACCGTCCGCCTGAAATAACCGAGTCGCCGCTGCCCTGAACATATCCGCAGAAAACAATTCCGTCGTAATAATCATTACGCTGAACAAGTCCCAAATCTATTGAGAGGTTTTTGTTTATGTCAAGCTTTGAAAGCTCGGTGTAAATATCCTTAAGGTAATCAAGGGCGTTCATAGCCTCTGTGCCTTCAAAAATTTCCGCTGCCTTGTCAAACACCTCTGCACCGCCGAAAAGACGGGGCAATTTGCGGATGGCGTTGACAGCCGGAGTATCAGGAATATTGTCCAGGATGCTGTTTAATGCAGAGTAGTTTTTGCTCTCGATAGTAAAGCGGATTTCCTCTTTTTCGGCGTCGCTTACATCAAGCTGATTTGACAGAGCGTTGAAAAACTCGGAATGTCCCAGTTCTATGCGGAAATTATCCGTAACACTGCTGAGGCTTTGGATTGCCGTTGTAAGAATTTCAAGGTCTGCCCTCTTGCCCGTTGCTCCCAAAAGCTCCACGCCCATTTGCATAATCTCGTTATTTCTGCCCGAAAGCGACGGAATATTGCGGAAAACAGACTGATTATAATAAAGCCTTACAGGCAGAATTTTATTTTTGAGCCTTGTGGAAACAAGCCTTGCTATGGGCAGGGTCGAATCGGGACGAACCGCAAGAAGTCTGCCCTTGTTATCGACGGTTTTGAACATATACTCCTGGTCGATAGAGCAGGAATCCATCGTAAACAAATCGTAGAACTCAATGCCGGGAGTGATAACCTGCTTAAACTCGTGGCTTTTGAACACCTTTTCAACTCGTTCGGTTACCTGACGGCAGGAGGCGCACTCTTTAAATAGATAGTCCTTTGCTCCCTCGGGAGTAATCATATAGTTTTTTTTCATATATTTATCCTTCCATAATTCTGCATATTCACAATAAATAATTTAGCGTGCTAATATGATAACACGCTAAATAGATATTGTCAACTTTATATTATTTTATTTTATCGGAAGAATCCGAATTCTTAGTGCTTTCCTTTGTGACTGAGCGACCGTCTGCGCTGCGGTCATTTGCGGAATTTATTACGGATTCTTTTACAGATTCTTTTACGGAATCGGAGTTATCTTTACCTGCGTTTTTCTTCTTTTCAAATTCTTTTTGCAGGAATTTTGAAATATTATGGTGTCCGTCTTCCGTCTGTTTTCTTAAACGCTTTTGCTCTGCGGCAATTTCGGTATATTTCAGAACTTCAAAATCAAGTGCCTGCTGGGCAATGTTGCCCTTTTCTTCAATTTTGTTTTTAACCTTTTTGCCCAAAAGCGTGTATATTGCGGCAAATACGGGAGTACCCAGAATAAGTCCCACAAATCCGAACAGTCCGCCGCCAACAATAACGCTGAACAGCGCCCAAAATCCGATAAGTCCTACCTTATCGCCTACTACCTTAGGTCCGATAATATTGCCGTCAATCTGCTGGAGAACTATAATCATAACAACGAATATTAAAGACTGCAAGGGGTCAATAATCAACAGCAGAAACGCCGCCGGGATTGCGCTGATAAAAGGTCCGAAGAATGGAATAATGTTACATATGGCAACTAATACACTAATAAGCATTGCATATTCAAGGTGAAGCACCGACATACAGATAAAGCACATCAGTCCGATAATTGAGGAGTCTATTACCTTACCCACAAGAAAACGGCCGCATTTTGTATCTGTTACATCGACAATTTCGTATATCTTAGGCAACCATTTAATGGGAATAAACGCAACGGCAATTCTTTTCATCTGACGGCAGAGCTTATCCTTGCTTGTTATCATATAAATAGAGAGGATTATGCCCATTGTCCAGTTGTAAAGTGCAACGGAGGTTGATACAGCCGCCGGTACGATTGTGTCCATCATACCCTGAGTAATCTTGGACAAATCGTCGCCGGTTATTCCGGAGATAACCTGTTTTATAATATCGTTCAGAGAGCTTATCCCCTCAAGTCCCAGTCCTAAGGTGCTCTTTGCCCAGTCTATGAAATTATTTACATTTACCTCAAACTGGCTGAAGTATCCCGGAAGACTTACCGCAAGTTTTGCGATACTCTCCACTAATTCGGGGACAATGAATCCGATTAACAGGGCGATTACTCCGATAACCAAAAGATATGTGGTAACAAGAGAAACCGGAGAAACCATCTTTTGCCACTTTTTATTGTTTTTTCCGATTTTGCAATATACCCTTTCTTTAAAAAACCTAAAGGGAAAGTTAAGAATATAGGCTATTACAAAGCCGTAAACAATAGGCGTTAGTGCTGAGGCAAGAGTTGTGATGATGCTCCATATGTTGCTGAAATTATCCTTAATAAGCAGCATTACCACTGCAAAAAGTATACAAATAATCGGTCCCTTATACTTAAATTTTCGCAAAATCATACCTCCTAAAATAACGACATCTGCGATGTTTCGGACATTCCCTCAAGAACGCCCACAGACCTTAGAGTTTCGATTACTGCTTTTGTAACCTTTGACTTTTGCTGTAAATCTTCTACTGACATATAGCTTTTGTTTTCTTTGCCTGCCTGAGCAAGGCTTTCTGCGGCGGATTCGCCCAGTCCTGCAAGAGATGAAAACGGCAGGCGGATTTTTCCGTCTTCTACCTTAAACATTTTTGCCTCGGACTTATGCAAATCAACGGGAAGAACCTGTATTTTTCGTGCAAGCATTTCATTGACAATCTGCAAAGTGGCGTATTCGGCGTTATCTTTTGCAGTAGCCTCAAAGCCTTTCTGCTTTATTGTGTTCATTTTTTCTACAACGGCACTTTTACCCTTAAGCACCGTTGCACCGTCAAAATTATCCGCACGAACGGTAAAATACGCTGCATAGTACTCAACGGGAGTATGCACCTTGTACCAGCCGAGTCTGAGGGTGGAAATCATATATGCGGCGGCGTGAGCCTTTGGGAACATATATTTTATCTTCATACAGGAGTCAATATACCACTGAGGTACATTATGCTCCCTCATAGCCTTAAAATGTTCCTCGGTCAGCAGTTTTGTGGCGTTGCCCTTACGGACAATCTCCATAATTTTAAAGGACATTCCCGGGTCCATACCCTTATGAATAAGGTAGGTCATAATGGAATCTCGAGTACCGATAACCTCGGAAATAGTGCAGACGCCGTCCTTGATTAAGTCGGCTGCGTTGCCGTTCCACACGTCTGTGCCGTGGGAAAGTCCCGAAATTTGCAGTAAATCGGTAAATGTTTTCGGCTGACACTCAACAAGCATCTGCCTTACAAAGCTTGTACCAACCTCAGGAAGAGAAAATGTACCTGTTTGCGAGTCGATATCCTCGGGCTTTACACCTAAAGCTTCGGTGGAAGTAAACAGCGACATAACCTCCGGGTCGCTCATAGAAACCTCCATAACAGGCTTGCCCGTGAATTTTTCAAGATAGTGGTAAATTGTGGGAACATCGTGTCCCAGCTCGTCAAGCTTGCAGATTGTATCGTGAATAGAATGGAAATCAAAGTGAGTAGTTACATTGTCGGAATTAACATCGTTTGCAGGATGCTGAACAGGGCAGAAATCGTAAACCTCCATTCCCCTCGGCACTACTACCATTCCGCCCGGGTGCTGACCTGTGGTGCGCTTAATGCCGGTACAGCCGATGGCAAGGCGTTTTTCTTCTGCTTTATGAAGGATTTTTCCGTTATCCTGACAATATTTTTTGACAAAGCCCAAAGCTGTCTTATCCGCAACCGTTGCGATTGTTCCGGCTTTGAACACATTGTCGTGACCGAAAAGCTCTTCGGTGTATCTGTGAGAGCTGGACTGGTATTCTCCGCTGAAGTTAAGGTCAATATCAGGCACTTTATCGCCTTTAAAGCCCAGGAATGTTTCAAAGGGAATTTCGTGACCGTCACGGTCAAGGTCCTCGCCGCATTCGGGACATTTTTTAGGCGGAAGGTCAAAGCCGGAGCCGTAACTTCCGTCAGTTATAAACTCGCTGTATTTGCATTTGGGGCAAACATAATGAGGACAAAGTGGATTAACCTCCGAGATACCCGACATTGTGGCAACAAACGAAGAGCCTACGCTTCCTCGGGAGCCTACAAGATAGCCGTGCGCCTCGCTGTCGGCAACAAGCTTTTGGGCCGTCATATACAAAACGGAATATCCGTATTTATTGATTGCATCAAGCTCTTTATCAAGGCGAGCCTTTACGATTTCAGGCAAAGGGTCACCGTATTTTTCTTTAGCTCTCTGCCATGTTATTGAATTAAGCTGTTCCTCAGCACCGTCGATAAAAGGCGGGAAATTTCCCGGAGGAATCGGACGGACGGATTCAATGGAATCTGCGATTTTGTTGGTGTTTTCAACAACCACCTCGTAGGCTTTTTCTGCGCCTAAGTAAGAAAATTCTTCCAGCATTTCGGCGGTAGTTCTGAAATACAAGGGAGCTTGCCGGTCTGCGTCTTTGTAGCCCTGACCTGCCATTAAAATTTTGCGGAACTCGGAGTCAATAGGATCCATAAAATGAACATCACAGGTGGCGACAACCGGCTTATTCAGCTCTTTGCCGAGTCTTATAATCTGCCTGTTAAGGTCACGGAGTTCTTCGACTGAACTGCACTTTCCCTCTCTGAGCAGAAACATATTATTGCCGTCAGGCTGAATTTCAAGGTAATCGTAAAAGGAAGCAATCCGCTTAACCTCAGACCAGGGTTTTCCCTGAATTATTGCCTGCATAACCTGTCCGGCGTAGCAGGCGGAGCCGATTATCAAGCCTTCTCTGAGCTTAATAAGCTCAGATTTGGGGATACGGGGCTTTTTGTAAAAATAATTAAGATGTGCATATGAAATAAGCTTGTAAAGGTTTTTAAGTCCTACTTTATTCTTTACAAGAATTATCTGATGATAAGTCGGGAGCTTTTTAAAATCTCCACCGACGATTTTTGTATTTATATCGTTTGTTTTTGTGATTTTGTAGTCATCTTTTAACCTTGTGCAAAGGTTTACAAAAATCTGAGCCAGCATCATTGCGTCATCACAGGCACGATGATGGTTAAAATCGCCCAAACGCAGATATTTTGCCACTGTGTCAAGCTTGCAGTTTTTAATATCGGGCAAAATAGCACGGGAAATAGCAACGGTATCGATTGAAGTGTAGTTATAAGGTATATCAAAATTCTCGCAGGCTTTGCGGATAAAGGAAGTATCAAAGGGTGCGTTATGAGCAACAAGCACATTGTCCCCTGCAAAATCAAGAAAAGCTCTGACGGCTTGTTCCTGGGACGGTGCGTCCTTTACCATATCGTCGTTAATGCCTGTAAGCTCTGTTATTTTTGCGGAAATAGGCATCTCGGGGTTTGCAAAGGTTGAGAAAGTATCAGTAATTTCGCCGTTTACCACCTTTACTGCGCCGATTTCGGTGATTTTGTCACGATTTGCGGAAAGTCCCGTTGTTTCAAGGTCAAAGCAGATAAAGGTTCCGTCCAGGGGTTCCTGAGAATTGCCGTCAACGGATTCAACCAAATCGTCCATAAAATACGCTTCGGTGCCGTAAATAACCTTGATTTTCTCCTCTTCCTTGTTGATTTTTTCAGCGGTATTCATAGCCTCGGGGTAAGCCTGTGCAACGCCGTGGTCGGTAATTGCAACCGCCGGATGTCCCCATTTTGCCGCACGGGTAACAAGGTCTTTGGCAGAGGTTATTCCGTCCATTTGGGACATATTCGTGTGCATATGAAGTTCTACCCTCTTTTTGGGGGCTTTATCAACCACCTGCACCTTTTGGGCTGTTCCGATTGAACGGGCGGAGATTACAATTTCTCCTGCGTATCTGTCATATTCAACATCGCCGGAAACCACAACGGTTGTTCCGTTTTTCAGGTCGTCTAAAATTGCGGTGTCCTTAATTGCGCCGAAAACCTTAACGGTTATGGAGCCTGAATAATCTGTAATGTCAAAATTAAATATATTTTTGTCGCCTCGTTTGGTGACCTTTTTCTCCGCAGAAAAAACATCTCCCCAGACAACGGTTTTTCCCGTATCAACCGAAACGGAGCTGATTGGCTCTATTGTGCCTTTAATCATCGGGCCGTAAAAGGGTCTGACGGAGGATTTTATAATCTGCGGTTTTAAAAATTCGTCTTTTCTGATTTCTATCTCTTGGGCAGCGGCTTTCTCCCTTTTTTCTTTTTCTTCCTTAGCCGAGGACGCATCTTCTTCATAAAAATGATTCATCTTTTCCACGGCTTCACGGTGGATTTTTTCTTCTACATTCTTTTGCTTTTCAATGTAATTATTACTGTTTCCGTCCACGGAGGTTACTCCGTCATAGGTTATATTAAGGCTGACCCCAAATTCCTCTTCAACTAAATTTGAAAGGTACAGGCTAAACTGCATATCGTCAAGAATTGCCTTGCCGCCGTTTTTTAAGGATATGCGAAGATTATTGCCGTAAAGAGAAACCTCGGCGCCTGTAAGAGTGCCGTTAATACTGGGGATTCTGCGCTTTACCCTTGCAACTAAATCCTGAAAATAATCGGCAGTAAAAAGCTCCTTGGGAAAAACAGGTTTAAGAGTAACAGCGGAAAGCTCTAAAGAAGATTTTTTGACGCTCTGCTCAAATTTTTCAATTTCTATTTGAGGAATCAGAGCATCAAAATTTGCTTTAATTGTCATAATTCGGGTAGGTTTATTCAAGGAAATACCGCTGACTACACCCGACGCAACATCTTTATTTAATTTTAGATTAAGTGATTTGCCGAAGATTTCGCCGATAGTTTTCATTGGATTCCTTTCAGTATGCTACATTTTTTCTATTTCTTCCATCAAAGCGTCAATCAAACGCTCTTCGGGAACTTTTTTAATTATCTCGCCTTTTTTGAATACAAGTCCTGTGCCGTCGCCGCCGGCTATGCCGATGTCGGCTTCTCTTGCCTCTCCGGGGCCGTTTACGGCACAGCCCATAATTGCTACCTTTATATTCTTTTTACAGTTTTTAAGGCGTGTTTCAGCCTGATTCGCAAGGGAAATAAGGTCAATTTTTGTTCTTCCGCAGGTTGGGCAGGAAACAAATGTTATACCGTCGGTTTCTGCGCCTATCGCCCTTAAAATATCGTGAGCCGCCTCAACCTCTTTTACGGGGTCGGCTGTAAGGCTCACCCTGATAGTATCGCCGATTCCGTCCAAAAGCAGAGAGCCGATACCCGCAGAGGATTTTATAACGCCCATTCGTTCGGTTCCTGCCTCGGTAACTCCTAAGTGCAGAGGATAACCGCACTTTTTTGATGCAAGGCGGTAAGCCTGAACCATTGTGGCAACAGATGAGGATTTCATTGATAAAACTATGTCGGTGAAATCGAATTTTTCAAGGAGAGAAGCATGGTAAAGTGCGCTTTCGCATAGGGCTTCGGCACTGGGATGACCGTATTTTGCCAGAATGTGCTTTTCAAGAGAGCCGGAATTAACGCCGATTCGTATAGGCACGCCGTGGGTACGGCAAGCGTCGGCTACTGCCTTGACTCGGCTGTCGTCGCCGATGTTGCCGGGGTTAATGCGGATTTTGTCAGCTCCTGCGCTGACAGATTCAAGGGCAAGGCGGTAGTCAAAATGAATATCCGCTACAAGCGGAATTGAAACCTTCTCTTTAATTGCGGGAATCAGCTTAACAGCCTCCATATTGGGAATTGCAGCACGGATAATTTCACATCCTGCCTGTTCAAGACTTTGGGCTTGTTTTACGCTGTTTTCAATATCATTTGCAGGTATGTTCAGCATCGACTGAACGGAAACCTTTGCTCCGCCGCCGATTTTAACTTTGCCTGCCTTAACCTGAATTTTGCTTGACATAGAATCACAACCTTTATTTTACAAACAACTGCCATAAATCCTTAACCGAAATAAGTATCATAAATAACATCAATATGGCAAAACCGCCTGCGTTTATATAGGATTCAATTTTTCTCGGCACAGGCTTGCGGAAAATTCCTTCGATAAGCAAAAGTACAAACCGTCCGCCGTCAAGCGCCGGAAACGGGAGCATATTGAATATTCCCAGGTTTACGGTTATTACAACCATTATCAGAATTATATTATTTACAGCCGCCATAAAGCTCTGCTCTAATCCTGCCGAGGCAACCTGAGTTATGGCAGAGGTTACGCCCACAGGGCCTGAAATATCCTGCCAGCCGAACTGACCTGTAACCATTCCAACAAGCGACGCCCAAACCATACGTACAACGGAAATTGTCTGTCCCCAGGTTTCTCCCATAACGGAGAAAAATGTCTTTTCCACAGGCATTACGGAAAAATCTATGGCAACTGATGCAGTTTCTCCGCCGTCAGTTGAGTAGGTGAATAAATCTACATCGTTTAAAGTTATTCTTTCGTCGTTTCTTATTACATCAACATCGGTTCTGTATCTTTGGCGTGACTCCCTGATTTCTATATCGGGCACCGTATATTCGGTAACACCTGCAACAGTATTCATCTCTGAATAGGAATCTGCCATAATCCTGTATGCGTCTTCCCTTGTTTCGGCGGAATTTATCAATGTGCACTTCTCTTTTAGGTAATTTAATAAATTCTGAGAAACATCGTCGCTTAATGCACCGTCGTTTGCCAGGGAAATATACAGCTTTGTTATTGCGCCGGTGCAGTCCTCTTTATATATGCTCAAAGAATCTCCGTCTACGGTGTCGGGTTTCATTGTACCGATTGCAAAAGACAAATCCCTTGAGGTCATTATGTCGTAGTTATTAAGTCTGACGATTTGGTCACCAGTCACAAGACCTGAATTGGCAGAAAAGGAATTAGGCTGAAAGTCGCCTACGGTTGTTGAAGAAAATGACGGCTGCTGAATTACAATAACAAACATAAATATCAAGCCTAAAATAATGTTCATTACCGCACCGGCGATAATGACAATCATTCTCTTCCATACCTTTGCGTTGTTAAAGGCTCTGGGGTTGTCGCTTTCCTCGTCCTCTCCCTCCATCGCGCAGTAACCGCCTATTGGAAAAATTCTGAACGAATAGGTTGTTTCGCCTTTTTGAAAGCTGAAAATTTTCGGTCCCATTCCCAGGGCGAATTCGTTTACCTTTATTCCGTTTCTTTTGGCGCAGATGAAGTGACCGCCCTCGTGGAAAAATATAATAAGTTCAAACAGCAGAACGCCGATTATAATAAGTCCTGCTACCGAAAGAATTTGCGTTAAAATTATAACCAACTCCTATTTTTCATATACCATATACACCAAATATTATTTTACCGCAGATAGTACAAATTCTCGTGCGGATTTGTCGGCTTGCAGCACCTGTGCAAGGGTATCCGCCTTTGTAACAGCTACATTTTCAAGCGCATTTTCTACTAAATCGCCGATTTGTAAAAATTTAATTCTATCTTCTCTGAACAGTCTGTTTGCGGTTTCGTTTGCACCGTTTACAATCGCAGGCGCAGTACCACCGATTTTAAGGGCTTTTTTGCAAAGGGACATACACTTAAATGTGTCGTAATCGGGCTTTGAAAAGCTTAAATTTTCAACTTGGGATAAATCAAGCTCCCCTGTCGGAGATTCAAAGCGACCCGGATAAGTCAGCGCATACTGAATAGGAATACGCATATCGGGAAGTCCCAGCTGTGCTATAACGGAATTGTCACGGTACATTATCATTGAATGAACTATACTTTCTCTGTGGACAACAACGTCAATTTGGTCGGCGTCAACTCCGAAAAGCCAGTACGCCTCTATAATCTCAAGTCCTTTGTTCATCATTGTAGCAGAGTCTATGGTTATTTTTGCACCCATACTCCAATTTGGATGATTAAGCGCCTGAGCAAGGGTTACATTTTCAAGTTCACTTTTAGTTTTGCCGAAAAATGGACCGCCTGAGGCTGTCAGGATAATTTTTTTGAGAGATTTTTCATCGGGTCTGCCCTGCAGGCACTGAAAAACTGCAGAATGTTCACTATCCACAGGATAAAGATGAACGCCGTTTTTTGTCACTGCGTTCATTACAAGAGAGCCTCCTGCCACCAATGTTTCTTTGTTGGCTAGGGCAATATTCTTTTTTGCTTCAACTGCACGCAAAGTAGGCTCAAGACCTACCATTCCTACAAGTGCGTTCAGTACAATGTCGGCGCTGTCAATTTCAGCGGCGCTGATAAGTCCCTTCATACCTGACATTACACAGGTTTTTGTATCTTTAATTCTTTCTTTCAGCTTTTGCGCTTGTTCTTCAAGAAATACAACCGCAAGCTTCGGTCTGAATTTTCTGATTTGTTTTTCCAGAAGGTCAATGTTTGAGTATGCCGTCAGCGCACAAACGCTGATATGCAGCTTTTCTGCCACATCAAGGGTTTGGGTTCCGATGGAGCCCGTTGAGCCTAACACAGAAATTGAATTAACCATAAAAACCTCACATTATCACGGGAATAAGCTGATGAACGATAAGGAAAAGAGGACAGGTGAAAATCACGCTGTCGCACCTGTCTAACATTCCTCCGTGACCGGGAAAAATCGAGCCGTAGTCTTTGATTCCGCAATGGCGTTTTATAAGAGAAAAGCTAAGGTCGCCGATTACGGAAATTACGGAATCAAGAACGCCTATTATCAAAAGAGCCAAGTAATTTATATATGCGTCCGGGAAAATAAAGGTTTTGAATATATATCCTACAAGAAGTGACGCAATAATGCTGAATAGCGCTCCGCCTGCAAAACCCTCTACGGTCTTTTTTGGACTTATTTTAGGGCACAGCTTATGTTTGCCGAAAAATGTTCCTGCAAAATATGCTCCTGCGTCCGCCATCCACGGAATCGCAAGGCATGCCGCAAAGAAAAAAGAATTATAAGCAGGATTTACAGCATTGAGATAAGTAAGGCAGGACATTCCGAAAGCAATTACGAAAGAGCCCGAAAGAGCAAACGACAGGCTGTCATAATGAAGCTTATCGTTATTCAGCATCAGAATCGAAAACATTACAAGAATATAAAGTGCAATAGGAAGATAAAAAAACGGCGTAAATGAAAACAAAGGCATTGCAACGGAAAATATAACAGAGGGAACCGATATAAGCAGATTTTGATGAAGCTTTTTGGCTGTAAGCAGTTCAACAGTCATCATTCCCGTTGCCAGAGAAATAAGTGCGTTGATTATCCAGAAGCTCCTTGTGCCGAAAAGTAAAATCAGCACCAAAAGAGGTATCCCTATTACAGCTGTTATTATCCTTGTTTTCATAGATGCCATAATTTATTCAACCTTTTCTAAACCCCGCCGAAACGGCGGTTTCTTTTTGAGTAAATTTCCAAAGCGTGATCCATATCGTTGGGAGTAAAATCAGGCCAAAGCTTATTCATTATAACAAATTCGGAATAAGCACACTGCCACAAAAGAAAATTGGAAATTCGATATTCTCCGCTTGGGCGGATAATAAGGTCAGGGTCAGGCTGACCGCAGGTGTAAAGCCGTGATGACACGGTATCCTCAGATATTGAGTCAATGTTAATTATTCCCTTTTGAACATCACCTGATATTGACTTTACGGCACGAACTATCTCATCTCGGCTGCCGTAATTCATGGCAATATTAAGCACCATACCGTCCCTGTCCTTGGAGCTTTCTTCGTTTTCAATCATAAGAGCCCGCAAATCTTCGGAAAAAGGCGCTTTATCGCCGATAAATCTGACAACGATACTGTCGTCCTTAAAATCCGACAGCGCCTCCTCCAGATAAGACTTAAACAGCTTCATAAGGGAGTCGACCTCGTCGCCGGGGCGCCTCCAGTTTTCTGTGGAAAAGGCATAAACGGTGAGATACTTTATTCCGATATCGCTGCAATAGCGGGTGATCTTACGGAAAGTCTGTGCGCCTGCACGGTGGCCTGCGCTTCGGGGCAGATGGCGTTTTTTTGCCCACCTGCCGTTGCCGTCCATAATGATGCCCACATGCTGAGGAAGTACAAAATCAAACTCTTTTGTCTTATTTTTTTTGAACAAAGACATTTTATATCTCCATTATTTCCTTTTGCTTTGCTGACGAAAGCTCATCGGTCTTTTTAACAAACTTATCTGTCAAATCCTGAGTCTTCTTTTCTGCCTGTTTAAGGTCGTCTTCCGTAAGCTCGCCGTCCTTTTTCATAGCCTTAAGCTTTTCCATACACTCACGGCGTACATTTCGAATCTGTACCTTTGTTTCTTCGGCAAGCTTTGAAATATCTTTTACAATTTCTTTACGCCTGTCTTCTGTCAGCGGCGGAAAGATAATTCTGAGGATTTTACCGTCATTCTGAGGGTTAATTCCCAAATCGGAGGTTTGGATTGCCCTCTCGATATCCCTGATAACGGAAGCGTCCCAGGGCTGAATTGTCAGTGTCCTTGCCTCTGCTACGGAAATGGATGCAACCTGGCTTATCGGCGTAGGAGTTCCGTAGTAATCTATTTTAATTTTTTCTAAAAGGGCAGGATTTGCTCTGCCTGCTCTTATTTGAGAATATTCATCAACAAGATGGTCTATTCTTCTCTGCATACGCTGGGAAGTTTTTGTTAATTGTTCTTGCATAAAGGGGCCTCCTTAATCAATTTTCGTTTTCATTAACCAGGGTGCCGATATTTTCGCCCACGGCAGCCCTGTAAATGTTCTCGGGGTCTTCAATGCTGAATACAACAATCGGTATGTTGTTATCTTTACAAAGGGATGCGGCCGTGCTGTCCATTACGGCTAAATCCTTATTCAGCACATCGTGGAAAGAAACGGAATCGTACCTTACTGCATCGGGGTTCTTCTTGGGGTCGGAATCATAAACGCCGTCAACCATTGTTGCCTTAAGGATAATATCAGCCTCAATTTCAGCGGCACGCAGTGAAGCCGCCGTATCGGTGCTGAAATACGGGTTGCCTGTTCCGCAGCCGAAGATTACTACTCTTCCCTTTTCAAGATGGCGGATTGCCTTGCCTCTGATATAAGGCTCTGCAACCTGGCGCATGGAAATTGCAGTCTGAACACGAACATCAACGCCGATTTGCTCCAAAGCGTCTGCCACGCCTAAGGCGTTAATCGTTGTTGCAAGCATTCCCATATGGTCGGCTCTTGTTCTGTCCATATTGCCGGAGCTTCTTCCTCGCCAAAAGTTGCCGCCGCCTACAACGATTGCTACCTGTATGCCTGATTCTACGCATTTTTTAATTGGCTTGCAGAATTCAAGAACAGTGTCAAAATCTATTCCGCTTTTTTGCTTTCCTGCCAAAGCTTCTCCGGAAAGTTTAAGTAAAATTCGCTTGTATTTTGGTTTCATACGCAACACTCCACGATAATTTTATAGTTGATATAATAATACACTTTTTTTATTGTTTTGTAAAGGAAAAGAACAATATTTATTTGTAATATAATGCTTATTTAATAAGCATTAACATAACAACGGTAGTTAATAAAAATACATTGGGGAGGTTTTTATTAAAATCTGACAATTTTAGTTTTAAATAGTGTTTTACAAACCGGTTTTTCATCCTGCCCGGAAAACAAAATCGGTTTCTATAAATTATTTATTCATATAACAATAAAATAAAACCCGACATACCTCATTTTTGAAGTATCGTCGGGTTTTAGGGTAAAAATCATTCAGAAATATTTTTAAATAATAATGATAACCTATTAAACATAACCTGACCCATGACACAGTGTACAGTGCTTTGTGCCTTTTCCATTACAAGAATAACATTTTTCTGTAACATAATAAGAACCGTCGCCGCCGCCGGGGGCTAAGTCGATAGAGTACTCTTTATGGCTAAGTTTTCCTATTCCGTTACACACGGTGCAAGGAGTATGGCCTGCTCCGTTGCACCTTGGACAAAGATTTTTTACTTTCGGTGCCGGGGTATAGTAATCATAATAGTAGTAATTATTATTGTTATTATAATTGTTATTATTATTTGTGTTTGAATTTGAAGACGAATTTTTGCTGTTTTTATTTGATTTGTCAGAAGTCTTGCTGCTATAATTCTCTTCGTAATCCGCAATAAATTTTACGTTATACTTTTCAACACTATTCAAAACACTTTCTGAAAAATCTTCAGGCTCAATAGTGCCCTTGTACCAGTGGGTCATATTAAAATATTCCTGAATATAGTCAGTATTGAATTTCCGGCCGTGACGAGCATAAATTTCATTTCTTGCAAGTACAAGCTGTTTTTCACCAAAAGGCTTAAGGTCACTTTCCTGAAGTTTCTTTTTATCACTGTCAGGCAAAAGATATTCCACAGATGATACAGTTTCGGAAACCTCTTCAGAGGTATTTGAAGAGGCAGAATCTGCATCGACTGATTTTTCCGTTGGCTTTTCTGTGGCAGGTTCGTTGGTTGTGGGCTCTGCAGTTACAGCTTCTGTGGTGTCGTTTTGGGGAGACAGTGAATCATCGGATTTACCGGCAGCCGTGGTACAGCCTGTTACAAATAACAGGAACATAAGCAGGGTTAGCAATAAAGATACAATTTTTTTCATTTTTAAAATTCCCTTCGAAAAAAAAGTGTCATGTGTCTTATAAGTTCATTGTAACTATATAAATTATTGTTGTCAATTGACAGAAAGTAGAAATATTTATTGATAATTTGTATATTATCACTGTAAAATCATTGTAACATTTCTGTTGTTTACAACAACGGTTTGAACAAATTTTGCTTAGATAGAAAAAGACGGCAGATTTACTGCCGTCTTATAAAAAATCAATTTTAAGTACCAAATTTTGTCTAAATTATTTTACCATGCTTGCAACTTCTGCTGCAAAGTCGTCCTGGCGCTTTTCGATTCCCTCGCCCTTTTCAAAGCGAACGAACTTTGTAATCTTAATTGAACCGCCAAGCTCCTTGGCTGTGTTATTGGTGTACTGCTGAATATTAACCTTGTTGTCCTTAACGAACTCCTGGTCTAAGAGGCAGTTTTCTTTAAAGAACTTGCCGATTTTACCCATAACGATTTTGTCGGCAATAGCCTCGGGCTTGCCCTCGTTGATAACCAACTGGCGCATAACCTCTTTTTCGTGGTCAATTACATCAGCGGGAACCTCGCTCTCGCAGAGATAAGGTGTGTTAAGAGCGGCAATCTGCATTGCAACATCCTTGCCGTATGCCTCAAAGCCGTCCTTATCAGCGCAGTCGGTGTCAAAATTAACAAGAACACCGATTTTTCCGCCTGCGTGAACATAAGCTACGCAAACGCCGTCAAGACGCTCGAATCTTCTTATCTGAATATTCTCGCCGATTGTAAGAACCTTCTCCTGGAGAAGCTCGGCAACTGTCATATCTGTTCCCTCTGCCTTTAATGCAAGGAGAGCCTCAACATCGGCAGGGTTCTGATTCATTACTGTCAAAGCGCAGGTTTTTACAAACTCCTGGAAATCAGCATTCTTTGCAACAAAGTCTGTTTCTGCGTTTACTTCAATAACGACGCCGGCTGTTTTGTCGTCATTTGTGCAAGCGTATGCAATACCCTCGGCAGCCACTCTGCTTGCTTTTTTTGCCTGCTTTGCAAGACCCTGCTCACGCAAGAAGTCAAGAGCCTTGTCCATATCGCCGTCTGCGTTTGTAAGAGCTTTCTTACAGTCCATCATACCGCAGCCTGTTTTTTCTCTTAAAGCTTTAACATCCTGTGCTGTAAAATTCATTTATATCAAACCTTTCGTAATATTCGTAATAATTTTAAATTATTCTTCTGACTCTTCAGCCTCTGCTTCTTCAGCTTCTTCGTTATCCTTTGCAGCTGCACCGACCTGACCTTCTCTGCCCTCGATAATTGCATCAGCCATTGCACCGGCAATAAGCTTTACGGCACGGATAGCGTCATCGTTGCCGGGAATTACATAGTCAATCTCGTCAGGATCGCAGTTTGTATCAACAATGGCAACAACGGGAATACCAAGCTTTTTAGCCTCTGATACTGCGATTCTTTCTTTTCTCGGGTCAACTATAAAGAGTGCGCCGGGCATCTCTTTCATATCTTTAATACCGCCCATAAATTTCTCAAGCTTTTCAATCTCAAGGTTAAGCTTGATAACTTCCTTTTTGGGAAGAAGGTCGAAAGTTCCGTCCTCCTGCATTGTGCGGAGTTGTTTTAAGCGGGCAATTCTTCTGCGGATTGTTGTGAAGTTTGTAAGCATACCGCCCAGCCATCTTGCGTTTACATAGAAAGCCTCTGCACGCTCTGCCTCTTCCTTAACGGAATCCTGAGCCTGCTTTTTGGTTCCTACAAAAAGAACATTCTTTCCTTCTGCGGAAATCTCTTTTACAAAATTGTAAGCTTCTTCAAGCTTCTTTACTGTCTTCTGAAGGTCGATAATGTAAATTCCGTTACGCTCGGTAAAGATGTACTCTGCCATTTTAGGGTTCCATCTTCTTGTCTGGTGTCCGAAGTGAACGCCTGCCTCCAAAAGCTGTTTCATGGATACTACTGCCATTTTTATTTCCTCCTTAGGTTAAAACCTCCGCCGTGCTTGTGATTTTACCGCTTTACAAATAAATTTGCACCTGTGCGATAAGCCTCGGCGTGCGAAATGCGAATATAGTATATCATATTCGCAAAAAAAAATCAAGCACAAATGTGCTTGATTTTAAAAATAGTTTATTTTTTTAATTTACCGTATCAGTCAAAGAACTTAACGTTTCCATACTGTACTACGAAATTCTGACTTTCGTGCCATGAGCTGTCGCATACCGAAACAGCGTAAAAATACAAAATTCTGTGCTGAACTGCAATTCCGTTGCTGTCAAATATGTAGCTTACTGCGTCAACAGCGGCGCTGTTAGGGGTAATGTTGGTCTGAGCGGTGTAGCCGTAGCGTGAGATAACATCTTTTACGGAGGATATACCCTCAAGAATCATTGTGTCTCTTACTGCCTGGGCAATAAGTGCACAGCCGGTAAATCCCATTGAACCGGCCTCGCCCATAACAAGCCTTTCAAGAAGGTCTCTGTCTTCGGCAGAAAGTGAAATGCTTCCGGGACAATAGCTGTAATCGGGATTGCTTATTGAAAGCAACGCATTGCTGTGGGAAACGCTGTCGTACACATAAGAAATAATCGAAGATGATGTTGTTTCTTCTTCAGTCTCGGCGGTTTCTTCGGTTTCCGGCTCGTCTGCGGTTGTTTCTTCGGTTTCCTCGGGCTCGGTACTCTCCGGCTCGGTTACGGGCTCCGTTGCTGCTTCAAGTGCAGGCTCCTGAGGAACCTCGGTACGGCAGTTTTCGGAGATAACATCGGAGAAATCCTTTAAATCGCCTACGCTCAAAGCAGTAGCCTTTTTTATTTCGATAGCTTCAACGTTGGGAGCCATAGAAGCACTCGGAACCAAAAAAGCCGCTGCGGCAATAAGGAAACAAAGCGCAAAGGAAGTTACCTTTACATATGTTCTTTTATAAAACGGTGTTTTGCTTGTTGAAGGACGCTTGGCTGTATGCTGAGCGTGCCTTGCATATCTGCGTTTCAAAAATTTGTCCTCCCTTGATTTTAGCGTTCAGTCAGAATTGACGAACACACAACTTCATTAGTCGTAAAATTTTATCAAACACACAATTCGATTGTATTAAAGCACAAAGCTTTTTAAATTGCAAATTTTGAAAACTGCAATTTTATTTCTAATTCAGCATTAAAACGGCGTTTTAATTCCTTGTAAAAAAATAGCGTTGTGAATAATAAACAAAATTTAATGTCGATTTTCGTTATTTTGACCTACCACGCCGAAATTTAAACTTACCCTTTTTTGCAGAAAAATCCGTGTTTTTCCCTCTTGCGGCAATTAGAGCCGGAAAAGTCCACAAGAATGGTATCTTCACCGATTAAGCGTATATTTTGCCAGGGAATTATAAAATCCTCTGACCTTCCGAATAAACCGAAAAATTTTGCCCTGCCGAATATTATAAGCGAGCACAGGTCGGCGGTTGCCGTATTTATCTCTAAATCGTCCACATAGCCGATTCTGTATCCGTTGCGCTGGTTTATAACTTCTTTGCGGCGCAAATTCTGAAATGTGCATCTTCCAGCCACAATAAACCTCCTTTGTTGACTTTTATAATCATCTTTGCTAATATTTATATGCGGTATTTTATATCTATATTACTGGAGGTATTTGTATGGATTATGTGCTTTTGACAGATTCATCCTGCGACTTGCCGGATGAGCTGGCTAAAAAATACGATATAGGCGTTCTCCCGATGGAATATGAAATGGACGGCAAAAATTATAAGTATTTTCTTGACGCAAGAGAAATGAGCCTGGAGGTTTTTTACTCAAAACTAAAAAGCGGTATTTACGCTACGACCACACAAATAAATTACGACACCTACATAAAATACTTTGAGGAATATTTAAAGCAAGGCAAGGACATTCTTTATATCTGCATTTCTTTGGGATTGAGCGGAAGCTACAACACCTGTAAAATCGCTGTGGATGAGCTTAAGACAAAATATCCCGACAGGAAAATTTGCTTAATTGACGCTTGCTGTGACTCGGCAGGTCAGGGTTATCTGGTTTATAAAGCAGGCGAAAAATACAAAGAAGGCTATACCCTTGAACAGCTCAGGGATTTTGTTGAGAGATATAAGACAAGGTGCTGTCACTGGTTTGTTGTGGAAGATTTGGATCACCTTAAAAGAGGTGGAAGAATTTCTGCGATTACGGCTACATTCGGCAAGGCTCTGCAAATTAGACCTATGCTCAGCGTTGATTCAGACGGTAAACTGGTCACGGTTGGAAAAATCCGGGGAGCAAATAAAGTCTATGAAGAATTTATCAAGAAGCTAAACCGTGACGGCGAAGATAATAAAAACCAAACTGTTTTTATTGCCCATGCAGATAACAAAGAGGGTGCGCAAATGCTTGCCGAAATGGTTAAGCCCCTTGTAAAAGAGGTTGTTGTGTGCAGTATCGGTCCGGTTATAGGAGCGCATGTGGGATGTGGTATGCTCGCTATGCTGTTTACAGGTAAAAGAAATATCACAATGTAGTAATTTATTTGTAATAAGTTTAAATTTATCGCCTTTTTATTATTCGATAGTGATAATAAAAAGGCGTTTTTGTTACAAATAAGTTACATTGTTACACTTTTCCCGATTATTCTACAGAACATATAATGAATAATAATACTTATATATGTATTTTTTGAAAAATAGTTAAACGCACAACAAAGCCGAGAAAATCAGCATTGTTGTGCGTTTTTTGAGTATTTTGAGTTTTATATTTTGGCGTTTTATATTTTGCTTTATTTAATAACCGTGAGCCTCTTTGAGCATCATATCCTTGACCTTCATAAGCCGTGTTTGGGTTGAACGCTCGTTTTCGTCAAGCTTCATTGTTATATATTTTATCTGCTCTTTGGTTTCCGGTATCATAACGTGTTCCAAAGCGTTTACACGCCTGCGGGTTTTTTCTATTTCTGCCGCCATAAGCTGACAGGACTTTTCTACCTCTGCAAGGCGGAGCATATCGGGTAAAATGTCCGACAGCGACTGAACCGCATCGTCCAGGTCAGAAGATGTAAATGCAAAACCGTAAGAAAAAATATCGTTCTTATCCGGCGTTCTGGTCTTAATATCGAACACGGGTATATCAACGCTCATAATGTTTTTGGAAGAAACATCAATAGAAATATCCTGCTTTGGAGCAAGCAAGGCTGTGTAGAGGCTTTCTTTGCTCATAGCGGCACGGGCAAGGACAAAATTCTTGTTTGCGTTTTTTATGCCCTGCTCCACTTTCTCTCTGAGCATCTTATTCTCCCTAACAAGGTCAAGAAACTGCCGCATAAGCTCGTCACGCTTATCCTTTAAAAGCTTATGTCCTCTGGTGGCAGTGGTCAGCTTCTTTTTCAGCCGAGTAAGCTCCATTCTGGTCGGATTTATTTGAGTGTTCGCCATAATACCACCTACTTGCCGTAATACATATCGAGGTACTTATCGTCAATACGCTTAAGCTCTGTTCTTGGCAAGATTGACAATAGTTTCCAGCCTAAGTCCAGGGTTTCTTCAATATCTCGGTTTGTGTTGTAGCCCTGTGAAATATACTGTTTTTCAAATTCGTCGGCAAACTTTGCGTAAAGCTTATCTATGTCGGTCAGCGCCGCCTCGCCCAGAATTACCATAAGCTCCTTTGCGTCTTTACCTCTTGCATAGGCAGAGAAAAGCTGGTTCATTGTTGAAGAATGGTCTGCTCGTGTTTTGCCCTCGCCTATTCCCTTATCTTTCAGACGGGACAGAGACGGAAGAACGTCGATAGGCGGTGTAACATTCTTACGGTAAAGCTCTCGGCTTAATATAATCTGACCCTCGGTAATGTAGCCTGTAAGGTCGGGTATCGGATGAGTTTTATCATCCTCAGGCATTGTCAAAATAGGAATAAGAGTAATTGATCCCTCTTTTCCCTTTTGTCTGCCGGCACGCTCATACAAGGTAGCAAGGTCGGTGTACATATATCCGGGATAACCTCTTCTGCCGGGAACTTCCTTTCGTGCGGCAGAAACCTCACGAAGTGCGTCGGCATAATTGGTTATATCTGTCATAATTACCAAGACGTGCATATTTGCTTCAAAAGCAAGATACTCGGCGGCGGTAAGAGCCATTCTGGGCGTTGAAATACGCTCAATGGCAGGGTCGTTGGCAAGGTTAATAAACAGAACTGTTCTGTCGATTGCGCCTGTTTCTTTAAAACTTTCTATAAAGAAATTGGACTCTTCAAAGGTAATACCCATTGCGGCAAAAACAACGGCAAATTTTTCGTCCTTTCCCTTAACCTTTGCCTGCCTTGCAATCTGTGCCGCAAGATTTGCGTGAGGCAAGCCCGAAGCGGAGAAAATAGGAAGCTTCTGTCCCCTTACCAGAGTATTCAGTCCGTCGATTGCGGAAATACCGGTTTGTATAAACTCCTGAGGATAGCTTCTTGCCGCAGGATTCATAGGAAGTCCGTTAATATCCATTCTCTTGTCGGGAAGAATCTCGGGACCGCCGTCTATGGGTCTGCCCATTCCGTCAAATACACGGGAAAGCATATCCGTTGAAACGCCGAGTTCCATACTTCTGCCTAAAAAGCGAACCTTTGAATTGGAAAGGTTGATTCCTGCCGAAGAATCAAAAAGCTGTACCAAGGCGTCTGTTCCGTTGATTTCAAGCACTTTGCATCGGCGTACTTCACCGGAGGCAAGCTCGATTTCTCCCAACTCGTCATAACAGACATTTTCCACATCTTTAACAAGCATAAGAGGGCCTGATACCTCTTCTATTGTTCTGTATTCCTTTGGCATTAGTACTCATCTCCTTTATCAACGGTTGCCTGAAGCTCTCTGCGGAGAGAATCAATGATTTCGTCATAATCTTCTTTTATCTTATCATTTTCAACATATTTAAATCTTCCGATTTTTTCTCTGACAGGCATTGAGATAATATCATCAATGTTTGCGCCCTTATCAAGCGCAGACATACCCTCGTCAAAGAACGAAAGAACAAGGAGCATCATCAGATACTGCTTTTCAAGAGGCGTGTAGGTATCTGTTTCGTGAAATGCGTTCTGATGCAGGAAGTCCTCACGGATTGAACGGGCGGCTTCAAGCTTAAGTCTGTCGGGCGAAGACAATGCGTCCATACCCACAAGCTTTACAATTTCTTCAAGCTCTGCTTCCTCCTGAAGTATGTGCATTATCCTTGCACGGCACTCCATCCAATCGGGAGCAACTGTTGTGTTGTACCATTTAGCCATTGTATCCACATAAAGGGAATAACTGGTCAGCCAGTTTACTGCCGGGAAGTGACGCTTATAGGCAAGGGATGAATCCAAGCCCCAGAACACCTTGACAATTCTCAGGGTAGCCTGAGTTACCGGCTCTGAAATATCTCCGCCGGGAGGAGAAACTGCACCGATAACGGACAGTGCGCCCTCGGTTTCTTTACTGCCTAATGTGATGACTCTTCCTGCCCTCTCGTAGAACTGAGCAAGTCTTGAAGCAAGGTATGCAGGATAACCCTCTTCACCGGGCATTTCTTCAAGTCTGCCGGACATTTCACGGAGCGCCTCTGCCCATCGTGAGGTGGAATCAGCCATAAGAGCAACGGAATAACCCATATCCCTGAAATATTCAGCTATTGTGATACCTGTATAAATTGACGCTTCTCGTGCGGCAACAGGCATATCTGAGGTGTTGGCAATAAGCACGGTTCTCTCCATAAGCGAGTAGCCTGTTTTAGGGTCAACAAGCTCCGGGAACTCGTTAAGAACGTCGGTCATCTCGTTGCCACGCTCACCGCATCCGATATAAACAACTATGTCAGCCTCTGCCCACTTTGCAAGCTGGTGCTGAACAACCGTTTTTCCTGAGCCGAAAGGTCCGGGAACTGCCGCTACACCGCCCTTAGCTATGGGGAAAAGCGTATCGATTACACGCTGACCCGTTACAAGAGGCATATCGGGAGAAAGCTTCTTTTTGTAAGGTCTGCCTACACGGACAGGCCATTTCTGCATTAAGGTAATTTCAAAATCTTTGCCGTCGCTGTTTTCGATAACCGCTACGGTATCTTCAACTGTGTATTCGCCGGCATTGATGGATTTAATCCTTCCGCCTTTTCCCTTTGGCACCATAATCTTGTGCAGTACTACCTTTGTTTCCTGTACTGTACCGATTACGTCGCCCTCGGCTACCGTATCGCCCACGGAAACACAGGGATTAAACACCCATTTAAGGTGGCGTTTTAAAGAGGGCACCTCGACTCCCCTCTTTAGATTATTGCCGCTTACAGCCATAATATCGTCAAGCGGACGCTGGATACCGTCGTAAATACTGCTGATAAGACCCGGTCCTAACTCAACGGAAAGGGGTGCGCCCGTTGATTCCACCGGCTCGCCCGGTCCCAGACCCGAGGTTTCTTCGTAAACCTGAATGGACGCCTTGTCGCCGTGCATTTCAATAATTTCGCCGATAAGGCGCTGTTGTGAAACTCTTACAACGTCAAACATATTTGCGTCCTTCATTCCCTCGGCAATTACCAAGGGGCCTGCTACCTTTTTGACTATTCCTTTACTCATTATATTTATCATCCCTTCATGGGTTAATCGTTAAAAATTATATCGCTTCCCACGGCTTTTTCCACAGACTTTTTTACAGAGGCAATGCCCTCGCCGGTATTGCCTGTAACGCCGGGGATAAGAATGATTGCAGGGGTTTGGTTTTCTTTATAATGTTCAATTTCTGCCTGAACCTGAGAAGCCACAGCCTCTGTTACATATATTACGGCGTACTCACCCTCGCACAGTCTGCGAAACTGTTGTTTTGGGTCTTCTCCCTGTTCCACAACATTAACTTCAAAGCCCAGTGAGGCAAAGCCGTATATGCTGTCACGGTCGCCGATGACTGCTGCTCTAAACATACATCTTCCTCAATCTTTCTTTAATTATATTTTCGTCAAGGTCGTTAAGCTTTGCGGATAAAATCAACCGTACAGCCTTAATCTCGTTTTCTCTTGCGATAACATACGCAACCAGAGGTCCGATAGTAAAAGGCTCCCACTTCTGAGTCTGCATTTTATCCGTAAGCAAATCGTCACAGTATTTCTCAAAAGCAGAGGGTGATTTTTTAAGGGGCTCTACGGCAGATTTATAAGAGGTTGAGGATAAACACGAACAAATCTCATCAACGCCCTTTGACGCCGCAGACGCCAGCATATTCACGTTTAAAGTGTCGCAGGGAGCTAACGCCTGTCTGATAAAATCAAGAGATTTTTCGGTTTTGGCGCACCTTACGGCAATCTTAATATCAGAGGAAGCAACCAAAAGCTCTGCATAAAGACGGATAATGGGATTTTCACTTGCCTCCCCCGCTTTATGAACGGCGCACAGGCACGCAGAATCAATGATTACATCGCAAAGCTGACCGTCCGAGGTTTTTAAAATTGCGTCCATTGCGTCCTTGGCAGGCTGCTGAAGATACTCGGGAAGTGAAAAATACTGTCGCTTATCGATAAACTCAAATATTTTTTCTCCCGGCAGTTTGCCGAACTCAGAATACATATCGTCTGCCTTAACATCTCTGGTAATAGCCTTTATGGCAACCTTGAGGTTATGAAAATCATTTTGCAGAAGAAAAACATCAAAGGCGTTTTCATCTTTGACAAGCTCGCCCATAAGCTCCCATATTTTTCGCCTTTCTGCGGACAAAAGCTCTTCGGCAGTAATATCCGAACGGTCGTCGCCCCAGCCCTTATCCGTCAGGTATCTGATACAATCTTCATATGAGGGTGCTGAAAGCAATGCGTCAATGTCTTTGCTGCTTAAAAGCTTCAGCTCTTTTGAACGGATGCGGGCAACAGCATAAGTATAATCTTCTTTTGCCAAAGCTACCCCTCCTTAGTTTTTAAAAAGCAGTTGGGAAATTCGGTCGGTAAGCTCCTCCTGCTTGCTTCTGAAAATTGCTTCAAAAGAGCAGTTCTCCTCAATTCCTCCGTAAATAAGCACAAAACCGCTTTTAATATTGGCAGGCTCATCTGAAACAGTAAGCTTTCCCTTTGAAACAGAGTTTACCTTTTCTTCAAAATTCTTGGGAAGGCGAGATAAATCTTCTGCTGAAAAAGCAATCCTGCCCTCTTCCGGCAATGAGTTTTTTTCCGCAAGCTTTAATATAAGTGAAAAATACTCCTCCGAATTTAAGGACTTAATATGCTCCAAAGCGTTTGAAAGCATTTTTGTAATAACGCTCTGCTTTGCGCTGAGTGCGCTGCGGCTCTCTTCAAGACTTGCAGATGATTCCCCACGGCTTATAATATCGGCGGCTTCTTTTTCTGCGCCTGATATAATTTCACGGTACTTTACATCTGCTTCGTCGTGAGCGGCGTTTGTAATAAGCTCAGCCTGTTCTTCAGCCTGACTGATAATTTTATCGGAATTTTCTTTTGCTTCGGAATTGATTTCTTCCAATATTTTATCTAATCCTGTCATAACAGTTTCCTTCTCGAACGATTATATATTTACATTTGCAACTCCGAAAACTGCAAGAATAGAAATAAGCAATGCTAAGATAGCGTAGGTTTCTACCATTGCAGGGAGGATAATTGCTTTACCCATTTGATCAGGCTTTTTGGCTACGGTTCCGATACCTGCAACGGAGCAGTTGCCCTGATGAATTCCGGAGAAAAGTCCGGATATTCCGATTGGCAGTGAGGCTGCAAGATATAGCAAACCTTGCTGTACGGATACATCTGCAGGAGTTCCGATAAGACCAACATTTGTTAAAATAAGGAACGCAACAAGCAATCCGTAAATACCCTGGGTTGCAGGCAAAAGCTGGAAAATAAGTACTTTACCGAACAATGACGGCTCCTCGGCAAGCACGCCTGCCGCTGCAACGCCTGCTTTGCCGACGCCGATAGCCGAACCTGTACCTGCTAAGAATGTTGCGAATGCCGCACCCAAAAGTGCAAAAAACAATCCTGAATTTGCAAAAATTTCTGACATATTAAATATCCTCCTTGACTTTATAGTGCTTTGTATTTATTTTAAAGGGATTGAAGGCTTTGCCTCCGCCCTCATAGAATTTACCGAAAAATTCTACAAACTGAAGTCGGTTAGTGTGGACATATGCTCCTAAGGCGTTTATTCCTATATTCAGAGCGTGTCCGATTACAAATATCACCGCAAAAAGTATCATTGCGAAAACGCTGCTGCCGAACATTGAGCCGATTTGGTTAAATACCTGTGCGATTACGCCTGTGGCAAGACCAAGGGCAAGCAGACGGCTGTATGACAAAATGTCGCTTAAATAGCCTGTTGCACCGTAAAGGCCATAAATGCCTTTAAGCAGTCGTTTGACGGGGTTTTTGCTCTCTCTGCCTGAAAACAGAAGTATAATCACGGCGCCGATTCCTGCGCAGATTCCGCCGATTGTAAGGAAAACAGGCGGTAATACAAAACCTGCCATATCCTTCATCATATCAAGGGAAAGCAATGCAAGAATTGCTCCGCCGATTAAAAGATACCAGCTTACAACATCGTACAAAACATATATATAGTGCTTGTTTTTAATATGAATGTAAGCCTGTATTCCCAATCCAACAAAAAGGTGGATTATTCCGAAAAGGAATGAAATCATAAGCAGACGCATAGGGTCGCTTATGGGGTTAAACCATATGGGAGTTACAAGTCCGGGAATCTGCGGTACCGCTGACGGTGCCATTCCCAAAAATGTTTTGCATATTACGCTGACGGCGTCGCCGAAAAAGCTTCCGAACATAAGTCCCCAGAATGTTGTGGAAATACCGCAGAAAAAGAACATTTTGACTGCCTTTTTCATTCCTGTTTCCATATTTTTAAAGTGATGAAGCGCCCAACCGCAAGCAAGGCTCATTACAATTCCGTAGCCTGCGTCGGAGAACATCATACCGAAAAAAACATAGTAAAATATTGCCATTATGGAGGTTGGGTCAACCTCGTACCGTTTGGGCAGACTGTATGTTTCCAAAACGCCCTCAACAGGGCGGGCAAAGGCATTGTTATGCAGAGTTACGGGAGCGTTCTCCGAATTGTCGTCCTCCAGCTCCACCTGAGCGTCATACCTTGAAATCAGCATTGCCTGAAGCTCCTGTGCCATATTCTTGGGAATGTAGCCGTTAAGTATGAAAACATGCCGTGAATTTGCAAGGCTCTCGATTTTTTCGTATTTTTCCGCACGCATTACATAATAGTCTTCTATAAAGCAAAGTGCGTGGAGCATTCCTCGCTGTGCCTTGATTTTTGCGGTATTCACCTCAATATTTCCCTGCTCCTGTGTGATTTTCTTTTGGAGGATTTTAATTCTCTGAGCAGGAGGCTCCTTAGAGTCAACAGACGGTACGGAAAATCCCTTCTGCCTCAGCGCTTCATACAAAGCGCCGCCGTCCTTCTTTCCGCAGAGGATAAACACGCAGGTCTGATTTTTGTCGGCTGAAATTATGTTTATGTCAATGCCGTCAATATCGGGCAACGCCTGAGCAATGGAATCTGCAAGGTCTGAGTGGGTTACTTCACCCTGAAAAGTTCCGATAAACGCCTGTGTTTTTTCAGTACCCTTAAACCTTAGGGGCAAATCAAAGGTTTTCCAAGGGGTTAGGGACTGAATCTGAGCTGACAGTTTATTTATCTCTGCTTTAGATTCATTTATCTGCTTTTTGAAATTTACTATATCGTAGGCTACACGCATAATTTCTGCGGCGTCATTAACGAACATATAGTAGTTTTCTTTTGAAATCGGCTCTCTGCCCTCAAAAGAGGCAAAAAGGGATTTTTTTGCACCTATTTCCTTACTTAAAATTTCAGCCGCCTGTTTTGCGGTTTGAGAGCTTTTTAAGAAAGACGCCTGCTGTTTTGTAGTGTCTTCCTTGTAAAAGACGCTGTCGCTGTAATCAATATTGTTGATTTCAACAACGCCTTTTCTCTGCAAGGTTTCAAGTATAGCTTTTCGGTGCTTTTTAAGGGCATATATGCTGATTTTTTGCATATCTACAATAGCCATAAGGATAACACCTCCGTATTGCTATATAATAATTTCCAGTACTTTCTCGTTGACTTCCGCCTGTCTTTTTAATGCAGACTCGACCAGCGCTTCAGCAGACTTTTCGGCTTTTTGCTTAGCAAAGCTGATTTGTTCGGCAGATTTTTGCTTTGCATCGTCAATTATTTTATCTGCCTGCTGACGAGCGTCCGACGCTTTTTCCTCAACTATTGATTTTGCACGGAGGGCGGCCTCGTCGAGAATTTCTTTTGCCTTTTTTTCGGCATTTTGCTGACTTTCGCCTGCTTTTAGCTCTGCACTGCGTATTTTTTCAACAATATCTTTAGCCATTACAGTCACCACCGTATACAATATAAGTTAAGTTTACTTGAATATGTATAAGTTGTCAATAATCATTTTGGTAATTTTGTCTAATTGTTTTAAATTCGGACAATTTTTGTATTCTTGTTAAAATCACTCGAAATAAGAATTATGCTAATTTAGCAAATAAATTTTGCCTTGCCGATACCAAATTGTGACCTTTTTTATTTTTTCGCTGTGCAATAATAACTTTAAAGGAGGGATGGTTTGCAAACGGTATATATTGACGTGCTTATTTTTGTAAATCTTGCCGCCGACTTTGTCATACTATACTGCACTAAAAAAATCCTCCATATAAATGTTAAGCACTCAAGGGTGATTTTGGGCAGTATAGTCTGCGCTTTGTTATCCCCTGTTGCTTTGCTGTATGACGGCGGGTTTTTTCTTAATTTACTATACGGCATACTCAGCGCTTGTCTTGGAGTATTTGTCACTTTCGGCAGATGCAGTATCGAGAACTACATAAAAAGAGCCGTGTGCTTTTTTTGCGTTAATTTTTTATTTTCCGGAATAATGATAGGCATTTATCTTCTCTTTGAGCCAAAGGGAATGGTAATTATTAACAATGTTGTGTATTTTCAGATTTCTCCTGTTCTGCTGATTATTTTAACCTTTGTTTGCTATATTATCCTGACGCTGTTTGACAGGCTTATTATCAGCAGAAAAGCAGGTGCCGAGATTTGCAGAATCAAGGTAAATCTTGAGGGGCATAATTTTGAATTTGACGGTCTTGTTGACACGGGCTGTTCCCTTGCGGAGCCGTTTTCCGGCAGTCCAGTTATTGTTGCGGAAAAAAACCTGTTCAACGATTTTGTTCCTCCCTGTGAAAAATTAAGGGTGATTCCTTTCAGCAGTATGGGCGGAGAGGGAATTATCAAAGGCATTAAGGCACGGCAGGTTTACATAAACGGCAGGTTGATTACGGGAGAAATTTACATAGGCTTTTGCGAAAACACTCTTTCGGGTGAGGTTAAAGCCCTTATTCCGAAAAACTTGGGAGTTGACTTACAATGAAAATTATATTCTTTAAAAACAAACGCCACAGAAGAAAACATAAGAAAAATATTTTTGCTTCTGCATTTTTTAAAATCAAAAAATTACTGGGATTTAAAAGAGAAATTCACTACATAAACGGAAGCGAAACCCTGCCTCCGCCTTTGAGCAAGGATGAAGAACAGATAATTATGAAAAAAATATCCGACGGTGAGGATAACCTGAGGGAAAAGCTTATTGTTCATAATTTGAGGCTTGTAGTGTATATAGCAAAAAAGTTTGAAACCTCGGGAATAAATGTTGAGGACTTGATTTCAATCGGAACTATCGGTCTTATTAAGGCGGTGAACACTTTTTCGCCGGAAAGAAATATAAAGCTAGCAACCTACGCTTCAAGATGTATAGAAAATGAAATCCTTATGTTTCTGCGTAAAACCGCACAGCTTAAACACGAGGTGTCCATTGACGAGCCTCTTAACACCGACTGGGACGGTAACGAGCTTTTGCTGTGCGATGTGCTTGGGAGCGACCCTGACATAATAAACCGTGGAATAGAGACAAAGCTTGAATCAAATCTTGTTTTACAGGCGGTTTCAAAGCTTAACACCCGTGAATGTGAAATTATGGAGCTTAGGTTCGGTCTTAACGGCAAAAAGGAGCATACCCAAAAACAGGTTGCGGATATTTTAGGGATTTCCCAGTCCTACATATCACGCCTTGAAAAAAAGATTATAAAACGGCTGAAGACAGATTTGGAAAAAGTTGTGTAAAAGTTGTGTTAATCAGGTGAATTTTTGCAAAAATAAGTTGACAATATTATTGGCTGTGATAATATTTAGGTGAAGTTTATGCGTATGGGAGTATGTTATGATTAAGAAGTATGTTTTTGGAACACCCCTTGAAACAGGAGCTGTTACAGCTGATGTTGCCCCCGAAAAAAACACACCGGAAGAAGTGGGAATTGTTGATAAAACCGACTGCGTAGCTTTTGTTAAGGAGCTTGAAGACGACGACAGAATCTACGGTTTGGGCGAAAATATCAGAGGAATTAACAAGCGTGGCTGGATTTACGAGAGCTACGCAACCGACGACGGAATTCACTCGGAAACACTTAAATCAATTTACGGTGTCCACAACTTTATTATTATAGACTGCAAAAAGCCCTTCGGAATTTTTGTTGACGCACCCTTTAAGGTTACCTTTGATTTGGGCTACACTTATATGGATAAGGCTATTATCACGCCCCAAGGCAGGGATTTTAACCTCTACATTATTAACGGAAATTCACTTTCGGATATTGTCAGAAATTTCAGAAAGGCTATCGGCAAAAGCTATCTTGCTCCGTTCTGGTCTTTCGGATACATTCAGAGCAGATGGGGATATAAATCTGCTGACGAATGCAGACAGGTTGTTAAAGAGTTCAGAGATAACGGCGTTCCCATTGACGGATTGTGCCTTGATTTGGATTATATGGACAGCTGTAAGGTTTTCACCACCAACGAAAAGGATTTCCCGAATTTTGAGGGCTTTGTTAAAGAAATGTCAGACAGCAATGTTCATCTTGTTCCTATTATTGACGCCGCCGTTAAGGCCGAAAAAGGCTACTGCATAAGCGACGAAGGCGTTGAAAATAACTACTTCTGCAAAGATGAAAACGACAATGACTATGTTGGCTGTGTATGGCCCGGGCACACCTATTTTCCCGATTATCTTAATCCCGACGCAGGAAAATGGTTTGCCTCAAAATATAAATACTACACAGATATGGGCATTGACGGTTTTTGGAACGATATGAACGAGCCTGCTATCTTTTTCAGCAAAAAATCACTTGACGCTTTAAAAAACGATATTTGTGAAAATAAAGAAAGGGATTTTGGTGCAAACGATTATTTTGCCCTAAGACACAGGGTAAACTTCCTTTGGGATTACAAGGAGATTTACCACAATGTAAACGGCAAAAAAATCCGCCACGACAAGGTGCACAATATGTACGGCTATATGATGACAAAAAGTGCGTCCCAAGGGCTTGAGGAAATCGCCCCCGACAGGCGGTTTTTACTGTTCTCCCGTTCTTCTTACATCGGTATGCACCGCTACGCCGGAATTTGGACAGGCGACAATCAAGCATGGTGGTCGCACCTTTTGCTGAGCTTGAAACAGCTTCCGTCGCTGAATATGTGTGGTTTTCTTTATATCGGCTCCGATATAGGCGGTTTTAATTCCAATACTACCGAGGATTTGTCACTAAGATGGCATGCTCTGTCTGTGTTTGTGCCTTTAATGAGAAACCACAACGGCTCTGACAGACCCCAGGAGTGGTTCCGCTTTATTCACAAGGATTGGTTCAGGGACTTGATTAAATCCAGATACCGTCTGCTCCCCTTTATTTACAGCGAATATCTTAAGGCTGTGCACAATGACGATATGATGTTCAGACCTTTGAGATTTGTCTATGAAAATGACAGCCTTGCCGCAGAAATTGAGGACCAGCTTATGATTGGAGACAGCGTTATGATTGCGCCTGTTTATACCCAAAATGCAAAAGGAAGGTTTGTTTATCTTCCCGAGGAAATGCTTATGGTTAAAATGTACGGCGATGAGATTGAAACCGAGGAATACGAAAAAGGCCGTCACTACATTGAAGTTCCCTATAACTGCGTGCTGTTCTTTATTAAAAAAGGTGCGCTGATACCCTTGTACGACTGCGCAATGTCCACAAAAGAGCTGAACAAAAACAAAATCAGCGTTTTGTGCTTTTCCGATGAGGGCAGTGCTGAATACGAAATGTATTCCGACGACGGCATTACTAAAAGCAGTAAGGTAAAAAAGCTTGAAATTCTTGTGGAAAACAAATTTGCTTACTGCAACAGCAACGATATTGAAGTTACCGTTTTAGCAGATTATTTAAACACATTATTCTGATGATTAGGCATTACAAAACCTCGGCTCACACAAAGCCGAGGTTTTTATTTTTATTCGGATTTATTGTCAGAATTATTTTGGGGCTGTTTAACTTCAACGGTATTATAAGGAATTTTAATGTTATTCTCATCAAACAACTCTTTTACCTTTTCCTGCATTTGATAGTAAATATCCCAATAATCAGCCTCGTTTATCCAAATCTGGACTATTATTTCAACTCCCGAGGCTTTGTGCTGACCTACATAAACGGCAGGCTCAGGCTCACGGATAATATTATCCATTGTAGCTATATAGGAATACAGAATACCCTTTACCTTGGTAATATCATCATCGTAGCTTATTGTGTAGCTAAGGTCAAGGCGCCGGTGCACGGCGGTAGTCAGGTTTACCACATCATAGGTAGTAAGACGGGAATTGGGGATTGTTATAACCTTGTTATCCACACTTAAAAGGGTTGTATAAAACAGCTTTATGCTCTGGACAGTTCCCTTTAAATTTTCAAATTCTATAATATCTCCTGCTTTAAAGGGCTTGTTGAGGATAATTACAACTCCGCTTGCTATATTTGACAGGCTTGACTGCATTGCAAGACCTGCGGTCACAAGCGCCGCACCTAAGGCAGTTATAATAGAAGTCACATCAACGCCGAACTGGGCAACAGCGGAGATTACCACAACAAAAATCAAAAACACACGCAGAATTGAGCATAAAAAAGTTATTACAGTATATTCAGCTTTGCCCTTGTTCAAAATTCGTCCCACGAGCTTTACAACATACTTTGATAGCCACAAGCCCAAAATAACAATAATTGCCGAGGAAATAATCCGTGGGAGTACGTTTTGAAGAAAATTGTTAAACAGTTCATTCATTACTGTCACCGAAAATTATTATTTTGCTATCGACCTCAATATTGTTGGACCACTTGGACACAATAAGTTTTCCGTTTTCGTCGAGTGAGATTCCGATTCCGTCTTTGTTGCCCTTGACAAAGTTATTCAGGGAAATAAAGTTGCCGTTTTTGTCAAAACGAGCTCCCATACTCTCGGGAAGATTATCAATCCATTTGCCTACATGGATTTCTCCGTCTGAAGAACGGAAGCCTACTCCCCTGCCGTTACGCTTATTATTTTTCCAATCGCCGATATAATTAACCGAACCGTCTTTGTAATAGAATGTGCCGAAGCCGTTTCGCATATCGTTTTTATACTGACCCTCGTAGGCAGTTCTGCCCCTTTGGGTTTCGGTTCTTCCGTAGCCGTTTCTTGCTCCGTTTTCGTCAAGATTGCCGTAGTAGAAAAACCGGGTGTTTCCGTCGTTTATTGATTTATCCGCAGAGGGCTGTTTGCCGAGCTTGAATTTTTCTCTCTTTGAGTCAAAATCTTCGCTGTGATATATATTGATGTCCTCATCCTCGGAAAAGTCATAATCAGGCACTAATGCGTCGTTTTCTTTTTCTGAGAGCGGAATATCGGTTTCATTTTCGGCCTGCGGAATATAATCGTCAAACTGCTGTAAAGGCTCTGATTCGTTTGAAAAATCAGAATCTGAATTGTCGCTTTCTGTCTGCAATGTATTCTCGCACTTATCAAAATCAGAGTCAGAAGTATTTAATCCGTTGCTTTCGGTTTCATTATCTGCTATATCTGTTATGCTCTCTGTTTCATTATCTGTTGCATAATCTGTTTGTTTATCTGAATTATTCCCATTTTCATTGTCTTTTTCAGCTTCGATTTCGGGGCTTTGCTCTTCATCTGCGGAATAATCGGCAGAATGGCTGAAGATTTCATTATTTAATTCTACCCCGCTGCTGAAAGGATTTCCGTTTTCAGCTGTAAGATACGGGGCGTATGAAATATCAAAGGTGCTGTTTAAATTCCGTGCAAGGTTAAAATCAACAGGTGCAAATGTGAATCCCTCGGTGTTTTCATTGAGGTCTTCTTCTGCGTCTTTCGGCGCCTCACCTGTAAAGTAGAGCATTCCTTTATCGGAATACGCCACCGCCGTGCAATCCTCTGATTTAGGCGCGGCTGTTACCATATACATAGGAACGGCGATACAGCCGTTTTCGCTGTAAACGGTTTTAATAAGTGCAAAATAGCCGTTGATTATTTTAGGGGCGATAGAACAAACGCAGTCAGCGCCTTTTTCCGGCACAAAATATTCCGACTTCGTCCAATAATGCCTCTGATTAAAATAAACTTTCTTTATCGGAAGCTGGTTTTCGTTATAATAACAGATACAATACATATTGTCGGGCAGGTACTTTGACGCCTGAACAAGCTCGCCGTCCTTGAGGACTTTCCAGAGCATAGGCTTATCTTTTTCCATTTTATAGCAATAATCGTACTTTCTCTGTTCAAAAAACTGAATTGTTTCCTGCTCCTGAATTTTGCATCCGCTTTCAAAGTAGCAGGCACGCACTCCTGCAAGGGAGTCGTCTCTGAAATCCAGTTCTTCAAAGGCCCGTAATGCAACCGAATAATAAATTATGTTGTCAATCTTCTTAGCCATTCCCATTTATCCCTTATAAAAATATCGTTCCCGTGAATTTCTAAAAGTAAAGGCACAATATAAAATTGTGCCGATATATTTTATATAGAAATTGTCCTCGCAATATCAAACAGGTGCTTGTCAAATACCCTCGGCATATTAAGCGCTTCGGTGATGTCGAAATCAACGATTTTGCCGTTCTGCATAGCAATCACACGGTTTCCTGCGCCCTCGCTGAGCAATTCAACAGCTTTGTAGCCCATTTCGCTGGCGATTACTCTGTCTCTCAAAGAAGGACGGCCGCCACGCTGAACATGACCCAAAATAGTAGCTCTTGACTCAATTTTAAGCCGCTTTTCAATGTAGCTTGCAAGGTCAGCCGCACCGCCGACACCCTCGGCTACAACAACAATAAAGTGCTGTTTTCCTGTCTTTTGGGTTTCAATAATTCTTGAGATTACATCCCTCTCTATATCATACTTAACTTCGGGAACAAGAATAGCGGTAGCTCCGCAGGCAATACCAACCTGCAACGCAATGTCGCCGCATCTTCTGCCCATAACCTCTACAACAGAGCATCTGTCGTGAGACTGAGCCGTATCACGGATTTTGTCTATCATCTCAACAGCTGTGTTCATAGCTGTATCAAAACCGATTGTGTATTCACTGCAAGCAATGTCATTGTCGATAGTGCCTGGGATTCCGATACAGTTTACGCCTGCGTTTGTTAAATCTCTTGCTCCCCTGAATGAGCCGTCGCCGCCGATAACAACAACGCCTGTAATACCGTTGTTTTTGCAATAGTCGGCAGCCTTCTGAACGCCCTCCGGAGTATTGTATTCCTCACTTCTTGCTGTATAAAGCATTGTGCCGCCGTTGCCGATTATATCTGAAACAGAACGAAGGTTCAGCTCTTTTACGTCGCCGTTAAGCAAGCCGTTGTATCCTCTGTAAACGCCGAAAACCTGCATATCTCTGGCGATTCCCGCTCTGACAACAGAACGGACAACAGCGTTCATACCCGGTGCGTCTCCCCCGCTTGTAAGTACTGCAATTTTCTTTTTAGCCATAATAATACCTCCAATGAAATATACAACTCAATTATAATACATCAGGCAGATTTTTACAAGTATATTTCCGTATTTTCTGCCCGATTATGACAATTATTTATAAATGTAAACCTGACATTTTAACATTCCGTTATAGAGTTTTCGCCTTTTGTCGGCACTTTTTCCGAAAATTCGCTCAAATTCATCATCGGGACTGATAACTACTGTGCGTGTATTATGGCAGGAAAGGCACTTTTCTCCTAATATTTTATATAATCTACGGGCGGATTCCAGGTCGAGGAGTCTTTCGCCGTAGGGCGGATTGGTAATGACGGTCTGAATTTCAAAATCCTGACTAAAGTCGCTGATGTCACGCTTTTCAAAACGAATAAAATCCGAAACACCTGCTTTTTCGGCATTCTCACGGGCAAGCTCAAGAGCGTTTGAGTCAATGTCATATCCCAATGCAAAAAAATCGCAGTTTTTATCTATATTAAGCTTTGCCTGCTGTTTAATTTCCGATATGGAATTTTTGGGGATTAAGCTCCAATTATCAAAGGCAAATTTTCGGTTAATCCCGGGCGGAATTTTCTGAGCTTTCATCGCACTTTCAATCAAAATCGTACCGCTTCCGCACATAGGGTCAACCACCTTATGATTTCGCCTTACCCCTGCAAGCTCAGCCATTGCGGCGGCAAGGGTTTCTTTTATGGGAGCGTCGTTTGATTTTTTTCTGTATCCCCTTTTGTGCAGTCCTGCGCCTGAAGTGTCAATCATTATTGAGGCTTTATTGTTTATAATCAAAAACTGTATCTGAAAAGTTGCTCCCGTTTCTTCAAACCACGAAAGGCGGTATTTTTCTTTCAGCCGTTCTACAACAGCCTTTTTTATAATTTTCTGACAATCGGGAACGCTCATCAGCTTTGAAGAAAGGCATCTGCCCTTTACTGGAAAAGCGTCATTTTTGCCTATAAAATTTTCCCACGGTAGTGATTTTACCCCTTGGAATAGTTCTTCAAAAGAATTAACATAAAATTCCGACATAAGTATAAGCACACGCTCGGCGTATCTTGAATAAATATTAGCCTTTATCATATGGTCAAGACTGCCCGAAAAAAGCACTCTGCCGTTTTCTGCTCGGACATTTTTAAGTCCGTAAAAGCGCAGTTCGTTGGCGCACATTCCCTCTGTTCCGAAGATACAGGGACATACAAAATTAAGATTTTCCATAAACACCTCAAAAATACATAAAACGGGGTATCGGTCGCCCGATACCCCATAACAAGCTATATAGTAATGTTCTCAAAAAGAAAATTGTTCTTAAAAATCATTCTTCAAAAGAAGGCTGTAAAAGTCCGTAATCGCCGTCTGCTCTTGCATAGACAACATTTGGCTCGTTTGTTTCGGCATTGATAAACATAAAGAACGAATGGTTAATCATATTCATCTCAAGAATAGCCTCGTCAACGGAAATGGGCTTTATGTTAATCATCTTCTTGCGGACAACCTTGTACTCCTCTTCCTCGGGCTGTTCGGAAACGGCGGGCGCTGTTTCTGCAACAAACTCTTCAAAAGATGTACTGCGGAGCTTTTTGCTGAGTTTTGCTTTATTCTTGCGGATTTGTCTGCCCAAAATATCAATAACTCTGTCAAGAGCGTCGTTCATCTCGGCTTCGGTTGCCTCAGCACGATAAATCATGCTTTTATCCTTGATTGTAACCTCTACGGTTTGTCTGTTTTTTTCAAGGGTGACAACAATATTTACGGCAGCTTCATCAGAAAAAATCTTTGCAAACTTAGAAAGCTTTTTCTCTGCACGCTCTTTAAAGTTATCTCTGAGGTTTACCTTTCTTGCGGTGTAGGTGATTTTCATAAATCGTGCCTCCCTTATATTCTTTTTTATTTATTTGCGTCCGCTGCCGCCTCTGCGGCTGTAACCGCGGGATTCGCCTGTTCTTTTCAGGTCGGACATCTTGTCCTCGCTGGTCTGTTTAAAGCGTGACATCATATCCTCAAAGGACTGAGGAGCCTCACGCCTGCTGCTCTGCCACTCAAAATCTCCGGGACTTGTAACCGGCGGTGCAGGGGTATACGGTTTGCGCTGTCTGGGCGGCTTATTAAACTGCTTGGCGGATTTTTTGGGATTTTCCGACGGTTCCATAGTCTGCTTAATTGACAGGCTGATTTTTTTGCCGTCGCCCAAGGACAGAACCTTGACCTTTACGGTATCTCCCAGCTTAACAAAATCGCTGATTTCGTTTACAAAAGTAGGTGCAATCTCCGAAATATGCACCATACCCGTTTCGCCTCCCGGTAAGGTTACAAAAGCGCCGAACTTTGTTACTCCCGATACTTTACCTTCCAGTATGCTTCCTACTTCAAGTGACATAGTTTCATTTATCCCCTTAATTTCTTTTTATATAACTACTCGCCTGATATATTGACAAATACCCTCTCGCCGTCCTTTATGTAGTCCAGGTCGTCACGGGCAATGCGCTCAATATAGCGGTCAAGCTGTTCATCAGAATAATTCTTTACTTCGTTAATATCGTCATTTTTTATTTCCTGAACAACGATTTGCTCCTGCAAATCGTTGAGCTGTTGTTTCTTTTGGGAAATCTCTATAGACTGGTTGACCAGCGTAATTACCGAATAAAGAACAAATCCGAATATGGCAACATACAGAAGAATATACCTTTTCTTTTTAAACTTAGGCGCTTTTACCTCTTGTATAGTTTCTTTTGATGACCTTTTATTTCGGGAGTTTTCTTGTTTTTTTACTTCCATAGTCATTTCCTTTTATATTTGTCACGGCGCTTTCCGCCGATTCTGAAGCCTCCGCCGAAAAATCCGATTCGGAGGACAAATCTCTCCTTTTATGTTTATTTTTTGGTTTTTTGAAAAATATTACAAATTTACTTATCTTTCTGCCTATATTATACAATACTTTATATAAGATTTTCAATACTTTTTTGATTATTTTTTTGAAAAGTTTTTTGCATTTGGAGCAAAACCATATAAGAACATTTACAACGGGAACGACAATTTTAAGCAGGATTTTTCCTAACGTGAACTCGACGGTACAAAAGCCGATTGCTTCGCCTAAAAACATATAAAATCTTATGCTTCCGTTGAGAAATCCCAAGGACAAAAGAAAGGTTGAAAAACAGACGGTGAGCATAAAGAGGACATCAAGAAAAACTGTCAGCGCTTTTTTGTCTTTATTGTAAAGTCTTATAAGCCAAAAAAGGCGGTATACAAGCCAAAGGCAACCGCCTAAAATTATTGAATATAAAAATACGAGGGACTGACGGGCAAATGTGTACTCCAAACCGTTACCTACTTAAACAGCCGTGAAAGGAGCGAGCCTTTTTCGGATTTTTCTTCGCTGTACACAAGAGCGTTGATTTTTCCGTCAAGGGTTACCTCCCCTGTTTCAAGACTCAGTTTGCTTATATGCAGATTATCCCCTCTGACAAACAGCAAGCCCCACTGTCCCGACAGGGTTACCTCCTGTTCGTTAAATCCCAACACATCCTCTATTCCGTTAAGAGTCAGGTTTTTTCGTGATTCGAGGATAAGTGTGTGATTTTTTTGCTGATACTCGCCCATACAGCCGCCTCCAATAATCGTATATGAAAATATATGTTTACGGCTGATAAAATATGCAGAGGATTTATTCTAAATCAGAATTTTAATCCACATATTCATACATTGACGAGGCGTCGTCTTTTCTAACGGTTTCATTTATTGAAGTTATTTTAAATTTAATCTTTTTTTCTCCGAAGGTTATCTCCACAACATCTCCGATTTTAACATCATAGGACGCTCTGGCGATTTTTCCGTTTACGGCTACCTTTCCGGCGTCGCAGGCGTCGTTGGCGACTGTACGGCGTTTGATAACACGGGAAACCTTTAAATATTTATCAAGTCTCATAAATTTCTCCTGTAATTATTTCTGCTATAATTATTTCTCAAATAATTGTTTCTTTAATATAAACAAAAAAGCCGACAAAAGTCGGCTTTTAAAATCAAAAACAGAATTACTTGTTTACTGCATCCTTGAAAGCTCTGCCGGCTTTAAAAGCAGGAACCTTAGAAGCAGGAATTGTGATTGTCTTACCTGTTCTTGGGTCACAGCCTGTTCTTTCGTTTCTTACTCTCTGCTCAAATGTACCAAAGCCGACAAACTGCACTTTTTCTCCCTTAGCAATAGAATCTACAATTACATCAAGGGTAGCTGAAACTGCTGCTTCAGCATCTTTTTTTGTAAGCCCGCTTTTTTCTGCAACTAATGCAACCAGTTCTGTCTTGTTCATGAGATTACCTCCAAAATTATATTTATTTAACTTCCTCCCAAAGGGAATCAAGTTTATCCAATGTTGCTGTTTTAATATCAACACCTTGCTCATCGGCAAGCTTTTCAAGCTTTTTGAAACGGTCGGTGAATTTATCGCAGGATCTGTAAAGAGCTTCTTCGGAATCAATATTCAAAAACCGTGAAACATTAACAACCGAAAAAAGCACATCGCCCAATTCTTCCGCCTGATTATCATAATCCTGATTCTTAACGGCGTCTTTAAGCTCCGCAACCTCTTCGTCAAGCTTGCTCATTGCTCCGCTGACATCATCCCAGTCAAAGCCAACCTTTGCGGCTTTTTGCTGGATTTTGGTACTGCGCATTAAAGACGGGAGCGCCTTGGAAACGCTGTCCATAGCCTCGGACTGCTTTTTCTGAGATTTGGTCTTCATCTTTACATTATCCCAGTTTGTCAGCGCAGAAGCACTGCTGTCGGCACTTTTATCACCGAAAACGTGGGGATGACGGACAACAAGCTTTTTGCAGATTCCGTCGCACACATCGTCAATGTTAAATCCGCCGTTTTCAGATTCCAGCTGAGCGTGAAAAACCACCTGTAAAAGCACGTCTCCCAGTTCTTCTTTGAGAAGCTCGCTGTCGTTGTTGTCGATAGCCTCCACAACCTCGTAGGTTTCTTCAATGAAATTTTTTCTGATAGATTTGTGGTCTTGCTCTCTATCCCAGGGACAGCCCTCCGGTGAACGGAGAAGCTTCATTATTTCTACCAAATCCTCAAAACCGTATCGGTCCTTTTCTTCAAACTTCAAGATGCTCCGCCTCGTAAACTGAAAATGGTATTTTGCGCAATAACAAGTACATATTTTAACCTATAAAGTGATATTTTTCAAGTATTTTTGCAATTTTCTCCCCTTTTGGTAAAAATTTAATTTCTGCCGCAGTAAAAGTACGCAATATCAACAAAGCGGCTGCATAAACAACTACGGCTGCAATAATTGCCAGTATTGTTGCCGGTTTTGAGCCGATTATTCCGCTGAGGCACATATGTGTTAAAAATGCCGCGCCTGCACACAATGTCGCCGAAATAAGGGGTTTTACGATTGTAGATACAAAATTGGGCATAACTCCCGAGTACTTTACAAGCAAATACATTGCAACTACGCACATTAAGGCGTATGCAACAAGAGAGCCGGCTGTTGCGCCCTGAATGTTAATGCTTACTATGCTGACAAACGCCCAGGTTACAAAGGTTTTGACAATAATACCGCCGGAGTAAATCATCAGGGGCAGATTAACCTTGCCGATACCCTGGAGCATACTGCATATGGGAGTGATTGCCGAGGTGACGATGGTGGTAAGTCCCATAACCATCAGCACTCTTGAGCCTATTTCAATAAGAGTGGGGTCGCTGTAAAGGAGACCGAGTATGGGCTTTGCAAGCACGCTTAAGCCTAAGCCTGCCGGGAACGCCACAAGCATTGTAAGGCGTAAAACGGTTTCGATTGATGATTTCAGCTCTGCCTTATTGCCTCTTGTAAACGTGGAGGTAACATTGGGCATTGCGCTTGTTCCGAACGCCTGGGTTACGGAGGTTACAACCTGCATAAGGGTAATTACAGAAGCGTAGTAGCCCCACAAAACCGTATGAATTGTGATTGGATTGTCTGATGTAGGGTTAAGGGGTATTGTATTTTCAAGACCTAAGCCGGCAAAGTTGGCAAGCATCGCCTCTCTTTGATTTTTTGCCATATCTATAAGGGTGTTCTGAATTACAATTCCGTCGATTATAGAGCTGAGGCTCATTACAAATGCGCCCATTCCTATCGGAATTGCGGTCTTCATAAGGCGCACGAAGGTTTCACGCTTGGAGCGTGCGTCGATGGAGTTTTCAAGATATTCACGGGGGATTTTTCCGCATTTTTTGTACTTAATCAGAAGATAGCAAAGGGCGCAGAAGCTGCCGATTACAATTCCCGAAATAGAGCCTGCAACAGAAAAGGAAATCAGGGTGCATACAGCCTCGTTTTCGCTTGCAAAGGTAAGCCCGAAAACCGTTCCTGTGGTTTTTAAGGACTCCAGACCGTTAGACATAATAAAATAAGCAATTATTAGTCCCAAAACCATTTTGCCCGAAGCCTCGATAATCTCCGAAATTGCGTCGGGCACCATATTACGCATACCCTGAAAATATCCACGGTATATGGATTGCAGACATCCGATGAGAATTGTGGGCGACAAAACAAGCATCGGCAATAGTGAATACGGCGATGAAATAATGTTTATATAGTAAAAACTGCCGAAGAACATTATTGCAAAGCAGATAAGTCCGATTGCGATGAAAAAGGGAATTGACAGCTTATGAATAAGGTCGGCGTCTTTGTAGCGCTTTGCGGATACGCTCTCCGACACAAGCCTTGAAACCGCTATGGGAAAGCCTGCGGTTGCAATGGTGAAAAGCGGAATATACATCTCGTAAGCATTGTTGAAAAGTCCCATTCCCATTCCTGCGTACTGATCGCCGAAAGTGCTGTAAAGGTTGGTCATTACAATTTTGTAAACCGCACCCAGCATCTTAACGATTATCATACTGGCAGAAAGTATGGCGGCGCCCTTTAAGAAGCTTTGGGAGGCGTTAGTCTTTTGCGCAGAGCCAAAGCTTTTGTCTTTTTTTGCCAAGTTAATCACCTATAATACAAAATGCGGGGCGGATATTTAAGAATATCCGCCCTTATCAGCGTTTTATTTTTAAGCTTCCGTGCTTTCTGAGGGTGTTTCCTCAGGCTGAGAATCAGGCTCTTCGGAGGCTTTTACCTCTTGTTGCTCCTGCTCCTCTTTTGTAATTTTTGCGCCGCATTTATTGCAAAATGCAGAATCATTTGCAATTACAGCGGAGCAAACAGGGCAAATCATAAGATTCTTTGCCGCTGCAAGAAGTTCGTTTACAGCTGCAAGGTCACTCTTTAGTGCAGTAATATCGTCAAGCTTTGCTCTGATAACCTGGTCTGCAACCTCTTTGCCCGAATCCTTATCATACACAAGCTCGCCTAACTCGGAATATTTCTTGTGAATTTCTCCCTTTATAGACGAAGCGTTAAATTTAAGCTTCGAAATATCGTAAATATTGCCTGCCTTTTTTGAAAAAGCGCTGGCAGCAGCCTTAGCGTTTACTACAACATCATCAAACATTCCCATAGTAGTCATCCTTTCTGTTAAATAAATATAGAATAAAAATGAATTTGCGTATAAAATATATGAACTTTCCGCTATTATAACACCCTTTTAAGCGGTATTCAATGGTTTAAAAATATTTTTTGTAAAAATCGTAGGTTTCTTCTTTTCTTGTAAGCATTTCGCCGAATCTGTCTATATATTCATATGGGTATTTAAAGTTAAATATTCTTTTTAAGTAATCCTTGGAGGGGGATTTAAGTTTTGTTACGGCGCCTGCTCCACAGCCGAAGATTGTATGTGTTTCGTCCATTACAAAAACATTGTAAAGGCATTCGTATCCCCTCTTTGACCAGCCGACATTCTCAAGGTTGCCTGCCATTCGGCTCTGGCGGTAAAGATAGTACGGTATGTAATCAAGATCCGAAAGCCTTTGCTCAGCGTATTCCAGCATTTCTGCCGTTTGGACTGCAAGGTTTTTGTCCAGGGTTACTCCCTCCTCAGTCAGAGTCGAGCTTCGTTTCATAGAAAGAGTATGCACGGTGACGCACTGCGGATTTAGGCTGCAAACTCCGTCGAGAGAGGCTTTAAAGCTCTCTAAGGTGTCGGTGGGCAAGCCTGCAATTAAGTCCGTATTTATGCTGTTAAAACCGATTTTATCAGCCATACGGTAGGCGCTGAGAGTTTGCTCGGCGGTGTGTTTTCTGCCGATTTCACTAAGTACGCTGTCGTTTAAGGTTTGAGGGTTTATGGATATTCTGTCAACGCCGTTTTCTTTAAGGGCAAGGAGTTTTTCTTCGGTGATTGTATCGGGTCTGCCGGCTTCTACGGTGATTTCTCGGCAATTTGACAGGTCAAAGGTGTTACTTACGGTTTTAAGAACCTTATCAAGCTGATTTGCAGAGAGAGTTGTGGGCGTTCCGCCGCCCATATAGACGGTTTCAAGTTTAAGTCCCAAATCATAAGCAATTTTTGCGGTATCCGCAAGCTCCCTGCACAAAAGTTCCGTGTACGGCTCTATTAAATGCTTTGTACGCTCAACAGACTGCATAACGAAAGAACAGTACTTGCATCTGCTTGGGCAAAAAGGAACGGAAATATACAGGCTGAAGGATTTTTCGTCTGACAGGGACAAAACCTCTTTTTCGTACGCCTCGGTGCGTCTTGCCAGGACTATTTTTTCATTTGATACAAAGAATTTATTTCTGAAATGGTCAACTGCTCCTGTAAGCCCCTCTACCTCCATAAGGCGTCTGAAAAGCTTTACGGGACGAACGCCGGTTAAAATGCCCCAAGGGGGAGTTACCCCTGTGTATTTTGTTAAGAATTTAAAAATCAGCTCTGCCATTCTGCGTTCATTCTCGGTTTCGTCGGAACACAAAGCCAAAGAATCCTGAGCTAAAAAGCCGTTTATGTTTACGACAACTGTAATTTTGCCGTCAACTTCTGTAAAAATGTAGGGCTGTGCAAGATTTTGCGGGATTTTTTTAATTACGATTATTTTCTCATTTGGAAAAAACAGCCGTATCAGGTTTTCCATTTCGTAGTGAAACGGGTGGTTTTTTACATACAGATTCATAAAATCATATTACCTTTTAAATAAATAAAAGCCTAAAAGCCGATTTGCTTTAAACCATACTCATAAGAGGGTTATACTTTCTCTCGTGTTCAAGTGTTGAAAAGCTTCCGTGACCGGGATATACATTATAGTCGCCCTGTAGGTTCTTAAGTCTTTTAATAGACTGTGCCATCTGGCTGTCTGAGCCTGTAATAAGGTCGGTTCTGCCGTAGGATTCGCAGAAAAGCGTATCTCCGCAGAATATGTTGTTATCAATTATATAGCATCCGCATCCCTTGGTGTGGCCGGGAGTTGCAATATATTTAACCTGTGCGTCGCCTAAAGCTATTACCTGATTGTCTTTAAGCAAAATATCGGCGGTAAAAGGCTTTATTGCAACCTCCTTGTGGAAGTCGCTCAGGTTTAACATTCCCGAAGAAAGGAAATCTCCTCCCTGTTCCCCTATTGCAATTTTTGCACCGAACATTTTTGCCAGTTCCTCGGCATAGCCGATATGGTCATAGTGACCGTGTGTAAGGAATATATATTCAAGGGATTTTTCTTTTGAGGAATTAACCGCATCTATCAGCTCCTGTGATTTATCCCCCGGGTCAACAACAGCCATTTTTTCTGTGGCTTTGTCGGTAATTACATAGCAATTTGTTTCCAGCCGTGTTACTTTAAAGCATTTTATATCTATCATTTTATCAAATCCTTTGAGTCGATTATAAGTGTTACGGGTCCGTCGTTTTCTATGCTGACAAGCATATCTGCGCCGAAAACGCCCTTTTCTGCTTTATTTACTCCGTTGCGAAGAAGCTGATTACAGAAATACTCGTACAGCGGCTCCGCCGTTTCGGGTCTTGCGGCGTTTATAAAGCTGGGGCGCCTGCCGTGAGAACAATCGGCGCAAAGCGTAAAGTTCGATACCACAAGAACATTTCCGCCTACATCGGCAAGAGAAAGGTTCATTTTATCATTTTCGTCGGTAAAAATCCGCAGACCTGAAATTTTTAAGGCGAGAGCGTCCGCCTGCTTTTGGGTGTCACCCTCTTCTACGCCCAGCAAAATCATAAAGCCCTGTTCAATTTGCCCTGTGATTTTGCCGTCAACTTTGACTTTTGCGGATTTTACCCTTTGCAATACTGCTTTCATAAACTACTTCCTTGTAATTGAAATAATACCGCTTATATCGGAAAGCTTTGAAATTACACCTTTAAGGTGGTTAATTCCGTTTACATCGATTGTGGCGGTAATAAGCGCCTTCCCGTCGCCGACTTCCCTGGAATTAAGGGAATGGATAAATATGTGCATATTGGAAAGCTGAATTGTGACGTCGGCAAGAAAGCCCGTACGGTCGTTTGCAAGTATCTCGAGAGTACTTCTGAAGGTTTCTTTAATATCGTCCTCCCAATAGGCGTTAATCCACCTTTCGGGCTCTTCGCAATTATTTATATCCTTCGGAACATTGGTACAGTTTCGGCTGTGGATTGAAACGCCGTAACCACGGGTTATATATCCGATTATATCGTCGCCGGGCAGGGGATTACAGCATTGCGAAAATTTTACCAGCACATCGTCAACGCCCTCGATTATTACCCCGGAATTAGCTTTACTGCGTTTTTTCGGCGCCTGTGAGACAGGGATAATTTTTTCAATATCCTTTGCGTAGATTTTCTGATACTCCTCTTTTATGCGGGGCATCATCTTCCAGAGCTGTATTCCGCCGTAGCCGATTGCGGCATAGAAATCATCCATTGTGTTGCAATGCTTTTTCTGAAGCATACTTTTGAAAAACTCCTTGGATTCTTCCTCGGTAAAATGAATTCCGTTGCGTTTCAGCTCACGCTCAAGCTCAGCCTTGCCCTGGGCTATATTTTCGTCACGCTTTTCACGCTTAAACCACTGGCGTATTTTACTCTTTGCTCCGGAGGTTTTGCATATATCAAGCCAGTCACGGTTAGGATGAGCGTCCTTTTGGGTAATAATCTCCACAATTTCCCCTGTTTTAAGCTTATAGTCAATGGGGACAATTTTGTTGTTGACCTTTGCACCTACCATCCGATGACCTATTTCCGTATGAATCAGATAAGCAAGGTCTATTGTTGTAGAGCCCATAGGCAGAGTGAAAACATCGCCCTTGGGGGTAAAAACAAACACGTCGCTTTGACCGAAATCGTTTTTGATATTCTTTATCAGGTCAGTTGCGTCCTCGGTTTCAATCTGAGCTTTCAGATACTCCTTTAAATCTTCTATGCTTTTATCTATTTTAACTGATTTTTCATTTGACGCTTCGGTAACGCCCAGCTTGTATTTCCAATGTGCGGCGATACCGTATTCGGCGGTGTTGTGCATTTCCCAGGTTCTTATCTGAACTTCAAAGGGGATTCCGTCCTTGCCGATAACCGTTGTATGCAGGGACTGATACATATTTGATTTAGGGGTGGAAATATAGTCCTTGAACCTATTGGGTATAGGCTGAAAAATATCGTGAATTATACCCAAAACATTGTAACAGTCCCTTACGGTATCTACAATTACGCGCACGGCAAAAACATCGAAAATCTGGTCGAAGGTTTTGCCCTGCATAAAGGTTTTGCGGTATATTGAATTTATGCTTTTTACTCTTCCGCTGATATAAACGCCCTTTATGCTGTCGCCGATTGCGTCAAGGATTTTTTTCTTGATATCTTCAATAAAGCGGTCACGCTCGGATTCTCTCAGCTGCAAGGCGTCTTCTATCTCTTTGTAGCCTACCGGGTCAAGGTAAAGCAAAGATAAATCTTCAAGCTCCTCCTTTACCCTTTTGATACCCAGACGGTGTGCAATAGGAGCAAAAACCTCCATATTTTCAAGGGATTTATCACGGCGCTTTTGCTCGGGCATACACTCGATTGTACGCATATTATGGAGTCGGTCGGCAAGCTTGATAATGATTACTCTGATGTCGTTTGACATAGCTATGAGCATTTTTCTTATATTTTCAGCCTGCTGTTCCTCTCGGTTTGAGTAAGGAATTTTAGAGATTTTTGTGACGCCGTCCACAAGGTTTGCCACGGATTTGCCGAACATCTCTTCAATTTCTTCAAGAGTATAGTGTGTATCCTCCACAACATCGTGCAAAAGTGCGGCTATAATGGAATCGGTGTCCATTCCAAGCTCAACAAGAATACAGGCAACCGAGGTCGGGTGAAGAATATAAGGAATGCCCGAAAGCCGTCTTTGGTCGCCGTGGGCTTCTTCTGCAAGGCGGTAGGCTTTTTCAACCTTGTCCATATCAATATTCTGATTGCTCTTTTCAATAAGCTCTTTAAGCTGGTTGTAGTCCTGATAATGGGCTACGTTTGAAAAACGGCTCAAGCCAACACCTCCTTTAATTCTCCAATAATTTTTGAACTTTCCAAATCAACCTTTTTGTTTGTTTTGATATACTTAATCTCTGTTGATTTTATTCCCTCGTAAATTTCTATAAGACCAAGCTCGTTTAACGCCTCTAAAATAACCCTCAGCTTGCCCAGACTGATTCTGCCTTTTAAGCGCTGACAAAGGTTTTCGGGCGAATAATTAAAGCCGTTGTTATCCCTTATATACCTGTAAACAAGGGCAAAATCCTGCCTTTGAGGGAAAATCCCTCCAAGGCTGACGGGGTCTGCCTTTCTGCCTTTGCAAAAATCCTCAAAGGTTCTCAGGCTTTCAATATTCTCTGCGTTTTCTTTTCCTGAAAGCTTAACATCCTGCAAAATAATACTCAGGCTTTCCGTTCCTTTATACTCGTTAATGTCAAGGGTTACGGCTAAATCCACCTTGTCGCCTTTTGAGTAAGGGAATTCATCATAGGACATCTTGAAGCTGACAACGGATATTCCGGAATTTTCTCGGGAAAGATTAAGTTTAAAATACTTTTTATCCTTTAAAGGTATAATATCACAAATTTTCATATTGTAAAGACCGAAAACGGGCTTTGTGTTTCCGCTGCCGAAAGGTTCAAGATAACTTAACAGGCGGACAAGGCTAGTATCAAGCATTGCAGGATTAAGCTTGCAGTCAATATTCAAGGTATCATAGGGCATGGAGAGATTTATTTCTCCGTTAATTCTGCGCCTGAACTCGGGAATATTTTCTGATTTAAGACTAAGCCCCACGGCCATTGGATGTCCTCCGCAATGGGTAAGCAAATCCTTGCAGTCAAAAACAGCGTCACACAGAGAAAATCCCTTTACGCTTCTGCCTGAGCCTTTTGCACTTTCGCCGTCACGGGCAATAACGATGGCAGGCTTGCCGTATATTTCTTTTATTCTTGACGCAACTATACCGATTACACCCTGGTGCCAGCCCTCTCCGTCAATAACTATTATTTTATCCATAACAACAGAGGGATTTTTCATAATCTCCCCGTTTATTTTTTCAAGAATTTCACTTTCTATTTCTTTTCGTCTTGTATTGTCTTCGTTAAGCCTTTTTGCAATATCATCGCAAAGCTCCTCATCCTCGGAAATAAAAAGCGTTACGCAGTCGCCGGACAGTCCAAGTCTGCCGGCGGCGTTGATTCGGGGAACCAATCCAAAGGAAACAGACGAAGTATCAAGGCTTTTGCCCGAAAGTCCGCAGGATTTCAGCAAGGCTCTGACGCCTATTCTGTCGGAATTTTCCAAAAGCTCAATGCCTCGCTTTACAAAAACACGGTTTTCGCCTGTCAGGGGTACTATATCTCCGATTGTGCCGATGCACACTAAATCGGCATAATTGTCAAGAAGTGAGTAAATATCGGCGTATTCGCCCTCAAGTGCCATAACAAGCTTAAAGGCAACTCCTACGCCGGAAAGCATTTTGAACTTGCTTTTGCAGTCGCTTCGGTGCAAATCCACAACTGCGCAGGCGTCAGGAAGCACATCGGGCGGAGTGTGATGGTCGGTGATTACAAGATCCATACCCAGTGATTTTGCATATTCGGTTTCCTCTACCGCTGCAACACCGTTATCAACGGTTACAATAAGAGAAACTCCCTGCTCCTTTAAATAGTCCAGAGCGCCGTTGTTAAGACCGTAGCCCTCCTCTGCTCTTGAGGGTATGTAATACATAACATTTGCGTCGGCGGTTTGAAGATATGAATACAAAAGCGCCGTTGAAGTTACGCCGTCGGCGTCGTAATCGCCGTAAACACAGATTTTTTCAAACTTTTCTATGGCAGTGATAATTCTTTCGGCGGCTTTATCCATATCCTTTATTTCAAAGGGGTCGTCAATTAAAGGCTCATCTGACAAAAAAGCCTGTATTTTTTCCGCAGTATCAAAGCTCCTCATTGCAAGGAGCATTGCCAGAAAGGGCGGAACAGAACACTGCTGTGCCAAATCTGACGCTGTATCGGTATTAAGTTTAGCTATGGACCATTGTTTCATAAATTAGCCTTTCTGTGTGTTATGCTAAAACCTGATTAAAAGCATTATAAGATTTTTGAGCATATTTTTTTGACATACGAGCGAGATTCCGCAGAAATGCTGATGCATTCAGAGGACAGCTCAATAAGTATTACAGAAAATACACCAAAAAGATATTTTAGTTTTTAATTAGGGTTTGTTTAATAAATAGCGAAATGTACAAAAAACGAGGGATTTTTTCGCAAGACAAGACATTTTTTAGATGGAATACTGACATATTCCGAGGAAAAATAACGCAGGATTGCGGAAAAAGATCCGCTTTTTGAGCGTTTTGTCATTTATTAAACAAGCCCTAGGCTCTAGTATTATTTTCCAAGAGCTTTCTTGCGTGGGCAAGGGCGGTTTGGGTAACTTCTACGCCGTCGATGATTCTTGCAAGCTCTTTTGTTCTTCCCTCATAATCAAGGGGCGCTATTTGGGTATAGGTTTTGTTGTTTTCGGCGGTTTTTTTAATGAGAAAATGCTCGTCTGCCAAGGCGGCAATCTGCGCCTGGTGGGTTACGCACAAAACCTGGCGGGAGGAAGAAACCTCTTTAAGCTTGAGTCCTACCTTTTGTGCAGCTGAGCCGGAAATTCCTGCGTCAACTTCGTCAAAAATCAGGGTATCGACCACATCGCTTTCGCACAGAACGGTTTTTATTGCAAGCATTATTCTTGAAAGCTCGCCGCCCGAGGCGATTTTTGCAACGGGCTTTGGCTCTTCGCCTAAATTTGCAGAAACAAGAAGCTCCATTTTATCCTGTCCTGATGGGCTCAGGGGGCATTTTTCATGGCTTAATGTAAACTTAACATTGGGCATATCCAGAAATTTCAGCTGATTTCCGACTTTTTCTACAAAAATCCCCCCTGCTTTTTGTCTTTCCTCCGAAAGCTTTTCGGCAAGCTTCATTGTGTTTGACAAAGCCTTGTTATACTCTCCGCTTAGCTTGTCACGGTTAATATCAATATTGCACAGCTTTTCGTATCGGCTTTTGGCTTTTTCCAGAAAGTCCAGCATTTCCTCTTCGCTTGAGCCGTATTTTCGTTTAAGCTTATAAAGAAGGTCTAGGCGTTCTTCGATTTCGTTTAGTCTTGACTGGTCTGAATCTATATCCTCAAGTGCGTCGGAAATTTCTTCGGCGCAGTCCTTGAGATTGTAGTAATTATCAAGCAGTTTTTCGGACAAAGCCGAAAGCTCAGGGTTATAGCCTGCGCCCTCCTGCAAAGAGGCGCACATACTGTCGATTAACGACAATGCGCCCTCGCTTTCGGTATCGCCCTCTGCACAGATTTTTGCGCTCATAAGGCAATCGGTCAGGCGCTCGCTGTTGACTAAAATATTCTTTTCTCTTTCAAGCTGTTCTTCTTCTCCCGTTTCAATACAGGCTTGCTCAAGCTCGTTAATCTGATACGAAAGCAAATCCATTTCTCTGAGTCTGCTTTCTTCGTCTGTATTAAGGGCGTCAAGCTGTTTTTCAAGGGATTTTAATTCCATATATGAATTTTTGTAACTGCAAATCAACTGAGAGTAATCGGCGGAATTGTCAATATACTCCATATGCGTTTCGGGAGAAAAAAGCTGGTAGCTTTCGTGCTGACCGTGAATATTGATAAGCAAAATTCCGATTTCTTTCAGAAATGACACGGGTGCAGGTCGGGAGTTAATTCGGCAGGTGCTTTTTCCCTCGGATTTTATTTCTCTTGAAATAATCAGGGTATCATCCTCCGTATCGTAGCCGTTTTCACGCAAAAGCGTCAGCGTTCTTTGATTAACATTCTCAAAAACTGCGCTGACAAAGGCTTTGTCACAGCCTGTTCTTACAAGCTCTTTTGAAGTTCGGCTGCCTAAAATTGCGCTGATTGCATCTATAACAATGCTTTTTCCTGCGCCTGTTTCACCGGTCAGGACATTAAGCCCCTTGGAAAAATATATATTGGTTTTTTCGATTACGGCAATGTTTTCGATATATAATTCAGTAAGCATAAATACTCCAACACTATAATAGCTTTTTTATTTCTGACAAAAAAGGTTTGGCGGACGCCGAGGTTTTGCAGGCAACAAAAATTGTGTCGTCCCCTGCCAGGGTTCCGGCAATGTTTTCAAAGCTCATTGCGTCCAGAGAGGCACACACAGCCTGCGCCATTCCGCTGAGGGTTTTTATTACTATTATGTTTTCTGCCGCCTCTGCCGAAATAACGGAGCTTGAAAACATACTTTTGAAATTTGACTTCATATCAAAAGCGTTCTTTGCGGCTGAGGTGTACCTGTATTTTCCGTCGGGAGCAAGGGTTTTCAGCAGTCTGAGTTCCCGAATATCCCTTGAAACCGTTGCCTGCGTTACGGAAAAGCCCTCTTTTTTAAGAAGACTTAAAAGCTCCTCCTGAGTAGTAACGGGATAAGCGGATATCAGGTCAAGAATTTTTGCGTGACGGCGGTTTTTCATGAGCCTTCCCTCTCTTTGAGTTTTTTGTTTAATCGAGTGTAGAAATTGCGTTTATCAAGGGTAAGCAAATCAAGAGTGAGGTCTGATTTTTTGATTACCACCCTTGTAGAATTGTTAAGCTCTAAGCTTTCCTGTCCGTCAACAGTGAGGACTGCCCGACATTCGTCGTCAATGGGAGTTGTTACGGAAAGGGCGGATTTACTGGCGAAAACTACGGAACGGGAGTACAGAGAATGAGGGCACACGGGAGTCATCAGAATACAGTCCATCTCCGGGTCAATAATGGGGCCCCCTGCCGAAAGCGAATATGCGGTTGAGCCTGTGGGCGTTGAAAACAAAAGTCCGTCTGCCCTGTATGAAGAGATAAACTGATTGTTTAGGCTTACTTTTAAATCAATTATTCTTGACAGCTGTCCTCTGGCTATAATTGCGTCGTTTACGGCAATGAATTTTTTGTTTTCTCCCAAAGTATGCTCGACCGTAATATCAAGCAGCATTCGCTTTTGGACTCCGTAATTGCCCGTCAAGAGCATGGGAAGACGGTCAATTTCGTAAGGCTCAACATCGGCGGCAAAGCCCAGTCTGCCTACATTTACGCCGATTAAGGGCTTATGCTCCGTGGCGGCTATTTTTGCGGCGTGGATAATCGTACCGTCGCCGCCTACCGTCAGCGCCATATCGCATTGTTTAACAAGCTCGCTGTATGTAGGGTAAAACTCTATTTTCTCTCCCTCAAAATATCCGGAACAGCCCTGCCACATAAGCACTTCTGCTCCGTTTTTTCGGAAAATTTCCGTAATTTCTTTTGAACAGCGGACTGCGTTTTCTTTTGATAAATTTACTATGACTGCAATTTTCATAGAAACACCTTACTTATCAAGCTGTTTATGAGAGTTCTCCACCAGCTCCTCCACCGAAACATCGGTTTCGGAAACAGGAGAATCGGATTTTTTTATATAAATTAAATATTCAATATTGCCCTCGGGGCCTTTTATTGGGGAATAGTCAAGCCCTAAAACGGAATATCCGTTGTTAAGGCAAAAATCATAAATATCCTTTACCACGCTGATATGAACATTTTTATCACGGACAACGCCCTTTTTGCCTACATTTTCTCTGCCTGCCTCAAACTGAGGCTTGATAAGGCAAACAGCCCTTGCGCTGTCGCTTAAAAGCTCTCTTGCCACAGGCAAAAGGAGCTTGATTGATATAAACGAAACATCAATGGAGAAAAAGTCGATAACATCGGGAATCTGTTCCCTTGTTACCTTTCTCATATTGGTTCGCTCAAGATTAACAACCCTGGGGTCGCACCTTAGCTTCCACGCAAGCTGACCGTAGCCCACATCAACGGAATATACCTTTTTTGCTCCGTTTTGGAGCATACAGTCGGTAAAGCCCCCTGTGGAGGCGCCTATATCCATTGTAATTTTATCTTTTAGGTCTAAGCTAAAGCTTTTCATCGCCTTTTCAAGCTTTAGTCCCCCACGGCTGACATATTTAAGCGCCGGTCCTCTTACCTCCAGCTTAACATTTTCGTCGTAAGTTGTTCCGCACTTATCAGCCTTTTGGTTATCGGCATATACAAGCCCTGCCATTATAACGGCTTTTGCCTTTTCTCGGCTTGGGGCAAGATTTTTTTCTACCAACAATACATCTAATCGTTTTTTCATTACTTTTCCTAATCTGTCACTGTGAATTTCTGTCGTCATCAAGGGATTTTGCTATAAAATCAGCCATTTTATCAGAGCTTAATCCCAGCTCCTCAAGAGCCTGGTCAATGGACTGCTGCTGAACGTATGTTTCGTCGATTGCCTTTATGTCATAAATTCCGTCAAAGCCCTTCTGCACAAGTATATCTTCAAAGCTTTCGGCTACACCACCTGCTTTAACGCCCTCTTCAAAAAAGAAAACCTTATCAAAAGCGCAGGCATAATCAACAGCCTTGGGGTCAATGGGCTTTATTCGGCAAAGCTTGAGAATTGAAAGCTTTATGCCCTGTTTATTTAAAATTTCTCTCGCTTTGCAGGCGTGGGAAAACAATCTGCCGTAGGTTACAAGGAGAACATCTGCCTTTTCGTCGCCGTAAATGCTGAAATCTATGCTTGATAAGGAAAAATCCTCGGGCTTATACAGCTCTCCGCCTCTGGGATAGCGGACGGATACAAGCCCCTCGCACATATAAACAGCTGTAAACAGAGAGCGTTCAAGCTCATCAAAATAACAGGGAGAAAAAATGGTTGTTTCGGGAATGGCGTTGAGCATGGGAACATCGTAAATTCCCTGGTGGGTTTCGCCGTCGTCACCTACTATTCCGGCCCTGTCAACTGCAAGAACTATGTGCAGTTTTTGCATTGATGCGTCGTGAAGAAGCTGGTCGAAGCTTCGCTGTAAAAAGGTTGAATACACCGCAAAAATAGGGTGCATTCCCTTTGAAGCCAGTCCGCAGGCAAAGGTCACGGCATGCTCTTCGGCTATTCCTACATCAAAAAAGCGTTCCTTATATTCCTTTGAAAACCTTAAAAGCCCTGTGCCTAAGGTCATAGCCGCCGTTATTCCGCAGATTTTTTTATCGTTTTCTGCAAGCTTGCATATGCAGTCGCCGAAAAATGCGGAAAAGCCTTTTTTCTGAGAAATAACCTCTCCTGTTTCAATATCAAACTTGCCTATACCGTGGAACTCTCCCGGATTGCTTTCGGCAGGCTGATAGCCTTTGCCTTTTTTGGTTACAACATGAATAAGCACAGGTGAATTTATCTGTTTTGCGGCGGTAAAAGCGTTTTTAAGCTCGTCCAAATCGTGACCGTCAATGGGTCCTAAGTAGGTAAATCCCAAAAAGTCAAAGAGGGTATTTTTATAAATAAGGTTCTTGATTCGTGACTTGCTTCCGTGAAGGAAGTGTTTAATGGGGCGTCCGATTAGGGGCGTTTTCAGCAAAATATGCTCAACACGCCTTTTAAAGCGGATATACCAGGGTTTCACACGAACGCTTGCAAGGTACCTTGCCATTGCGCCCACGTTTTTGGATATAGACATTTTGTTGTCATTTAAGACAACTATAAAATTCTTTTTGAATCTTCCTGCATTGTTTAAGCCCTCATACGCCATTCCGCCTGTCAGAGAGCCGTCGCCGATTACCGCAACGGTATGGCTTTGGTCGCCTTTCAAAGCTTTTGCTCTGGCAATTCCGTAAGCCGCAGAAATAGAAGTACTGCTGTGACCTGCGTTAAAGTCGTCATACTTGCTTTCAAGGCGTTTCGGAAAGCCCGACAAGCCGTCCTTTTGACGGATAGTGTCAATTTCGTCAAATCTGCCCGTAAGCATTTTATGGGTGTAGCTTTGATGGCCTACATCCCAGACAATGCTGTCCTTAGGCGTGTTAAAGCAGTAGTGAAGCATTACCGTAAGCTCTACAACGCCTAAATTGGGCGAAAGGTGACCGCCGTTTTTTGAAACGGTTTCTACAAGCTTAAGGCGGATTTCTTCGCAAAGCTTTTCAAGCTGGGCTTTGTTAAGACTTTTTAAATCTGAAGGATATTTGATTTTTGACAAGTATTCAAAATCATTTCCGTTCATTTTTCATTTCCCTATCTTTATAAAATTCCCTTTTGTTTGGAACCGATTACTTATTTGTGTGAAACCGATTACTTTTTTCGGTTGGCAAGCTGTTTTGCAAAGTCGGCAAGCTCTGAGGTATCTCCCTCAAAAGCGTTTAAGGCGTTTATTGCTTTGTGGGTATAGCTTTCAACAAGATTTTTGCACTCTTCTATGCCCAAAAGCGAAACATATGTTGACTTGCTGTTTTCTTTGTCGCTTCCCACGGGCTTGCCAAGCTCTTCATTTGAGGAGGTTACATCAAGAATATCATCTACAATCTGAAAAGCAATGCCGATATACTCGCCGTATTCTTCGGCGGCGGCGATTTTCTCGTTATCTGCGCCGGCGGCAATACATCCCAAAGCACAGGCTGATTTAATGAGGGAGCTTGTTTTTTTGCTGTCCATTTCTCTTAAAACCTCAATGGGAGCGTTTTTATCCTCATACGCAAGGTCTATTGCCTGCCCCCCGGCCATACCCTGTGCTCCGCAATAATAAGAAAGACAGTTTACAGCCTTTACGCAAGCCTGTTCTCCGGCAAGGCTTACGGTTTCGGGGGCGGTCATAATTCTGAAAGCAAGGCTTTGCAAAGCGTCGCCGGCAAGCAAGGCGGTGTCTTCGCCGTAAACTATGTGGTTTGAGGGCTTGCCCCGACGATAATCGTCGTTGTCCATACAGGGCAAATCGTCGTGAATCAGCGAATAGGTGTGAATCATCTCTACTGCACAGCCAAATGGCAGAGCTTTTTGGGGCACTTCTCCGCAAAGCCTGCAAAATTCAAGAGCAAGAGTCGGACGGACACGCTTTCCGCCTGCTTTGAGAGAATACTCCATTGCCTCTATTAGATTTTTTTCGTAAACATTCTTTGAGGGCAGATATGAATAGAGGGCGTCCTCTATCAGCTTAGTGTAATCGTTCATTGTAAATCTCCGTTAATGCCTGACTTTTCAAGCAGTTTTTCGTTAATGTCTTTAATCTCGCCTTTGTATCTTTCAAGCTGTTTACAGCAGTAATCAAGCAACAGACACGCCTCTTTGTATACCTTTAAGGTTTCATCAAGGGTCATTTTGCCTGATTCCAGCATTGAAACGGCTGATTCAAGCTTTGCATTTGCCTGTTCAAAGGTTAAGTTTTCAAGTTCCATAATATCACCTATAAATCTTCTGCAATTTGCAGGATTCTATGTATTCTGTGGTTTACTCCGCTTCGTGAAATTTCGGGGGTTAAAGCCTGACCTAAACTTCGCAGGGACATATCGGGGTTTTCAAGGCGAAGCAGGGCAATTTCACGCAAATCGTCGGGCAGACTTTCAAGCCCTTTTTTATTCTTGATTTTTTCTATGGCATTTATTTGCACAGCCGAGGCGGCGGCTGACTTCTGGATATTGGCAATCTCAGAATTTCTGCGTCTGTTCACATTATTTCTTACCTGTTTAACGGCTTTTGCGCCCATTATTTCCATTGCGGAATTGGGCGCTCCCATAAATGTCAGCAGGTCGGTAATTTCTTCGCTGCCCTTAATATAAACAACATAAATTCCGCTGCGGTTTGTAACCCGTGGCCGTAATTCAGACTGAAACAGCTCTTCTATTACTCTGCACAAGTCCTCGCAAAGATTTTTATATGGCACGGAAAACTCCAGATGATAGGACTTTTCCGGGTCGGTAATTGAGCCGCAGCTTAAGAACACGCCCCTCATAAAAGACGCCATATCGTCCCTGTTATCAAGGTTAGCCCAGTTTATTCTGAGATTTATCTGACGGGAATAATGCCCGAAATCCTCAAAAATACGCCTGCAGTCGTTTTCGTCAATAAAATTGACGGTATAGAGCCGTGTGTTGTTTTTTTTAGCTTTTAAAATACTTGTTTTTTCTATTAAAGGACAAAAAAGGTTCATTGCCAAATTAACATACCGGTTGACGGTATAGTTGTTTTCTGTTTTAAAGGTTATGGCTTTTTCCGAAAACTTCTTTGCAAAAAGCATCATACCGTAAAGCTCCGCCCGAAGAAGTTGGGGCGATGAAGAAGTGTCGGAGCAAAGCTCCTTTTTCACCTGTGATGCAAATGACATAAATATCACTTTCTGTATTGTTTTTAAGCTGTATGCTTAAACTGAATTTACTGTACGGTTTTGAAAATATCCCTGTGGTGCAGGGTTGATTTGCAGCCTTTTTCAAGGAAATGATGGTTTAAAAGTCTTGCAATGGTAACGCTGCGGTGCTTTCCTCCCGTACAGCCGATTCCCACTACCAGCTCGCTTTTGCCCTCTTTTTGGTAAAGAGGCACAGAGTAGTCCAGAAAATCCAATACCCTTGACACAAACTCCTGTGTTTCTTCAAAGCCCAGAACATACTCTCTGACAGGCAAATCCAAGCCCGTCTGGGGTTTAAGCTCCGGAATATAATAGGGATTGGGCAGACACCTTACATCAAAAATCAAGTCAGCTTCAAGGGGAATACCGTACTTAAAGCCGAAAGACATAAACGTAACTATTAAGCTGTCTGAGGATTTATCAAGAAAAATATTGTTAATACGCTCTTTGAGCTGTTTATTTGACATATAAGTGGTGTCAATTACATAATCGGCGGACTTTTTAAGATACGACAGAGATTTCCTTTCAAGGTGCAATGCGTCCTCGGTTGTTCCGCTTTCTACCCTGTCAGCCAAAGGATGATGACGGCGGGTTTCTTTGAACCTTTTGATTATTACATCATCTTTAGCGTCAAGGAACAGAATTTTAAAGTTTTTGTTTTCCTGTCGCATTTTGTGGATTTCTACTGCTAAATCTTCAAAGCTCTCTCCGCCTCTTACATCTATAACAACGGCAACCCTTTTCATCAGGGGGTCGGCACTTTTTTCGCACAAATCGTAGAAAACGCCTAAAAGGGTTGAGGGTATATTATCTACGCAATAATAGCCTATGTCCTCCATAGCTCTCAGTGCGTTGGACTTGCCCGCACCCGAAAGCCCTGTAAAAATTAAAAATTCCATAATATCACCGTTTATTCAACATATACAATCTCTCGTTCCAGAAAATATCCCGTTTCGGCATTTACCTTTTCCTGCACCTTAGAAATAAGGCTCAGCACATCTTCGCACGTTGCCGTGCCTGTATTTATTATAAAGCCTGCGTGTTTGTCGCTTACCTTTGCTCCGCCCACAGTCAGCCCTTTAAGGCCGCATTTTTCAATCAATGCGCCTGCATAATTACCCTCCGGCCGTTTAAAAACGCTTCCTGCGCTGGGATAATCAAGGGGCTGTTTTGCTTTTCTGCGGTCCATATAGTCGTCCATTTTACTGCGGATTTCAACAGGGTCGCCCTGGCTGAGCTTTACGGTTACGCCTAAAATAATACATCCGTTTTCTCTGTAAACGCTTGTTCTGTAGCCTAAATTAAGCTTATCGGCGCTTAGGGTTTCCACCCTGCCGTCCTTGTTCATATGGGTAACGGAATAGACAACATCCTTCATTTCTCCGCCGTAGGCTCCTGCGTTCATATACAGCGCACCGCCTGCGCTCCCGGGAATTCCCCAACCGAATTCAAGTCCTGTAAGATTAAGGGACAGCGCCTTTGAGCAGAGCTTTGCAAGGCTTGAGGCACTTCCGCAATAAATTGTGTTATTGTCAAGGACGCTTATCGCTTTAAAATCACCGTCCAAAGCAATAACAACTCCGCTTATTCCCTTGTCGCTTACAAGGAGATTACTGCCCTTTCCCAATATCATATAAGGCACAGACTCACGGTTGCAGATTTTTACTATCTCTGCAAGCTGGCTGGGCTTTTTGACCTTAACGAATAGCTCTGCGCCGCCGCCGATTTTAAAGGTGGTGTGCAGGCTCATAGGCTCCCCGGTCTTGACTTCGCATTTTAAAATGTCCGCCATATTTTTTACAATAGAAACAGAATTCATATTTCCTCCGAAAATTACAGCTCAATGTGTTTTTCTTTCATATATGCCTGCATAGTTTCCACCGAACCGTTTACAATCAGCTTCTGAGGAAAATCCAAGTCTTTCAGCACCTTTAAGGCAGGCTCTGCTCTGCCTACATATGTAGAAAAATGTGCGTCGGTATCCACAACTATACGGGCGTTGTTTTTTTTACAAATTTTGATAATATCTATGCAGTTGGACATTGAGGATTTTTTGAAATTAAAGGTTGAATTGTTAATTTCGATAAGTATGCCGTTTTTGGCAAGCTGAGGTATTACCTTTTCGTAATCGTACTTGAACACCTCTGTACCGCTGTGTCCCACAGCGTTTATATGCTTGTTATCTGCAAGCTTTAAGTAAGCGTTGGTGCATTTTTCAAAGGACGGCTGACCTTCTATGGTAATTGTATGCATAGAGGCAACAATCCAGTCTAATTTTGAGGCAAGACTGTCTTCGCAGTCAATATTCCCCTCATAATCGGTAATGTTTGCCTCCATTCCCTTTAACATTCTTACGCCGAAAAGCTCCTTTGGGATAAGACCCAAGGATTCAAAGTAATAAGCCCCGGGAGCGCCGGGCATCCTTCTGCCGTGGTCGGTAAGTGCAAGGGCGTAAAGTCCTGCGTCTGCCGCTGCCTGAGCCATTTCGGTTACTGTTGAATAGGCGTGGGTTGAGGCTATAGTGTGGGTGTGAAGGTCTGCAATAATCTTCATTTTATTCCCAGCTTTCTACAATCTTCTTTTCCTTTTGCTCTTTCTCAACGGGCATTCCAAGGCTTTCAAGAAGCTCGTATGCAGCGTTATAGCCCAATTTCTTCTGCCTGTTGTTCATAGCTGCTACTTCAATGATAATAGCTATATTTCTGCCGGGCTTAACGGGAATTGTAACAAGGGGAACGTCTATTCCCAAAATACGCATATACTCGTTTTCTATTCCCATACGGTCATATACTTTCTTTTTATCCCAGAGCTCAAGGCTGATAACCATATTTATCTTTTCCGTAAGCTTTACTGCGCCGATACCGAACAAGCGTCTTGCGTTAATAATGCCTATTCCTCTTAGCTCAATAAAATGACGGATATTCTCAGGAGAAGAACCCACCAAAGTGTTGCTGGAAACATGGCGGATTTCTACTGCGTCATCTGCAATAAGGCGGTGGCCTCGTTTAATAAGCTCAATAGCCGCCTCGCTCTTACCGACTCCGCTGTCGCCGATAATAAGACAGCCCTCGCCGTAAACCTCTACCAAAACGCCGTGGCGTGTGATTCTGGGTGCAAGCTCGTTATTAAGAAACGAAACAAGCGCCGCAGAAAGGGACGAAGTGCTGTCTTCTGAACAAAGAATAGGTATATTGTGCTCTTTGGCTGAATCGGCAATTTCGTTAGTAGGCTCAAATCCCCTGGTGATAATAACCGCCGGAGGACTGAATGAAAATATTGCGTCAAGAACATGGCGCTGCTGCTCACTGCCGAATCTGCCCAAATATGAATATTCGGTATTGCCTAAAATGATTATTCTTTTATTGTCGAAAAATTCAAGATAACCGGTAAGCTCAAGTCCCGGTCGGTTAATGTCGGTAGATGAAATCATAATATCATCTACGGAAGTCGGAGTATAATAAACCTTAAGGGACAATTCTTTAATTATTTTACCTAAAGAAACTGAAAAATCGGTATTCATATCTTCACCAACCTGCTTTAAGCATAATTATACAGATTTATTATACACTATTTCAATCAATTTGAAAATACTTTTATAGCAATATTATAAGAAATTAACAAATTTTATTTACTTTTTTGTCTTTATGGAATAAAATTCCGTGGAAACTGCGTCTAATTGGCTCTTTGAATACAAAAGAGGAACTTTGGCGAAAAATTGCTCTTTGCTTATAATTTTGTTATAAAAGGAATAAATATTCACTAATGTTTCACCGTCACGCTCCTTTGCAATATCACAAAGCTCAATAAGTCTTTCGGTGGGTATGTCCTTCTCAGTCAGCTCATCTATTGCCCCTTTTACCGCAAACATAACTTTTACCGACGGAGAACACTCGTAATCGTTTTTATAGTATTCAAGGCAATGGCTGACGGTTTTTTCATCTAAAGATGATGAAAGCACTATACACTCGGTCTGCGCCAAAAACAGCGACGGCACCGCCGATTGTTCAAGCTTTTCCTTTGCTTGAGCTAATGTTTCGGCTGTAACGGAATATCGGGGCAAAACAGAGGGATTTTCGTTTTTTATGGTGTTAAAATCAAAGCAAAGCAGGTTTTCGTTGAGAGAATCATTTGCAGGATATATATAAATTGAATCCACAATGGCGGTTTTATCAATTTCTGCCATTGAACAGCCGTTTAATGAAACGGCAACAATTATGATTAAAAGGCACAGGGCTTTTTTCAAATTTCTCCCTCCTTTTTTCTTATTGCATAAACAGAAAGGGGTATTATTACCGCCGAAACGGAGGTGAGGAAAAATATAAGGACGGGGCTTGACAAAAAGTTATACACAGCAGGTACATAAAGCATAATTATTGACAATATAAACACAAGGGCTGACAAAGCTGCGGACATTGCCTTTGAATGATACTTTTCAAGCACCTTTGAAGAACAGGCAAAGAACAGGTAAACAAACAAAAACACCGACGCCGTTATTGCTCCGAAAAGCAAGCCGTCTCCCCCTTTCAGCATTGATATTCTTGAAACTTTTGAAATCGTGTATGAGGGATACGGCAGGATTCTTGCGTACTCTCCCAAAACAAAATCAATAAAAAAGCTTACCGCAAAAAACAGTACATAAGCACAAAGGGCACAAAAGAAAAGTCCCGATTTTTTATTGCCCTTTACACTATCGTAAAAAACGGCGAAAGCGCTGACGGGAATCAGGGAATATATGAGAAATTCTCCGCTGTTTGAAATAAATCCTGTAAAATCCTCGGCTGTAAATGAAAAAGGCACGTAGTTTATGCTTGGGAGTAATCCAAAAAACACAAAGCACAGGCTGATTATTACAAACACTACAACGATTACTGCTGTTCGGAACAAGGGCTGGATGCCCTGATAACAGCAAAATCCCCCTAATGCTGTGAAAACCGCAATAACCACGGCGATTGTTAAGTCGGAATTTATCTGCGCCTTCATAAATTCAGCGTATTTATTGATAATCACGCTGATAAAAACCGTAAAACACATAATATATAAGCCTTTTATAATGATTTCTCCCGATTTTGTACCCATTGACAAAAGCTGAGGCAGAGATTTTTCGGTCTTTCCGGATATTATCAAAGACGGAACACAGGCAAGGATAAAGAGTAATATTCCGAGAACAGCTGTGAGGATATTAAACCAAAAAGGGTTTTTATCCGCCATGTCTTTAAACAAGCCGAAAACTGCAAACATATTACACAGAAAGAGGCAGATAAAAAACTGTGAAGATGTAACCTTATTTTTATTCATCGTTTCCTGCCTCCTTAGTTCCCGATAAGTTCTGGATTTTTTGAGTATATCGTGAGAGCTTTTTCCAGTCGCTTCTTATAAAAACATCCCTCATATTTTTCTTTGAAAAGGGCGATATGGGCGACATATACGGTACGCCGAAGCTTGTTTTGGAACACATAATCGTAAGATAGATACAGCTCAAAAGCACCATTCCCATTATGCCGAAAATTCCGCCCGACAATATCAGCAGCAGTCGTGCAACCGTTACGGCAGGGTATAAATCGGGGATTACATAACTGCATATTGCCGCTATAGCTACAACCATTAGAGTCGGAGCGCCGATTATCCCTGCGCTTACCGCCGCTTCTCCGATTACAAGGGCGCCCACTATGCTGACTGCATGACCTAAAGGCCGGGGGATTCTCAGTCCCGCCTCTCGCATTACCTCGTAAATAAACAAAATCAACAGCACCTCCAGAATCACGGGCAAGGGAGTGCTTGAAACCGAATTGATTATATTCTGCAAAAGCAATGCAGGAAAATAATCGGGATGAAAGGTTGCAAAAGCTGTATAAAGTGCCGGCAGATATATGGCTGTAAAAAAGCTGACATATTTTAAAATCCTCGTAAATGAAGCGTAGAAGGGGCGGTTTGAGTAGTCGTCAACACTTTGGAATTTTTCTACAAACAAATGCGGAACGGTAAGCACCGAGGGGGTTCCGTCTATAATTACCGCTATTCTTCCCTCTGTAATTTTTCCGCAAACGGCGTCAGGTCGCTCGGTTACGCCTATTCCCGAAAAAAGCGAACGGCGGTTGTTTTCTTCAAGAAACGGCACAAGGTAGCCTGCGCCCATTACCGTCGGAAGATTAACCGACTTAAGGCGTTTGCGGAGCTTTGCCAAAATCTCCTGTGATACTGCGCTTTTAAGGTAACAAATGCACATCTGAGTTTTGGATATATCCCCTGCTTCCAAGGTTTCAAAAACCAAATCGGGATTTTTCATACGCCGTCTTATTAAGGTCATATTTATTCTCAACGGCTCAACAAAGCCCTCTCTGGGACCTCGCTGTATTACCTCGGTTTCCGGGGAGCTTACCCCTCTGAAAGAAAAGCCCTGTATGCCGATTGCAAGCATTTTCGGGCAGTCATCAAGTGCAAAAACCGCAAAGCCTGACATAGAAAAGGTCATAACCTGTTCAAAGGTGTCAATTTCTACAACCTCCGATGCGGAAAGCACCGAGGACTTTATATATTCATAAAGAGAAAACTTTTTTGCCGCCGTATAGTCTGCATTGTTCAAAGGATTCAGCAGGGTTATTGCTATTCCCTCTTTGTCGCACATTCCCTCTACGGTAATGATTGCAAATCGGGTTTTAAATCTGTCTTTCAGATTCATTTCCCGTACGGTAAAATCGGCGGAATTATGCGCCATCTCTTTAAGAGTGGAAATATTTTCTTTTAGAGAACTATACATTAAAATCACCCGGGTTAGTATCTGCATAAATTTGCTAATTATTCTGCATTAAATTTTACTTAATGAGCATACTAAGCAGGGTGATATTATGCTGATTGCGATAATAAGAACGCTGATTCTATATGTGTTTGTAATATTTGCTGTGAGAATTATGGGCAAACGGCAAATCAGTGATTTACAGCCGACGGAGCTTGTTATTACGCTGATTATTTCCGATATTGCATCTCTTCCCCTTGAAAACACTGACCAGCCCCTTTTGTCGGGTGTTGTGCCTGTTTTGATTTTGATTTTCTGCGAAATAATCGCAAGTATGATTATGATGAAAAACGGAAAATTCAGAAAACTTATCTGCGGCAGTCCGGTAATGGTTATTGAGGATGGAGAAATCAAGCAGGACGCTATGAAAAAGCTGAGAATGACCACCGAGGATTTATGTATTCAGCTTAGGCAGGCGGATGTATTCTGTCTTGAGGATGTGCAGTACTGCATTGTTGAAACCAACGGAAAGCTAAGCGTTTTGAAAAAGCCTCCGAAACGGAACCCCGATGCTTCGGATATGGGAATTGAAATACCGGACAACGGAATTGAGGTGGTGGTCATAAGCGACGGAGAATACCTGGACAACTCCATAAAGCTCTGCGGTATTAACAAAGATAAGCTGAATAAGATTCTTTCAAAAAACAAGGTAAAAAAAGACGGTGTTTTTATTATGACCTGCGACAAAACAGGAAATTACAACATTATTGAAAAAGAAAAGAAAGGGTAAAAATGAAAAGACTTATTTTGGGTATTGCCCTTGCTGTTACGGCTATTGGGCTGTCTGTATTTGAAATGATTTATGTAAACACAGGTATTAAAAAAACGGAAGAAAATATTGATAGAACTGCTGTGTATCAAAGCGAGGGAAAAACAAGGCTTTGTGCAGATGCCGCCGACAGAGCTTTGGAATGTTGGGAGGATTTTAACAAAGGGCTTAATGTTTTTGTAAATCACCAAGAGCCCGACAAAATCAGCGACAATATCATTGAACTCAGGCAAACTGTTGGCAGTGACGGCGATGATTCAAAAATTGTTTATGCAAAAATAAAAAGACAGCTCGACTCCCTTTGGAGGAACGAACTGCCTGTTCTTGAAAATATCTTATAATGTAATTGCTTTATTCGCTTTGAGAGATTTTGCCGTCGGATTTTGAAACAGATTTAATACCATTTAATTTTGAAATTACAAATGACGCCAGCCTGAAAACCACGAAAGCCATACAGTTGATTACAACAACGGTGGCGCCTGTAGGAGTGTCGAAATTGTAGGAAACAATCATTCCGACGAAAAAGCAGACTACCGACAAAATTCCCGAAGCAATTATTACGGACTTGAACTTTTTGCAAAGGCGCATTGATGTAACCGCAGGGAAAATTATCAAAGCTGATATTAGAAGCGTTCCCATAATGCGCATACCGATTACGATTGTCATAGCCGTAAGCACTGCGATGGCGGTATTGTAAATCGCAGGTTTCATACCGGTTGCCTTTGCAAAGCTTTCGTCAAAGGTGACGGCAAAAATCCTGTTATACAGAAGAAAATACATTACGATTATAACAAGAGCAAGAGCAACGCACATAATTGCGTCGCTGTTTGATACAGCAAGAATACTGCCGAACAGATAGCTGTTAAGGTCGGTGTTCATACCCGTTAGGCTTGCACATAGAACGCCCACTGCAAGGGCTGTGCTGGAAATTATGGCTATGGCGGCGTCGCCGTTAATCTTGCTGTTTTCGGAAATTCTCAGCAGAAAGAACGCCGACAATACCACAACGGGCACGGCGATTTCAAGGGGTGCCACGCCTGCGGCGGCGGCTATGGCAAGGGAGCCGAAGCCTACATGGGAAAGTCCGTCGCCAATCATCGAGTATCGTTTAAGCACCAGGGTTACACCCAAAAGGGACGCACAAAGTGAAACGAGAGTACCCACAATAAATGCACGAACAATAAAATTATAGGAAAACATTTCTGCAATCATTGCGCTCCCACCTCCTTGTGTGAATGAAGCCTTTTGCAGTTGTCACAGGGGCAATCGGTTATTAAAAACCGTTTGCCGATGTCTGAATGAACATAGGCGTGAGTTGTACCGAAAAAGGAATTATCCTTGCCCAAATGCAGAATGTGAGAGGCGTTATTAACCGCAGAGGTTACATCGTGAGTAACCATTATTACGGTTATTCCGCTGTTGTTGAGGATTTTTATAAGCTTATAAAACTCTGCGGCGGCTAAGGGGTCAAGCCCTGTTATGGGCTCGTCTAAAATCAACAGCTTTTGGGTGGAGCACAGGGCTCTTGCAAGCAAAACCCTTTGCTGTTGTCCCCCGGAAAGCTCTCTGAAGGATTTATTTTTTAAAGAAGAAATTGCTGTTTTCTCCATATTTTCTGCCGCTGTTTTCTTTTGAGCCTTTGAGTAAAAGGGCAAAAAGCCCTTTGAAAGACAGCCCGAAAGCACAACCTCAAGTACTGAAGCCGGGAAATCGTGCTGAATACTGCTCTGCTGAGGCAGATAGCCGATGTGATTTTGCTTTAATCCGTCTGAATAAATGATTTTTCCGCTCAGCGGTGAAATCAATCCCAAAAGACCCTTCATAAGGGTTGTTTTTCCGGAGCCGTTCTCCCCTACTATACATAGATAATCACCGGCATTAACCTCTATGCTAAGGTTTGAGATAACAACCTTTCCCTCGTAGCCCATTGTTAAGTTTTCGCATTTTATCAAAGACATCAGTTAAGCGCCTCCCTTAAAGCACAGGCGTTTTGCTCCATTAAGTCAATGTATGTTACTCCGCTGTTAAAATCTTCTGCCGATACATTATGGCAGGAATGGTATCGCTGAGCCACAGCATTTGAGTCCTCGCAAAGCAAATCTGCAACTGCTCGGTTTGAAAAATCAAGGTAAAACACAACGGGAATATCATTATCTCTTACGGTGTTGATAAGCCTTTTTACCGTTGTTATTCCCGGCTCGGTGTCGTGACTGCATCCTGGAAAAGCGCAGTCGTAGTTAAGGGAAAGCTCCTTTGCAAGATAAACTATTGGGAATCTGTCGCCGAAAACAATCATATCACGGCTTGCATCCTCTCGGATTTCCTTGAACTCGTTATCCAGGTCGTTGAGCTTTTTCAGATACTCTGCGGTGGTCGATTTATAATATTCGGCGTTTTCGCTGTCTATTTTCTGTATTTCCGTGGAAATAGTCTGAGTAATTATTACAGCATTTTCGGGAGAAGTCCAAATATGCTCGTCCTGCTCTGATCCCTCACCGTGCTCAGCCTCACTTTGGTGGTCATCTTCAAAGGCGGAGTCGCTATGGCTGTGTTCGTCTTGCCCTTCGTCAAATTCGCTTTGGGCGTGTTCTTCTTCCTTTGCATCGGAAATGCTGTCTGCGTGGTGTTCGTGCTCATCTTCGACCATAACAGGCTCTACAAAATCAATCAGCCGAAGCGTATGGACGGAAGAATCAATACCATTAAGCACGGACTCTGCCCAGGCGTCGCTTTCTCCGCCCGTGTAGATAAACAAATCTGCATTGTTTATCTCAATAATGTCAGAGGGTGAGGGCTCGTAATCATGAGGCTCACTGCCCGGAGGGAGAAGCAGTCTTAAGTTTATTTTATCGTCGGCTATGTTACGCAGAAAGTCATAGTAAGGAAAAATTGTTGTGACAACAGTCAGCCTGCCGTCTTGCTTTTGATATTCAGGCAATGCTTTTGTGCAGGAACAAAATGCACACAACATCAAAACCGCTGAAAGCAATAACGCAAAAAGACGCTTCATATCCACCCTCCTTTTATTATATCTTAAAATGGGCGTACCTTTTGGGTACGCCCATTACCGAAATCATAAAATTATTTGCCTGCAGCTTGTGATTTGTGATGCTGCCATGTTACCCACAGAGGACCTGCGATACATATTGACGAATAACAACCGGAAATTATACCGATCATCATTGGCAGAGCAAAGCCCTGAACCGAAGTAAGTCCGAATATTGTGGCAACAATATACACAACGGTGATTGCAGTCAACGTTGTTACAGAAGTCATAATTGACCTTCTCATAACCTTTGTGGTACTGTAATTGAACACATCGCCAATATCGGTTTTGTAGCCCATAATTCGCTTTTCTTCTCTTACACGGTCATAAACAACGATTGTATCGTTAAGTGAATAACCTAAAATCATAAGAACAACCGCAATAAAGTTACTGTCGATGGGCATACGGAAAATTACATACAGGAAGTAAATCATAGCCACATCGTGGAACAACGCAACAAGTCCCATAACGCCTGCGGAAAGTCCGCCGATTTTCTTAAATCTGATGGTTACATACAGAACCATCAGCACGCTGGCAATAGCCACGGCTGCCAGACATTTTAACAAGAAGTTAAATCCCATTGTTGAGTCAACTGATGAAGACTCAAGATACCTGAAATCGTTATCCGGAAAAGCCTTTTGAAGCTTTGAGGTAAGCTCTGCCTGCAAGTCAGTACTTACTGCGCTGTTGCCGGAAAACTGAACGCTTACGGTATATACATTGTTGTCATCGGTAGAATCCATAATGCTCTTTGTGATTGCAAATGTAACCTGATTATCGGGAGTTTCCGTTTGAATTAAATCCTTCATTTCTTCGGTGTCAATCTCGCCTGAATAATTGTACTTAATCATAGCGCCGCCGCTGAACTGAATATCAAGGTTAGTTCCGAACACAAAGTTGCATATAATTCCTAAAATTATAATGCCGATGGAAATGGAGAAAAAGATTTTTCTTTTGCCGACAAAATCAATGGGCTTTCTGCCGTTTATCAATCTCTGCTCGTTCTCTGCCGGTGCGGCAGTAATGTTATTTTTACTCACCCTTAGCACCTCCATACAGCCATTTGTGGCGCAAGAACTTAAAGCCGGCTGAGCTCTTAAGCATTATACGCGAGAAGAATATACCCATAATGAAGTTAGAAATTACACCCATAAGGAGAGTATATCCGAATGAATAAATTGTACCGGTTGTTGATGCGCCGAACATCCAGGAAAGAATGTTTGACGGACCGAATACCAAAAGAAGAATGATTGATACTATTACGATTGTCATATTACCGTCGATAATAGCAGACAAGCTGTTCTTGGTGCCTCGCTCCAACGCCGCATCAAGAGTTCTGCCTGTGTTCATTTCTTCCTTAATACGCTCTGCGGTGATTACGTTGGCGTCAACGCCCATACCGATTGAGAGAATCAAACCTGCAATACCTGGAAGCGTCATTGTAAACGAAGGCAATACAGTGAAGAATCCCGAAATTGCCGCTACCGAAAGTCCCAGCTGACCTAAAAGTGCAATTACTGCAATTAAGCCGGGCAGACGGTACATTACAATCATAATTATTGCAATCAGTACAAGGGCGATAATTCCTGCGTACATCATTGCGGTCAGGGAATTTGAACCCAATGTTGGGCTGATTGAACCCGAAGAAACCGTCTGAAGCTGGAACGGTAATGCGCCTGCGCTGATTTTGTTAGCCAGAGAGGTTGCCTCTTCGGCGGTAAAATCACCGGAAATCTGAGCCTTACCGTCGGAAATTATAGCCTGAACGGTAGGTGCCGAAAGCATAATGTCATCCATCCAGATGGAAACGGTCTGACCGTTGTACTGAGTTGTAATATCTTTAAATTTCTCTGCACCCTCAGAAGTCAGAGTAAGGTCAACCACATACTGTGCGCCGCCCGAAGAAGATGATGACTTTGACTGGCCGGAAGAGATAACTCCTGCTTTGGCTGATTCCACATAAGAACCGTCCATAAGGACTTCCGCAGTATCGTCAGTCGGAGTTTTGTAAACATATTTGCCGTCGGAACCCATTTCTACATTTTCGTAGCTCTTTCCCGGGCGGAAAGTAAGCTGAGCCGTTGATGAAATCTCATCAATAGCGGCAACAGGGTCATACTCTGTTTCGCCGTCTTTCCACGGGAAACGAACGATTATACGGTCTGAATTATAATCCGCATATAACTCGTAATCAGTAATACCCTCGCTTATCATACGGGTTTCGATAATTGATTTCGCTGAATCTAACTGTTCATCAGTAGCGTCAAAATCGCCGGCCGGTTTAAAGGTCGCCTCTACGCCTCCCCTGATGTCTATTCCCCATCTAACATCGCTGAGTCCCTTAATAACTGTGGTTTTGTTATCGCCGACATAATAGGAAATGCCGAACACGGACGACGCCGCAAACAACAGTATCAGCAAGGCTACAATGAAGAATACAGGCTTTGGAATTCTTTTCATGCCTTAGACCTCCGTATATTTTTTATGCCTGTTACAAATTGCAATAAGTTGCAGTACATATGTAAAGACGTAACAAGGTTTATTATAAATTTTTTTTGATAAAATGTCAATGGAATAATAAATTTATAACAAAAATGTCACCGAAAAACGAAATTTTAGCTCTATTTTTTACTGTTTTTCTGAATTTCAACCTTTTATAATTGTATATCAGAAAAATAGCACGGCTCCTGAAATTATCGGAACCGTGCTTTGTGTTAAAATTTTATTGTAAAAATGTTAATCTTTAAAAATTATAAGTTCAGGAGTTTTTGCAAAGCGGCAAGCTTTGCGCAGACACAAAATACATCCATAGCCTGAGCAAGCTCATCAACAGGCGGGAATGAGGGCGCAATACGAATGTTGGAGTTTTTGGGGTCTTTGCCGTAAGGGTAAGTTGCACCTGCGTCGGTAAGAACAACCCCTGCCTCTTTGCAAAGCTTGACAACCTTATCGGCTGTACCCTCTAAAACATCAACGCTGACGAAATATCCGCCGTTAGGCTTTGTATAAGAAACAATGCCCGTTTCTTCAAGCTGGTTTGCAAGCTTGTCGAGGACAACATCGAATTTTGGCTTTAAAATTGCCTTGTGCTTTTGCATATGCTCCAAAACTCCGTCAAGATTTTTAAAGTAAATCATATGGCGAAGCATATTGATTTTATCAAAGCCTATTGTCTGATACTTGTATTTATTCTTAAACACCTTCATATTGTCTTCCGACGCAGCCATTGCGGCAACGCCTGAACCCGGGAAGGTAATCTTTGAAGTTGAGCAGAATAAAATCGGCAAGTTCTCGCTGCCTGCCTTTTTGCACTCGTCCATTATGCTCAAAAGAGTATCGGGGGTGTCGGTGACATCGTGAACAGCGTAGGCGTTATCCCACATAATGCGGAAATCCTTAGCCTTTGGCTTTAAATTTGCAAACCTTCTTACGGTTTCGTCGCTGTATGTAATTCCCTGTGGATTGGAATACTTGGGAACACACCAAATTCCCTTTATTGTATCGTCGTTTTCCACAAGTTTCTCTACTACGTCCATATCGGGACCGTTCTCGGTCATAGGTACGCAAATCATCTGAAATCCAAAATATTCGGTAATTCCGAAATGTCTGTCATAGCCCGGCACAGGACACAGGAATTTTCTTTCCTTAACCTCGTACCATGGTTTCATTCCCGGAACAATAGGCGCAGTCATCATTGTAGAAATTGTATCAAACATCATATTAAGACTGGAGTTGCCCCCTACCATTACCATTTCCGGATCAACATCAAGAATTTGCGCAAACAGATGACGACAGGAAGGCAAGCCCTCAAGCAAGCCGTAGTTTCTGCAATCTGTTCCGTCAACGGATTTGCAGGTTGAGGAGCTGTTTACTATATCAAGCATATGCACGGAAATCTCAAGCTGTTCGTTGCCGGGCTTTCCCCTTGCCATATTAAGATTAAGTCCCATGCTCTTGGCGTTTTCGTACTGCGTTAACAGCTGAGCATACTCTTCCTCAAGCATTTTCTTGTCACCGTTAAGGTAATTCATTTTGCTGTCACCTCATAATAAATATTCATTATTCAACTTTATACTTGCTTATTCTAATATATTTACTTTTAAAATGCAAGTGTTTTTAAAAAATCCTGCATAATATACAAAAACACAGCGGTTTCTGCACAATTATATGGTTTGTTAAGGAATCCGGACAAAACCGTTTGTGCATATTTCTCCGTCAGATTATTTGATTTTTGATTGCCGGTTTTTACTGATGATTGTTTTCGTTATTGTGCGTAAGTTAAGGCTGAATTATTATAAATCGATAAACTATTGATTAGCTAAAAACCGCATTTCAAGGAGAAATGCGGTCTGATTTATGTAATAATCTTGCTTAAAAAATTCTTTCATAAAAATCCAGTTTGCAGAAAACGAGCTGAAACCGGTACAACGGTTTAATAATACTGATAATAATAGCTCTTTTTGGATGACTTTCTGGATTTGGGGTTACATCCTACCTTTAAAAATCCAAGCACCTTTGCATCTGCGAGCTTAAAGTTTTCAATCATTTTCTCGATATCGCCGTGGGTTGTGCTTCGCTCTCTGAGTACAACAACATAGCCGCCTGAAAGAGTTTTCAGCGTTAAGGCGTCTGCAACGACTCCGATAGGCGGAGTATCAAAGATGACATAGTCGTACTCCCTCTTTAAACGCTCTACCAATTCGGTAAACACCGGCGAACATATAAGCTCCGACGGGTTCGGGGGGATTGTTCCCGAGGTGAGAACATCAAGGCAGGGTATTACATCCCTGTGTATTACCTCGTCAAAGGTTGCAAGCCTTACTATAACATCGGAAAGTCCTCTTTGATTGTCGAGCTTTAAAATATTGTGAATGTTGGGACGGCGCAGGTCGCAGTCAACCAAAATGACCCTTTTATTTAGCTTTGAGAAAGAAATGGCAAGATTTGCGGAAGCGGTGCTTTTTCCCTCGCCTTTTGAATAGCTTGTTACAACAAAGGATTTTTCTTCGGAAGCCGAAAGCGAAAACATTATGTTTGTTCGTGCAGACTTATAAGCCTCAACTATGGCAAACTTGCTCTTTTCGCTCATTACAGCTCTTGGGGAGGAATCATTATCTTTTTTGGAATGAAAAAGCTTAATTTTTTTCATCGTTTCTTGTCCTCCCTTTCAAAATCCACTACCTCTGCAAACACGGGAACGCCGTAAATTTTAAACAAATCGTCCTCAGGCTTGATGGTGGTATCAATAATATCCAAAAACAGAGAAATTACCAGTGCAAGTGCAAGTCCTGCCAAAAATCCAATAAGAACATTTTTCTTTATATCCGGGGATGACGGCACAGACGGCACGCTTGCAGGACGGATGGTGTCTATTTTTCCGATTTTATATGTTTCAAGATAAATTTTCGGCGCAACCTCAGTTACCTTTTGAGCAACCTCGTAAACCTTTTTTGCATCGGAACCCGAAACCGAGAAGCGCATAAAGTTGGTTTCCTCTTCACTGGTGATACTCAGGGCACAACCGTCCAGAACGCTGAGCATTTCCGGTGAATTCTTAAACAGAACCGAACAGTAATTTGCAAGAGTTGCGGATGAAGAAAGGTCGCTGACCCATACACGCTGTGTACCCGCTGATGTAGTTGGCTCTGTTGCAGACTGGCTGTTATCAAAATTCTGCACAAGCAAAATGGCAGAAGTTGAATAGACCGGCGTTACGTAGAATTTGGTGTAACAAAAAGCAACAAGCGCCGACGCCAAAGAAACTATAATTATCAGTTTTATGTGCTGTAAAAGTATAGAAAGAATTTTCTGTATGGAAAAATCTTTGGTCATTTAAACTTCCCCCATTATTTCTTATGCTACAATTATATACAATCTTCGCAGGGTTATAATTCTTATGCAGAAATATTATTATATATTTACAGGAAATTTCTGCAACATAATAATAATTTATATAAAACTGATAAAAACAGAAACAACGGCAAGTTTCAGCAACATAAAAAGCCTTTCTCAGCGAAAGGCTTTTTGTTACCCCGACAGACATCGGGAGTACAGTTAAATTTATAAAATTCTGCGGTTTAAAGGATTACAGCCGTGCGTAGAAACCATAAGCTTAATGGCTTTTAGTATTGCATAAAAGTCTGATTTTTAACGGCTTTCAACCACGTGTAGACGTCTGAATTTAAAAGTCACACAGCAGTGTTAAAACTTAATGAGGTATTACGCTGAGCAGAACACCTGCGGCTACTGCCGAACCGATAACACCTGCTACATTTGGACCCATTGCGTGCATAAGCAGATAGTTGGAGGGGTTCTCCGACTGGCCCACCTTTTGAGATACACGAGCCGCCATAGGCACAGCGGAAACGCCTGCCGAACCGATAAGGGGATTAACCTTTCCGCCTGTAAGCTTATACATAATCTTTCCGAACAACACGCCGAATGCAGTACCGAAGCAGAAAGCAATAAGTCCCAAAACGATAATTTTTAGGGTGTTGGGGTTAAGGAAGTTTGTTCCCGTTGCAGTTGCGCCAACTGTTGTGCCCAGGAAAATTGTTATGATATTCATAAGCTCATTCTGGGCGGTCTTTGCGATTCTTTCAACAACTCCGCTTTCCTTAAACAGGTTGCCCAGCATCAACATTCCTACAAGAGGAGCGGCGTCCGGAAGAAGAAGAGCAATTATGATTGTTACGATTATTGGGAAGATAATCTTCTCAAGCTTTGATACGGGACGAAGCTGTTCCATAACAACGGAACGCTCCTTCTTTGTTGTAAGAGCCTTCATAATCGGAGGCTGAATAATCGGAACAAGCGCCATATACGAATATGCGGCGATTGCGATAGAGCCTAAAAGCTCCGGAGCAAGCTTTGTAGTTACAAATATTGCCGTCGGGCCGTCTGCACCGCCGATAATACCGATTGCTCCTGCCTGAGGTTCGGTGAATCCAAGGAAAATTGCACCGATAAATGTTACAAAAATACCAATCTGAGCCGCTGCACCCAAAATAAAGCTCTTGGGGTTTGCGATAAGAGGACCGAAGTCGGTCATTGTGCCGATACCAAGGAAAATAAGCGGAGGATAAATTCCCAGCTTTACGCCCTGATACAGATAGTACAGCAATCCGCCGTTTGTCGGCACATCGTAATAGGTAATGCCGTCAACAATCGTGGTGGCGTATCCCGCCGTTGAGCCCTTGGCGGCAATACACTCCTCTGCCGTCATAAGAGTTGTTTGCTGAGCCGCCATAATGTCGGGGTAAAGATTTACAAGCAGCATACCAAAGGCAATAGGAAGCAAAAGCAAGGGCTCGTACTGCTTCTTGACTGCAAGATAAATCAACACGATTGACACGCCTATCATTACATAGTTCTGCCACGGAAGGCTTAAAAATCCCGAGCTTTGGATTATGCCTTCTACGGCTCTTAAAAATCCATCAATTATTTCCATATCTGAAATTCCTTTCTGCAAAAACTAAAAGCATCAAATTAAAAAGGCTTGGTGTTGTCAAGTACGCCTGCATTTGCCCAGGGGCTTCTTGCACCGGCGTTTTTGCTGATACTTTTTATTCGCACTTTGCTGTTTGAAGCAGAATACATACTGTCAACTGCTGCTGTAATTACAGCGACAATCTCAGGCGGAATTTCATCATTCGAGGCTGACTGAACTGCAGGCGCCGGCCTTGAAGCGGAAACGGCGGGAGCAGGAACTGCCTTTTTATCCTTCTGATTCTTCTTGTTTGCCGAATACTTTTGAGCGGAAGAAACAATTTTTCCATAAATATAGATTATGAAAATCAGCAAAAGTAAAACCGCGAACACTACCGTAAAGCCAGTCAAAAGCATTGTTGCCGAAGTAGTGACTTTTGCCATAAAATCATCCATTTTACAGACACCCCCATATTTATTTCATTATAGTATAAATTATACTTGAAAATATGTATAATTACAACAAAAAATATGGGGGTTTTTATATTTTGGGAATTTAACCAGTTTTTGCAGAGTGATAAAAAATTATTTGTTAAAAAAATAACGGTATTTGACGGATAGTTTTCAAATGATTAACCTACAAAATTATGCAAATTAAGCCGTTGCATCCCTCGTTGATAATTCTCTCGATGGTTTCGACTACCTTTTCCCTTGCATCCGACGGCATACGGTAGAGTTTGTTGTGCAGGCCTTCGTTTACAAGCTCGTGAACGGATTTTCCGAAAATATTTGACTCCCATATTTTCTTGGGGTCTTCTTCAAATTCTTTGAGCAGATAAGTTACAAGCTCCTTTGACTGCTCTTCGCTGCCCACAATAGGCGTCACCTGAGTTTGGGTGTTAATTTTCATCATATGAATTGACGGTGCAGAAGCTTTAAGCTTAATACCGTATTTTCCGCTTTGCTTGATAATCTGCGGTTCTTCAAGCTCCAGCTCATCCATTGAGGGCATAACGATTCCGTATCCCGTTGCCTGAACCTGATTATATGCTTCGGCGATTTTGTCAAACTCTTTCTTCTTTTGGGACAGGGAGCAGATACACTCCAAAAGCTGTCCTTCGTCATTTATTTCCAATCCCGTTCGCTCGGAAAGCACCTTATAAAACAGCTTAGGCTCTATTATTATTGACATTTCTGCCTTGCCTTTGCCCAGATTAAGTCCTGTTATTTGCGCCGATGATATATATTCACAGGCTGAAAGTTCGTTTAAAAGCTCCTGAACCTGGCGGATTTTTTCTATTTTCTCCGCTGTATTTTTTATTATTTCAAAAATTCCTGACTTTAACCAATGGTCTTTTGCCAAAGATACAACCCATTTAGGTATATCGATTGAAATTTCACGAACAGGAAACTCAAACAAAAGCTGAGCCAGAATCCGCTTGATTTCGTTTTCGTTAAGTTCAAGACAGCTCACCGGCAAAACAGGTACGCAATACTCTGCGCTTAATTCTCCTGCAAGGCGTCTTGCACTGTCGGACTCCGGCTCCATTGAATTCAGCAAAACAATGAAAGGCTTGTTTATTGCTTTCAGCTCGTCAATTACTCTTTTTTCCGCCTCTTTGTAATCTTCTCTCGGAATATCGCTGATTGTTCCGTCGGTGGTAATCACAAGCCCTATTGAGCTGTGTTCGGTGATAACCTTTCTTGTGCCGATTTCTGCGGCGGTATCAAAGGGGATTTCTTTTGAATCCCATGGTGTTTTTACCATTCTGGGACCGTCGTCCTCTATATATCCCACGGAACTGTTGACAACATATCCCACGCAGTCTATCATTCGTACATTCAGGTTAGCTTTTCCGTCAAGAGAAATTTCAACCGCTTCTTCAGGAATGAACTTTGGCTCCGTAGTCATAATCGTTCTGCCTGCCGACGACTGGGGAAGCTCGTCGATTGTGCGCCTTAGCAGGTTTTCGTCGGAAATATTGGGGATTACCAATGTATCCATAAATCTTTTTATAAATGTTGATTTTCCCGTTCTGACCGGACCTACAACGCCGATGTAAACATCGCCGTTTGTGCGCTGTGAAATATCGTTATATACATTTTTCTGTTCCATTTTATTTCCTCCTTATATACCGGGAATCATCAGCATTGACGGAGATTCAAGCAGGTCGGTTTCCAGTGCGTTTTCCTGTAGAATCAGCTTCATTCTGGTGTTGTAGTGCTTTGCAATGTCCCAGATTTTCTCGCCTTTTCCTGCATAATAAAGGGTAAGTCCGCAGGAAGATTTAGGCAGAGGCTTATCTTCAAAGCATTTGGCGCAGGATACGCAATGACAAACCTCGGAGTTTGAAAGCTCGGCTGAAATATCTGTTTCGCACCTGATTTCAAGGGTTGAATCATCAGAAAGCCGATAGCTGAGGCTTTTTAGCCTGACATCAGCGCCGTTTACATTGTTAAACTCAACATCTGCGGGGAAAGTATGCTCGAAATCAATTATCCGCTCAACATAGCAGGGATAATCATCTGTATTAACTGCAAGTATGCACACAGAGGCTTTGCAGTTAAGGGTTATTCCCTGCTCTGTAACAATAGGAGCGCAGGAAAAATTTTCGCAGTACATATCCACTGCCTGCTTTATATGAACATCGCCGGTATCAACGGCGGATTTATTCATTACGGTTTCGTTAAGCTGTGTAATTGACGTTAATAGCCTTGGATTTACATACTCAGGCTCACACTGATAATCGGTTGAATATGCGTCAAGAACAACATCCGCCTCTATCGTGTTGTAACCCTTGACGCAGACAGCGGCTTTAATATCCACGGAAACAGAGGGTGAATCCCCAAGCATATCGGATTTCAGACGAATATCAAAGGATAACAAATCAACCTGTGCTTTCAGCTTGGTATCTTCGTTTACGTCTGTGCAGTCGATTATTCTCTCCCAGGGGAAAATGTAATCTAGCTGTTGAGGTTCGCCGGAATCCAAGTCTGACAAATAGAGAAGTTTTACGCTGACATCGCCCTTGACCATAACCTTACCCGGAATAACTCTGATTCCGCTTATGGATATACTTGCCTTTTTGCTGAGCATTGCCTCAACGGGAGGTTTGTTTGCGGAGGAGATATCCTCTGAAATTGAGAACTGCTCCTGACACAGGGCTGTAAGTGAACAGAACTCTTTGCTTTGAGATAATGTTTCCAAATCGCTGTCATCAGATTTTACAAAAATCTTTTCATCTTTTTTGGAAAGCACCTTGGCATAAAGAGAAAAAGCGCCGTGAAGAGTAAGCTTTCTTGGGCTTAACGCCCTGCAATTAAGGTAATCGGTTTTTGCAGACGCAAGGGTTACATAGTTTTCCGCCGGCTCTTTCAGGTTGAAAACAGCCGAAAACGGCACCGTTTGCTCACAGCATCTGATATTCTTCTTAATTGCGTCAACATAAAGAATCTCAACAACCGAAGTTCCGTCGATTACAAGCTGTCCCCCTGTAAGATTTTTGCTGAAAATCTGCGGAGTCAGACTGCACTTGAGGATTTTCTCAATATCGGGGCAATAATCCGGCAAAGTTAAGTCCAAGTCAACGCTTTGTTCGCAAACGCTCTCAAGACACACGTTAAGCGTGCCGACGCTTTTTGAATCAAGATTGTATTCCATTTTGTCCTCTCCTTTTTGACTTTTTATCGTATATAAAACTTATATTACGGCAACGGCTTGTTTATGACTGATTAGAGAGAGGATAATGATTTTTTTATACTATGTCTCGTTTTGGAAATCAATTTTTAACAGGATTAATGTTTGATATTAACCGGAAACAAACACAAAAAAAGACGGCAGACAAGTTTTGAACAAGTCTGCCGTCCTGTTAGGAAGCAAATATTAGATTTTAGTAATCAGCTTTGCAAGGTACATCTGGATAATTGATGTGTCATCGATGGATACATTTCCGTCATGATTAGTGTCTGCATTAAGAAGCTGTTGTTCATTTAAGGTTATCAGCTTTGCAAGGGACATCTGGAGATAGGAAATATCGTTTACGGTTACCTCTCCGTCTAAATCCACATCGCCGTAAACAACGGTAACCGGAGTAGGCTCTGAGAGAGCTGATGTAACTGTTGCATTGTATGCGGAGGTCTTTACGCTTGAATCAACCATCGGGGCAATCTTTGAATCGCCTTCAATGTATGCAAGCAGCTGAACATCAAGGGTAACATCGGTTGTTCCCTTGCCGACAATATCAAAGGTTACACTTACAAGTGTCTTGCCGCCTGAGAAATCATAAACATTAGACGGTTTTGAGAATGTACCCTTAACAAGTCCCTCGGAAGAAAGGTTTGCCAAGGAGCCGCCTGCTGCGTCAGCAACAGGCATAACATTTAAGCTGCCGTCAACATAGTTTGTATCAGACAATTTAAGTACTGCCGGGTCATAGGTAAGCTTCCACTGACCGCTGCTGAACTTCTGAGTTGAGTCAAGGTTATATGTAACCGTTACGGTCTTTTCGGTTTTTGTGGAATATACCTGAGATTGGTCAGCTGAAAGGTTGGATTTTGCATTGACCTTAATCTCGTCACCACCGATTGGCTTATCGGTCGGAATCGGAGCAGGCTCAGACAAATAACCTACCATTGAGCATTTTTCATCAAATGCAGCCTGAGGAACATTCTGTAAAACTAAAACTTCGGAAGAATCCAAATCCTTAATATTGAAGAATACTTCGGCGTCGCCTGAACCGATAATATCGAATTTTACTGTAATAAATGTTTTCTTTGTTGTAAAGTCATAATTCTTCCTGCTTGTGAAGTTACCTGTGAGCATATTCTCCTCTTCATAAGCGTAGGATACATCTCCGCCTACGGAAGTGATGTAAGGCGTAACAGTAAGGTAACCGTCTTCATCAAAGTTAGAAGCGCTTAACTTAAG
>JALFLK010000018.1 GCA_022774755.1 bacterium
TTTTCAGCGTTTTTATGTTTGCAGAAAATCCTGCGTAATTTTGCACAACAAGAACATATATAAAAGTCGGGTACCTCGACACGCAATCCGTGCAGACAGATTGACTTTACAAAACGCTATGTCGCCCGACCGTTAAAATTAGTTTCCGATAAAGTAAAACAATTCGAGTACATCGACACGCAATCCGTGCAGACAGCACCATAGATAAATCTATTTTCCCGGAATAAAACGGTCGGGCATAAAATTTTACCAATTAGATGAAGCTATCTCCCCGGAGCAAAAAGCCTCGACACGCAATCCGGGCAGACAGCTTTTGCTGAAAACAGCCTTGTATGCCCGAGCGCAGCCGTGCAATTTCATATAATATAAAAATCAAACATTTATCCTAAAAAAAATTGAAATGTTCTTAAAAATATATTATAATTACTAAATAAAGAATATTTATGATTTAAAAGCTTTCGGATGCGGAAATACAATAATTTTCCTGATTTTTACCAAAGCTTCACATACTTTTTAGATTTCTGCGGTATTGTTATATTGAAAGACTATATCACTGATTTTAAGGACGAGGTACTATGAAAGAAAAAAACTTAATGATTGACCGGGAATTAAGCTGGATAAAATTCAACGAGCGTGTTCTGGAGGAAGCAAGATCCAAGGATAACCCCCTTATGGAAAGAATGCGTTTTATCTCCATTTTTCAGAGCAATTACGAGGAGTTCTTCCGTGTAAGGGTAGGTTCTATCATTGACCAATACCTGATTGAAAGCGATGAAACCGATGAATTTGCCGGCAAAGCCAAGAAAAAACAGCTGAAGAATATTTTTAATGCCACAAAAGCTCTCCTGCCACGGCTTGACACGGCATTTGACGAGATTTTATACGACGGCAGAAGGTATTTTACAAAAGTCACGGAACAGACCGTCACCAATGCTGAAAAGGTTTTGCTCAGGCAAATATTCGAAAAAGAGGTCGCTCCCTTTATTTCTCCCTTTATTATTGAAAAAAAGCATCCGTTCCCGTTTTTTGACAACGGCGTTACCGTTGTGGGGGTCACTCTGCAAAAGAAAAACGGCGGTTCAAAGTTCGGTCTTATGCCCATAAGAAAATCCCTGCCCAGAGCCGTATTTTTGCCCTCGGGCAACTGCAGATTTATGCTTATGGAGGACCTTATACTTATGTTTACGGACCTGATTTTTAAGAAGTTCGTAATCACCGAAAAAATCGTTTTTTCCGTTATCAGAAACGCCGACATTGATGTAAACGAAGGCTTGTACGACTTTGACATTGACTTTCGTTCCACAATGTCACGGCTTATTGAGCTTAGAGGGAGTCTTGCCCCTGTGGAGCTTAAATATCGTGGTGAAAACTGCGAAAAAATTCTGAAACACTTAAGGCATAATCTTTGCTTAAGCAAAAAACAGCTTTTTTATCAGAAAACGCCTATAAATATGGGATTTTTCTCATTGCTTGAAAAACAGCTTCCAAAGGAAAAGCACCCTAAGCTTTACTATAAGCCTCTTCCCCCCCAATATCCCTCTAACATCAAAAAAGGTTCAATCATAAATTCAATACGCAAAAAGGATTTGCTCCTTTGCTATCCCTTTGACGATGTTAAGGCGCTTATTGATTTGCTGGAGGAGGCCGCCGCAGATAAGCGTGTAACTGAAATTAAAATTTCCCTTTACCGTCTTGCCTCAAACTCCAAGATTGTTCAGGCGTTAATCGCCGCCGCCAAAAACGGCAAAAAAGTCACCTGTCTTGTAGAATTAAGGGCAAGGTTTGACGAAGAAAACAACATTGACTGGTCAAAAATCCTTGAGGAGTCGGGCTGTAAAATAATTTACGGTATGCCCAACTACAAGGTTCACTGCAAGCTTTTGCTTATTTCATTTAAGGACGGCAAAAACGACATTGTTCAGGTCGGAACAGGCAACTTCAACGAATCCACCGCAAGACTTTACACAGACCTTGCGCTGTTTACTGCAAACAAAGACATATCCGACGACGCAAAAGAGGTGTTCAGATGTTTGCAGGAAAACAAGTTTGTAGAAGGCTGTAAGGAGCTTTTGGTTGCGCCTTTGTGCCTTAAAACAAAGCTGATTTCGCTTATTGACGAGGAAATTGAAAAGGCAGAAAAAGGTATTCCTGCGGCTATTACATTAAAGCTCAACTCGCTTACGGATAAGGATTTGATTGAAAAGCTGATTGAGGCGTCAACGGCGGGCGTCCCCATAAAAATGGTTATAAGGGGTATCTGCTGTCTTGTTCCGGGAATTGAGGGCAAAACCGACAACATAGAGGTTCGCAGTATCGTAGGCAGGCTTCTGGAACATTCACGAATATATATATTCGGCACAGGAAAAGATAGAAAGTACTATATTTCTTCGGCTGATTTTATGACGAGGAACACTTCTCAGAGGGTTGAGGTTGCAACACCGGTATATGATTACAGGGCAAAAATGAGGCTTAACAAAATTATGAAGCTCGCCCTTACCGATAATCAAAAGTCAAGGATTATGGATTCAAACGCAAACTATCACCATATTGTTCCTTCGCCCAATGCAAAGCCTCACAATTCTCAGATTGAGCTTTTTGAAGACGCCTACAAAAACAACGGCAAGACTCTGAACATTCAGGGCAAAAAATCAAAGGCTGAGAAAACCGCTAAATCTTCTGCAAAAAGCAAATCATTAAAAGCCGCAGTAAAAAACGCCGGGAATGAAAAGTAAATTTTCCGGGTCTGCGTTTCTATTATGATTTTGGCTATATTTTCGGCTATGCTTTTTGATTATGCATTTTAACTATACTTTTTAGTTGTGCATTTTCATTATACCTAAATTTATTTGTATAAATTATTTTACGGGAGTTGATATAAAATGAAAAAAAGAATCGGCATACTGACCAGCGGCGGCGACTGCCCGGGACTAAACGCAACCATAAGAGGCGTAGCCAAAGCCTCCTATGAGCTTATGGGCAACGATATTGAGGTTGTGGGCATTGTCGGCGGATACACCGGACTTATTAACGGCGAGGCAAAAGAAATGAAAAAATCCGACTTTTCGGGTATTCTTACTCAGGGCGGAACGATTTTGGGAACATCAAGACAGCCGTTTAAAAAAATTCAGGTTATCGGCGAGGACAATGTTGACAAGGTTTCCAATATGATTGCAAATTACAAGAAGCTGAAGCTTGACTGTCTGCTGACATTAGGCGGCAACGGCACTCACAAAACCGCAAATCTGCTCTCTCAGAACGGTCTTAATGTTATCGGTTTGCCTAAAACTATCGACAACGATATTTACGGAACAGACAAAACCTTTGGTTTTCACACCGCAGTTGACATCGGAACAGAAGTAATTGACCGCCTTCATTCCACGGCTACAAGTCACTCCAGAGTTATGGTTGTGGAGATTATGGGCAACAAGGTAGGCTGGCTTTCGCTTTATTCCGGAGTTGCCGGCGGCGCCGATGTTATTCTTCTTCCCGAAATGCCTTTCTCTTACGAAAAAGTAGCCAAAGCCGTGCTTAAACGCAAAAACGAAGGACATGTTTTCTCTATTGTTGTTGTTGCAGAGGGCGCTTTCTCTAAAGATGAAGAGAAGCTGAAGCGCAAGGAGCGCATTGCAAAAAGAGGAAGCACCACCGTTACGCCTCAAATTGTTAAGTATATTGAAGAAAACACGGGAATCGAAACAAGGAGTATGGTGCCCGGACACTATCTCAGAGGCGGTACTCCGTCGGCATATGACAGAGTTTTGGCAACAGAGTTCGGCGCATACGCCGCAAGGCTGATTAAGAACGACTGCTACGGCGTTACGGTTGCTCTGAAAAACAACAAGATAACCCACAACAAGCTAAGCGACATTGCCGGAATAGCAAAACCTGTTCCAAAGGACCACGAGCTTGTTAAGGTTGCAAAATCCTTGGGAATATCTTTCTGCGAGGGATAATTAAAGTTTGCAATTCAAATATGTACTCAAATATATATTGATAATAATGTTTAAGGCTCTGCTGAATTTGCAGAGCCTTTTGTGTATCACTTTTCTGTTCTGAATTCTGTCTTATTGTTAATGTAGAATGCTCCGAAAATCATAACACTAAAATTGTCACGATAAAATGCTATTATAAATTGTATTGGAAGTAAGTGTATTGGAAGTTTTCCCGTAAAACAAACGCTCCCCGAAATAATCTTCGGGAAGCGTCTGCTTTATGTGAATTAAAAAGGATAGGAAAGCTTATTCAACATCCTGCATTGCGTCGTATCCTGTTTCACCGGTACGAACCTTTACTACATCCTCAACGTTGTAGATAAATATCTTACCGTCACCGATATGTCCGGTGTAAAGTGCCTTAACAGCTGCGTCAACAACAGCCTTAACAGGAACCTTGCAAACTACAATTTCTACCTTCATCTTAGGCAGGAGGTTGCTTTCAACAGCAACACCACGGTAATACTCTGCTTTTCCCTTCTGAGCACCGCAGCCCAGCACCTGAGAAACTGTCATACCTGTAATTCCCAGCTTATCCATCTCTTCCTTAAGAGCTTCAAGCTTAGACTGCTTAAGAAGAATATCAATCTTAGTAATCTTAACGCCGTCAGTTGCAACGTCGTAGTTGCCTGCAAGCTGAACGGGAACTGCCTGTGTAACGGGAACATTGCCCTCAACATCAAAGGTTTCATCAAGCGAAGCGGTACCGACGCCGATTGGCATAAAGTCTGCATATGCACTGACAAGACCGTGCTCGGTAACGTCGAGGCCCTTCATTTCTTCTTCCTTAGTAACACGGAGACCTACTGTCTTCTTAAGTACGAAGAATACGATTGACATACAAACGATTGTCCATCCAAGGATTGCGGCCAAGCCCAAAGCCTGAATACCAAGCTGGTCAAATCCGCCGCCGTAGAAAAGACCTGTGATGCCGTTCTGACCTTTACCTGTTGCGAAAAGACCTACTGCAAGGCCGCCCCACAAGCCGTTTACGCCGTGAACGCTGAATGCGCCGACAGGGTCGTCTATCTTGAGCTTAATATCAACAAATTCAACTGCAATAACGATAAGGGTACCTGATACAAGACCTACGATAGCTGCGCCGATTGCGTCAAGGTCAGCACATCCTGCCGTAATGCCTACAAGACCTGCAAGAGATGCGTTAAGGCACATTGAAACATCGGGCTTGCCGTTCTTAATCCAGGTGAAAATCATTGTTGTTACTGTTGCAACTGCCGGAGCAACTGTTGTTGTCAGGAAAATCTGACCGAGGAATGCGCCGTCGGCTGCTGCGGCACCGTTAAATCCGTACCAACCGAACCAAAGAATGAATACACCAAGTGCGCCAAGTGTGATGCTGTGTCCGGGAATTGCGTTTACCTTGCCGTTCTTTCCGTATTTACCGATACGTGCGCCAAGCATTGCAGCACCGATAAGAGCTGAAACACCGCCGACCATATGGATAACCGTTGAACCTGCAAAGTCGATATAACCTAACTGGCAAAGCCATCCCTGTGAGTTCCAAACCCAACCGGCTTCGATAGGATATACAACAAGTGAAATAACTGCGCTGTAAATGCAGTATGTTGAGAATTTTGTACGCTCTGCCATAGCACCGGAAACGATTGTTGCTGCCGTAGCACAGAATACAAGCTGGAATACGAAGTTGTTCCAATCAAAGTTTGCCCAATCGGTAAACATATTAAGGTTAGGAATACCGATAACGCCTGCAACATAATCCTCTGACATCATAAGTCCGAAACCAATCAAGCTGAAAACTACTGTACCGATACAGAAGTCCATCAGATTTTTCATTATGATGTTACCTGCGTTTTTAGCTCTTGTAAAACCGGTCTCTACCATTGCGAAGCCACACTGCATAAAGAACACAAGAGCCGCACCAATCAGAAACCAGACGCCGCCGGTTCCGTAAATTAAGTCTGCCATGTGAATCTCTCCTCTTTTACATTATTATTAACATACGGGGGCAGCCAAACGGATAAACCGTCCGACTGCACCCCGTTGTGCATCAAGTTATTTTGTTTTATAGGATTCTCTGAATCAAACGCTGAACAGCAAGTCGCCGTATGTGGGATAAGGCCAGAAATCAGAAGCTGTTTCTGTTTCCATATCATCGCCGATTGCACGAAGCTCGTTCATTTTTGCAAATACCTCGTTGCAGTAATACTCGGCGCACTTCTGAGCGTCGCCCTCGTAATCGGCTGCGACGATTAAAGCGTTCTCAAGTTCTTCAATCTTATTAGAGAAGCACTGGAGCTTCTGGCTCAAATCATTAACAAGGTCTTCCTCAACCTTAGTTGTGATTGATGAAGAAAGCGACTTTTTAGCCAAAGCAGTTTCTGTAAGCTCTCTTACATAAGCCGAAACCGCAGGAAGAATATCCTGTTTTGCCATATCAAGCATTGTAAGAGCCTCGATGTTAATAACCTTTGAATAATTCTCAAGCTGAATTTCGCATCTTGCAAGAGTTTCCTTCTCGGTATAGATATTGTGTTTCTCAAACAAATCAATGTTCTTCTTGGCAACATACTGCTTCATTGCCTCGGGAAGAGTCTTAAGGTTAAGAAGTCCTCTTCTCGCTGCCTCTTCAACCCACTCGTCAGCGTAGTTATTGCCGTTGAAGATAATTCTCTTATGCTCTTTAATGGTCTTTTTGATAAGCTCCATAACGGCAGAATCAAAGTCATCAGCTTTTTCAAGCTCATCAGCAAACTGCCGGAGCTCTTCTGCAACGATTGTGTTAAGCATAATGTTGGGGCATGCAATGTTGAGAGCAGAGCCTAACATTCTGAACTCAAACTTATTGCCTGTAAATGCAAAAGGCGAAGTACGGTTACGGTCCGTTGTATCCTTCATAAAGTCAGGAAGAACGTCAACGCCCATCTGCATCTTGTTTTTCTTACTGGGCTCATAGGGCTCGCCCTTTTCGATTGAATCAAGCACAGCCTGAAGCTCGTCGCCGATAAACATTGAAATAATTGCCGGAGGAGCCTCGTTTGCGCCCAAACGGTGGTCGTTGCCTGCCGACGCAACAGAAACTCTGAGCAAATCCTGATACTCGTCAACACCCTTGATAACAGCCGCAAGGAAAAGCAGGAACTGCTTGTTATTGTAAGGCTCCTTGCCGGGGTCAAGCAGGTTTTCGCCTGTGTTTGTTGAAATTGACCAGTTGTTGTGCTTACCGGAACCGTTTACGCCTGCAAAGGGCTTCTCGTGAAGCAAGCAAACAAGTCCGTGCTTATCTGCAACCTTCTGCATAACCTCCATTGTAAGCTCGTTGTGGTCGGTTGCCAGGTTTGTGGTTGTGAAAACAGGCGCAAGCTCGTGCTGTGACGGTGCAACCTCGTTATGCTTTGTTTTAGCGAAGATTCCCAGCTTCCACAATTCCTCGTCAAGGTCTTTCATAAATGCGGCAACTCTGGGCTTAATTGAGCCGAAGTAATGGTCCTCAAGCTCCTGACCCTTAGGTGCCTTGGCTCCGAAGAGTGTGCGTCCGGTAAAGATAAGGTCTTTTCTCTGATTGTAAAGCTCCTTATCAATAAGGAAGTACTCCTGCTCGGGACCTACGGTTGTATTAACTCTTGTAACATCGTCTTTTCCGAATAATTTAAGAACTCTTACAGCCTCTGTGCTGATTCTCTCCATTGAACGGAGCAAAGGTGTCTTTTTATCAAGAACCTCGCCTGTGTAGGAGCAGAATGCAGTAGGAATATACAATGAGCCGTCCTTAACAAATGCGTAAGAGGTTGGGTCCCATGCTGTGTAGCCTCTTGCCTCAAATGTAGCACGGATACCGCCGCTTGGGAAAGATGAAGCGTCAGGCTCGCCCTTGATAAGCTCTTTGCCCGAGAACTCCATAATTACATTACCGTCGTCAGTAGGATTGATGAAGCTGTCGTGCTTCTCGGCGGTAACGCCTGTCATTGGCTGGAACCAGTGAGTAAAATGTGTGCATCCTTTCTCAATAGCCCAGTCTTTCATTGCGTTGGCAACAATGTTTGCAACATTGATATCCAACGGTTCACCGTTTTGGATTGTCTTCTGCAAAGCCTTGTATGTAGCCTTGGGAAGGCGTTCCTTCATAGTTTTGTCGTTAAAAACCATCGAACCGAAAATTTCCGGAACATTTGCCATTGTAAACTCTCCTATCCATAATTTAATTTCAGACACATAAAAAACGGCGCTGCAGGTCCACACCCACAGCGCCGTTGCTGTTGTCATTGCTGTAAGTATATACTCTATGTATGCCTTTGTCAAGCTTTTTTGAAGATTTTTTGAAAATTTTGCAAGATTTATTTATTTTCCTGCATATATCTGGCTCAAAGCAGCGTTTAATTGACAATTTTACATAAAAATATTGTAAATTTGCAATTTTGAATAAAAAATTATGCTTTTTCTGTTGACATACCCCCTATAAAAGATATATAATACCAAAGGATTGTCAAGCTTGTTTCTTGACGCTTCTTTTAACGGCAACCGTCGTGCGCTTTACATTATATATGTATATGATTAAATCATGTATTGTTTCATATTTACTGTAATAAGCGTCAACGGTTAAATTTTAATTTCAAGGAGGAAACAAAAATGCCTTTATTAAAAGAAGGAGAAGTCAGAATCCCCTCCGGATGCGCTATTTCGGGTATGATTTCAAAAGACGGTCATAAAGAAAACGGCGACCGCATAATTGAATCAATCAAGGTTATGCACGACAGAAGCAACGGTCTGGGAGGCGGTTTTGCGGCCTACGGTATTTACCCTGAATTTAAGGACTTGTATGCTTTCCACACCTTTTACGACAGCAAAAGAGCCAAGGACGAGGCTGAGGAGTACATTAACTCCCGCTTTGAAATTGCAAGTATGTCGGTTATGCCTACAAGAAACATTAAAGAAATTACCGACGCTCCTCTTATTTGGCGTTATTTTCTTAAGCCTCTTCCATATAAAGTAAAAGAGATGCACGTTGACGAGGACGAATATGTTTTTCATTGCGTAATGAGCATTAACAATAAGATAAACGGTGCTTTTGTATTCTCAAGCGGTAAGGATATGGGCGCATTTAAGGCGGTCGGCTACCCTGAGGACGTGGGCAGATACTACCGTCTTGACGAGTACGAGGCTTACTGCTGGACAGCCCACGGCCGTTACCCCACAAACACTCCCGGCTGGTGGGGCGGCGCTCACCCCTTTGCGGTGCTTGACACTTCTGTTGTTCATAACGGAGAAATTTCCTCTTATGACGCCAACAGACGCTACATTGAAATGTTCGGCTACAAATGCTCTCTGCTGACAGATACCGAGGCTATCGCCTATATTGTTGACTATCTTGTCAGAAAACAGGGATTAAGCTACGAAGACGCCGCCCATGTTATGGCGGCTCCCTTCTGGGATACTATTGAGAATATGTCTAAAAAGGATAAAGAAAAATTCAAATATCTGCGCAACGCCTTTGCAAGCCTGCTGATTACCGGACCTTTCTCAATTCTTGTAGGCTTTACAGGCGGAATGATGGCTCTTAACGACAGACTCAAGCTTCGCTCAATGGTTATCGGAGAAAAGGATAATATGTACTATGTTGCCTCGGAAGAATCGGCTATCAGAATTATTGAGCCAAACCTTGACCGCATTTGGTCGCCAAAAGGCGGAGAGCCCGTAATATTCCGTGTTGAAGGAGGTAAGTACTGATGAACGATAATTTTATTTCACCCCTGGACTATATAGCTCCAAGTTTTGAAGTTGTAAGAAATCCCGACAAATGTATCGGATGCCGTGCCTGCGAAAGGCAGTGTGCAAACGAGGTTCATCATTTTGATTTTGATTTGGGCAAAATGGTTGCAAACGACGCAAACTGCGTAAACTGCCACCGCTGTGTGTCAATTTGCCCCACCCACGCACTTAAAATCGTAAAAAACAACGATACATACCGTGAAAGTGCAAACTGGACATACGATAATATAAACAATGTAATAAGACAGTCAGGAACAGGCGGAGTTCTGTTAAGCTCAATGGGCAACCCCGAGAAATTCCCCGTTTACTGGGATAAAATGCTGATTAACGCTTCTCAGGTAACAAACCCCTCCATTGACCCTCTGAGAGAGCCTATGGAAACAAGAACCTTCCTGGGCAAAAAGCCCGAAAAGGTGGAGTTTGATTCAAAGGGAAACCTTAAAACAAAGCTTACTCCCCAGATGGAGCTTTCAACGCCTATTATGTTCTCTGCAATGAGCTACGGCTCCATAAGCTATAACGCTCACGAAAGCCTTGCCAGAGCCGCAACAGAGCTTGGCACTTACTACAACACCGGTGAGGGCGGACTGCACAAGGACTTTTACAAATACGGCAAAAACACAATCGTTCAGGTTGCCTCCGGCCGTTTCGGCGTATATAAGGACTATCTTGAACAGGGCGCCGCTATTGAAATCAAAATCGGTCAGGGTGCAAAGCCCGGCATCGGCGGACATTTGCCCGGAACAAAAATTGTGGGCGATATTTCAAGAACGAGAATGATTCCCGAGGGCTCGGACGCTATTTCTCCTGCTCCCCACCACGACATTTACTCAATCGAGGATTTGCGTCAGCTTGTCTATACACTTAAAGAGGCTACCAACTACAAAAAGCCCGTTATAGTAAAAATTGCCGCAGTTCACAATGTATCTGCAATCGCCAGCGGTGTTGCCAGAAGCGGCGCCGATATTATTGCAATCGACGGCTTCAGAGGCGGTACGGGTGCGGCTCCTATGAGAACAAGAGATAATGTAGGTATTCCCATCGAGCTTGCCCTGGCTTCCGTTGACCAAAGGCTCCGTGACGAGGGCATAAGAGGAGATATATCCCTTGTTGTGGGCGGTTCAATCAGAAGCAGCTCCGATATCGTCAAGGCTATCGCTCTTGGCGCAGACGCTGTTTATATTGCTACAAGCGCACTGCTTGCCTTAGGCTGTCACCAGTGCAGAACCTGCCAGTCGGGTAAATGCAACTGGGGCATTGCAACTCAGCGTCCCGACCTTGTAAAAAGGCTTAATCCCAATGTGGGCTATCAGAGGCTTGTTAATCTTGTATCCGCCTGGACTCACGAAATCAAGGAGATTATGGGCGGTATGGGAATCAACTCAATCGAAGCCCTGAGAGGCAACAGGCTTATGCTCAGAGGCGTAGGCCTTAACGAAAAAGAGCTTGAAATTCTGGGAATCAAGCATGCAGGCGAATAAGGAGGTGCGGTAAGATGAAAAAGATTTATGTAAACGAAGAATGGTGTCTCGGATGTCATCTTTGCGAATATTACTGTGCCTATGCAAACTCAGGCATCGAGGATATGGCTAAGGCATTAAAGGGTGCTGCCATTAACCCGAGAATCAGGGTTGAGGGCGATAACCAAATTTCCTTTGCGGTTTCGTGCCGTCACTGTGATGAGCCCCTGTGCGTGAAGGGCTGTATTTCCGGTGCGCTTTCCGTTAAGGACGGTGTAATTGAGGTTGACCAGAACAAGTGCGTGGGCTGTTTTACCTGCGTTTTAAGCTGTCCCTACGGCTGTATTCAGCCTGCCGACAAGGGCGTAATTCAGAAATGTCAGCTTTGCACCAACAACAGCCACGGCAAGCCCGTATGCGTACAGGGCTGTCCCAACAAAGCTATTGTATTTGAAGAAAGGTGAGGCGGAGAGTATGAACTATGTAATAATCGGAAATTCAACAGCCGCTGTGGGCTGTATTGAAGGAATAAGACAGGTTGATACAAAAGGCGAAATCACTGTTATTTCAGACGAGCGTTATCACACCTACTCAAGACCCCTTATCTCTTACCTTCTCTACGGCAAAACCGACAGAGAAAGAATGAAATACAGAAACAACAGCTTTTACAAAGATAATAAGGTAAAGACCATTTTGGGCAAAAAGGTTGTTTCCATAGACAACAAAGCAAAAAAGGTTATTCTTGACAACAAGAAGTCCGTTTCTTACGATAAACTCCTTGTTGCAACAGGCTCAAGACCCTTTGTTCCCCCTATGGAAGGACTTGATGATGTAAAAAACAAGTTTTCATTTATGAAATTAGACGACGCTCTGGCTCTTGAAAAGGCTATTGACAAAAACAGCCGTGTGCTTGTTGTGGGCGCAGGACTTATCGGTCTTAAATGCGTTGAGGGAATTCTGGACAGAGTAAAATCCGTTGAGGTTGTTGACCTTGCCGACAGAATTCTCCCCAGTATTCTTGATGTAACAGGCGCAGGAATGGTTCAGAAGTTTTTGGAAGACAAGGGCGTTAAGTTCCATCTGAGCGACAGCGTTGCAAAGTTTGAGCCGAATAAGGCTCACCTTAAAGGCGGTGCTGAGCTTGACTTTGACGTGCTTGTTGTTGCCGTAGGCGTAAGACCTAACACGGAGCTTGTTAAGGAAGCAGGCGGAGATGTAAACAGAGGAATCGTAACCGATACCAAAAGCCAGACGTCCCTTAAGGATATTTACTCCGCAGGCGACTGTACGGAATGTCACGACATCTCCTGCAATCAGAACAGAATTCTTGCGCTTTTGCCCAACGCTTATATGCAGGGTGAAACCGCAGGCATAAATATGGCAGGCGGAAACGCCTCCTTTGACAAAGCGATACCTATGAACGCAATCGGATTTTTCGGTTATCACGTTATTACTGCCGGAAGCTACGACGGCAAGGAGTATGTTGAAAAAACCGACACAACCTACAAAAAGCTCTTTGTAAAGGGAAATCATCTTGCAGGCTATATTATGGTCGGCGAGGTTAAGAACGCAGGAATTTACACTTCTCTTATCAGAGAAAAGACTCCCCTGTCCTCTATTGATTTTGACCTGATAAAGGAAAATCCACAGCTTATGGCGTTTTCACGCAAAGACAGAAAAGTAAAGCTCGGAGGTGCAAAATGATGACTATTGAAGCATACGATATGCACTACAAAACCCTTAACGAAAAGGTGAAAAAGACCAAGGACAAAAAGGTTGTTATTGACAAGTGCTTTGGACAGCGTTTTATAGGAGCCGCTTCATCCGGAAAAGAAATCACCATTAACGGTACTCCCGGCAACGCCTTGGGCTGTTATCTTGACGGCAGTGATATTATTGTAAACGGAAACACACAGGACGCAACCGGCGACACTATGAACGACGGCAGAATCATTGTTTACGGCAACTGCGGCGACGCCACAGGCTACGGTATGCGGGGCGGTGAAATTTACATTCACGGCAACAGCGGTTACCGTTCGGGAATTCATATGAAATCCTATCAGGATAAAATGCCCGTTGTTGTAATCGGCGGCAGTGCAGGCAGCTTTTTGGGCGAATATCAGGCAGGCGGTCTGATAATCGTTTTGGGTATGAACACAGACTCCGACGGTATAGTGGGCAACTTCTGCGGAACCGGAATGCACGGCGGAAAAATCTTTTTGCGATGCAAAAAAGAGGCTCTGCCCAAGAGTATGCCGGCGCAGGTTGTGGCAAGAACTGCCGAAGAAAAGGACTTAAAGGATATTTCGGCGTATATTGATAAATACGCAAAATTCTTTAACGAAGATAAAAAGGATATTTTAAGCGGTGATTTTGTGGTAATCGAACCCAATACCGCCAATCCTTACAAGAAGCTTTATACTCATGTTTAATGCTGATGACTGCGGTTTTCCACCGCAGTCATTTTTGATATTTTCCTTTTAATATTCCCCTCTTTATATACCCCTCTTGATATTTTCTTTTTCTCATAAGCAGGCGGAATATTTCCGTTAAAGATTATACTGATATCTGAGAGAAAGCTGAAATAAGATTATTGAGCAGATTTTTCTCAGGGAATTTATGCAGAAATTTTTTTGTCATAATTCTAATAAGTAATAACATTTTCCACTTAATACTATAAAATTATAATTCGGTGATGTCTGTGAAAAAAGCATTGATTATTTCTAAAACAAAGCAAAGTACAGAATCCCTCGCACAGTTACTGAAACAGGAAGGCTACGATGATTTAAACCTTGCGCATACCTCAAATGAAGCAAAGGAATGCATCGGCAGTGAGGAACACGACCTTATTATCATAAATGTTCCCCTTGAAAACGAAACAGGTCTTGAGCTTGCCCTTTACTCGGCTAAGGTAACAAGGTCCTGCGTGGTTGTAATCGTCAGCGAACAACATTCTGCCGAAATTCTGGACGAGCTTTCAAAGCACGGCGTGCTGGTTATTTCAAAACCCATTAACAAGCACCTGTTTCATCACTATCTGCTGTTTACAGACTGCTTTAAAAAGCGTATTCTCGGTTTTGCTCAGGAAAACGACAAGCTTAAGCATATGGTTGAAGAGGTCAAAATCGTAAACCGTGCCAAGCTTCTGCTTATGCAGTGTCTTTCCATGACTGAACAGCAGGCGCACCGTTACCTTGAAAAACAGGCTATGGATATGCGTATAAGCAAAATTGATGTTGCAAAGCAGGTCATTAAAACATACGAAAACTAATAGGGCGTTTTGCGAAAGGAATGTTTTTATTTATGAGCCGCAGTTCATATTTAATTTTGGAAAACGGCACTTATTTTGAGGGCAATGCCTTCGGTGCTGAAAAAGAAACAACGGGAGAGCTTGTTTTTACTACCGCTATGACAGGCTATCTTGAAACACTCACCGACCCAAGCTACTACGGTCAGGTGGTTGTGCAAACTTTCCCTTTGATTGGTAACTACGGGGTCATTCCCTCTGATTTTGAGAGTAAAGCCCCTGCATTAAAAGCCTATATTGTCAGAAACCGGTGCCAAGTTCCCTCTAATTTTCGCTGTGAAGGGGATCTTGACACCTTTTTAAAAAGTCAGGGTATTCCCGGAATGTACGGTCTCGACACAAGAGCCTTGACAAGGGTTGTCAGAGAATACGGCGTAATGAACTGCAAGCTTGTTTATTCTCTTGATAATTTTGACAAGGATTTGGAAGAAATAAAATCCTACAAAATAACCGGCGCAGTAAAGGCTGTTACCGCTGATAAAAGTCAGCTGTTTCCGTCAAAGGAGCATAAGCTCACCGTAACGCTTATGGACTTCGGCGCAAAGCGCAACATTTGCAGAGAGCTTGTTAAACGAGGCTGTGATGTAACCGTTGTGCCGGCAGACACAAGCGCAGAGGAAATTTTAAAATCAAATCCCGACGGCATAATGCTTTCAAACGGCCCGGGCGACCCCAGCGAAAACTCGGAAATTATTGACGAAATCAAAAAACTATGTGACAAAAAAATACCGATTTTCGGCATATGCTTAGGTCATCAGCTTCTTGCCCTCTCCCAAGGCGCAAAGACGGACAAGCTTAAATACGGACACAGAGGTGCAAATCAGCCTGCAAAGGACTTAAAGACAAACCGTGTTTACATCACAAGCCAGAACCACGGCTATGCTGTAGTAAGCGACAGCCTGCCCTCTAACGCAGAGGAGGGCTTTGTAAACGGAAACGACAGCACCTGCGAGGGCGTAAATTACACGGATATGCCGGCTTTTTCCGTACAGTTCCACCCCGAGGCCTGCGGCGGTCCTCACGATACAGCCTTTCTTTTTGACCGCTTTATTGACCTTATGACGGAAAATAAAAATAAATAATATAACTGCAATTTACAGAATATATTTACAAATAAAATACAGTGATTGACGAAGTTGAGGAATGATAATATGCCACTGAAACCAAACATTAAACGAGTAATGGTAATAGGCTCCGGCCCTATTGTAATCGGTCAGGCAGCAGAATTCGACTATGCGGGAACTCAGGCTTGCCGTGCTCTTAAAGAAGAAGGTCTTGAGGTTATTCTTGTAAACTCAAACCCTGCCACAATTATGACCGACAACGCTATGGCGGACAAGGTTTACATTGAGCCCCTTACCCTTGAAACGGTTAAGAGAATTATAATCAAGGAGCGACCCGACAGCCTGCTTTCCACATTAGGCGGACAAACAGGACTCACCCTTTCTATGCAGCTTGCAAAGGAAGGCTTCCTTGAAAAATACGGCGTTCAGCTTTTGGGGGCAAATCCCGAAACCATTGACAAGGCTGAGGACAGACAGATGTTCAAGGACACTATGCTGTCCATAAATCAGCCGGTAATCCCCTCTTTGGTTGTAAACGATGTTGAATCCGCCGTTGAATTTGCCGACGAAATCGGCTATCCCGTAATTATCCGCCCTGCATTTACATTGGGCGGTACAGGCGGCGGTATTGTTGATAACGAGGAAGAATTAAGAGAAATCACCTCTAACGGTCTGGAGCTTTCCCCTATTACTCAGGTTCTTGTAGAAAAGTGCATATCAGGCTGGAAAGAGGTAGAGTTTGAGGTTATGCGTGACAGCGTGGGCAATGTTATCACCGTCTGCTCAATGGAAAATTTCGACCCCGTAGGCGTACATACAGGCGACAGCATTGTTATTGCTCCTACGGTTACTCTTGCAGATAAAGAATACCAGATGCTCAGAAGCGCAGCTCTGGACATTATCTCCGCTTTAAAGGTTGAGGGCGGATGTAACTGTCAGTTTGCGCTTAATCCCGAGTCCTTTGAATATGCGGTTATCGAGGTAAACCCCAGAGTTTCCCGTTCCTCCGCACTTGCGTCTAAGGCAACAGGCTATCCCATTGCCAAGGTTGCGGCTAAAATCGCCGTAGGCTACACTCTTTCCGAAATCAAGAACGCCGTAACAGGCAGTACCTACGCTTGCTTTGAGCCTGCTTTGGACTATGTTGTTGTTAAGCTTCCCAAATGGCCTTTTGATAAATTTGTTTATGCAAAGCGAACACTGGGAACACAGATGAAAGCAACCGGCGAGGTTATGGCGATTGCGCCTACCTTTGAGCAGGCAATGATGAAAGCCGTCAGAGGCGCAGAAATCTCTCACGATACCTTGGACGACAAACAGTTTCAGGAGCTTTCTTACGCCTCGGTGGTTGACAGGCTCAGCGTATGCGACGACCAGCGTCTGTTCTGCGTTTACGAGGCTCTCAAAAGAGGCGTGACCGTTGAGGAAATCCACTCCATTACAATGATTGACGAGTGGTTCCTTGAAAAGCTCCTTAACATTATCAATATCGACAAAGAACTCAGAGAAGGCAAGCTTACCCGTGAGCTTTATGTAAAAGCCAAAAATACGGGCTTCCTTGACAAAACAATACAGTCGCTTTCGGGCTGTAAAATAGACGAGCCTCTTGTTCCCGTTTATAAAATGGTTGATACCTGCGCCGCAGAATTTGCCGCAGAAACGCCTTATTTCTACTCAACCTTCGACAAGGAAAACGAGGCAAGAGAATTTATTGACGAAAGAGCCGACGGAAAGAAAACCATAATCGTTCTGGGCTCAGGTCCTATCAGAATCGGTCAGGGCATTGAATTTGACTACGCCTCCGTTCACTGCGTATGGGCACTGAAAAAGGCAGGCTACGATGTTGTTATTGTAAACAACAACCCCGAAACGGTATCCACCGACTTCGACACAGCCGACAGGCTTTACTTTGAGCCTTTGACAGCCGAGGATGTTATGGGCATTATCAAAACCGAAAATCCCTACGGCGTTGTTGTTGCTTTCGGCGGACAGACCGCAATTAAGCTTACGGAATTTTTAAGCAAAAACGGAATACGGATTCTCGGAACCTCTTATGACGCCATTGACACCGCCGAGGACAGAGAGCGTTTTGACGAGCTTCTTGAAAAATACAACATTAAGCGTCCCAGAGGCGTAACCGTAATGACTACGGAAGAAGCCCTTGAGGTTGCCGGTAAAATCGGTTATCCCGTTTTGCTCCGCCCCTCTTATGTATTGGGCGGTCAGAATATGATTATCGCCTTTAACGAAGCGGACGTTAAAGAATATATGGCTATTATTCTTGCACAGAATATTGAAAACCCGATTCTTATTGATAAATATCTTCAGGGAACAGAGCTTGAGGTTGACGCAATCTGCGACGGCGAGGATATTCTGATTCCCGGAATTATGGAGCATATTGAGCGTGCAGGCGTTCACTCCGGCGACTCCATTGCGGTTTATCCTGCGTGGAATCTTTCGGACGAGATGACGGAAATAATCGTTGAAAGCTCCAAAAATCTTGCCCTTTCGCTGAAAACAAAGGGACTTGTAAATATTCAGTACCTAATCTATAAAGGCGAGCTTTATGTTATTGAGGTTAATCCCCGTTCTTCCAGAACTATCCCCTACATCAGCAAGGTTACAGGCGTGCCTATGGTTGATTTGGCAACTAAGGCTATGCTGGGCGAAAAGCTTAAGGATATGGGCTACGGCACGGGTCTTTACCGCAAGAGCTGTTACACCGCCGTAAAGGTTCCCGTATTCAGCTTTGAAAAGCTGATAAACGTTGATAACCACTTAGGTCCTGAAATGAAATCCACAGGCGAGGTGCTGGGTATTGCCGGAACTCTTGAGGAAGCGCTGTTCAAGGGACTTATCGGCGCAGGCTACAAGATGAAGAAAAGCGGCGGCGTGTTTATTACCGTCCGTAATTCAGATAAAGACGAAATCGGCGATGTTGCAAAAAAATACTACGATATGGGCTTTACAATTTACGCCACAAAGGGTACAGCCGATGTGCTTGAGCATTACGGAATAGACGCCGTAAGGGTTAAGAAGATACACGAATCCCGTGAGGACAACACCCTGACTCTTATTGAAAGCGGAAAGGTACAGTATGTAATTTCCACTTCGTCAAAGGGCAGAATTCCGTCAAGAGATTCGGTAAAAATCAGGAGAAAAACCGTTGAGAGAAATATTCCCTGTCTTACATCAATAGACACCGCAAACGCTCTTGCAGATTGTCTTATAAGCCGTTATTCGGAGCACAACACAGAGCTTGTTGATATTAACCATATGAGGGAGAATAAAATGAAGATTAAATTTACAAAAATGCAGGGTATCGGAAACGATTACATTTACTGTTCAACCTTTGACCAGAATATTACAAACCCGGAGGCCTTGGCTGTAAGGCTCTCGGACAGACACTTCGGAATCGGCGGCGACGGAATAATCCTTGTTTGCCCCTCCGATGTTGCCGACGCTAAAATGCGTATGTTCAACCTTGACGGCAGTGAGGGAAAAATGTGCGGCAACGGAATCCGCTGTGTGGGCAAGTTCCTCTATGACCACGGAATGGTTGACGTCAACGAAAAGAGCGAGCTTTCCATTGAAACCCTCAGCGGAATCAAGCACCTTAAAGCATATACACGAGGCGGAGAGGTTAAGCGTCTGAGAGTTGATATGGGCAAAGCAGAGCTTGACCCAAAGAAAATCCCCGTTGTCTGCGACAAAGACAAGATGATAAACGAGCCTGTGGTAATCGGCGAAAAGGATTACCGCATCACCTGCGTTTCTATGGGCAACCCCCACTGCGTTGTGTTTGTTGACGATGTTGACAGCATTGACCTTGAAACATTAGGACCGCAGTTTGAAAACGACCCGCTGTTCCCCGAAAGAGTCAACACCGAGTTTGTAAAAATTCTCAACGAAAATACAATTAAGATGAGAGTCTGGGAGCGTGGTTCGGGAGAAACCTGGGCCTGCGGAACAGGCGCCTGCGCCGTAGCCGTTGCCGCCTGTGAAAACGGCTTCTGCAAGAAGGGCAGCGACATTACCGTAAAGCTCAAAGGCGGAGATTTGGTAATTAACTATACTGACGACACGGTTTATATGACCGGTAATGCCGAGAGAGTTTTTGAAGGCGAAGTTGAAATATAAGGAAATAAGGAGTATATAAAATGACTAAATATATATTTGTTACCGGCGGCGTAGTTTCAGGATTGGGAAAGGGCATTACCGCAGCTTCTCTGGGAAGACTGCTCAAAGCAAGAGGGCTTAAGGTAGCGGCTCAGAAGCTGGACCCCTATATAAATGTTGACCCGGGCACTATGAGTCCCTTTCAGCACGGAGAGGTTTATGTTACCGACGACGGCGCAGAAACCGATTTGGACTTAGGTCACTATGAAAGATTCATTGACGAAAATCTTAATAAATATTCAAACCTTACAACAGGCAAGGTTTACTCAAATGTTCTTGACAAGGAGCGCAGAGGCGACTATCTGGGCGAAACCGTGCAGGTTATCCCACATATTACAAACGAGATTAAATCATTTATCTACAATGTAGGTCAAAAATCAAACGCCGACGTGGTTATTACGGAAATCGGCGGTACTGTCGGCGATATTGAAAGCCAGCCCTTCTTGGAGGCTATCAGACAGGTTTCTCTTGAAGTCGGCAGAGAAAACAGCATTTTTATTCACGTTACCCTTGTTCCCTACATCAAAGGCTCCGAGGAGCATAAATCAAAGCCTACACAACATTCTGTCAAGGAGCTTCGCTCTATCGGAATCAATCCCGATATTATCGTTTTAAGATGCGACGAGCCTCTTGAAGAAAGCATATTCAAGAAAATTGCGCTGTTCTGCAACGTTAAGCCCGACTGCGTAATAGAAAACATAACCCTGCCGGTGCTTTATCAGGCTCCGATGATGCTTGAGGAACACAACTTCAGCGATGTAGTATGCCGAGAGCTGAACATTGACGCTCCAAAGCCCGATATGACCGAGTGGGAAGCAATGCTTCAAAGGATTAACTCAAGGAACAAAGACGTTACCATTGCCCTGTGCGGAAAGTACGTTCAGCTTCACGACGCATATCTGTCCGTTGCAGAGGCGTTAAGCCACGCTGGCTATGAGAACTCCGCACACGTTCACATAAAATGGGTTGACAGCGAGCTGATTACCGAATACACCGTAAACGACCTTTTGGGCGATGTTGACGGTATTCTTGTTCCCGGAGGATTCGGCAACAGAGGCGTTGAGGGCAAAATTACAGCCGCAAAATTCGCAAGAGAAAACAACATTCCCTACCTTGGAATCTGCCTGGGTATGCAAACTGCTGTTATTGAATTCGCCAGAAATGTGCTGGGACTTGAAGACGCAAACTCCGGTGAGTTTACTCCCGAGGGACAGCACAATGTAATTGATTTGATGCCCGACCAGCAGGGTGTTGTTGAAAAAGGCGGAACAATGCGCTTGGGGGCTTATCCCTGCGTAATCAAAACGGACTCGATGATGGAAAAGGCTTATCAGAAAGCCGAAATTGCCGAGCGTCACCGTCACCGTTATGAGTTTAATAACGAATACAGAACTGCTTTTGAGAAAAAGGGAATGAAGATTACCGGCACTTCTCCCAACGGACTCTTGGTTGAGGCGGTGGAAATTCCCGAAAACGATTTCTATGTAGGAGTTCAGTATCATCCGGAATTCAAGAGCAGACCAAACTCTGCTCACCCCCTGTTCAGAGAGTTTGTAAAAGCAAGTCTCGGCAAAAAAACTAAATAATATCGGTTAGGAGAGTAAACTATGCCTTGTATAAATGAAAACTTTTTAAATCTTGAAAAAAATTATCTGTTTATCAATATTGCAAAGAAAATCAACGAATATATCGCAAAAAATCCCGATAAAAAGGATAATATCATAAGAATGGGTATCGGCGACGTTACCCTGCCCATTGCCCCCTGCGTAGTTGACGCCGTTAAAAAGGGCGCAGACGAAATGGGCGTTAAGGAAACCTTTAAGGGCTACGAGGACAGCGGCACAGGCTATGATTTTCTTAAAGAGACTGTGGCAGGCTATTACAAAAGCTTCGGCGCAGACGTTTCTGCCGATGAAATAAGAATCAGCGACGGCGCAAAGTCCGACTGCGGTAATATTGTTGATATTTTTTCCGATGACAACGTTATCCTTATTACCGACCCGGCTTACCCTGTTTATGTGGATTCCAATGTAATGAGCGGAAGAAAAATCATATACGCCGACTGCGACAAGGAAAACAACTTCTGCCCTGTTCCCGACTACAATGTTCACGCAGACATAATTTATCTCTGCTCGCCCAACAACCCCACAGGCGCCGCCCTTAACAAAAAACAGCTTAAAGACTGGGTGGATTATGCAATTAAAAATGACGCAATAATCATCTACGATGCGGCTTATGAGGCATTTATTACCGAGGACGATGTTCCCAGAAGTATTTTTGAGATTGAGGGCGCAAGAAAATGCGCTGTTGAGATATGCTCCCTTTCAAAAACCGCAGGCTTTACAGGTATGAGATGCGGTTACACCGTTATTCCCAATGAGCTTACGGCAACCGATTCACAGGGCAATGTTCACAGCCTTTCACAGCTTTGGGGCAGACGCCAGGGCTCAAAATTCAACGGCGTATCTTATCCCGTGCAGTGCGGAGCCGCCGCTGTTTTCTCGGAGGAAGGACTTGCTCAAATCAGAAAGAACATTGAATACTATCAGGAAAACGCACGCATTATTGCTTCGGCTCTTGACGAGCTGGGCATTTACTACACAGGCGGAAAGAACTCTCCATACATCTGGCTGAAATGCCCCAACAATATGGGAAGCTGGGAGTTTTTTGATTTTCTTCTTGAAAAGGCTAATGTTGTGGGTACTCCCGGTGAGGGCTTCGGCAAAAACGGAAAGGGATTTTTCCGCTTAACAAGCTTCGGCGACAGGGACAACACCATTGAGGCTATGAACAGAATCAAAAAGCTTCTCAAATAATTTACGCAATCTATCGCATTTATGAGGTGACAACCTATGAAAATGATACTTTCAATTATGCAGTCTGAGGACGCAAAGGTCGCAACCGACGAGCTGAACAAAAACGGCTACCGTGTTACAAAGCTTTCTACAACGGGCGGATTTTTAAAGCAAAAGAATACCACCGTTATGGTTGGTACCGACGATGAAAAGGTTGAAAATGCAATCAGCATCATAAAGGACTGCGCAAGAACAAGAATAACCCAGACATACAGCGCCGCCGCAATCAGCGACAGCACAATGTATCCCGGCACGGATATGGTAATCCCCATTGATGTTCAAACAGGCGGATGCACCATATTTGTAATAAATGTTGAAGATTTCAGACAATACTAGTCGAGTAGCCTCGACACGCAATCCGTGCAGACAGCTACATAGATGAATCTATTTCTCCGGAATAAACCGGTCGGACATATATGTTTTATGTTATAAACCGGCCTTTTCTCGGTGGAAAACGGTCGGGCATAAAACTATACCAATTAGATGAAGCTATCTCCCCGGAGCAAAAAACCTCGACAGGCAATCCGGGCAGACAGCAACGACAGCAACATAGATGAATCTATTTCCCCGGAATAAACCGGTCGGACATATATGTTTTATGTTATAAACCCGCCTTTTCTCGGCGGAAAACGGTCGGGCATAAAACTATACCAATTAGATGAAGCTATCTCCCCGGAGCAAAAAACCTCGACACGCAATCCGGGCAGACAGCTACATAGATGAATCTATTTCTCCGGAATAAACCGGTCGGACATATATGTTTTATGTTATAAACCGGCCTTTTCTCGGCGGAAAACGGTCGGGCATAAAACTATACCAATTAGATGAAGCTATCTCCCCGGAGCAAAAAACCTCGACAGGCAATTCGGGCAGACAGCTTCTGCTTAAAACAGCCTTTTATGCCCGAGCGTAACCCGTAATTTCCAAAATATAAAAAAGTCTGCCGTTTAGACCACGGCAGATTTTTTGTTTCGGACAGACCGATTTGTATTTTGAGTTTTATAAAATTAGGAAGAATATTCATTATGCTTAATAATTTACGCTTGAAAACTTGTTCGCTTGAAAACTATATCCCCATAAAAATATATACTGCTAAAAATCATATCCTATTGAGCTCAATTTTCTGAGTAAAAAGTCCGTGCTTGTTGCAGTATATATAGAGTGTTCCCGAGCTTCTGAATTGAAACCGTGCCTGACCGTCGCCCTCGGGATAGAGCTTTACAAGGACTATTCCGTTACAGTGGGCAAAAGCAATAAAGGAAATATAATGCTCCTTGCTCATACAGTGATTAACAGAAACAAAGTATTCATCGTCACTCTTTTCCACATACGCCCTATGCTCCCCGTCAGATTTTTCAGGTTCAAGGGGCGTCAAGGTAATTCCGCAGCAGCTTATCATAGCTTCACCGCAGGAATAAAGGATATTTCCGCAAACGGGGCATACATAAAATTTTGACCTGAGCATATTACAGGCAACGTTTTTGTTTATCACATACTCACCCGTTATAAGCTCCGACGCCGACACCCCCAAAGCCTCAGCCAGAGGTTCAATAAGGCTTATATCAGGCAGACCCTTTGCTGTCTCCCACTTTGATACGGTTTTGTCGCTGACTCCGATAGAATTAGCCAGACTGCTTTGTGTTAAGCCCTTTCACTCCCGGAGGTTTTTAATTACAGAGCCTGTAACATAGTTATTCATACAATCATCTCCTAAATTGATAACAACTTTATTATACAGCAGATGACCGTGAAATCAACCTACGCACCGTAGAGTGCCTAAGCCCTGTATCAATGGGGAATCGCCGCATAGCTTTTGTCAAAGGTAATAACGCAGTTGAAGTCGGGATATTTTTTTCTTACCGCTTCGTTAATTTTTTCCGTGAGCATTGCGTCGGTTAAATTGCAGTCAAAAGGCACAACGCAGTCGAATATAATATTCGTGTGGGTAACGCCGGGTATAATCCGCAAGTCGTGAATGGAAAGATTTTCGTCAATTTCACAGACCTTGTCTGCTATCCATTTTCTCAGCTCGGAGGTTTTACCGTCGGAAGTGTCAATGGGGTCAAAATGCACCACCATATGCAATCCGTCTTGCAGAAAATCACGCTCGATGTTATCAATCACGTCGTGGCTTGCGATAACATCGTCGTCCGCTGACATTTCAACATGCACGCTGGCAAATTTTCTGCCCGGACCGTAATCGTGAACAAGCAAATCGTGAGTGCCCAGAACTCCGGGATATGACAAAATTCTGTTTCGTATTTTTTCCACAAAAGACTTGTCGGGGGCTCTTCCCAAAAGCGGGTCAAGGGTTTCTCTTATAATTCCCACACCGCTGTAAAGGATGAAAACCGACACCGCAATACCCATAAATCCGTCCAGCTCAATCCCCGTAAAATAAGAAATTACAGCCGCCGCCAACACAGCGGAGGTTGCGATAACATCGTTTCTGCTGTCGCTTCCGGTAGCTTTAAGGGTGCCTGAATTTATTTTTTTGCCTAAGCTGTAATTAAAAAACGCCATCCACAGCTTTACTGCAATAGAAACGCACAGCACACAAACGGTAATTACGCTGAACTCAACAGCCGACTGGTTAAAGACCCTTTCCACACCGCTTTTCAACAGCTCTACGCCGATAACCATAATCATAACGGCGACAATCAGCCCCGACAAATACTCGTATCTGCCGTGTCCGTAGGGGTGTTCCTCATCAGCCGGCTTTTCCGACAGCTTAAAGCCCATCAGGCTGACAACGCTTGAGGATGCGTCCGAAAGGTTGTTCACAGCGTCTGCGGTAACAGAAACCGAGTTAAACAGGGTTCCTGCCAGAATCTTAATAGCAAACAGAAAAACATTGCAGATTATGCCCACTACCCCTGCAAATTTTCCGTATGCGTTGTGAACCTTTATATTGCCGATATTCTTGTAATCTTTAATAAATTTTTTGATTATCCATTCAGGCATAACCAATCCCCCGAAAACTAAGTTTACTGATAATTATACTATATATTCAGAAAAAAATCTCTATATTTTGCTAAAAAACTGCCGTATTTTTGAAAATTCCTCTTTATTTCTCTATAAAACCCTTCTGTATTTTACCAAAAAATTTCCGTTTTCCCCATTGTTGTCATTTAATCTTATAATACACGGCATAATCAAAAGGAGTGCTTAAAATGTCCGAGTTTAAAACCAATGTAATGAGAATTCTTGAAAAAAACCACATTGAATACTGCGCCCACGAATATCCCCACGGCAAGGAGGCTGTGGACGGGCTGACCGTTGCAAAGCTGATGAATCAGGACTCTGAAAAAGTTTTTAAAACCCTTGTAACAAAAGGGAACAGCGGTGATTATTATGTTTTTGTTCTGCCTGTTGAATGTGAGCTTGACCTTAAAAAATCCGCAAGAGCCGTGGGCGAAAAATCCGTTGAGATGATTCACGTTAAGGATATTATGAAAGTAACAGGCTATGTTCGGGGCGGATGCTCTCCCCTGGGAATGAAAAAGCAGTACAAGACCACCTTCCACAGCACCGCTTCTGACATTGACTCAATTATAGTCAGCGCAGGAAAAATCGGGTATCAGATAGAGCTGAAACCAAAGGATATTATCGCTCTGACAAAGGGTCAGGTTAAAGACATTGTAAAATAATTTATGCGGAAAAACACAAACTTTTGCAGGCTTTATAATGATTTTTCGGTATAATTCTGCGCCTGTGTTGTTGACTTAAAAGGCAAAATGCATTAAACTTATGACAAGTTGTCATAACAATGTTTTGGGGGTGAAAATATGATTAAAAAGACCTTCTATAATTTGCCCAAAGAAAAGCAGGAGCGCATTGTCAATGCTGTAAGAAAGGAATTCAGCAAGGAACCCCAGGAAAAAGCCTCCATAAACCGAATAATTAAGGAAGCAAATATATCAAGGGGAAGCTTTTATCAGTATTTTGACGACAAGGTGGATTTGATTGAGCTGTTGGTAGGCGACCTGTTTTCGCAAATCAGCAATTACTACATTGAGCTTTTATCAAAAAATGACGGAAATATTTTTACGGTGAGCATTTTGCTCTATGACAAAACCGTTGAGCTTATTGACGAAAAAGGCGACGCAGACTTTGTTAAAAATATTCTGTCGGGAATCAGAGTTAACAGCGAGCTTGTTTACAACTATCTATATCACAGATTTTCAAAGGAAAACGCCACCGATAAAATCCGTGAGATAATTAAAGATTACATCAATCCCAAATACCTTAACTGCAAGGACTTTGAAGAAATCGTAATTGTGGTTGAGATAATCCATATGGTGATTCAGGGGGCGCTTGTGGATGTATTTGCCCGAAAAACCAACAAGGACAAAGCACGGGAAACAATGAGAAGGAAGATTGAGCTTCTTAAAAAAGGATTTGAGGCAAAAAATCTTTAAATTATCAACAAACAATAATCAACCTACTTTCAGAAAAGGAAATACTCTATGATTGAAAAATTCAGCGTAAAAAAACCGATGACAGTTTTTGTGGCGGTTGTTTTGGTTTTGGTATTGGGCGTTGTGTCGTTTATGAATATGACGCCGGACTTGATGCCGAACCTTGACCTCCCCTATGTAATGGTAATGACTACATATCCGGGGCAGTCGCCGGAATCGGTGGAAAAAACCGTATCCGCACCCTTGGAATCGTCAATGGCTACTATTGAGAACATTAAAAATGTCAACTCAACCTCTGCGGAAAATTACTCTCTGATAACACTTGAGTTTGAGGACAACACAAATATGGACTCCGCTACCATTGACATTCGGGGAAAAATCGACACGGTAAAGGCTATGTGGCCTGAGGGCGTAGGCGCACCTGTAATTCTGAAAATCAACCCCAACATTATGCCTGCCGAAATGGTTGCGGTAAACTACGAGGGCAAGGACAGACGTGAGCTTTCAAGATATCTTAACGACAAGCTTTTGAATCAGCTTGAGGGCATTGACGGCGTTGCAGGAGTGACCACTCTGGGCGTTCTGGAGGAAAGCGAAAATGTTGTTATAAATCAAAGCAAGATTAATGCCCTTAACGATAAAATCGAAAACGCTCTGAATGAAAAATTCGGCGAAGCCGAAGATCAGCTTAACGAAGCAAAGCAAACAATAAACGACAATATTGAGCAGGCAGGCGACGGCGCAAAACAACTTGACAGCGCAAAACAGCAGTTAAACGCCAAACAGCAGGAGGTTTCTGCTCAGCTTGCCGACGCCTCGGGAGCACTCAGCGCAAAACAGCTGGAGCTTTTGCAGACAAAGCTTCAGCTTATGAACAAGGAAGATGAGCTTTTAAGCCAAAAGCAACAGCTCCAAGCCGTTTACGAACAGCTTGCAAAGCTTAAGGAATCCTACGACAGGCTGACGCTCCAAAAACAAGAGCTTGAAGAAAAATATGAATTTTTAGATGAGCTTAACAAAAAATACACCGAGCTTAAAGCACAGCTTGAGAAATATCTGCCGGGCTCTGAGGAATATGAGAATATTATCGCTCAGCTTGAAGAAATAGACAAACAGCTTGAAGCCCGGGGCATTACCGGGGCGGAGCTTGCACAAAAAGCGGAGGAGGCAAGCCGTGCCCTTGAAACGGTTATCAACTCCATTGATACAATAGAAAGCACCGTCACCTCTATGGGATACAAAATCGACGACTTTTTCAACAACACCGTGCCGGAGATGAAGTCCTCAATCGATCAGATTGACAGCGGAGTTTCCGCCATAGAAACAGCCCTTGCACAGCTTGAAAACGGAGAAATCACCGTAAGCTCCGCTTTATCTCAGCTTTCGGCACAGGAAAGCTCCGCAAACTTCCAGATGAGCACGGCAATGTCTGAAATTATTTCAAATCAATCGGTACTAAAGCTCACGGTTTCACAGCTTGACTCTGCTCAAAAGGAAATCGACTCCTCAATGGCAGAGTTACAGGAAAAGAAAGATTCTGCCCTTAAGGCGGCTGACGCAGAAAAAGCCGTCACAATGGACAACATCTCAAAAATTCTCACGGCGCAGAACTTCTCTATGCCGGCAGGATACATTACAGATGACAAAAATCAAAAATATATGGTTCGTGTTGGAGACGAAATAACAAGCGAAGAACAGCTAAGCGACCTGGTGCTTTTGGATTTGGGCATTGAGGGCATTGACCCCATAAAGGTATCGGATGTTGCCGATGTTTTCATCACCGATAATTCAGACGAAATTTATGCGAAAATAAACGGCGACAACGGTATTCTGCTGAGCTTTACAAAGCAGTCCAACTACGCAACCGCACAGGTCTCAGACAATATTAACACAAAATTCAAGGAGCTTTCCCAAGAAAATGAGGGGCTTACCTTTACCACCCTTATGGACCAGGGTAAATACATTTATCTTATTATAAACAGCGTGCTTCAAAACCTTTTGTTCGGCGCAATCCTTGCAATAATCATACTCTTTATTTTCCTTAAAGACATTAAGCCTACTGCCGTAATCGCCTGTTCAATACCAATCAGCGTAATTTTTGCCATTGTGCTGATGTATTTCAGCGGTGTTTCGCTGAATATGATTTCCCTGTCGGGACTTGCAATCGGCGTAGGTATGCTTGTTGACAATTCGGTTGTTGTTATTGAGAATATTTACAGGCTCAAAAACCTGGGCTATTCGCCCATTAAAGCGGCTATGAACGGCGCAAAGCAGGTTGCCGGAGCCATTACGGCGTCAACTCTGACCACCGTGTGCGTATTCCTGCCGATTGTTTTCGTTCAGGGACTTACCAGACAAATTTTCACCGATATGGCGCTTACTATCGGCTACTCCCTTTTGGCAAGCCTGATTGTAGCTTTAACCCTTGTTCCGGCAATGGGACAAAGAATGTTCAAAAACACAAAGCCCAAGGAGCATAAGTTATTTGATAAAATAGTGGGTAAATACGAAAAATCTCTGAGCTTTACCCTAAGACACAGGGCGTCAGCGCTGATTATTGCCGTTGTTCTGCTGTTTGGCTGTACGGCGCTGGCATTCTTAAAGGGATTCAGCTTTATGCCTCAGATGTCGTCAACAGAAATTTCAATCAGCGCAGAAATGCCCAAAAACAACACCTTTGAAGAAACGGCTGAAACCGCAGACAAACTCAACGATATTTTATCACAGGATTTTGACTGCTTCGACACCGTGGGCGTGCTCATAGGCGGTATGAGCGGAATGATTGGAATGTCAACAGGAGAAGCGGACCCATCGTCAATATCTGCATACGCCGTTCTCAAACCTGAGTATCAAAAGCAAAGCAACGATATTGCAAAACAGCTTGAGGATAAGCTCAGCTCTCTTGAGGGGGAATTTTCCGTAGAAGGAAGCTCCTCAACCGGCTCAACGGGCGCATTGCTGGGAGAAGGCGTGGAGATAAAGCTTTACGGAAACGACCTTGACGCTCTCAAATCGACAGCCGAGGATATGGCTGAAATAATGGAAAATATCGACGGAATTGACACGGCTGAAACAAGCATAGACGCAACTACTCCCGAAATAAAGGTAACCGTTGATAAATATAAGGCTATTCAGAAGAATCTTACAGTTGCTCAGGTTTATCAGCAGGTGGCTGAGGCTCTTAAAACAAAAAACACCGCAACTGCTCTTACAAATGACGAACAGGGCGACATTGACGTGGTTGTGGTTGACAAAACCGATCAGGTAAAATCTGCCGAAGATGTTATGAATATTCCCATTACATACACCACCGCAGATAAAGAAGAAAAAACAGTCCGTCTGTCGGAAATTGCCGTCGTTTCACGTTCTGACTCAATGAATTCCATCAGCCGTGAAAATCAGCAGAGATACCTGACAATAGCAGGTACCGTAAAAGACGGCTACACCACCACAGCCGTTACAAATGCGGTTAAGGATAGGTTCAGCGATTACAGCCTGCCGTCCGGCTTTTCCATAGAATATACAGGAGCAGACGCAACTACGATGGAAGCTATGGGTCAGCTTTCTCTTATGCTCTTGCTGGGAGTTATTATGATTTATCTGATAATGGTAGCCCAGTTCCAGAGCCTGAAGTCACCCTTTATCGTAATGTTTACAATCCCTCTCGCCTGCACCGGCGGATTTTTGGGACTGCTTGTTACAGGCAACGATGTAAGCGTTGTAGCTATGCTGGGATTTGTAATGCTGTTCGGAATAATTGTTAATAACGGCATTGTGCTGGTAGATTACATTAACCAACTGCGCCTTGAGGGCAAAGAAAAGCACACCGCACTTATCGAGGCAGGAAAAACAAGATTGCGTCCCATACTTATGACCGCACTTACAACCGTTTTCGGTCTTTTGATAACGGCACTTGGCTCCGGAACGGGAACAGAGATGATTCAGCCCCTTGCTGTGGTTTGCATAGGCGGTCTCTTGTACGGAACAATTACCACCCTTTACATTGTCCCGATTTTGTATGACCTATTTAACAAAAAGCCCCTGCGCAGGGTTTCGCAAGAGGATTTGGAAGAAATCGACGAATAATCATCAGGGATTTATAACGCTATAATTTATAATGCTATAATTTATAATGCTATAATTTTAAAGTTATAATTAAAGAAACACTGAATAAATCACATCATAAGATTGTTTGCACATCTTGCTTGCATCTTTTCCGTCAGCCTGCCTAAAAAATCCTCGTAATGCGTCAGTATTACTGCGGTTTGTTTGTGCAACCTGACAAAAAATCTGACGGCGCAATATGCACAAACGATTTAGTCATTGCTTCCTTAAAAATCTATAACGGAGAGATTATAAAATGAAAAACAAACAGAAAGCGGTGTTATCATTGGCGGTGTCGCTGATTTTTACAGCCGCCGCAGCAGCATTGTTTTACTTTACATTCTGCAATATTTTTTACCGGATCGACGGAAAAAATCCCCCTATAAATCCCGGTGAAAGCACGGTGCAAAACGGCAAATCGGCGTCACTTATGCTTTGCAATATGTTTTCGGATAATACCAACATAAAAGAGCATATACTGTTTGGAAAATCAATTTACGCAGACGGCGACAGCGTAAGCGCAGGCGACGGCTCCGACCACTACGCCTACGCCGAATTTATCCGTGACAGGAATAATATGAGGCTTGTAAACCGCAGTAAAGGCGGAACAACCCTTGCCCTGAGAGATGACAGAAGCGACAGCATCTATGAGCGAATCCGAGAGCTTGACGGCGAATACGACTATCTGCTTATTGAGGGCGGATACAACGATGTGTTCCGAGGGCTTTCCTTAGGCTCTCCCACCCACAGCCGAAGCTCCGAGGATTTTGACCTGCACACAATCTACGGCGCAACTGACGAAATCTGCCGTATTCTCCAAACAAAATACCCCGATACAAAAAAGCTCTTTGTGCTTGGTCACAAAATGAAAGACGAGTATGAAATCCCCCAACAAAATGCCTGGAATGCAATCAAAGAACCCCTAAACAAGTGGGGTATTCCCTACATTGACATTTATGAGGAAACAGGGCTTACCTCGGATGAATATGACCGGGAATATCAGGTGTTTAACCAGGACGACGGTATTCACCCCACAAAAAAAGCCTACGAAAAATTTTATGTGCCTGTAATTGAAGAAAAGCTGAAATCCCTGTAAGCCCTGTAAATAAATACAAACAAAATCGTTATAAACAGCAGAGTCATTATACACAGCAAGATCCATTATACACATCAAACATTATACACATCAAAAAACGGAACGGTATGCAAAAGCACGCCGTTCCGTCTTTTATTCCAATGATTTTATTGAATTAACAATAAAGCCTGCTGTCGGCTTACACATATAGTTGGCTTAAACAGCCTGATTCAGACTAACTTAGCCATCATCATTTGCAGATATGATGCGTCGGAAATATTGACCTCTCCGTTGCCGTCAACATCGCAAGCCAAAACATCTACATTGTCTGTGGCAAGCTTAGCCATATACATCTGAATTACAGATACATCAAGTATAGAAACCACGCCGTCGCCGTTTGCGTCGCCTATCAGCCTTTCTGCCTTATATGTAAACTCTTTGCCGAAAATATTAAATGTTGCGGTGCCCTCGGTTATTGTGAACCAAATACCTACATTCCAGGAATTTTCGTAGTATTTCTGCAATACATCATTATTCATATAAAGCACGCCTTTGCAGATACTGTCGTTTCTTTCGTTGTAAGTGTATCCGTAGCTGTCGCTGAAATCAACATCGGTTACGGTTCCGTCATTAAAGTAAACTCTCAGCACGGTATCGGTAATCATATCTCCGCTGAAAGGAGCCGTCAGCTTACTGCCGGGCTTTTTGACAAGCTCAATTTTATCTATCGGTGTTTCAACTCCGTAAATCGAGAATTCAGCCTGATGACCGCAAGCATCAACCGTTATGGTGTTCTCTCCGTACAAAACATTATTGAGCACATTGGTATCGGGTTTCATACAATCGGCAGAATAAAAAATTTCTCCACAGGCAAGCTCTGATTGAAGAATGTAGCTTTCTCCGCTTGCCAGGTATGCTGTAATTTCAATTCCGTTTCTGTTGAACCAATCAGTGTAGCCTGCATAATAATTGACATTATTTGGAGTTTTGGTAACCTCTATTTTGCTTATGCTGTCGCTGTCAACACCGTAAACCGTGTATTGAGCAGTTTTTCCGCCCATTGTAAGGGTAATAACATTTTCACCGATTACAGGCATAAGATCACCATATTTTACATTTTCTCCTGTTAAAGTAAAGGAGTTTGCGTAGCTGTCAGAACTTACAAAAGTATATTGCTTTTGTGTTCCGTCGGCAAAATTCATATTGATTGTCAGTCCGTCAGCGTAACCGTATACATAATATGATTCACCGGCGATAAAGTGATTTATATCAGGTCCGTTTACAATTTCTATACTTTCCAGAGCGTAAGCCTTAACAACGAACTCAGTTGTTTTACCTGCGCCGTTTACAGTCACCGTGTGTTCTCCTGCTGAGGGTGTGAACAACACATTGTCGTATTCATCTGTTGTGATACAGGAGCCTGAGTAGCTGAGGCTGTTCAGGAACTCATTGTCCCTGTAATTGTCACTTGAGTAAGTATAGCTTGTTCCATCGGTAAAGTTTACAGTAACCTCAAGCGACTTAGTAAGGTATGAAATACTATAGGTGCTACCCTCCAGGAATATATCGTTGCCGGGAGTATAGGAACACTCAATGCTCCGTACTTCTTTGGCTGTCAGGACAACATCTGCGGATTTTCCTGCATAAGTCACCGTTACTGTGTTTTCACCGGCAACAGGCGTTATTATTCCATTGGCAACATTATTGCCCGAATACTCAAGATAGCTGCTGATTTTCCAGTCGTTACCCACATATGTTTTGCTTGTGCCGTCGGAAAAAGTCATCCTAAATTCCGCTGACTCCAGACATTCGCTTAAATTATAGCCTACACCGGCAGCATATTCATACTGAACAGGCTGTTTTGTCACCTCAAGGTCTGTAACCTTTAAAGCACTTATTTCAAAATCTGCGGATTTACCGCAATAGGTTAATGTTATTGTGTTCAATCCCTCTTTGGGAGTAATGATGTATTGACCGTATTCGCCTTTGGTTACAGTATCGCCCGAGATTTGCAGATTTGAATCTGAGTCCAAAGCGTCGGCACGGCAGATTTCGCTTGTTTTGTCAGAATACGAAAGCCTGATGTCCATTCCGTCAAGGATAGAATACAGATAATATGTATTCCCCTCAACAAAGTCGGTTTTCTCAGGCGGTGCAACAACCTCAATACCCGTGAGCTCTACACCGGTAAAGGTGATTTGGTCGGTTTTTCCGCTGCAGGTAACGGTTATTACATTTTCTCCCAAATTAGGATTCATATATCGGTCGTCGTCTTCGTCAACGCAGTCACCGGAAAACGTTAAGTTATAGCTGAAGAAATTCCAGTCGTAGTCGGGGGTGTAAGTTCTGCTTGTGCCGTCGGCATAGTAAACCGTTGCTTTTTCAAGATAATCGGTAATGTAGTACTTCCGACCCAACAAAAGCTTTTTATTGTCTAACGACGGCTTTAACTCTATGCTGTCAAGCTCATATGCATAAAGGGTAAAATCTGCAGTTTTTCCGCCCACATTAACCGTTATCACATTTTCTCCCGATACAGGCGTCATATAATAGCCCCGTTCATCAACGCAATCGCCCGAATATGATATATCATCGTTAAAGAATTCCCAATCATCGCCGGGGGTGTATGTTTTGCCGGTGCCGTCTGAATAATATACCCTTACACTTGCAATATAGTTTTCGATATAGTACTCATTTCCTGCAATAAGGTCGGGTTTGCCTGACGCCTTGGTAATTTCTATGTTTACAACATTAACGGCATTCAAAATCAGCTCTGTAGTTTTTCCGCCCAGCGAAAGTGTGATTACATTTTTGCCCTCAGAGAGGGTCATATAACCCCTTTCTTCATCAACGCAGTCACCCGAATATTCAAGCTCAGTACAATAAAATACCCAGTCATCACTGCGCCGGAAAACATCACAGGTTCCGTTTGTGTAGTTTACGGTTAATTCCATACCGTAGAGATTTTCCGTAATTTCATACTCTTTTCCTGCGGTAAAGCTTGTTTTTGATGGGAGCTTTGTAACCTCAATGTCTGCAACTTCAACGCCCGTAATCGTAAAGTCATCGGTTTTTCCCATAAAACTAACCGTTATTACGTTTTCTCCCAAAGCGAGGTTCATATTATATCCGTATTCAACACAATCGCCTGAATACTCTAACTGACTGTCAAAGAAATACCAGTCATCTTCATAGGTATAAACCCGGCTTGTGCCGTCGGAATAATAAACCGTCACTTCCATTCCGTCAAGATAATTGGTAATATAATAAATGTTTCCGGCAATAAAATTTGTCCTCTTTGGGGCAGAGGTAACCTCTATGCCTGTAACGTCAACGGCGGTGAATGTTATGTCGGCGGTTTTTTCTCCGCAGATTATCTGAACTGTATTTTCGCCCGGGGCAAGGGTCATATATTGATTGTTTTCCTCAACGCAGGCTCCTGAGAATGTCACCTCATTGCAAAAGAAACGGCTGTCATCATATCCGTAATAAACCCTGCTTGTTCCGTCTGCAAAACTAACAGTCAGCTCAAGTCCGTAAAGCTCGTTGGGTATGTAATACGAGGTATCGGTTACATAATCGCTGTGGGCAGGAGGATTTGTGACCTCGGCGCTTTCAACATCTGAAGCGTAAATTGTAAAATCAACCGACTGTCCGCCGTAGGAAATTGTAACGGTGTTATCCCCTGACTTGGGCGTACAGTAGTAATATCCGTAATCATCCTCTGTTATGCAGTCGCCGGAGTATTCAACCTCATACGCAAAGAATTCATAGTAGTCTTCCCCGCTGTATGTAGTGCTTTTACCGTCGCTGTAAGTAACTTTAAGCTCCATTCCCTGCAGGTAGTACTGAATTTGGCAGGTAACGCCTGCAAAATAGGTGTTCGCCGTCGGTGGGCTTGTTATTTCTATGCTTGCTACCTCTTTGGAGGCGCTTTCAGCCTCGTCGTTTTCGACTGCCGATACATTTGTCATTGCTGCCGTCGTCATTGAAATCAGCATTAAAAGCGACAGCAGTATGCTTGTAAATCTTTTCATTTTTCTCCGCCTTTCATATTTTTTTATTTATGATAATTAAAAAATCTTAATTAAAACGCAAAGATATAATATCCGGATATAACGCCGAGAGAGATGCCCCATACTCTGCGGAACATCTCTCTTTAATTTCAGATAATATTATCAGTCAACCTTAGGCAGGCTGTCAAAGCCGGGCTTTAAGTCCTCGTCTGTGGGGATATAGTCGCTCATTTCGCCGTTGTTAAACTTCTCGTAAGCAACCATATCAAAGTAGCCTGTACCTGTAAGGCCGAACACGATTGTTTTTTCTTCGCCTGTTTCTTTGCATTTCAAAGCCTCGTCAATGGCAACTCTGATTGCGTGACTGCTTTCGGGAGCAGGCAAAATGCCCTCTACCCTTGCAAACTGCTCTGCGGCTTCAAATACGGCAGTCTGCTCAACAGACCTTGCCTCCATAAGTCCGTCGTGATAAAGCTGAGAAAGAATTGAGCTCATACCGTGATACCTTAAACCGCCTGCGTGGTTTGGCGACGGAATGAATCCGCTGCCTAATGAATACATCTTTGCAAGCGGGCAAACCTTGCCTGTATCGCAGAAATCATAAGCAAATTTACCTCTTGTAAGGCTCGGGCAGGAAGCAGGCTCAACAGCGATGAATTTATAGTTTGCCTCTCCCCTTAGATTTTCACCCATAAACGGAGAAATCAAACCGCCAAGGTTAGAGCCGCCGCCTGCACAGCCGATGATAATGTCGGGCTTAATGTCGTATTTTTTAAGAGCCGCCTGGGTTTCAAGTCCGATAACAGACTGGTGCAAAAGCACCTGATTGAGAACGCTGCCCAAAACATAGCGGTAGCCCTCGTGAGTTGTAGCCGCCTCAACAGCCTCGGAAATTGCACAGCCAAGGCTTCCCGTTGTGCCGGGATGCTCCTGCAAAATCTTTCTGCCGACTTCCGTTGTTTCTGACGGAGAAGGAGTAACCGATGCACCGTAGGTTCTCATAACCTCTCTTCTGAAGGGCTTTTGCTCGTAAGAAACCTTAACCATATACACCTTGCAGTCAAGGTCAAGGTATGCGCACGCCATAGAAAGCGCCGTACCCCACTGACCTGCGCCTGTTTCGGTGGTAACGCCTTTAAGTCCCTGCTTTTTAGCGTAGTATGCCTGTGCGATTGCGCTGTTCAGCTTATGGCTTCCGCTGGTGTTGTTGCCCTCAAACTTGTAATAAATCTTAGCAGGAGTGCCCAGCTTTTTTTCAAGGCAATAAGCTCTGACAAGAGGCGACGGACGGTACATTCTGTAAAAGCTCCTGATTTCCTCGGGAATTTCAATGTAAGCGTCGGTGTCGTTAAGCTCCTGCGCAACAAGCTCGTCGCAGAAAACATGTCCCAGCTCCTCTGCCGTCATAGGTTTCAGCGTTGCAGGATTTAAAAGAGGTGCCGGCTTGTTCTTCATATCAGCTCTCACATTGTACCAAGCCTTCGGCATCTCCGATTCTTCAAGATAGATTTTATACGGTATTTTATTATCTGCCATATAAATGCTCCTTTCAAAAGATATTTGATACACAAATCTATTTTAGCACTTTTTTATTATAATGTCACTAAAAATAACAAATTTTTTCTGAATTTATCTTCAAAATCACTCTTTTTCTACATCAACCCTGCAATCTTTGTCAACGCTGACGTAATAATAGTAGTCTTTGCCGTTTTCGTCGGTCAGAAAAAGCTGAGTTTCGCCCGGATTTTTAAAATCAATCGTTACAGAATTGTTGTAAACATAGGCACTGCCTATGTTCTCGTCCTGAAGCTGAGCATGCCGGTTTTCGTTTATAGCAAGATTATCCTCGGCAAAATCCATATTTGTTCTGAAATTCATAGGTCTGTTCATTATAAAAAATAACTCTTGACATAATTATATACAGGTGATATAATAATAGAGCAGTCACGGAAGTGTGCTTAATCAAGCAGGCTGTTCCCGTTGTAAGCACATCACAAATATCGCGGAGTAGAGCAGCTCGGTAGCTCGTCGGGCTCATAACCCGAAGGTCGTTGGTTCAAATCCAGCCTCCGCAACCAGTCGAGACGTTAGTAAAAGCTGACGTCTCTTTTTTAACGTTTAACTTTCTGCTAAAGCAGTTGTGTTGACAATGAATATTGTAAGCGGCGTCACGCCGCCGGGTGCCTCGGTGCGCAAATCGCGTACGGGGCATTCTTCTTTTTTTATGCTAATTTCTCGCATCTTAATTGACATCTTTTTTAACCTATTGACAATTAAAACCCCCGCCAACGGGCAAATTCTGTGGCGGGGGGCAATTTTTATTGCTTTTTAAGAGATGTCAGAAGAGTTTGGTGATTACTTGTCAATCACTGCGTCTGTCCGAAATGACGAAAGCCTTGCTCAATTATGTAAAAAGCTTTCAATCCGTGTTTGGACATTTTTCTCAAGATTTCTGTAGAAGAATTGATAATCATAAATATGATATATGCCGTCTGCAAACAGAACTGACGGGTAGTCCTTGGGATTTACATCAACTACCTTTAGCGCCCCACGATTATCGTCAATATATGCGCCGGTGAGCTGTGAAATTTCTTTAGTTATTTCCCCCTGATAATCGGTAAAGCAAGCTCCAAGATTCATCGATTTATCTGCAGCAGTTCCGTCATTTTTCCAGTTAAGCGGATTGATTGCCAGTGTTTTTGTTCCCTTGGGAATCATCAGGCTGTCCTGCACATCAACAGCCTCACTGTTAAAGGCAATTAAAACGCCTGTATCTTTTTCACCCTGAGCAAAATGTATATCGGGGTATTCAGCCTGTTCCTGTTCTGTAAAACGCCAGCCTATGGCATAGCAGGCAACAAGTATGCTGTTGAATTTTTCATCGCCGGAATATTCTTTTAGAAGGCTGATACAGTGCTGAGCCCCCTGTGAAAAGCCGGCAAGAATCAGCGGTCTGCCGTCATTAAAGCACTCCATATAGTATTCAAAGGCATCCTTAACCTCGCTGTAAGCTGAATCAAATATATCCTTGCTCTGCTCCTCAGGTACATAATATGCGCTGAGCGCCGCCTGATGATAATACGGAGCAAAAAAACGTGCGTTGTCGTCATAAATTCCCTTTTCCATATTTACAGAACCGACAAAGGAGCTTTTTGTTTTTTCATCATATTCCTTCCAGACAAGCTCTTCATCCGTTCCCATATACACCGTTGGATTTACAAAAAACACGTCTGCGTCCTTTCCCGAAACATCGGTTTCTGCATAAACCCAATTATCAGCGTTTGCATAGACTGAGTTTTTGAAATTTTTGTCACCAGAGGTCTTTCCTGTGCATCCGCCTGCGGCAAATATCATAATCAAACATATCAGGCAACAGGTATAGCGTTTTAAATTGAATAGTCTGTTTCTTTTTTTCATAATTCCTCCTCCGTTTATTTTTGATTTTATTCGCTCAGTATTCGTCCGATGATATGCGTAAACCGGTGAACATCAAACAGTCTTACATCAAATTGCTCTCATAAATCTACTGATTTCAAGGCTTTTGCACCTTATTTATCTGCCCTTGACATCAATACAACCGTCTCGATGTGATGAGTTCCGGGGAACATATCCACAGGTGTTATTTCTCGGGTTTGGTATCCGTTTTCTTCAAATATTTTTAAGTCACGGGCTAAGGTTGCAGGGTCGCAGGAGACATACACCACCCTTTGGGGGTTCATTCTTGCAATGGTTTCCACAAGCTCTTTTTCCAGTCCTTTTCGGGGCGGGTCAACCACTACCGCATCAGGCTTTATACCATCTTCTTCAAGCTCTGCCGCCGCTTTTGCAGCGTCTGCGCAGATAAACCGTGCGTTATCTATGCCGTTTATTCCGGCATTTATTTCTGCGTCTTCAACCGCCTGTTTTACTGCCTCTACGCCGATTAGCTGTTTGCAGTCCTTTGCCATTGTAAGCCCGATTGTACCTGTTCCGCAGTAAAGGTCCAGAAGCACCTCGTTCTTTTTAAGGCTTGCGTATTCTTTAGCCTTGCCGTAGAGAAGCTCGGCTGTTGCTCTGTTCACCTGATAAAAGGACATAGGCGAAATTCTAAAGCGCAGACCGCACAAAATATCCTCAATGTACCCTTTGCCGTAAGCCACACGGTTTTTCTCTCCCAAAACCACATTTGTGTCCTTTCGGTTGGAATTTATAACCACCGTTTCAAGGTTTGGGAGATTATTTTTCAGCCTTTCAATCAGCCGGTTTTCCTGTTTCAGTCCGTTGCCGTTTACAACAAGGCAGACCATAAGCTGATTTGTTTTTTCGCCGTAACGAAGATAAATATGTCTGAGCTTGCCCTTGCCTGTTGTTTCGTTATAAGGGAGCTGATTTGTTTCGTCAAGGAATTTTAAAACAATCTCCGCGGCTCTGCCGAAAAGCTCGGGCTGTAAAAGGCAGTCGGCGCAGGGAATTATCCTGTGGCTGTGAGGAGCAAAAAATCCTGCCACGGTTTTTCCGCAGTCGTTTAACCCCACGGGAAGCTGAGCTTTATTTCTGTAACGCAGGCGTTTACCGGAGGAAATCAAGGGCTTAACCTTGGCTGAATCCTGTCCGCCGATTCTCACAACGGCGTCCTTGACCGTCTGCTCCTTGACGGCCTTTTCAGCGTCATAATTGATGTGCCTGTAAACGCACCCTCCGCATTTGTTAAACACCGGGCAGTCAACGGCGATTCTGTCCTTTGAGGAAGAAATTACACTCTCAATTTTACCGAAAGCGTAGGTTTTCTTAACCTTAACGATTTTCACCCTAAGCCTGTCTCCCACGGCGCTTTGGGGCACAAAAACCGCAATTTTGTCCTCTGTTCTGCCCACTCCGCTGCCCTGTGAAGTAACCGAGTCGATATTAAGCTCGATTATTTGATTTTTAACTAAATTCATAAGGCTCTCCGATTTTCTAAAACAATAATATATAACAGATATATTATACCACCAACCCAAAGCAGGCACAATCAAAAAAATTGTAACAAATTTGCAACAGCTATTTATTTTTTTGGCCAAAGGCAATATAATATAATTAGCTTATTATGAGTAATTGGAGTGGAATTTATGAATTACGATGAACTCTTGAACAATATAAAACGAATCCATTTTATCGGAATAGGCGGAAGCGGTATGTGTCCTCTGGCTGAAATTCTCCACAGCGAGGGCTTTGAACTTACGGGCTCCGATATGAACGAGGGCGAAACCCTTGACCGCATTAAAAGCTACGGAATACCTGTTTTTATGGGACACAAGGCTGAAAATATAAAGGACGCACAGCTTGTTGTGTACTCTGCGGCAATTAAAAGCGATAACCCCGAAAGAGCAGAAGCTCAAAGGCTGGGCATACCCTGTATTGAGCGCAGCGTAATGCTGGGTATCGTTACAAGGCGATACAGAAGGAGCATTGCCGTTGCGGGAACTCACGGAAAAACCACAACAACCGCTATGCTTTCTCAGCTTTTAATCGGCAGCGGATTTGACCCCTCTGCGATTATCGGCGGAAAACTGCCCTTTATCGGCGGCAACAGCTATGTGGGCAAAAGCGATATTATCGTCTGCGAAGCCTGCGAATATGTAGATACATTTTTACAGCTCAACCCCTTTATGTCTATTATACTTAACATTGACGCCGACCATCTGGACTACTTTAAAAACCTTGACAACATAAAAAAATCCTTTAGTCAGTTTGCAAAGCAGACCACAGGCGTGCTTGTTTTAAACGGTGACGACAAAAACACAATGGATGCCGTTAAAGATGTGGATATAGAAAAAGTCACCTACGGCTTTGACAGCTCAAACGATTACTACGCTGTGAATATGAGCGCTGACAAGGGGGTTCACGAGCAGTTTGACCTGATGCACAAGGGTGAGAAAATCACCACAATCAAGCTGATTGTACCGGGCAAGCACAATGTATATAACGCTCTGGCGGCGGCTGCGGCGGCTCATTATCTGGGTGCAACTCCCAATGAAATCAGCGAAAACCTGCACAAGTTCGGCGGGGTTCACCGCAGATTTGAGATTTTGGGAACGCCTATGGGCATTACCGTTGCCGACGACTTTGCTCATCATCCCACGGAGCTTACCGTAACCCTAAACGCCGCAATGAGTATGGGCTTTAACAAGGTTTGGGCGGTGTTCCAGCCGCACACCTTCTCAAGAACCGCTATGCTCCTTGACGATTTTGCCAAGGCGCTTACAATCCCCGACAAGGCGATTATTTCTGCAATTCTCCCTGTCAGAGAAACAAACACATACAATATCTACAACACCGACTTAGGCAAAAAAGTCCCCGGCTCTGTCTGCATTGACACCTTTGAGGACATTACAAAATATGTCTGCGACAACGCAAAAGAGGGCGATTTGATTTTAACTATGGGCGGCGGCAACGTTTATATGTGCGCCAATATGATATTAAAGGAATTGCAATACAGAGAAGAAAACAAGTAAGGTTTTAAATAAAATTCAAGGCGCCGTGCGTAGTTAAATTGCACAGCGCCTTTTGTTATTTTTGTTATTTTGCGATTTTTTTGTTCATTTTCTTGATTTTTGATTTTATGGAAATATACTGGGAAATCCAGATTGAAAAATAAATTACAAAAAATATTCCGAAATAGCTGAGAACGCCCGTTAAATTATGGGGCATCCAATAGCAGACATAAGCTACCGGGAAAGTAAAGACAGAGCAGACAATCAAATGGGTAAATGTCTGCCTGAGCAAGCTCCATTCCTCTTTCTGCCATATCAGAGAAGCTCCTGCCCAGGAAGCTCCGTACAAAAACGACAAAATCATCTGCACAACTACGGCATTTATCTCACTGCCGAAATTCTCCGCCATCTGCGGTACAATCGGGTGATAGTTACCGTCGCCGATAACAAGCGAAATAATAACCGTTATAATCATACTTACGGCAAAACCCACAGGTGCGCCCAAAAGACACCTTAACACCAATTTCTTTTTCATATAAATCACCTCAAATGCCCAAAACTTGTTTTATTTTTGACACATATCTTCGTGACGCATAGGTCACTCTTCCGTTCTTCATTTTTACGCAGATTGTTCCCGTAAGGCTTAAATCAAAGCTCTTAACCTTTTTCAGATTTATAATTTCTGAATTTGAAATCCGCACAAAGCAGTTTTTATCAAGCTTTTCTTCAAGCTCATACATACGAAACTTAAGCGCATATTCTCCTTTTTCGGTAACGGCAAAAACTTTTTTGGCTGAAGAATATACGCAGTAAATTTCGCTTTGCTCCAGTATCTCCGCCTGCTCCTGTTTAAAGCCTGTTAAAATACCGATTTTTTCTTCGGAAAGTTTTTTTACAATCTCCGATACCTCTTGGGTTATTTCGTTTGTTTCGATTATCACCCTGGGTTCGGTCAATGATTTGTCAACCTTAATTTCCACCTTCAATTTTCTCACCTCCGATTACAGCCTGATTATATAAAATTAACCTGCAAAAATCCAGCGGTTTTGCACAAACGGTCGTATATTAAGTACAAACGGCAGTCGAGTGCCTCGACACGCAATCCGGGCAGACAGATTGATTTTACAAAACCCTATGTTGCCCGACCGTTAAAAGCATTTTCCAATATAGTAAAACAATTCGAGTACCTCGACACGCAATCCGGGCAGACAGCAACGACAGCAACATAGATGAATCTATTTCCCCGGAATAAACCGGTCGGACATATATGTTTTATGTTATAAACCGGCCTTTTCTCGGCGGAAAACGGTCGGGCATAAAACTTTACAAATTAGATGAAGCTATCTCCCCGGAGCAAAAAAGCCTCGACAGGCAATCCGGGCAGACAGCAACGACAGCACCATAGATGAATCTATTTCCCCGGAATAAAACGATCGGACATATATGTTTTATGTTATAAACCCGCCTTTTCTCGGCGGAAAACGGTCGGGCATAAAACTTTACAAATTAGATGAAGCTATCTCCCCGGAGCA
>JALFLK010000030.1 GCA_022774755.1 bacterium
GTTTGCACATCTTGCTTGCATCTTTTCCGTCAGCCTGCCCAAAAAATCCTCGTAATGCGTCAGCATTACTGCGGTTTGTTTGTGCAACCTGACAAAAAATCTGACGGCGCAATATGCACAAACGATTTAATCAGTGTTTCCTTAGCTTTTAATAAATTTTTTATATTTTCCGGTCTCCGTTAATAGAGTAAATAACCCATTCGGCAATATTTGTTGCATGGTCGCCGATTCGCTCAAAATATTTTGCAACCATAAGCAAATCAAAGGCAACCTCGCCTTTGGAGCTGTCCTTTGAAATAAGCTCAATCATATCTTGTCTGACCTTAACGAACAGGTCGTCGATAATGTCGTCGTTTTTGCAGACTGACATAGCAAGGACAATGTCTTTTGTTACAAAGGCGTTAATTGAGTCGGTAACCATTTTTTTCATATGCTCAGCCATTTGCTTAATATGCTCAAGATTATGAACATATGAGTTTTTGGAAAGCAGAATACATATTTCCGAAACATCCTCCGCCTGGTCGCCGATTCGCTCCATATCCGTAATCATTTTAAGCGCCGCAGATATAAGCCTTAAATCTCCTGCCACAGGCTGCTGATGAAGTATCAGCTTTAGGCAAAAGGCCTCAATTTCTTTTTCGGCGTCGTTGATTTTATCCTCAAGCTCGCTTACCTTCTGCGCTTCTGCAACATTTTTTTGAGTAAGCGCCGCAACTGCGTGGTTTATTGCATTTTCAATCAATGCGCCCATTCCCACAAGCTTATCGTTTAGTTCATTCAGCTTGGAATCGTAGTATGCTCTCATTTTATCCGAACCTTCCCGTAATGTATTCCTCCGTCTTTTTGTTTTTCGGAGAAGAAAAAATTGTATCTGTGTTGTTGTATTCAACCATTTCTCCCAGCAGGAAAAACGCCGTGTAGTCAGATATTCTAAGCGCCTGCTGCATATTATGTGTAACCATAATTATTGTGTACTGCTTCTTCAGTTTAAGGCACAGCTCCTCGATTTTTCCCGTAGAAATAGGGTCAAGGGCAGAGGTTGCCTCGTCCATAAGAAGCACCTCGGGCTTTACAGCCAAAGCTCTGGCAATGCACAGCCTCTGCTGTTGTCCTCCCGAAAGGCCCAGAGCGCTTTTTTTGAGCCTGTCTTTCAGTTCGTCCCATATTGCGGCGTCACGCAGGGACTGTTCAACAATTTCGTCAAGCTGTTTTTTGCTTTTTATTCCGTGGGTGCGGGGGCCGAAAGCGATGTTATCGTAAACGCTCATAGGAAAGGGATTAGCCTTCTGAAAAACCATTCCCACCCTTTTTCTCAAAAGATTTACATCCATATTACCGTAAATATCTTCGCCGTCAAGGCGGATGTCGCCGGTAATTTTACATCCCTCAACAAGGTCGTTCATTCTGTTAAGAGATTTGAGCAGAGTGGATTTTCCGCAGCCCGAGGGACCGATAAAAGCAGTTATTTTGTTTTCCTGCATATTCAAATTTATGTCCTTAAGGGCATGAAATTTGTCATAATACAGGTTCATATTTTTTATCTGAAATTTATCCATACCGAATGTCTGTTCCTTTCTGACATTATCTCAAAATACGCCTGATTATTTTTTACTGCCCAGCTTTTTTGCCAAAAACGCCGACAGGCAGTTAATGCCGAACACTAAAACCAAAAGTACAACGGCTGTTCCCCAAGCCTGATTTGTGTAAAGTCCTTCGTTTGCAAGAACATACATATGTATAGCAAGGGATCTGCCTGAGCTCATTACTCCTGCCGCCGTTCCTGTTGCAGATCCGGCGGTGTAAATCAATGCTGCTGTTTCGCCGACAATTCTTCCCACTGAAAGGATTATTCCGGCAAGTATTCCCGGAACTGCGCTGGGGAGCACTACCCTGACAATAGTTCTCAGCTTGCCTGCGCCCAAGCCCAGACTGCCCTCTCTGTAAGAATCGGGAACTGTTAAAAGCGCCTCTTCGGTTGTACGCATTATTGTAGGAAGTACCATAATCGCAAGGGTAAATGCGCCTGCAAGCAGGGAATACCCCCAGCCTAAGGCCGTTACAAAAAACAGCATACCGAAAAGTCCGTAAACAATAGAGGGGATGCCTGAGAGGGTTTCTGCCATAGCTCTTATAACCTTGACTATCTTATTGCCCTTTTTGGCGTATTCTGCAAGGTAAATTGCGGCTCCTATTCCCAAGGGAACGGAAATCAGCAGAGTCAAAAAGGTTATGATAACCGTGTTAATAATTGCAGGCATACAGGAAACATTGGTGGAATTATACTCCCAGGCAAAAAGGTCGGGAGTAAGATTAGGCACGCCCTTTATAAGAATGTATATAATGAGAAAAATCAGCGCCGCCGCCGAAAGAGCCGCCGCCAAGATTACAATCAGATGCATTATCAGCGAAAGAGGCTTGCGCCTGTATTCCCTAAGCCTTTGTGCAAAGGTGATTTTGTTTATGGGAACAATATTTTCTAAGTCTTCGGAGGATGTTACTCTAATATCAGCCACGATTTTCACTCCTGCTCTTTATAGCCTGCATAGACACCGTAATCAAAAGGATAAACACAAACAGAACTACTGCTGTGGCAATCAGCGCCTGGCGGTGAAGTCCCGTTGCATAGCCCATTTCAAGAACGATGTTTGCTGTCAGCGTTCTTACTCCGTCAGTAAGAGATTCCGGAAGCTGAACCTGGTTGCCTGCAATAAGCACAACAGCCATTGTTTCGCCGATTGCACGGCCGATGCCCAGTACAATTCCGGCAAGAACGCCTGATTTTGCCGCAGGGAACACAGCCTTAAACACGCTTCGCTCCCTTGTTGCGCCCAGTGCCAGCGCACCCTCGTAGTAGCTTTCGGGTACGGCACGTATTGAGGACTCAGACACCCCGATAATTGTGGGCAGAATCATTATTCCCAGAACAAGAGAGGCCGCCATAAGGCTTGAACCGCTTCCGCCGAAATGTTCTCTTATAAACGGTACTACCACCATAAGGCCGAAAAAGCCGTATACTATTGACGGTATTCCGGCTAACAGCTCTGTGGCGGGCTTTAAAAATTTATATATAGGTTGTGGGCAGAATCTTGCCAGAAATACGGCGGTAAGCACACCGATGGGAACCCCCACCAGGACTGCTCCTGCGGTTACATATATACTACCGATTATCATATACAGTATTCCGTAACTTGCAGGTACGTTTGTAGGCGACCATTTTTGGCCGCCTACAAAATCAAAGAACCCGATTTCCGCCATTGCGGGAATACCGTTACAGAATAAGAATATACAAATTAGGACTACCGCCGCTATACTTGTAATAGCTGTCAGGAAGAACACTCCCTGCATAGCTGTTTCTTTTATTCTGTTAATTCTCATTTTACAACATCGCTCCAAACGGTTGTATCACCGGTGTAAATTGCCTTAACTCCGTCTAATGTAAGACTATCGCAGGTGTTAGCTTTGTTTACAATTACTGCGATTCCGTCTTTGGCTATTGTCATAGGAGTAAGGGATTCTTTTTCAGCGTCCTTTAATCCACGGGAAGCCATACCGATGTCGCATGTGCCCTCCATAGCCGCCTGCATACCTGCGGAAGAGTCCGAAGTTTGAATTTCAACCTCTGCATTTGTGTTGACTGCCTTGTAAGCCTCGGCAAGCTTTTCCATAACAGGAGATACTGAGGAAGAACCTGCAACGGTGATTTTACCCGAGGGCTTTGAGCCTGCGTATGCGCCGTTTTCGGAAACGCTTACATATCCGTTATCGGTAACAACCTTTTGACCGTCAGATGACATAATAAAGTCTGCAAAATCCTTGGCAACCTCGCTTAATTCGCCCTTGTAAGCAATATTAAAGGGACGGCTGATTACATAATCGCCTGATTTAACATTTTCTGCCGTAGCCTGAACATCGTTGATTTTCAGAGCCTTTACCGTATCGTTAAGAGAACCCAACGAAATGTAACCGATTGCCCACTGGTTATCCTTAACATTTGTGATAACTGCCTCAGTGCTGTTGATGGTAACTGCTGAGGTTGTGGTGTTGTCGGTTTTTGTGTCGCCGTTTTTAACAAGAACTCCTGTAAGCTCGGTGAAAGCGTCTCTTGTGCCCGAGCCTTCTTCTCTTGTTACAACCGTAATCTTTTTAGAAGAGTCAAATGCGGTCTGTGAAGCGCTTGCTCCGTCTGAAGAAGCTGCTGAACTTGAAGCGCCTGACTGTGAACAACCGGCAAATGCCGTCATAATCATTGCCGCAGCGGCAATACCTGCTAAAATTTTCTTTTTCATCTGTGTTTTTCTCCTTATAATCTTAATTCTTTGTACCTTTTCCGTACAGCTAAGATTATATTATCCTTATGTAAAATGTGCCTGTTGTTTAATGTAAAAGTTATGTAAAGTTTTCCGAAAGCCTTGCTTGGTAAAATATAACAGAAATAATAAAAGACAGCCCGGTAAGGCTGTCTTTTGCATCATCGTAATATTTTGAAATATCCGTAAAATGTATTCATCTGTTATTTATCTGTTATTGTCTGTCAGATTTGGCTTTTCAAAAAGCTCTTGATTCGCTTTTGAACATTCTCCTCAAGATTTCGGTAAAAAAACTGAAAATCGTATCCGTGGTACACTCCGCTTTTAACGGGGCGTATTCCCTGAGGAAAGCTGTCCGGGGTAAAGTCGGTAATCTTAAGAGCTCCACGCTCATTGTCAATATACGCACCCGTAAGATTATTTATCTCTTTGTAGATTTCCCCCTCTGAATTTGTAAAGCAGGCGCCTTTGTTAAGCTCCTTGGGAGCAGGGGTGGAATCGGTTTTCCAATTCAGCGGATTTATGGCGAGGGTTTTAACTCCCGAGGGTATCATCTGAGAAGACTCAACGCCCTCCGCCTCGGAATTAAATGAAATAACAACTCCCGCGTCGTCCTCTGCACAGGCGAATTTTAAATGCGGACATTCCTCAAGCTCGCTGTCTGTAATCCTCCAGCCTATGGCGTAGCAGGCAACAAGGCGGTCTTGCAGACTTTTGTCGCCGAAACATTCCTTAATAAGCCGTATGCTCATATCTGCACCCTGGGAAAACCCTGCAATTACAATAGGTCTTTTGTTGTTGTAATTATCAAGATAATAAAGGAAAGCGGATTTTATATCTTCAAAGGCTATGTTAAGATACACTTCGCACTGCTCGTAGGGATAATTATCGTAGGCATAATCGCCCATCTGACTGTAATACGGGGCAAAGAATCTGCAATTATCATCGTAAATCCCCTTTTCCATATTTATACAGCCCATGCACCGCTTTTTGGTTTCCTCGTCATCAAGAGGCATATTTACGGCGTCTGCCGTTCCGTAATACAAAGTGGGACAAATGAAAAATACATCTGCGTCTTTTCCGTTAATATCGGTTTCGGTATATGCCCAATTTTCGGGCTTTGCATATATGTTGCTGTTTGCTTTGTCGTTTGATGATGTTTCGGTACTGCATCCTACGAAAAATATGCAGGCTTGCAGAACACAGAGCAAAATAGCAAAGCGCGGCAGTCCTATGAATTTTATTTTCACCTATCAGTTTTCCTTGGTAAAAAAGGGCTGTACGCCTTCAACTGCCTTTTGTGCAATGTCCAGTCCGTAGGGCATCATACTAAGCTGCATACCGTCTAAATGAGGAGAGGCGGCTTTTGCAACAGCAGTAAATATTTCTTCCATATTGCCTGAAAAATCAAGAATAATAAGGTAGCTGGGCTTTTCTGCGCTTTCGTGCTTAAAAAGTCTTAAATATGCGGAATTTACATCGTCACGATCCTGTAAAAGACTTATAACCGCAGCCATCATATCAATAGGATATTCCTCCGGGTCGCTGAACTGGAGCTTTTCGTCTTTGTTAAATTGCTTTTTAACAAAACCGCCGTTTTTGCTTGCCTGAAGCTGCTGCATAAGGCTCATAACCATATTTTTGGGAAAAGCGACGCTTTTGCCGAAAGGATTTATTACAAAACCGCTGACTGGACTGTTGGGGTCAGCCAGCATATTTGCATAATCCTCAAATGTAACCAGCATCATATCGCTGTCGGACTCGGCGCCTTTCCACTTTTTCATCTCGTCCTCATCGGTAAAAGCAGGAAAATACTGCTGCTGTTCGCCGTTCTGAATAAGTCGGAACTGCACCTGACTTTGCTGCTGCATTACTGTTTTGCCGTTCTGGCTTTTTGCCACATTTTGCGGCGGCTGAATTTTTGCAGGTGAAATAAACTTGGAGTTCATTACAAGGTTCACCATTTTATCAACATTTTCCTTTGAGTTATCCTCCTGCATTGCGTCAATAGCCGCAAGCAGCTCCGGGTTTTTAAGGTCGGCGTTTTTTGCTATTTCCATAATTATTTTCCTCCGTAAAGTCAATTAGCTTCGGCGTAATCCGCCTGAAAGTAAACATAGGTTTGGTCGGCTATCATAACAGAGCTTTTCGTTCTGATTAAGATTATTTTTTTAGTCCTGCAGGAATTTGCCACAACGGAATCCACATATTCGGCGTCGTTATCACAGGGAGAAAATTGGTTTTTGTATTCTTCGGGGGTAAGCGTAAGAGAACCGTATCCCGAAAAATGTTCAACTTCTTCCTTTTCAATAAGGTGATACTGGGGACTTTCAAGATGAATTCCGATGTCGGCATTGACAAGCTTTTTAATGCAGTCGGGGGCGTTGTTTAAAAACATACCGGTTTTATAGTAACCTATCGACACCGTTATGTCGGATTTTACCGCAAGCTCTGCAATGCCTGAATCTCCGTTAAGACCGCTGTTTATGTCAACGCTTACAACATACGCTCCGCTTTTGTTGATTTTTTCTATTGCGGCTTTTTGTATGCCTTCCGGAGCTCCTCTGAATCCTGTTCCGAAGATACAGTCAACAACTATGCCGTAATCCGTAAAATCCGTATCTTCATCAAACATATCCACATATATTCCTTTTTTCTCGGCACGTTTGCAGTAAAACAACCCGTCCTCGGAGAATTTATCGGAAACTCTGAAAACCGAACAGGGAATCCCGTTGTCGGCTAAAATTTCCGCCAGCGCATATCCGTCGCCGCCGTTATTGCCTCCTCCGCAGACTATCGCCGTCTTTTTCTGCTTCCAGTCCACAGCCTCATAAACGCCCATAGCGGCTCGCCGCATAAGCTCTGCGCCGGAGCAATGATGGGCTATTGTGTGGGCGTCGCTTTGCCTCATATTGCTTACCGATATTACATGATCCATATTTATAACCTCTGTTGTCAAATTATCTGCGACAATATCGCATATGTAAAAGTCATCATCGGTAAAACCGATTAAAATTACCGATGCTCTTTAATGAATTTATGCAGATTAAAATCAATTATGACGAAACTGCTCAGGTGTGGTTTTTATTGTATTATAGGCAATTTCTGCCGCCTCCTGCGAAATTGTACATTCCATAATGTAAACAGGAACGATTTTTAAAAGACCGTCAAATAAATCAAGAAGATTTTCCATTGACCTGCGGTCTTTGGGAAGCTCCGTTTGATTCATCAGCTCACAAAGAGCCTTAACGGGTTCAAGGGGGGATATCTTGTTTTCTTTGCCTTGCTTTAAAACACATATTGCGCTTACGGGAGCTTTGATGTTGCTTCCGATGTTTTCTTTTCCCTGCCATGGGGAGCCGTAAATGAAAAATCTGCCGTTTTCACGCCTTAAAAAGGGCTTGTCGTCATTAATCATTTTTACCCGTTGGCCGAAGCGCTCACGCCAAAGCCTTGAGTGGGTGGATTTTCCCGTACCGCTGGGGGCGGTAAAAATATATCCTCTTCCGTCCATTACAAGGCTTGAACAGTGGAGAAGAAATCCGTCGTAACTGCTGAGAATTTCCCCGCAGATACTCCGCAGAACCGCCAGAGTTTCGCAGTAATCATCCGAATAAACGGCGTTTGAAATTTCCTTTTCGGCGTTTATCATACTGTCGGTAACTATAACGGAAAAATCGGTTTTGCACTTTCCGCAGTAAGCGTAATCAGCCATAATTTTGGGAGTAAAGCCGTATTTTGTTTTAATGTCAATTACCAAATCTGCAATTAAATACCTGCTCATCAGAACACCTGTTTTAAATTGGTTTTAACCCTCTGTTTATCTGTATATTTTATCATAGTTAAACGGTATTATCAAGGAATTATTTGTATTTGACGGCTTTTTGCCCGTGATGTCTTAAATATGTCCTTAATAATTTAAAAATATTTAAAAAAATGTTGGAATAAGGGCTGACTTGTTGTATAATGACTTTATCTGATGTTCAGCGAGGGTATAATGATTTGAAACGCTTACGGCTTTTAAAAATTTTTTCTGTTTTTCTTGTGCTTTTGGTTTTGTGCTGTCTTGCCTCCTGCGGCACTCAGCCGTATTCTTCGGAATTTTTTGCAATGGATACGGTTATGACCGTATCTGCCTACGGAAAAAACTCTCAGCAGGCGGTTGGCAGTGCGCAGGAGGAAATATGCCGTCTTGACGGGCTTTTCTCCGTTGAAAAAACCGAAAGCGAGATTTATGAATTGAACAGCAACAAAACTATTGCTCCCTCGGAGGATACCTATCGGGTTTTTAAAAAGGCAAAAGAAATTTACAATATGACCGACGGCGCCTTTGATATTACCGTTGAACCTTTGGAAAAGGCGTGGGGGTTTTATTCTTCGCTTGAAAACAGAGTCCCAGCACAGCAGGAGATTGACCTTGCGCTTGAGCACACGGGCTTTGACAAGCTGAATATTTCGGAGGAAAAAGTTGCCGTAAATAATGACTGCGCCGTTGATTTAGGCGGAATTGCAAAGGGATACGCTTCCGGCAAGGCGACCGAAATTCTTAAAGAAAACGGCGTAACATCTGCCCTTATTTCCCTCGGCGGAAATGTACGAGCAGTAGGCGCAAAGCCCGACGGTTCTCCCTGGATTATAGCTATTGCAAATCCGGACGACAATGCCGAAACTTCGGGTACTCTTTCCGTAAAGGACAGGGCGGTTGTAACCTCCGGCGGATACCAGCGCTATTTTGAGGAAAACGGACAAATATACCATCATATAATAGATACCAAAACAGGGTATCCGGCAAAAAGCGGATTAAAATCGGTGACGATTGTGTCCGGGGACGACACTTTGGCAGACGGTTTGTCAACTGCATTGTTTGTTATGGGTCTTGAGAAATCCGCCGAATTTTACAGGGGAAACAGCGGACTTTTCGGGGCGGTGTTTATAACGGACGAAAACGAAATTTATGTAACCGAAAATCTGAAAAATTCCCTTTCGTCATCTCAGACACCGAAGGTGATTTTAGCTTGAAGAACCGAACTTGGATTATAATTTTTGCTTTGCTGATTACTTTGTGCATTTGTTTATACGCCTTTTCGTCGGGGATGTTTCTCAAGGGCAGTACAGCGGTGATTTATCAGGACGGCAGATTGGTGGAAAAAATTAACCTTGATACATTGACCGACAGCCGAAAAATCGTTTTGACGGGCGACGCCGGAGAAAATGTGATTATTGCGGAAAAGGGAAGTATTAAAATGCTTTCAGCCCAATGTGCAGACCAAGTCTGCGTTAATCACGGCGAGCTGAAAAAGGGCGGCACGCCCATTGTTTGCCTGCCCAATAAAATCGTAATTCGATTAGAGGAGGACGCCTCGGAATATGACGGAAAAACAGGATAAAAAAATTAGGGAGCTTACCCTGACGGCGGTACTTGCTTCGGCGGCGGTAATCGTAAACGTTATAGAATCGTCCCTGCCGCCTCTTACGCCTGTTTACGGAGTCAGATTAGGGCTTGCCAACGTGTTTACGCTGTTTGCAATTTATGCCCTGGGCAGAAAGCAGGCGCTTGCGGTGCTGATTATCCGCATAGCCTTGGGAAATCTGCTGACCGGTCAGGCTGTGTCCTTGGTTTACAGCCTTTCAGGGGGGCTTTTGGCGTATTTTGCAATGCTTGTGCTGATTCGGCTTATACCTTTTGAACAGCTCTGGGTTATAGGCGGAATAAGCGCAGTTTTCCATAATATAGGGCAGATAACAGTCGCCGTTGCTATTACGCAAACTGCAGAAATCATATTCTATTTGCCCCTGTTAGTGGTTTCGGGCGTGATTTCCGGAATTTTAACGGGAACAGCCTCGTGTTTGGTTTTAAAAAATCTTGATAAAGCAGGATATGTTAAAATAAGACATTATAAAAAATTACATAAATCGGAGGATAAGGGCTAATGAGATTAAAGGGTATCAGAGTTCCCCACAAAAAGAATACGGCTGACAAAGCACCCGTAAAAATGCCTTTGCCAAAGTGGGTTAAAATCCCTATGTCTATGCACATAGGCAAGCCTGCCGTGCCTTTGGTGAAAATCGGCGACAGGGTTAAAACAGGTCAGCTTATCGGCAAAGCCGAAGGGTTTATTTCTGCGCCTGTTCATTCAAGCGTAACCGGTGTTGTTAAAAAAATTGAACAGCTTACCGTTTACGGCGGAGCAAAAACCGACGCAGTAGTTATTGAAACAGACGAAAATCAGGAAATATGCGAAAGCGTAACACCCCCTGCCGTCAGCGACTTTGACAGCTTTATTCAGGCGGTTAAAGAAAGCGGAATTGTAGGCTTAGGCGGTGCAGGATTCCCGACCTTTGTTAAGCTGAGCGTAAAGGATTTGTCAAAGCTTGACGCAATAGTAATAAACAGCGCCGAGTGCGAGCCTTACATTACCTCCGACACAAGGACAATGCTTGACAGAACAGACAGCATTGCCCGGGGTATCAGGCTTTTGCAGAAATACCTGCAAACCGAGAGGGTAATTATCGGAATTGAGAATAATAAAAAGAAATGTATTGATAAAATGCAGGAGATGAGCCAAAGCATTAAGGGCGTTGAGGTTAAAATTCTGCCCTCTGTTTATCCGCAAGGCGGAGAAAAGGTTTTGGTTTACAACACGGTGGGCAAAATCATCCCCAAGGGCGGACTGCCCATTGACGCAGGCGTGGTTGTAATTAACTGCACCACCCTTGCATCTATTGCCGATTACATAAAAACCGGTATGCCTCTTATTGAAAAGTGCATAACCGTTGACGGCTCAGCGGTTAAAAATCCCTGCAATGTTATTGCACCCATAGGTGCTCCCATAGAAGACATTTTTGAATTTTGCGGAGGCTTTAAGTCGGAGCCGAAAAAGATTTTATACGGCGGACCGATGATGGGAATTTCCGTTCCATCCTTGGAGGTTCCCGTACTGAAAATGACAAACGCTCTTATTGCAATGGATGAGCAGGAGGCAAAACCGCCTAAGACAACTCAGTGCATTAACTGCGGACGGTGCTTAAGTCATTGTCCCCTGAGGCTTGACCCCAGAGCCATTGCAAAGGCGTACAAATTGGATTTGCCGAAGGAGCTTGAAGCTTTGTGCGTGGATTTGTGTATGGAATGTGGTTGCTGTTCTTATGTTTGCCCTGCAAAGCGGCCTCTTGTGCAGACAAATAAGCTTGCAAAAGATAAGCTTAAAAAATACAGAGCAGAGAATAATTCAAAGGACGGGGAGGCTAAGAAATGAACAAGCTGATTTCTACGGTGTCGCCTCATATTAACCAAAATACAACAACTCAGCGGATTATGCTTGATGTGCTTATTGCTTTGTTGCCTGCCGGCGTTGCGTCTGTAATAATTTTCGGTTTCAGAGCGCTTCTTGTTATCGGAGTATGCGTTGCGGTTTGTGTTTTCGGCGAATGGGCGTTTGAAAAAATATGTAAAAAAGAAAATACCGTAAGCGACCTTTCCGCAGTTGTTACGGGAGTTTTGCTTGCCTTTAATCTTCCTGTATCAATCCCTCTGTGGCAGGCGGCGTTTGGCAGTATTGTGGCGATTGTGGTTGTAAAACAGCTCTTCGGCGGAATAGGCCAGAACTTTGCAAACCCTGCAATTACTGCAAGAATTGTTCTGATGACGGCTTTTTCGGGGACGATGACCTCTTGGGTTTTCCCCGACGGAACATCAAGCGCAACGCCTTTGGCGCTTATTTCTAAGGGAGAACTCACGTCTCTGCCCTCATATACCGATATGCTTTTGGGGCTCAGAGGCGGATGCCTGGGCGAAACCTGTATTCTTGCCTTGCTTTTAGGCGGAATTTATCTTCTTGCAAGAAAAGTGATAACCTGGCACACACCGGTAGCTTTTATCGGCACGGTGCTTGTAATGTCGCTGATATTTGACAAAGAGCCCTTGTATCAGCTTATGTCCGGCGGACTTGTTCTGGGCGCATTCTTTATGGCTACCGATTACGCCACAACTCCGGCAACTAAATGGGGCAAGATTATTTTCGGAGTAGGATGCGGACTTATAACGGTGCTTATCAGATTCTGGGGAACCTTCCCCGAGGGCGTGTCCTTCTCAATTCTGCTTATGAATATTTTAACGCCTTATATTTCAAGGCTTACAAGGCAAAAGCCACTTGTTGGAGGTGAGCGCAAATGAAAAAGACCTTCAGCGAAATAATTAAGCCGGTTTTGGTGCTTACCTTAATATGTGCCGTGGTGACCTTTGCGCTTGCATATGTAAATTCCGTAACCGCTCCGATTATTGCAAAATCGCAGGAAGAGGAGGCGCAGAAAGCAAGGGCAGAGGTGCTTAAAGACGGAGATACTTTCACAAAAATAGATGTTGATAATCTGCCTCAGACCGTAACCGAGGTTTACCGTGCGGAAAACGGCGCAGGCTATGTGTTTATGCTTACTGCAAAGGGCTACGGCGGCGATATGAAGCTTATATGCGGAATAAACTCCTCGGGAGAAATTGAAGAATGTAAAACTTTGTCCCATAACGAAACCAGCGGTTTAGGCTCAAAAACAGCCGAGGACCCATACTGCAGTCAGTACAGCGGAAAAACGGCAGACACCTTAAATCAGGTTGACGCCATAACGGGGGCTACGATTTCTTCAAACGCTTACAAGAATGCGGTAACAGACGCTCTTGAAGCTTACAAAACAGTAAAGGAGGCGGAGTGATATGACAAAAGGACAGAACTTTTTAAAGGGGATTATTAAAGAAAATCCCGTTTTAGTGCTTGTTTTGGGCACTTGCCCCACTCTTGCCACATCCACAAGCGTTTCAAGCGCTTTGGGTATGGGTGCGGCGGCAACAGTGGTGCTTTTATGCTCAAATATGGTTATCTCCGCCCTGCGCAGGGTGATCCCTGACAAGGTGCGAATTCCCTGCTATATTGTGCTTATTGCCGGCTTTGTTACAATGGTGCAGATGCTTGTTAAAGCGTTTGCCCCTGCTCTTGACCAATCCCTGGGAATATACCTTCCGCTGATAGTGGTAAACTGTATTATTTTAGGCAGAGCAGAAATGTTTGCAAACAAAAACAAGGTTGTTGACTCGGCAATAGACGCTTTGGGAATGGGTGCAGGCTTTACACTTGCATTGCTTTTAATGGCAACAATCCGAGAGGTTTTCGGTAACGGCACATGGATGGGAATAGAGATTCCCGTGCTTGTTGACAATAATATTTCAATTATGACAATGGCGCCGGGCGGATTTTTCGTGTTCGGGTGTCTGATTGCTTTGGTTAATAAGCTTTCCGGCGGAAAAAACGCAAAAAAGAGCTTTGGCTGTGCAGGCTGTCCGTCGGCGGAGCTTTGCCAAAAGGCACAGCAGTATAAGGAGGAGATGTAAATGACGAAATTTATTATTATCCTCCTGACGGCGGTGTTTATAAATAACTATGTTCTGACCAGATTTTTGGGTATATGTCCGTTTTTGGGCGTTTCTAAGAAACTGGGTCAGGCTACGGGAATGAGCCTTGCGGTTATTTTTGTTATGCTTATGGCAACAGCCGCTACATGGCCGATTCAGACATATTTATTAAACCCCAACGGACTTGGATATTTGCAGACCATTGTGTTTATCCTTGTAATTGCCGCTTTGGTTCAGTTTGTTGAAATAGTATTAAAAAGGTATATTCCGTCTTTGCATAAGGCGCTGGGAGTGTATCTTCCCCTGATAACAACAAACTGCGCCGTGCTGGGAGTTACTATCCTTAATATTGACGAGGGCTACACCTTCGCCGAGGCAATGGTTAATTCTCTCGGCAGCGGACTTGGATTTTTCCTAGCAATGGTTATGTTTTCGGGAGTTCGTTCCTGCCTTGAGGGGGCAGACATTCCCAAATCATTCAAAGGACTCCCCATAACTTTAATAGCGGCTTCAATAACCTCCCTGTCCTTTTTGGGATTTTCGGGCGTTATTGAAAATCTGTTTGCATAAGGGGGCGGTAAAATGGAGGCTATACTAACAGCGGTTATTCCGGTAACCGTAATCGGACTCATATGTGCGGCGGTGCTTGTTGCGGCTTCAAAAATTATGGCGGTTAAAGAGAACGAGAAAATCCCCCAAATCAGAGAAAAACTCCCCGGCGCTAACTGCGGTGCCTGCGGTTATGCAGGCTGCGACGGTTACGCAAAGGCTCTTGCAGAGGAGGGTGCGCCTGTTAATCTGTGTGTGCCCGGCGGAGATACCGTTGCAAAGGAATTAAGTGAGCTTTTAGGCGTAGAATTTCAGGATGTTGTTGAACAGGTTGCCGTAGTGCATTGTTCGGGCGACTGCAATTATACTGACGACAGCGTGGATTATCAGGGCATAAAAAGCTGTGCCGCCGCAAAGCAGATTTACGGCTCAAAGGGCAAATGCTCCTACGGTTGTCTGGGCATGGGCGACTGTGCAAATGCCTGTCCGAGTAAGGCAATATGTATTGAAAATTCCATTGCAAGAATAAACACCAAAGTATGCACAGGCTGCGGAATCTGTACCAAAACCTGTCCCAACGAACTTATAGAGCTTGTGCCCGATGTTGAGAGGGTTGTAGTTACCTGCAATAACAGGGACAAGGGAGCTTTGACACGCAAGGCTTGTTCAAACGGATGTATCGGCTGTAAAAAGTGCGAAAAAGTCTGCACGGCGTCGGCGATTAAGGTGGTCGACAATTTAGCCCGTATTGACTATACAAAATGCCCCGACTGCGGCGACTTCGGCGTTTGCGCAAGAGAATGTACCACAGGTTGTATTGTTACGGCAGATTTAAGCGGTATTCACCGTGTTAAACAGCCCGTTGAAAAGAAGTAAGAATTTAGGGTGTGTGATTTTTATCGTCTTTAATATAATTACGTAATCTGTCAATAATCAAAAATTAACGGTAAATTATAATTTCCGCAGAAAATCGGTCAGTACTTTACCTAATGGGTATTGTCCGAATTTCTGCGGAATTTTTGTTTTTATTTGTATTCGGTTTTATGTAACAGGAAGTGTAACGCTGATTTTCATAACATCGTTTTTAATCTCGGCGGAGATTTTACCTTTGTGAGCCTGCGCAACAGCCTTTGCAATGGGCACGGGTCTTATCACGGGCATGGGCTACATAGCTTACGGATTTTTGTTCACCGTAATTCTTGGCGCTGTGGGTATGATATACAGCAGGCTTGATTTTGGCAGTAAAAAGGCGGCCTTGTATAAAACAATAAGCATTACGATTCCCGAGGATTTGGATTATTCGGCGGTGTTTGACGATATTTTCGGAAAATACACTTCAAAGTGCGAGCTTGTCAGGGTAAAAACAACAAATATGGGCAGTATGTTCCGCCTGACTTATAATGTTACTATGAAAATCAATGTTTCGGAAAAAGAAATGATAGACGAGCTAAGGTGCAGAAACGGCAATCTTGAAATTTCAGTGTCACATCAGGACACCGCGGTCGCCGAGCTGTAAGCGTTTTAAGCCTTTATCTATCAGAAAATATCAATCGGAGGTTAATTATGAAAAAGTTAATTGCAATATCGGCTTTGACGCTTTGCCTTGTGTTGACAGGGTGTAATATGTCCGGCGGAGCTTCGCAGTCATCGTCAGAAAATTCAAACGGTATGGCGGAGTCATCCTCGCTGACAAACGCAGAGAGTGCGTCTGCAAAAAGCAGTGATTCCGATATGTTTACAGACAGGGACAGAGAAATCGGTTACGACGAAAACGAAAGCGTTAAAATTACTCTGAACGGCGATTCTGCCCAAAGCTCCGACAATTCGGTGAGTATATCCGGCTCAACGGTGACAATTAAAAGCGAAGGCACATATATTCTGTCGGGACAGCTTAACAACGGAATGGTGTGCGTTGAGGCACAGGATGCCGATAAAATTCAGCTTGTGCTTGATAATGCAAATATTACCAACAGCTCAAGTGCGGCAATTTATGTTAAAACAGCGGATAAGGTGTTCATAACAACCGCCAAGGATTCTCAAAATACGCTTTCCTCTAAGGGCGAATTTAAAGCTATTGATGAAAACAATATTGACTCCGCTGTTTTTTCTAAGGAAGACTTAACTCTCAACGGAGCAGGCACCCTTAATATTACTGTGACTGCGGCCACGGAGTAGTTTCAAAGGATGATTTGGTCGTAACCTGCGGAAGCTATAATATTACGGCGGCATCTCACGGACTTTCTGGCAAGGACAGCGTCAGAATAGGCGGCGGAGAATATAATATCACCGCAGGCAAGGACGGCATACATTCTTCAAATGACGAAGATGAGAAGAAAGGCTTTACCTATATTGCAGGGGGAAATATTACAATCAACGCAGAGGATGACGGTGTGCACGCAGATTCAGCCCTTACAATCACCGACGGCACAATAAATGTTAAACAAAGCTATGAGGGACTTGAGGGCTCGGCTATTGATATTTCGGGAGGCGATATTTCTGTGGTTTCAAGCGACGACGGCATTAACGCCGCCGGAGGCAACGACCAAAGCGGATTCGGCGACGGAAGAATGGAGCCCGACTCCTTTGCCGACAGCGCAGTATCTATCACAATTTCAGCAGGAACAGTCCATATTAACGCCGAGGGTGACGGCATAGATTCAAACGGAAGCCTTACGGTTTCGGGAGGTAATATTTTTGTGGAAGGGCCACAAAGCGGAGGCAACGGCGCACTTGATTATAACGGCGAAGCGGTTATTTCGGGCGGAACTCTTGTTGCGTTGGGAAGCTCACAGATGGCGCAGAATTTCGGAGAAAATTCAACGCAGGGAACAATGCTTGTTAATACCGGAGCTTCACAGACAGGCGAGGTTACACTGAATGACAGCAACGGAAATGCGCTTGTGTCTGTCAGCATGGAAAAGCAGTTTGAAACAGTTGTTATAAGCTGTCCGGATATTAAGTCGGGCAGTACCTATACGCTGGTTACAAACAGCGGAGAAACACAGGTGACAATGGACAGCCTTGTTTACGGCTCAGGCGGCGGATTCGGCGGTATGAAAAATCCCGGCGGCAGAGGCAGAGATATGGGAGGCAATATGGACAGAGCTCCTAAAGCCCCTCTAATGTAAAATCATTACTAAACTCTAAATAATAATTAAGATAGGCAAATTCGGTTTTATTTGTAAAGCGGATTTTCGCTGTATAAGACGGAGAACTTTAAACCCTCTTTCTTATAAATAAATTACCCCATATGTCAGGTGCGGTCTGTATCGCCTGATATATGGGGTGTATTATATATGTTACTTTGTTTAGCGGATTAGCGTCTAAAGGTCGGGCACGAAAGCGTTTTGATTATATAAATCTGCCTGCCCGGAGCGAAAAACGGTCGGGCACGAAAGTGTTTTGATTTTATGAATCTATCTGCTCGGAGTGAAAAACTCGGAGTAAAAAATCACCAGAGCTCGTTGGGGTATTTGAGATTCCAGGACTTGCGCAGAGAGGTCATAATATCCATAACATCACAGGTGTAATCAAGCTTTAAAAGGGACGGGCTTTTGCTTGTAACGGCTTGCTCCATATCCTGCATTTCGTAGATTAAAGCGTCTTTTGAAGAGCCGGCAGATATTTCGGTTTTTTCAAGGGTTTCTGCATCGGTGATTACAGCTTTGTCACCTCGGGGGAATTGAGGAATTTCAATATACGCTTTTTCACAGCTTATCATTGCTACCTTGGGCTGGCGTGAATGCATACTAAGGGCAACGGTTGCCATTTGTCCGCAGGAGTTGGAGAGAAGCACGGTCGCCTGTTCGTCGGAGCCTGTGGGAGAGCTTTTTACCTGGCTTGTTATTTCAGAAGGCGTTTCGTCCATAAAGCTCCGTACAAGGCTGAGGGCATATACGCCGATGTCAAGAAGAGCTCCGCCTGCAAGCTCCATATTGAAAAATCTGTTTTGCATATCATAGTCCTTAAAGCTTCCGAAATTCACGGTAATTATCTGCACCTTGCCGAAGCCTCCGCTTTTAATAAGCTCCCAAAGCTTTTTGTAGATCGGCATATGCCAAATAGTCATCGCCTCACCGATAAAAAGCCCTTTTTTCCGGGCAAGTTTTACCGCTTGGTCAAGCTCCCGACTGTTGAGAGTGATTGGTTTTTCTACAAAAATATGCTTGTTGTGATTAAGGGCTTCCATCATAAACGGAATGTGGGTGTTGTGGGGAGTTGTGATGTAAATAATGTCAATTTCATCATCATTGAACAGTTCGTCGTAGGTTTTGTAAACCTTCTGTACGCCGTACTTTTCGGCAAAAGCCTCTGCTTTGGCGAGAGTTCTGTTGCACACTCCGTACAGGGATTTTTCCATAGAGTTAAGCGCCTGAGCCATTTCATTAGCTATTACTCCCGTGCCCAATACAGCCCAGTTTAATTGATTTTTACTTTTTTTATTGCCGTTGTCCAAAGTTTTACTCCTCTCGGATAAGTAAGAAATTACTGATTAAATCGTTTGCTGATTTGCGCTGTCAGCTTTTCGGTACGACCTATTCAGCGATTCCTTGATTATTTGTCTATGTTAAGAAATGCTCCGCCGCCGAAGTTTTAACTTCGTTTTTTGGAGGCTTTGCGCAAAGATATTATACCATAAATTCCGCCTGTTTCAAAAGGAATTTTTGCCCGGGAAAATCGGCAGTCCGTTGACAATAACAGGAAGTTTTTATAAAAGCAAATAATAACACATTCAGTCATTTATTTTCGAAATTTTTTGAGAATTTAGGAAAATAATGCATAATTTGTGTATTTTACATAAAAATTGCAAGAAAACATTGGAAGCAGAAAAAAACAAATTTCCTTTTCGGAAATATTTTTTTAAAACCATAAATTATAATGTATTTGTGTGTAATCAGCACTTATTTAGGAGGAACGAAATGACGAAGTTGAAGAAATTGCTCTCTCTGATTTTGACTTTGGCAGTAGTTTGCAGTGTTGCCGCTGTTTCAATAACCGCTAAAGCCGCAGATACAGAAGAGGCACAGGCTCAGGCAGATTCCGGAATTACTGTTCATTATTACAGTGAAAGCGGAACAACGCCTACAATTTACTACTGGAACAGCCTGCCGACTAATTTGGTAACGGCTTATCCGGGTAAAACAATGGAGAAAGATATAAAGGAAAATTGGTACACATACAAGTTTGATAATGTTACCAAAATCAACCTTATGTTTGTTGACAACGGCAAACAGAGCAAGGAGCTGACACGGAATACCGGCGAATGGTATTATAAAAACGGCGCCTGGTCAACCTCTTATGATGTTGACACTCAGCGGGGCGATTTCCGTGAAGAGAGTATTTACTTTGTAATTACCACTCGTTTCTATGACGGTGACACAGGCAACAATGTTCACTGCTGGGACGACAGTCAGGCGAATAACCCTGATTCCGACCCTGCATGGCGAGGCGATTTCCAGGGACTTATTGACAAGCTGGACTACATTAAAGCCCTGGGCTTTTCTGCAATCTGGATTACCCCTGTTGTAACAAACGCTTCCGGTTATGACTATCACGGTTATCACGCGATGGATATTTCTACTGTTGACGCCCGTTATGAAAGCTCAGGCGCAACATATCAGGACTTGATTAACGCAGTACACGCAAAGGGTATGCGCCTTATTCAGGACGTTGTTATTAACCATACAGGCAACTTTGGCGAGGCATTTCTTGCCCCAATGTTTACCAAGGAGTATTCCGATATTAAGGATTTGGAAAGCGTTGACTGTATGAAGGTAATTCCTGATTCGGATTTTGCAAAAACATTCCCTAATTACGATGCAATGGAGCCGGGAATGCAGTATCAGGCAAGACTTAACATAATGAAGGATACCAAGGGGCTCAGCACTACCGCACACGATACTAATAATTATTATCACCACTATAAGGATTTAAGCTGGGAAAGCCCCACAGTTCAGACCGGTCAAATCGCCGGCGACTGCGTAGATGTCAACACCGAAAATCCCGTTGTTGCCAATTATCTCAACGAAGCATACAACAACTATATAAATATGGGTGTTGACGCTTTCAGACTTGATACGGAAAAGCACGTTTCAAGACTTTCCCTTAACCAGTTCTTCTTCCCGTCATGGCGTGCAGCAGGCGGAAACAATTTCTACATTTTCGGCGAGGTTTGTACTCGTGTAAGCGAATTCTGGAATCATAACATTCCTGCAATTTCAGCGCCTTTCTACACTTGGGCAGAAACCGACAGCAAGTATATTAACGCATTGGGTAATGACTGGGAAGCAAATGTAAACCTGACTCTCCAGCATTATGCAAGCAACCAAACCACAGCTAACCAGCCGACATCTGACAATGTTTATCTTAACGGTATCACATATCATACACCCGATTACAGCAAGTCAAACGGCACAGGCGTAATCGACTTCCCGATGCACTGGAACTTCAGCAACGCAAGCAATGCTTATCGGAGAGCCTTGGAGGAGGACCCCTACTACAACGATTCTTCCTGGAATGTTACTTATGTAGATTCTCACGACTACGGTCCGGATATGGATAACCGCTTTAACGGAGGTACACAGGCTTGGGCAGAAAACCTAAATCTTCTTTTTACTTTCAGAGGAATTCCCTGTGTATATTACGGCAGTGAGGTTGAATTCCAAAAGGGAGTTCCTATGGACGTAGGTCCTAACGCACCGCTGAGTACAACAGGCCGTGCATATTTCGGCGACTACCTTGAGGGTTCGGTATCTGCAAATGACTTCGGCGAATACAGCGCATCAGGTACTGTTGAGTCTACTCTGACCTCTCCGCTGGCCGTTCATATGCGTCAACTTAACCTTATCCGCCGTGCAGTTCCTGCACTTCAGAAAGGTCAGTACACAACTTCCGGTACTTATGTTTCCGGCGGAATGTCGTTTATCCGCCGTTATACCAATGCAGACGAAGGCGTTGACAGCCTTGCTTTGGTCAGCATTACCGACGGCGCAACATTTAAGAATATTCCTAACGGAAAGTACATTGACGCTGTAACAGGCGATGTTAAAAATGTTACAAACGGAACCTTGACCGTGTCTTCAATGGGTAAGGGAAATATGAGAGTATATGTATGCTGTGCTTCAGGCTTTACCGAAATTTCCGGCAAAATCGGTACTACAGGCACATATCTTAAATAACGCTAAATTCTTTTTGGACATATATTTAGAAGTTAAATGGAGTGTAAGAACGGAGAGCCATGGGTTCTCCGTTCTGCATTTTAGGTCTTTGAACAGGCCGAAAACAACGGGAACAGTGTTTTCTATTTTATTTATCGGATTATTGATCGGAGGTTTTTATGACAGAAAGAGAGAAAATGCTCAGCGGAGAAATGTATAATTCAATGGATGATGAATTGGTACAGTTAAGGCAACAGGCAAGACTGCTTACGGAAAAGTTTAATTCAACCTCCGTAACACAGCTTTCTTTGAGAACGGAAATCTTAAGGGAACTTTTCGGCAGCTGCGGAAATTCTATTTATATTGAGCCTTCCTTTAACTGTGACTACGGAAAAAACATATATGTCGGCGAAAACTTTTACGCTAATTATAACTGTGTTTTTCTTGATGTTTGCGAAATCCGCATAGGCAAAAATTGCTTTGTCGCCCCTCAGGTAGGAATCTATACGGCGACCCATCCTCTTGACCCGGTTGCACGTTGTATTGATAATTTAGAGTACGGAAAACCTGTAACAATCGGCGATGATTGCTGGATTGGCGGCGGAGCAATAATTAACCCGGGAGTAACCTTAGGAAATAATGTGGTGGTGGCTTCAGGAGCGGTAGTAACAAAAAGCTTTGGTGATAATGTAGTAATCGGCGGTAATCCGGCAAAAATAATCAAAAATATCGACGTCTACGGCAAATGACTATGATGTCAGAAGACCCGAAAAACGACAAAAACAGAGATTTTTAGTAAAATTACTATTGACAAGGTTTGTTTTTGGGATTATAATGTTCCCAAAGTTAAATATTTGCCATTAAACCGATGAGCAAGAGTAGTAAGTTAAGTTTTTTGTTTTAAGAGAGTCGTTGTTTGGTGCGAAACGGCAGCAAGGGCTTTTCCAAATGGACTTGTGAGGGCAGACCGAAATCTTTATGAGAGTAGTCGCTGACGGAGCCCGACCGTTATAACGGGAAGCGTATGTTAGTACGCTGTGAGTGGGCGTTTGTTCGCCAATTTGGGTGGTATCGCAGAAGTTTATAATTTAGACTTTTGTCCCTTTTTCAGGGGCAAAAGTCTTTTTTGCGTTATAGGAAATTGCTCGGCTGCGCTCGGGCATAAAAGCCTATTGACAGCAAAAGCTGTCTGCACGAATTGCGTGTCGAGGTACTCGATTTTTTTACGTTGTAGGAACTTGCTTGGTTGCGCTCGGGCATAAAAGGCTTTTTTCAGCAAAAGCTGTCTGCACGAATTGCGTGTCGAGGTACTCGACTTTTTTGCGTTATAGGAAATTGCTTGGTTGCGCTCGGGCATAAAAGCCTATTGACAGCAAAAGCTGTCTGCACGAATTGCGTGTCGAGGTACTCGACTTTTTTATTTAAAAATTTCTCCGCAACGGTCGGGTGTAGAAGGTTGTTTTCAGCAAAAATGTATGCCCGAATTGCGTGTTGAGAAACCGGGAAATAAATATATTTTGGTGGTGATACAATGATTAAACCGGAGTACGACAAGGTTAGAGAAATGGCAGAAAATTACGATGTAATTCCCGTTTATAAGGAGTGTTTTGCAGATGTAATAACTCCCATAACCCTGCTGAGAAAAATTGCGTCAAAGAGTAAAAGATTTTTTCTGCTGGAAAGCATTGAGGGCGGAGAAAGGTGGTCAAGGTACTCGTTTTTGGGCTTTGACCCCAAGGCAAGGCTTTATTATAATAACGGCACTTTGCACATAGAGGGCGAGGGAGAAAGGGAGGTAAAAACCGCCGACCCTTACTGCTATCTGAGGGAATATATGAGCCACTATAAAAATCCGAGATTTGAGGATTTGCCTCCCTTTACAGGGGGTCTTGTGGGATACTACGGATATTCTATGATTTCCGTTGCAGAGCCTGTTTTAAAGCTCAAAAGAGATGATTCTAACGATTTTGATTTAATGCTGTTTGACAAAATTATCGCCTACGACCATCTTAAGCAAAAAATTATTATTATGGTTAATATGAAAACCTCTGACTGTGAGCATCAGTACAAAAAGGCGTGCAGGGATATCGAAGAAATTGAAAAACTCATAAAATCCGACTCGGTGCCTGCAGAAAGCTTTACTCACGGCAAGGTTGAATTTAAAAGCACATATTCAAAGGAAGAATATTGCAAAATGGTGGAAAAAACCAAGGAATATATATACGACGGCGATATTTTTCAGTGTGTTGTTTCAAGGCGGTTTGAGGCTGAATATAAAAATTCGCTGATTAACGCTTACCGAGTTTTGCGCACCACAAATCCCTCGCCTTATATGGTGTATCTTGCCATTGACGATTGCGAAATAATGAGTACTTCTCCCGAAACGCTTGTCAAACTTCAAAACGGCGTTCTTAATACATTCCCCATTGCAGGCTCACGCCCCAGAGGCAAAACAAGGGAAGAGGACGAAGCGCTGGAAAAAGAGCTTATAAACGATGAAAAAGAGCTTGCAGAGCATAATATGCTTGTGGATTTGGGCAGAAACGACATAGGGCGAATTGCAAAATTCGGCACGGTGAAGGTTACGGAGTATCAGAAAGTCCTGCGTTATTCAAAGATTATGCACATATGCAGTGAGGTAGAGGGCAAAATCAGGGATAACCTGGACGCTTTCGACGCAATCAAGTCACTTTTGCCTGCAGGAACTCTGTCGGGCGCTCCCAAAATAAGAGCTTGTCAGATAATTGAAGAGCTTGAGAAAACTCCCAGAGGCGTTTACGGCGGAGCCATAGGATATGTGGATTTTAACGGCAACCTTGACACCTGCATCGGAATAAGAATGGCTGTAAAACAGGGTAACAAGGTGTATGTTCAGGCAGGCGCAGGCATAGTTGCAGACAGCGTGCCAGAAAGCGAATATACCGAAACCTACAACAAGGCGTTAGCGGTGATTAACGCAGTAAAAAACGCAGAGGAGGCAGAGGGCTGATGATTCTGATAATAGATAATTACGACAGCTTTACCTATAACCTTGTTCAGTTTTGCGGTACAATCACTGCCGACATTAAGGTTGTCCGAAACGACAGTATGACGGCGGAAGAAATTCAGGATATGCACCCGGACAGAATAATTCTTTCTCCCGGTCCCGGATATCCAAAGGATGCAGGCGTGTGCGAGGAGGTTATCGCCAAGCTAAAGGGTCAGGTGCCTATATTGGGAGTATGCCTTGGGCATCAGGCAATCTGCGAAGCCTTCGGCGGAAAAATCGTTCACGCAAAAGAGCTTATGCACGGCAAGAAAAGCGATATTACGGTGGATAACAACTGCGGTATTTTTTCGGGATTACCCGGGGTGATTCCCTGCGCAAGATATCATTCTCTTATTGCAGACAGAGATACCTTGCCAAAGGAGCTTAAGGTTATAGCCGAAGACGAAATCGGCGAGATTATGGCGGTTAAGCACAGGGGTTATTCAATATACGGTTTACAGTTTCATCCCGAATCAATTTTAACTGAAAACGGAATTACAATGCTTAAGAATTTTGTAGAGGGGATTGATTGATATGATTAAAGAAGCAATTATTAAACTTTCACAAAATCAGGATTTGTCTTACAGCGAGACCGAAGCTGTTATGGACGAAATGATGTCCGGCACGGCTACACAGGCACAGATGGGCGCATTTTTGGCAGAGCTGATGGTTAAGGGCGAAACTATTGACGAGATTACCGCCTGTGCAAATGTAATGAGGGACAAGGCTCTGAGGCTTAATACCACAGGCGATGTTATGGAGATTGTGGGAACAGGCGGAGATAACGCAGGTACTTTTAATATTTCTACCACATCAGCCTTTGTAATTTCGGCGGCAGGAGTACAGGTTGCAAAGCACGGCAACCGTTCAATGTCAAGTCAAAGCGGTGCCGCAGACTGCCTTGAAAGCTTAGGCGTAAAGATTGACTTAAAGCCCGAAGAAGGTGAAAAAGTGCTGGCTGAAACAGGTCTGTGCTTTATGTTCGCCCAGTGCTATCATTCATCAATGAGATATGTGGCTCCCGTAAGAAAGGAAATCGGCATAAGGAATATTTTTAATATTTTAGGACCTCTCACAAACCCTGCTCACGCAAATTTACAGCTTATGGGCGTTTACGACGAATCTCTCGTTGAGCCTCTTGCCAAGGTTTTGAGCAATTTAGGCGTAAAAAGGGGTATGACCGTTTACGGCGAGGATAAAATGGACGAGGCGACGGTTTCGGCAAATACAAAAATCTGCGAGATAGATAACGGTAAATTTAAAACCTACGAAATCACTCCGGAAGAGTTTGGATTTAAAAGATGCTCAAAGGCTGAGCTTTTAGGCGGAGACGGCAAAGAAAACGCAGAAATCACCAAGAATATTCTTACGGGCAAGGAGCAGGGCGCAAAAAGAGATGTTGTACTGCTTAATGCAGGAATGGCACTTTATATTGCAGGAAAAGCCGATAATATTAAGGACGGCATAAGACTTGCGAAGGATATTATAGACAGCGGCAAAGCCTTTGCCGAAATGGAGCAGTTTGTTAAAGCAACCGTACAGTTTTGATTGGAGAAAATTATGATTTTAGGGGAAATTGCAGATTATACAAAATTAAGATACCAAGAGGTGCAGCGGCAGATACCCTTAAGCGAAATTAAGGCTAAGGCGCTCAGATTAAATTCCGAAACAGGCTTTCCTTTTGAAAAGGCTTTAAAAAAGCAGGGCTTGTCCTATATATGCGAGGTCAAAAAGGCATCGCCCTCAAAGGGTATTATTGCCGAGGATTTTCCCTATCTGCAAATTGCCCAAGACTACGAAAAAGCGGGTGCAGGGGCAATTTCTGTTTTGACAGAGCCAAAGTACTTTATGGGCGACAACAGGTATTTGACCGAAATATCAAAGGCGGTTTCTATTCCCCTGCTCAGAAAGGATTTTACCGTTTGCGATTATCAGATTTACGAGGCAAAGACAATAGGCGCTTCGGCGATACTTTTAATCTGCGCTTTGCTTGACGAAAGCACCCTCAGACAGTACCTTGAAATCAGCCACGCTCTTGGGCTTTCCGCCGTTGTAGAGGCTCACGACAGGCAGGAAGTCGAAAAGGCGGTTTCCGCAGGGGCGAGAATTATCGGAGTAAACAACAGAAATTTAAAGGACTTTACAGTAAATATTGATAATTGTACAGCCTTGAGAAAATATGTTCCCGATGATATACTTTATATTGCTGAAAGTGGTATAAAAACCAACAGCGATATTGAAAGAATCCGCAGAGCAGGCGCAGACGGCGTTTTAATAGGCGAATCTATGATGAGAAGTCCCCACAAAGCGGCTGCCCTGAGGGAGTTAAACGGCGGTGACCTTTAGTGAGCAAAATCAAAATATGCGGCTTAAAAAGTATTGAAGATATTGAAATAGCAAACAAATATATGCCCGACTACATCGGCTTTGTGTTTTCAAAAAGCAAGCGTCAGGTGGATTTTGATACGGCAAGGGCTTTAAAATCAAAGCTAAACAGGGGAATAAGCGCCATAGGCGTTTTTGTAAACGAGCCTGTGGATTTTATTGTAAAGCTGTGGAAATGCCGTGTAATCGACGCAATACAGCTTCACGGCGACGAGGACGATGAGTATATACGCAGGCTGAAATCCCGTGTCAGATGTAATGTGATTAAGGCGGTCAGAGTAAAAGATACTGAGCAGATTCTCCGTGCGGAGCAGACAAGGTGCGATTTTCTTCTGCTTGACGCCTATAAGGGCGATTCCTACGGCGGTAACGGAATACGCTTTAACTGGGATTTGATTCCCAACGATTTGGTTAAAGAATACTTTCTTGCCGGGGGGCTTGACAGCGATAATATTCAGCAGGCAATAGCAAGGTTACATCCCTATTGTGTAGATGTCAGCTCATCGGTAGAAACAGACGGAAATAAGGACGAAAAAAAGGTAAAAGAGATAATTGAAAAGGTTAGGAGTGCAAAATAAAATGTCAAAAGGAAAATTCGGCATTCACGGCGGTCAGTTTGTTCCCGAAACATTGATGAACGCCTTAAACGAGCTTGAAGAAGCGTACAATCACTATAAAAACGACCCTGAATTTTTAGAGGAGCTTGATTTTTTATACAGGGAGTACGCAGGCAGACCTTCTTTGCTTTATTACGCAGAGAAAATGACAAAGGACTTGGGCGGAGCAAAAATCTACCTGAAGCGTGAGGATTTAAACCATACCGGCTCTCACAAAATAAATAACGTGCTGGGTCAGATTCTGCTTGCTAAAAAAATGGGCAAAAAGCGTGTAATCGCTGAAACAGGTGCAGGTCAGCACGGAGTTGCAACCGCTACTGCGGCGGCATATATGGGTATGGAATGTGACGTGTATATGGGCAAGGTTGATACAGACCGCCAGGCGCTTAATGTATATAGAATGAAGCTTTTGGGCGCAAGAGTTCACCCGGTGACAACAGGCACCCAGACTCTTAAGGACGCCGTAAACGAGGCTTTGAGAGAATGGACCTCAAGGGTTGAGGATACCCACTATGTTTTAGGTTCGGTTATGGGTCCCCATCCGTTCCCCACAATCGTCAGAGATTTTCAGAGTGTTATCGGCAAAGAGGTACGCAGTCAGATTATGGAAAAAGAGGGCAGACTGCCCGATGTTGTTATGGCGTGTGTAGGCGGCGGCAGCAACGCTATGGGACTTTTCTATGATTTTATAAAGGACGAAAGCGTAAGGCTAATTGGTTGTGAGGCGGCAGGATTAGGCGTAGATAACCCCAAAAATGCTGCAACTATTGCAAACGGCACTTTAGGCATATTCCACGGAATGAAGTCCTATTTTTGTCAGGATAAGTACGGTCAGATTGCTCCTGTTTATTCAATTTCCGCAGGACTTGATTACCCCGGAATCGGTCCCGAGCATGCTCAGCTCCACGACAGCGGACGGGCAGAGTATGTTCCGGTTACAGACAAAGAGGCTGTTGACGCTTTTGAGTATCTTTCAAAAACAGAGGGAATTATCCCTGCTATTGAAAGCGCTCACGCAGTTGCCCACGCTATGAAAATTGCGCCGAAAATGGGCAAGGATAAGATAGTGGTAATAAACCTTTCGGGCAGAGGCGACAAGGATGTAGCCGCAATAGCAAGATACAGAGGAGAGGATATTCATGACTAAAATAAAAGAAGCCTTCAAAAACGGCAAGGCGTTTATTCCCTTTATTACCGCAGGAGACCCTAATCTGGAAACAACCGAAAAGCTGATTCTTGCAATGGATAAAAGCGGAGCAGATATAATCGAAATCGGAATTCCCTTTTCCGACCCTGTTGCCGAGGGAGTGGTAATTCAGCAGGCAGATACAAGGGCTTTGGAATCCGGCACAACCACCGATAAAATTTTTGATATGGTAAAGAGGATAAGCCCAAAATGCGGATGTCCGCTGGTGTTTATGACATACATTAACCCTATTTATGTTTACGGCGCAGACAAATTTATGGAAAACTGCAAAGAAAGCGGAATAAGAGGAGTTATTGTTCCCGATGTACCCTTTGAGGAAAAGCAGGAGCTTAAACCCTACTGCGACAAATACGGAGTTGAGTTGATTTCCCTTATTGCACCCACGTCTCACGAGAGAATCAAGATGATAGCCAAGGAGGCGCAGGGATTTTTGTACTGCGTTTCGTCAATGGGCGTTACAGGCGTAAGGAGCGAGATTACCACAAATATAGGAGAAATGATAGAAGCCGTAAAATCCGTCAGCGACATTCCCTGTGCGGTGGGCTTTGGAATTTCCACCCCCGAGCAGGCTAAGGATATGGCAAAGTACGCCGACGGAGTTATTGTAGGCAGTGCTATTGTCAAGCTTGTGGCAAAGTACGGCGAAAATTCCGAAAAGGCTGTTTCGGATTATGTTAAATCAATGAAAGAGGCAATAAAATGAGCGTTGCCGATTTGCAGAAAATTATAGATAACAGCGAAAGGGTTGTATTTTTCGGCGGCGCAGGGGTGTCAACGGAAAGCGGAATCCCCGATTTCAGAAGCGTTGACGGACTGTATAATCAAAGCTATGCTTATCCTCCCGAGGAGATATTGAGCCACAGATTTTTCTTTGACAACACAGAGGAATTTTACAGATTTTATCGGGACAAAATGCTATGCCTTGACGCAAAGCCCAACAAAGCCCATAGGTTCTGCGCAGAGCTTGAGCAATCAGGCAGACTTTCGGCGGTTGTTACGCAGAATATCGACGGTCTTCACCAGGCGTCAGGCAGTAAAAAGGTTTTTGAGCTTCACGGCTCGGTTCACCGAAATTACTGCATAAAATGTCACAAATTTTTCGATGTTGATTATATTAAAAACTCATCGGGCATACCCATTTGCGACAGCTGCGGAGGAATTATTAAGCCCGACGTTGTGCTGTATCAGGAGGGACTTGACGACGCCACCGTAAGCGAAGCTCTTTCTGCCATATCATCGGCAGATACTCTTATTATTGCCGGAACAAGCCTGTCGGTATATCCGGCGGCAGGCTTTGTGCAGTATTTCAGGGGTAATAAAACGGTGCTGATTAACCGTGACAAAACTCCTTTTGATTCAAATGCAGATTTGGTTTTCCATGAAAAAGTCGGCGAGCTTTTAGGCAAAATCAAAATTTAGCCTGATTATAAAAATATCTTGAAAATCCCGAAATTTGTGGTATATTAAGCAAAGACAACATTTTTAAGGAGATTTTATGTCTTACGATATTATAGCCATTGATATTGACGGAACTTTAACAAACGATGATAAAATAATTACTCCGAAAACCAAAGACGCCCTGTTGCTTGCACAGAAAAAGGGTAAAAAGGTGGCGATTGCCTCCGGCAGACACCCCCAAGGCGTTATTCCCTATGCAAAGGAGCTTCAGCTTGATAAATTCGGCGGATATCTTTTGTGCTTTAACGGCGGACTGGTGTTGGAGATAACCGAAAAAGGCTGTAAAACCCTATATTCCTGCGAGCTTCCCAACGAGTATATACCTGTGGTGTGCGATGTTGTCAGGGATTCAAACATTACCGTAAATACCCACACCGAAAATATGATTATTGCCGACAGTAAGGTTAATAAATATACAAGCATTGAGCCGGATATTATCGGATTGCCCTTTAAACAGGTGGATAATTTTGAGGAATATGTGGACTTTCCGGTCAATAAGCTGTTGCTTGCAGGAGAGCCAGCCGAGATTGACGAATACGAGGAAAAGCTCAAAAAGCGACTTGACGGACTGGTAAGCATATACAAAAGCGCACCGTATTTTCTTGAGGTTATGCCTTTAGGCGTAACCAAGGGCGCAAGCCTACACTACATTCTTGAGTCAATGGGGCTGAGGAGCAAAAATCTGATTGCCTGCGGCGACAGCTACAACGATATTACGATGATAGGCTATGCCGGTTTAGGCGTTGCAATGAGCAATGCCCCCGATGATATTAAGAAAACTGCGGACTATGTAACCCTTTCCAACAACGACGACGGCATTGCTCTTGTTGTTGAGAAGTTTATGCTCTCTGACTGTAAATGGATTTATCGGAATATCAGAAATAAATAATAAATAAAACAAACCGCACCCGATTATTCGGAAAACAGTATTCCGAATAATCGGGTGCGTTGTATAAACATACTTAAAAATAACACTTTTGTTGCAGCAGTTGATGTCAGACAACTAATTTTAGAGATTAAAACTTAGCGGTCAGAATTGAATCGAATAAAAGATAACGCCGCCGATAATCAGCAGGATTCCTATAAGCTTACGCTTGCCGATTCGTTCTTTAAGCAAAAAATAGCTGAATATCGACACAAAAACATAGCCTGTACTTTCCAGTATCGGCCCTAAGGAAAGGGGAACGATTTTGTAGGCAAAAACCGTAATCAGCGTTGACATAAAAAACAGAATATAGGCGATAATAACCGTTGGATTAAGGTATTCTTTGATTCGGCTTGCATATGTTTTGTTTGCGCTTGTTTTAAGCATTACCTGAGAAACGGAGGATATAAGTACGCTCAAAATAAAAATTGCGCCGAAAATAATTCGTAATGTTAAATCATTCATCGTCCGTCACCACCAGTAGAATTCCGATAAATACAATTATTGAGCCCACAATCATATTCCAGGTTATTGCTTCGTCGAAGAACAGCGCCCCAAGTATCATACCCCAAATAATTACAATACCCTTATTTGCAAAGGCGGTGGTCAGGGGCATTCTTTTCAGAATTTGCTGCCACAGCAGAGCGTATGCACCCAGAATCACAAGCATAATTCCGTAGAACATAATAAACTGTGCCGACATAAATTCGGTTCCTGCGGCCAATTTTGAAAAAACACTGCAAAAGGAATACATCAAAAGTACGGCGTGAAGAAGAATAAAATTAAAAACTTTCGATTTATTACTGCCTATCCTCATTGTCGTTTTCCTCCAGATTTACGCTTCGGCGTATAACATACTGCGGTGCGTTGTTAATGCTGATATATATTCTTCCTATATACTCGCCTATCAGACCCAGAATAATCATTATCATACCGCCGATGAAAAGCAGAACCGCCATTGTTGAGCTGTAACCAAGGGGAGTAAGGGGATGAATCAGTTTATTGACTACAATATAAATTCCGTAAATAAAGCCCAGAACAGCTGTAATCACACCGGCAAGAGTGGCAATTCTCAGGGGTTTTACCGAAAAAGCCGTAAAGCCGTTGAGCCAAAGGAGCATAAGCTTCTTAATGGTATATCCCGACTGTCCCACAAGACGCTCACGGTGATTTATCTTAACATTGGTAACCCTTTTGGTTGCCCTGAGCAGAAGTCCGCTTATATAAGGGTAAGGATTGTCGTAATTTTTAACTTCCTCTATTACATATCTTTTGCAGGCAAAATAGCTCATTATTTTTAAACCCTTTGGTTTTTCAATAAGCCACTGTGCCATTGCGTCGTTAATTTTACTGCCGAAATTTCGGAAAGCGGAATGTTTTTTCTCGGAATATTCCGCAAAAACTAAATCGTAGCTGTCAAGCTTTTCAATAAGCTTGAACATTTCGCAGGCGGGGGTTTGTCCGTCGTCGTCAAGACAAACTGCAATATCCCCGGTAATATAGTGAAAGCCTGCCATTATTGCCGAATGCTGACCGAAATTTCTCGCCAAATCAAGCCCTTTGATTTTTGGATTTTCAGACGCAAGCTCTGTTATAACCCCGTAAACATTATCGGGCGAGCAGTCGTTTACCAGTATAATTTCGTAATCGTATCCGCTTTTTGCGGAAACCGTTTCGATAATCTCGTCAACAACGGTTTTTATGGTTTTCTCGGAATTGTAACAGGGAATAACCACGGATATTTTAGTCAAATAAATCAGACTCCTTTTTCCATTCGCTTTTTAAAATTGCCATAAATACCATATCGTACGCTGTGCCGTCTATAATGACGTCCTGTTTGAAAACGCCTTCAACCCTAAAACCGGCGTGCTTATAGCTGTTGATTGCCGCCTTGTTTTTTGCAAACACACGCAAAAATACACGGTTTATATTCAGTTCTTCAAAAGCATAGCTCAGAATAAGCCTTGCCGCCGCCGTGCCCAAGCCTTTGCCCCGGCAGGATTCCTCACCGATAAAAATACCGTATTCGCATTTTCTGTTATCTTTATCAATATCTCTCAGATACACAGAGCCTACGTCTTCGCCGGTTTCGTTGTCGGTAATTACAAACTGTGCCACCTGTCCCGTAAGAATTTTGTTTTTGTACCATTGCAGGTGGGCTTCCTCCGTCAGCGGAGTTCGGAATATAAAATTATCTACAACCGACGGCGTATTGCGCCATTTTACTATCTTTGCCGTGTCGTCGGGAGTAATCATCCTGATAGATGCCTTTTCTGATTTGTAAATTCTCATATTTTCACCGCTTTTTGTTAAAATAACAAATTATTTTATTAAAAGATTTATTTTATCAAAAGACGCTTAACAAGATTGTTGTAATGCAAAAGCTCCTTGAGTTTATCCAAAAGCATTGCCAGTCCCCAGCATATCAGCAAAAAGCACAGGGTTTTAAAGCTGTTGCCGATAAAGGGAATACCCGCCAAAAGAGGTTTTATCATCATATGCGACATATACATATTGGAAGAATTGTCGCCCAGATTCACCAGAATGTCCTTTACAACGGGAATAAATCTGAAAATTCCTATAACCGCAAAAATTACGGAAAGGGCAAAAAACGGGTCTGCAATCAGGCGCAGTTTTACTCTGACAAAGAAGAAAACGATTACCCCTGCAAAAGACAGTAAAGCAAAGGGAAGTTTGTGCCGGTTTGAAAAAGCCACAGCCTTGTCAAAAATATTATACCTTGCGCAGAAAACGCCTACTGCAAAGGCAAAGAAATAGAAAATCTCACGGTCGCTTTTCCAGTCCCAGCCTTGGCATATCTGATAAACAATCCACGGAATGTAGCAAACAAACAGGCATACTGCTGCGGTGTATTTATTATGTCCGATAATTTTGTAAAAAAGCGGAAACAGAAGATAGCACAAAAATACGGCTTCCATAAACCACCATGCAATGCAAAGCGAAGGCGTTTCGGGACCTAAACGCTCAAGTCCCAGCATATCCTTAATAAAATAAAAAACACCCATTGCGCCGCCGCCGTAAACTTCGGTCAGGCTTTCGCCGGAGCTGACATAAATAAAAACGGTAAACAGAAACACAAACATAAAGGAAAACAAAAGATTTATAATGTGATTGTAAACAAACTTTGCGTTGCTGTAATTGTCGGGTTTGTTCTGACGGCTTTTTGTAATGCCGTATCCGCTTAGTATCATAAACAGACAAACGCACACCTTACCTGCTGCGGCGAATATTTCCAGCATATTTTCGGGAGCGATTGGAATAGGAACACAGGGATTGTTTTTATACATATGATGAAAAAACATAGCCAATATGGCAATTCCCTTGGCAATTTGCGTCATTTGCTTAGAAAAAATGTCGTCATTTTGAGGCTTTGCGCACCTCTGTTGTGATAAACTCATAAACCCCGCCCGTTCTTAATCGGACACATTCCGACCTTAATTGTTGTATACAAAAATGCACCCTTAAAAGGTACACAAAAAACCAATATAATGATAACATTTACATATAAGTTTGTCAATTACCGTCGAAGCCTGTAAATGAATAAGTCTGTATAATTTGTCATTAACCGTTGACATATTTTTTTATGTCTGTTATAATTTTCTGAGAATATCAAAAAGCGCTGACAGGGAGGAGTAACCCGGGTTTTTGCCTCAGAGAGAAGATGGTTGGTGTAAATCTTCGCAGACGCCTTGGAGAAAGTAGCCCTTTAGCTTCGGACAGAACGAATTTTTGCAGTAATGCAGACGCAGTCTTGCTTTTAAAGCACAGCTTGTTTGTGTTGCAAATGTATTGTAAAAATTTATTGCAAAAATTTCAGTAGATTCCGACGGAGGCTCTCCGTTACAGGAGCACAATAGTGGGTTTTCTATTGAGAGTGCAGATCGTTTATCTGAATTTAGGTGGTACCGCGGATTATATTCGCCCTAAGCTTCGGCTTGGGGCTTTTTGTTTTAGCAATTAAATTTTCAGCAATAACATCCCATAAGCATATCTGCAATATGTAAAGTATGAATTATAACCGAAAAGGAGCGATAAATATGGCGAAAGAGCTTGCAAAAGCTTACAATCCCCAGGAATTTGAGGACAGAATTTACGACTTTTGGATGAAAGGCAACTATTTTCACGCAGAGGTGGACAAGGACAAAAAGCCCTATACTATTGTTATGCCGCCCCCGAATATTACGGGTCAGCTTCACATAGGCCACGCTCTGGACGAAACCCTGCAGGATACCATTATCCGTTGGAAGAGAATGCAGGGCTATTCTGCCCTATGGCTTCCCGGCACAGACCACGCCTCTATTGCAACCGAGGCGAAAATCGTTGAGGCAATGCGCAAAGAGGGCGTTACAAAAGAGGACTTAGGCAGAGAAAAATTCCTTGAGCGTGCTTGGGAATGGAAGCGTGTTTACGGCAACAGAATCACCGACCAGTTTAAAAAGTTAGGCGCAAGCTGTGACTGGGAGCGAGAGCGCTTTACAATGGACGAGGGCTGTTCCGAGGCCGTTAAGGAAGTTTTCGTAAAGCTTTACGAAAAAGGACTTATTTACAGAGGTGAGCGCATAATCAACTGGTGCCCTCACTGCTGTACCTCTATTTCCGACGCAGAGGTTGAATTTGCAGAGCACGACGGTTCTTTCTGGCATCTGCGTTATCCTCTGACAGACGGCTCAGGCTATGTTGAGCTTGCCACTACCCGTCCCGAGACCCTTTTGGGCGATACAGCGGTAGCCGTTCATCCCGACGACGAAAGATATAAAGACTTTGTAGGTAAGACGGTAACTTTGCCCATTGTAGGCAGAGAGATTCCCGTTGTTGCCGATGAGTATGTTGAAATGGACTTCGGAACAGGCGTTGTAAAAATCACGCCTGCTCACGACCCTAACGACTTTGAGGTTGGATTAAGGCACAATCTGCCTGTTATAAATGTTATGGACGAAACTGCCCATATGAACGAAAACGCAGGCAAATACAAGGGAATGGATCGCTACGAGTGCCGTAAGGCAATCGTAAAAGACCTTGAAGAGGGCGGTTTCCTTGTAAAGATTGAGCCAATCAAGCATAATGTCGGCTCTTGCTATCGTTGTAAGACGATTATTGAACCCCGTGTTTCCAAGCAGTGGTTTGTAAAAATGGAGCCTCTTGCTAAGCCTGCCATTAAATGCGTTAAAGACGGAAAAACAAAGTTTATTCCCGAAAGATTTGAAAAGGTTTATTTTCATTGGATGGAGAATATTAAGGATTGGTGTATTTCCCGTCAGCTTTGGTGGGGACACCGTATTCCGGCCTGGTACTGTCAGGACTGCGGAGAGGTTATCGTTTCAAAGGATACTCCCCACACCTGTCCCAAGTGTAACAGCAGTAATCTGAAACAGGACGAAGATACTCTTGACACATGGTTCTCCTCTGCGCTTTGGCCTTTCAGCACATTGGGCTGGCCGGAAAAAACCGAGGAACTTGAATATTTCTATCCTACAAACACCCTCGTTACAGGCTATGATATTATCTTCTTCTGGGTAGCAAGGATGATTTTCTCAGCCTGCGAGCATACAGGCAAGCAGCCCTTTGACACGGTATTCATTCACGGTATTGTCAGGGACGAAAACGGCATTAAAATGTCAAAATCTTTGGGCAACGGCATCGACCCTCTTGAAATAATAGATAAGTACGGCGCCGACGCTATGAGGCTGTTTATGGTAATGGGCAATTCCCCCGGAAACGATATGCGTTTCTCCGAGAAAAAGGTTGAGGCATGCCGTAATTTTGCCAACAAGCTTTGGAATGCATCAAGATTTGTTCATATGAATATTGACGATTTTGACGTTCGGAATGAGTTGCCTGAAAATCTTGCGACAGAGGATAAATGGATAGTTTCCACACTTAATTCCGCTGCAAAGGAAATTAACGAAAATCTCGAAAAATTTGAGCTTGGTATAGCTGTATCAAAGATTTACGACTTTACCTGGGATTATTTCTGCGACTGGTACATTGAGTTTACAAAGCCGAGGCTCCAGGGCGAGGGCGAGGATGCACAGAACGCCCGTCAGGTTCTTGTATGGGTGCTTGACAGAACTCTGCGCCTTTTACATCCCTTTATGCCTTTTATTACAGAAGAAATTTGGCAGACAATTCCCCATCAGGGAGAAACAATTATGCTTGCAAAGTACCCGGAGTACGACAGCAAGCTTGATTTTCCCCGGGCTGTTTCTCAGATGGAAAAAATTATGGAGGCCATTAAGGCAATCAGAAACCGCCGTCAGGAGATGAATGTTCCGCCGTCAAAGAAGGCAAGAGTTTATATTGCCACAGAGTTTAAAGATACCTT
>JALFLK010000031.1 GCA_022774755.1 bacterium
CGCTCCAGTCACCGTCAACAATCTTATCCTGACATGTCAGGTCGTATGTAACGGTTACGGTCTTATCGGAAGCGCTGTAAACGCTTGAAACTGCATTTGCTACGTTTGACTTAGCCGTAACCTTCAAGCTTGAAGCTGATGATGTAGGTGCAACCGTAGGCTGAGGAGCTGTTGTCGGCTGAGGAGCTGTTGTCGGCTGAGGTGCTGTTGTAGGCTGGGGTGCTGTTGTAGGAGCAACAGTAGGAGTCGGAGTTGTTGGGTCTGTGCCGCTGATTTTGCCTATTCTTGCCATAGAAACGGTGATATTATCAACGTCATCCTTTTCATGAGATGTGCTGGGGTCTTTTGAATAACTGCCGGTAGCGTTGTCAAGCATTGACGGGTCAAAAGGAATACAGTCAAGAGCAGACTCGCCTCTTGTAGCAAGAAGCATTGCGCCGATTCCGTTATTTTCAATATAATCAGCATCAATGCCTAATGTTGAAAGAGGAATCTTTATTTCATAGAATGAATCATATTTAGTATTGTGGGTTCCCTTGCTTCCGACGAAAGTCTTGTAATCAACCCAGTCGCTGGACTCGCTGAATACATCGTCTGTGCTCACTGAATAATTAAGACCGGTAATTGTGCTTGAAAGGTTGCCCTCAGCCATTTTATACTCGATGCCGTTTTTATAAAAGCCTAAACAGCCGTCGGTGTAGTTTGTGTTGCCCTGTTCGTCAACAGCCTTGAACATTGAAGGTTCGCCCTGGCCGGGCTTACCGCTCATATAGAGAAGTCTGTCAACATGATTTGCAAAAGTAATGCCCATCTGCTGTCCCCAAATGGAGCCGCCGCTGGTGTTTTTGTTTGACATTGAAACACTTGACGGGACAACATCAAGAGCAAGGATAAGGGGAACATCAAGAACTCGTCCGCCGTCAGAAAGAGGACCGTCGCCTTCTCTTGCCCAGGTGTCCGTTGTGTTTACCATCTGCCAGGCTACATAAAGATTATCATTATCCCATGCGCCGTAAAGAGCGGTAGTATCAAGAACGCAGTTCTCGTGACCGCCTTTCCAATGGTTTGCAACGTCCCATGCGCCGCCCTTGGCTATAAGCATATCCTCGGACCAATCGCTGAAATCGCCGTCGATTGTAATTGTTTTTTGTTTGCCGACCTTACCGTCGGGATTTGTTGCGTACACGCCGGCAGGTAAAGTGCCTGCGCTTGAGTTGTCCTGCTCCGTTGTTGCAGCATTTGTTGTTGCGGGGAATACAGCAAAGCAGGAAATAATCATCATTATTGAGAGAATAACGCTGATTACTTTCTTTGTGTCTTTTAGCATCAAAACTTCCTCCTTGATTTAATAAATAATTAACACAGAATTATTATATTCTTTTTCACTTAAGATTTCAATTAAAAACACCAAATGGACAAAAAGTTTGTTACTTTGACCATTTGGCGTTGTGTTCTTTTGGTAAAATTACCTAAATAATTTTCAATTATTGGGGCAAAGGCTCCACTTTCGGAATTTTATAAATCTTTCTAAGTATAAAGGATAAAAACTTCGGCTTTTCTATAAGTACAACTTTCATACGCTACCTCCTGCTGCATTTTATGCAAATTATTACAATGGTGACAGCTGATATGACAACTACACATTCGCAGGGTAAAATTGTCGCCGTCAATAGTCCCAGCCCGAAAGCCGCCGCTGTCTTAACCTGTGATTTGCAGTTACTCATTTTCATCACCCTTAATATATTATCGCCCTGTGCCGAATTTGTTACTGATTTTATTTTTATGATTTTATTTTTATGTTGAAGATTATTTTTTCAACTGGTATAATCGTTAGTGAAAATCCTTTTGGGAGGATAATATGAGAGAAGTTTTAATAGAAAAAAATGACTCCGGTCAGCGGCTTGATAAATTTTTGCAGAAAAAGTTTAAGACTATGCCTAAATCCTTAATGTACAGATATTTACGGACAAAATACATTAAGCTAAACGGTAAGAAAACCGACGGCGATGTGTTTTTGAAAAAGGGCGATGTGCTGACCTTTTACATTAAAGAGGAATTTTTTGAAAACTCCCACAGCCCTAAAAAGTACGAGTTTTTGAAAGCACCCAAAAAGTTTGACATTGTGTATGAGGACGAAAACATAATTTTAATTGACAAAAAGCCCGGACTGATTGTTCATCCCGATAAAAACTATCATTTCGACTCCCTTGTTGCAAGGGTAAAACACTATCTTTATGATAAAAAGGAATACAATCCCGAAAACGAGAACTCCTTTGCTCCGGCACTTGTAAACAGGCTTGACCGCAACACAGGCGGAATTGTCATAGCCGCAAAAAATGCAGAAGCTCTGAGAATCTTAAACGATAAAATGAAAACAAGGCAGATTAAAAAATATTATCTTTGCCTTGTTGAGGGGCATTTAAAGAAAAAAAGCGATATTGTCACCGGTTATGTTACCAAAAACGAGGCAAAAAACAAGGTTATCGTAAAATCTTCTAAATCGGAAAACAGCAAGGAAATTAAAACCGGCTACAAGGTTATTAAAGAGGATAAAAGCTCTAGCCTTTTGGAAATTGAGCTTTTTACGGGAAGAACCCACCAGATAAGGGCGCAGATGGCATATTTGGGACATCCGCTTTTAGGGGACAGTAAATATTCCAATATAAACAATGGGAGAAAAAACAAAACAACGCCTGATAAATATAAATATCAGGCGCTGTACTCATACAGACTTGTATTCAGTTTCAGCGATGACGCAGGAATTTTAAATTACCTTAACGGCAGAGAGTTTACAGTTAAAGCCGTGCCTTTTGCCAAAGATTTCGGAACATAAAGTCATATCAGGCACATCATAGCGCACATTGTTCCTCTCTCGCCCTTTGTTGCCCTGTGGCTCCAGAGCAGGTCGCTGTTACAGCAGGTGCAAAGGTCGCTTATGGTGATATTTTTCGGATTAACTCCTGCTTTAACGAGAATCTGTCTGTTTGCCTCAAGTAAGTCAAGCATATATTTTCCGTTATCTTTCGGGAATACAAAGGCGCTTGTATCCAAATCGTTTAGGTTTAAGAAGTTTTCGGCGCAGGGCAAATCAACCTCATAACAGCATTTTGAAATTGCAGGGCCTATTGCAGAAACTATGTCGCCGGGGTCTGTGCCGAAGCACTGGTGCATTTTCTCCACTACTTTCTCCCCTATTCTGCCAGCCGTACCTCTCCAGCCTGCGTGAGCAAGAGCTATGGCTTTATTTTTGGTATCCACAAAAAACAAGGGCGTGCAGTCGGCGTAGTAGGTTACAAGGGTTACGCCTTTCTCGTTTGTAATCAATGCGTCAACGCTTTGCATATCTCTTGGCTTATATATTCCAACGCCCCTGTCCTTTGATGTTACTTTCCTTACATAGGTGTGATGGTCCTGGGCTGAGGCTGTCAGGCTTTCGTATTCAAAGCCTGCGCTTTTGCATAAAAGCTTATAATTTTCAGTGACATTTTCTTTACAGTCGCCTCTGTTAAAAGCAAGGTTCATTGAAGAAAAAATCCCCTTTGATACTCCGCCTAATCTTGTTGAAAATCCATGACGGATAAATGGTAATTCTGATAAAGAATTATATGTCAGATAAGGTATGGTATCTTTGTTATTAAGGGTCATTGTTTTGGAATTTAACTCCATAACTTTTCCTTTCCTGCGGAATTTATTTGACACATATAGTTTAAAGTCATAATTTCCGCTAGTTGATTTAAAATATTTTACAATATTTTATGTTTGTTTTCAATAAGAAGAAATGATATTTTAATTTTATGATAAAAGAGGATTATTATGAAAAAAGTTTTCGGAAATAATATTCAGCCTGACTGCTCATATTGCAGTAACTGTTCTTCAGGCGAAAACGGACATATTTGCCTTAAAAATAAAACCCTTGAATACGGAAGATGCAAAGCGTTTAGCTATGATCCGCTTAGGCGTGTTCCAAAAGTTCAGCCGGGTATTGCGAAAATGTCAGCCGATGATTTTGTTCTGTAAAAAACTATATACACATTGCAATTGATTACTCAAAAGGAGTATTTAGGGGGGTGAAAAATTCTATTATTCTGTTGCTAAAAGCAGATACTCCTTTTATAGTATTCTGTGTATATTACTAAATAAAAAAGTTATAAAATTATTTTTAGAGGAGAAAAAAGAATGCAAAAAACTAATTACCTTAGCTATGATAATAACTATAGCTGCCTCTGCAGTGTTTTCAGGATGCAGTGCAAAAATAGATGTTTCATCTGATACAGGTGGTGCAACAGATGCAGTAAGCAATGAAGTTACCTCTGCTGATACTTCCTCCGACTCCGGCACGGACAAATTAGCGGAAAGCATTGAGGTTACGCCATATGTTTACGAAGACACAACCGGCTGTTCCTACCTTGTACTCGTTATGAAAAACACCTCAGATACCGATTTCACCCTCAAAATAAATGTCCAGTTTAAAAACAGCAACGGAAAAGTTGTTGAAAACCTAAACGACGATGTAAATGCGTTTTCTTCCGGCACCGAAGTTGCAAAACAATTTTCTTGCGATAGAGAATATGCTACATACGAGTATAATTTTGAAACTTCACAAACAGACTATAATATTCCCATTAATCAGAATCTAAAACATACCGAAAGCATTAACGGCAACACGGTAACTATTACGGCGGAAAATACCGGTGATATTGCCGCTGAGTTTGTTGATTATACTATCCTATTCTTTAAAGGCGATACGCTTGTTAGGTGCGACGACGGATACATTTCAGACAACGCAATCAAGCCCGGTGAAACTGCTGTAAAAGAGGAAGATTGCAGTCAGGAATTTGACAATGTAAAAGTGTATCTAAACGGAATAGGGGAATTTAAAGTTTAATAACGTATTTTATTGTTAGATTTACTTAATAAATTCAGCCGTCGGACATACAAATGATGCGTATGTCCGACGGCTTTTGTGTTATTCGCCTAAGCTATATTGCAATCATAGTCAGCGGATAAAATACAAAGGCACATATTCTCTCAGTTTTACCTTTGCCTTTGTTATCTCTCTTGAAACGGTGGATTTATGTCTTCCGTGTTCGTAGGATATCTGATTTACCGTTTTCCCATTGATAAAATGCTCGGTAAAATACAGCTTTTCCTTTTTACTGAGGGCAATATCAATAGTCTTTTGCAGAAATTTCAACATAGATTTTTTGGGATTATATGACTTGCCTGAATTTCGGTTATAGTATTCATAAAACAGAGAGTCGCCGTTTACATCGTTAATGTTAATTACTGTATTAGGATTTTTCATATTTCTTCGCCCTTTCGCTTAAAACATTTGCAGTTTGAATACACTCGCCGTACATTCCTCTTACCATTGCAAGCTTTGAATTGTATTCCCTGGGATTTTGGGCTTTGAGAGTTTTGTCGGATTTAATTTTTTCTATATACCTTTTTAATATGGCGGTTGAGGCTAAATATTCCCCCGCCATTTGTGTATAGTTTATTGTTTTTACTTCATTCATCTTGTTATCAGTTCCTTTTCTGCTAAATTTTCATTATTCGTACAGACCTCGGGGCTCAGGTCTGTAATTATATTTTAGCAACCATTTTTCACTGTTTCAACAATTTATAGAACATTCGTTCGTATTTTTGTGATACTGTCCCATTGTCAGGACTTTGCGAAGGGAAAACAAAAAGCAAATTAAAAGCAAATAAATAGTAAATAAGAATAAGAAAAACAAAGTAAAAAAACAACGAAAATAAAAACAAGGAAGAGAATTTTTATCAACTCTCTTCCCTGTTTCTGATTTATTAAATTCTATTTTATATTTTTGTTTTGCTTAGCCTTATTTACAGCTCGCCGGGCTTTTTTCTCTTTGCCTTTTTCGATTTCCTGTTGAATGTGCTGTTGTTTTTCCTTTATTTCTTCTTTTGAAATCAGCTTCTTTTTTACCGCCGTTTCGTCATATCTGAGCTTAAATGAAATTCTGCCCAAGTATTCATCACGGCAAGTATCACAGGCAAAATCTGCGGCAAAGCATTTGCCCTTAAGCGCCCACGGTGTTTTTTGAGTCATTTTTCGGGAGCATTGGGGGCAATCAAAAAACATTACCGATTTATCAATATTCGGGTTATTTATATCGGTTAAATAGTGGTTTTTAAAGGTTAGCTTCCGATAAAACTCATCTGTCTTGGCAAGCTCTGTCATTGCACGGAGTTTCGGCTCGTCGTACAGCTTTTTCAGGCAATAAAAGCTAAGCTCTGCGTCGTCTGCCGCCCTGTGCTCGGAGAAGTTTTCTCTATCTATTTTAAGCATCTCACAACAAGCGGAAAGCCCCAGCTGATTGGACGAACTGTACTGTCCCAGGGACTTTTCGCAGTAGCTTTGCAGGTTGCAGTATTTTGTAAGGAACGGAAGCTTTTCCGAATGATAATAGTAGCTGTAATTATCAATCAGCGCCAGTATATCCGAGGTGCTCCAGGTAAGGAGTACGCCGTCGCCTAAAAATTTTTCAAAGCATTTTACAACGTGAGAAAAAGTATTGTGGGCAGATTCCAGCTGGTCAAATGTGATGTGAGTAAGCTCCTGAACATGGGTGCTTAACTTTTTGCCGATTTGCGGAGTGATAAGCATTGAAAATCTGTCGGTAATCTGCATACTTTCGTCGGTTTTAACAGCGCCGAACTCGATTATCTCGTTGACATATTTTTTCTTTTTACTGCTGAAAGAAGTGTTCCATTCAAGGTCTAAGATAACATAATTCATCAGTTACTTCTTTCTGAACGCCTGTTTCATACGCTGTTCTTTGCTTAAAATTTTCTTTCTCATTCTGATGTTCTCGGGCGTAACCTCCACAAGCTCGTCGTCTGCAATAAACTCAAGGCACTGCTCAAGAGAAAGCACCGAATGAGGCGTAAGCTTTAAGGCGTCGTCGGAGCCTGACGCACGGGTATTTGTAATGTGCTTCTTTTTGCAGACATTTACGGTTATATCCTCAGCTTTGGGACTTGCGCCTACAATCATACCCTCATAAACCGGAGTGCCGGCGCCGATAAAGAGTCTGCCTCTCTCCTGCGCCTGATAAAGTCCGTAGGTGACGGCTTCGCCTGTTTCAAAGGCTACAAGAGAGCCCTGGTGGCGGGTTACGATTTCGCCCTTATAAGGCTCGTAGCCGTCAAAAATGTGATTCATAATGCCGTTTCCGTTTGTATCGGTTAAGAATTCGGGACGGTAGCCCATAAGTCCTCTTGATGGAATACGGAATTCAATGTGGGTTATTCCGCTTTCACGGGTACCCATATTTATTAGCTCTGCCTTTCTTGAGCCTAATTTTTCCATCACAGGACCTACATAATTGTCGGGAACCTCGATTATAAGGTACTCCATAGGCTCGCAGAGCTTGCCGTTTATTTCCTTTGTAATAACCTGGGGGCGTGAAACCTGAAACTCGTAGTTCTGCCTTCTCATAGTTTCAATGAGAATTGAAAGGTGAAGCTCGCCTCTGCCGGAAACCTTGTAGGTGTCGGCGGAATCGGTTTCTTCCACACGCAGAGCAACATTAGTTTCGATTTCTTTAAACAGCCTGTCCCTTAAATTTCGAGAGGTCACATACTTGCCCTCCTGACCTGCAAAGGGGCTGTTATTTACTATAAAATTCATCGAAACGGTAGGCTCGTCGATTTTAACAAAAGGCAATGCCTCCACATTGTCGGGGTCGCAGACGGTTTCGCCGATGTTAATATCCGCCATTCCGCTTACGCATATAATATCGCCCAGCATCGCTTCTTCGGTTTCTACTCTGTTTAAGCCCTCAAACTGATACAGCTTCGTTATTTTTACATTTTTAGTTGAGCCGTCACGACAGCACAAAACTGCATTCTGACCGCTTTTTACCTTTCCTCTTTCCACTCTGCCTATACCGATTCTTCCGACGAATTGGTCGTAGTCGATATTAGAAAACAGAATCTGCATCGGTCCGCCAATATCCCCTTGGGGAGCAGGAATTTCGTTGATAATAGCCTCAAACAAAGGCTTCATATCAGTGCCCTTTTGGTGAGGGTCGGTGGTAGCATAGCCGTCTCTTGCAGAGGCATAAACAACTGGGAATTCAAGCTGGTCGTCGTCTGCGCCCAGCTCGATAAACAAATCGAGTACCTCGTCAACTACCTCCTCCGGTCTAGCGCCCGGGCGGTCGATTTTATTAAGCACTACCAAGGGCTTTTTGCCAAGTCCCAATGCCTTTTTAAGGACAAAACGAGTCTGGGGCATACAGCCCTCAAAAGCGTCAACCAAAAGCACAACGCCGTCAACCATCATAAGTATGCGCTCAACCTCGCCGCCGAAATCGGCGTGTCCCGGGGTATCTACTATATTGATTTTTACATCGCCGTACTTTACGGCTGTATTCTTAGAAAGAATTGTAATGCCTCTCTCCCTTTCCAAATCGTTGGAGTCCATTACCCTTTCCGCTACTTCCTGATTCTCTCTAAAAATGCCGCTTTGCTTTAAAAGCTGGTCAACCAGCGTGGTCTTGCCGTGGTCAACATGGGCAATAATAGCAACATTCCTTAAATTCTCTCTTGATTCCATAAAATAACCTCTTAACCATTAAAATATCATATTTCATACCGAAATATTATAACATATCTGCCTTTGTTTTTCAATTAAATCACCGATATTTTTCCGCAAATCGCCTATTTGGATAAATTGTGACACAATTTCTTAAAATGTTTATATAAACATTGTGTATGCCGTCAGTATTTTTGGGATTAAACGCTTTACAAAAAGATTGAATTGTTATATAATTAACAATGTATTTTACGGATTTAGTCCGTAAAAATCCACCATTTTTCAGCGGAGGTAATACTATGGGCTTAACTTTAGCACAAAAAATTATTAAAGAGCATTTAGTAAGCGGTGAAATGACCGTTGGCTCTGACATCGGCATCAAAATTGACCAGACATTGACCCAGGACGCAACCGGAACAATGGCTTATCTTGAATTTGAGGCTATCGGTATTCCGAGGGTTAAAACAGAAAAAAGCGTTGCGTATATTGACCACAATACCCTTCAGACAGGCTTTGAAAATGCCGACGACCACAGATTTATTCAGTCGGTCTGCAAAAAGCACGGCATTTACTTTTCACGCCCCGGCAACGGAATCTGCCACCAGGTTCATCTTGAGCGTTTCGGCAAGCCCGGTAAAACTCTTATCGGCTCTGACAGCCATACCCCAACAGGCGGCGGTATAGGAATGCTTGCAATCGGTGCAGGCGGACTTGACGTTGCAGTTGCTATGGGCGGCGGCGCTTACTACATTACTATGCCGAAAATGGTAAGGGTAAACTTAAGCGGTAAATTAAGCCCCTGGGTTTCTGCAAAGGATATTATCCTTGAGGTGCTCAGAATTATGTCCGTTAAAGGCGGAGTGGGCAAAATCGTTGAATACGGCGGCGAGGGCGTTAAAACTCTTACTGTTCCCGAAAGAGCAACAATTACAAATATGGGTGCTGAGCTTGGCGCAACAACCTCTATATTCCCCTCTGATGAAATCACAAAGAGCTTTTTGAAGGCTCAGGGCAGAGAGGAAGACTGGATTGAGCTTCTCCCCGACAGCGACGCTGTTTATGATGAGGTTATTGACATTGACCTTTCTTCCCTTGCTCCTATGGCGGCTTGCCCCCATTCACCTGACAATGTTAAGACTATCAAAGAGCTTGAGGGCAAGAAAATCGACCAGGTTTGCATCGGCTCCTGCACAAACTCGAGCTATCTCGATATGATGAGAGTTGCTGCTATTCTTAAGGGAAAGAAAGTTGCCGACGGCGTTTCGCTGGCTATTGCTCCCGGAAGCAAGCAGGTATTTAATATGATTGCTCAAAACGGCGCATTGGCTGATATGATTGCCGCAGGCGCAAGAATCCTTGAAAGCGCATGCGGTCCCTGCATCGGTATGGGACAGTCGCCGAACAGCGGCGGAATCTCCCTTAGAACCTTTAACAGAAACTTCGAGGGCAGAAGCGGTACTGCCGACGGCCAGATTTACCTTGTTTCTCCCGAAACTGCAGCTGTATCTGCTCTTACGGGCGTATTCACCGACCCCCGTTTTCTGGGCGAGGCTGTTGATATTAAAATTCCCGAAAAGTTCCTTATTAACGATAATATGGTTATTGCTCCTGCTCCCGTTGAAGAAATGGAGAGCATTAAGGTTTTGAGAGGCCCTAACATTAAGCCTTATCCCGAAACTCATCCCCTTAAGGACACAATCGAGGCTTCCTGTGCGCTTAAAGTCGGCGACAACATTACAACCGACCATATTATGCCCGCAGGCGCAAAGATTCTTCCTCTGCGTTCAAATATTCCTGCTATTTCACAGCACTGCTTTACAGTATGCGACAAGGAATTCCCACAGCGTGCAAAGGCTTTGGGTTCAAGCATCATCGTCGGCGGTGTAAACTACGGACAGGGCTCTTCCAGAGAGCATGCGGCTCTTGCTCCCTTGTACCTTGGAGTTAAGGCTGTGCTTGTGAAGAGCTTTGCGAGAATCCACAGAAGCAACCTTATTAACGCAGGTATTCTTCCCCTTACATTTGTTGATGAAAACGATTACGACAAGATAAGCCTCGGCGACGAGCTTGTGCTGCCCGATGTTAAAAAGCTTATTGAAAACGGCGAGGACATTGTTGTCGAAAACAAGACAAAGGGTACTAAGATAATGGCTAAGTGCGAGCTTACAGACAGAACAAAGGCAATTATTCTTGCCGGCGGTTTGTTAGACTATACAAAAAAGGAGAACGGCTGATATGAGCAAAATTCAAATGAAAACACCTCTTGTTGAGATGGACGGCGACGAAATGACCAGAATCATCTGGAAGATGATTAAGGACATTTTGATTGAACCCTATGTAGATTTAAAAACTGAGTACTACGATTTAGGTCTTGAGCATAGAAATGCTACCGATGACCAGGTTACTATTGACAGTGCAAACGCTACCAAAAAATACGGCGTTGCGGTAAAATGCGCTACCATCACTCCTAACGCCGCAAGAATGCCCGAGTATAACTTAAAGCAGATGTGGAAATCTCCTAACGGAACTATCAGAGCTATGCTTGACGGCACTGTTTTCAGAAGTCCTATTCTCGTTAAAGGCATTACTCCCTACATTCCTACCTGGACTAAGCCTATTACCATTGCAAGACACGCCTACGGCGACGTTTACAAAAACACCGAAATGCGTGTTAAAGGCGGCTCAAAGGCAGAGCTGTGCGTAACTAACCCCGACGGCACCGAGGAAAGAAGCCTTATTCACGATTTTAAGGGCGACGGAGTAATTCAGGGTATGCACAACCTTGACGGCTCTATCTCCTCCTTTGCAAGGGCTTGCTTTAACTATGCCCTTGATTTAAAGCAGGACATCTGGTTTGCTACGAAGGACACCATCAGCAAAAAGTATGACCACAGATTTAAAGATATTTTCCAGGAAATCTTTGACAAGGAATACAAGGATAAGTTTGAAGAAGCAGGCATTGAGTACTTCTACACTCTTATTGATGACGCAGTTGCCAGAGTTGTCCGTTCCAACGGCGGTTACATCTGGGCTTGCAAAAACTATGACGGTGATGTTATGAGCGATATGATTGCAACAGCATTCGGCTCTCTTGCAATGATGACCAGCGTGCTTGTTTCTCCCGACGGAATTTACGAGTACGAGGCGGCTCACGGCACTGTTCAGCGTCACTACTACAAGCACCTGAAAGGTGAAGAAACCTCTACAAACTCTGTTGCAACCCTGTTTGCATGGACGGGCGCTTTGAGAAAAAGAGGCGAGCTTGACAATACTCCCGATTTGTGCGAATTTGCCGACAAGCTTGAAAAGGCAACCATCGCAACTATTGAGGACGGCGTAATGACAGGCGACCTTTACCTTATTTCTAAGCTTGACAACAAGAAAAAGGTAAACACTCAGGAGTTTCTTGAGGAAGTTGATTCAAGACTTAAGGCTATGCTTTAATTTGTCTTTTTGCCGCAGGGGAGCTTGCCTCCCCTTTTGCGGCTCTTTTGTACTTTGTGAATTGGAGGATTGGCAAGGTGGCTAAATGCGACAATATTTCTATGTCTGTAATAAGGCGTTTGCCACGGTATTACAGGTTTTTGTGTGAGCTTGACGATCAGAATATTGAAAGAATTTCTTCCAATAATCTGGCGGAAATTATGCACGTTACGGCTTCTCAGGTCAGGCAGGATTTAAACTGCTTCGGCGGTTTCGGTCAGCAGGGTTACGGCTACGCCGTTAAACAGCTTAAAGACGAAATCACCAAAATTTTAGGGCTTAACCAGAATCATCCTGCAATTTTGCTCGGCGCAGGCAATTTGGGGAAAGCCGTTGTTGCTCATATGAATTTTAAACGGTTAGGTTTTAATTTGGTTGGTATTTTTGACAAGGATAAAAAAATTATCGGAACTGAAATTAACGGAATTTTAATCAGAGGCGACGAGGACATTGAGTCCTTCGTCAAAGATAATAAGGTCGATTCAGCGTTTTTGTGCCTGCCGAAAAACGGCGTTGAGGAAATTATCAGCAGGCTTTATAAAATTGGCATTAAATCATTTTGGAATTTTTCCCACTATGATATTTCTAATAATTTTGAAGATACTATCGTTGAGAATGTTCATCTGTCTGACAGCCTGATGACTCTTTGTTACAGAATGAATGAAAATAACGATACATAATTTGCGGAGAATAATATGACTAAGTATTTAAGCAGAAAAATTAAATTTATGTCGCTGTTTATGATGATAGGCGTTGTGTTTCTTCATTCATACAACTACAAGGATAACTTTCTCACTCCGTCAACTGCAATTTCCGAGGGGTTTAATCCAGCTGCAATGTTTGAGTTTTTTATAAGCAACGGCATTGTCAGAATGTGCGTGCCTATGTTCTTTGCAATATCGGGGTACCTGTTTTTCAGAACATTCAGACCATCCCTGAAATGTTACAGATATAAGCTTAAAAGCAGGTTTTTTTCTCTTGCTGTCCCTTATCTGATTTGGTCGCTTCTCTCTTTAGGATTTGTTTTTCTTATGAGTATTCCCGATTTCACGGCTCAGCTTCCTGTTATTCAGCAGAATTTGCCCCAAAACGGCATTGACCTTGCTTATATTGTTAAATGTATTATAAATCCGCCGTCGTTTCAGCTTTGGTATGTTCAGCAGTTAATTATTTTTACGGTTATTTCTCCGCTGATTTACTTTATGATAAAATATACCAAGGGAATTATTGTTGTGCCCATAGCTGTATTATGGCTGATGGATTTATCGTTTATTATTAACTCTGAGGCGGCTTTGTTCTATATGTTGGGTGCCTGCATTGCAATTTTTGACCGTGAGGATTTGATTTTAATCAAAGAATCAAGAGGTTTCTGCGCTGTTATTACAACGGTGTGGATTTTGATAAATCTTATTAAGACATTTATTGCGGCAATAGGTGAGCAAGATAATATGTTCCTGACTGTTGCAAGATTCGGACTTACCAAAATCTCAATTTTGCTTGGACTTGTATCAATGTGGCTTTTGTTTGATCATATTGTCAAGCGTATTCAGTACAAAAAAGGCTTGCTTCTCCTTTCGGGACATATGTTCTTTATTTACACCCTGCACGAACCGCTGCTGCATATGTGCTATCAGCTTGCCCTTAGGCTTGACGCCTCTAATCCGGCACATATTGCCCTTTACATTTGCCTGCCGATTTCAATTATTGCTTTTTCGGTAATCGTAAGTATGTGTGTAAGAAAGCTGTGTCTGCCTTTGCACAAGGTGTTGACAGGCAACCGTTCCAACTGATTCGGAGGTTAATATGCTGATAGATTTCGGAAAAATTGAAAACACCGCCATTAAAGAATTTAAGGGCGGTAAGAACATTACTAACATAAGAATGTTTGTTGATTCAAACAACAAAATTATGTCGGGAAAACTTGAGTCCGACAGCTCTATCGGACTGCATACTCACCAAACCAACAGCGAGATTATCTATATTCTCAGCGGTAAAGGCAGGGTGCTTTTTGACGGTGAGTATGAAGAATTGACGGCAGGCTCCTGCCATTACTGCCCTATGGGTCACAGTCACTCGCTTATTAACAACAGCGACAGCGACTTGGTTTTCTTTGCCGTTGTGCCTGAACATAATATAAAGTGATGTTATATTTGATTTATAAATTCACCACAGCATATGAAAAAATACTAAATTGCCCAATTTCACTTACGAAAAGAGAATCTGCAATATAAGACAGCTCTACAAAAAAGACAGCCCTGCATAATTGCAAGACTGTCTTTTATTTTTTACTAAAATCTAAACAAAGATTAAATAAAAACTAAATACCTACGCAGCAGATTTCAGTATTATCTGGGCAGAGTTATTAGGGATTCTGACTGCTTAAAAATACAACTCGCCGTCGCCGCCCATTAACTTAGTCATTTCCTCAATTTTTTCAATAGGAAAAGGCGGAGAGCAAAGCGGTTTGAGCGCAATAGACATCAGCTTCATGGGATTGTCATCGGCGGCAATGCGATTAGAGCTTAGCTTTCCGCACCTTCTGCATCGGTGGATAATTACCCACTCGCCGTTTTTTCTCACCCAAACGCCTACTGCGTCCATAATACCTCCGCAGTCAGAGGCACGGTCGCCGGGCAAGTTATCAAGGTGAAGACTTGCAAGGCAATTCGGGCAGTGATTTCTGTGGTCGCTGCCGGCACCAATGCTTGTTACAGGTCTTAAACAAACCTTGCAGGTAAAGCTGTCGTTACAGGGGTGATTTTTATAATATCCCTTTTCATATTTTTTTCTTTTATTTTCTCTGTTCATAAAGTGATTCCTCCTGATTGTTACACTTAACCTCCGGGAGGATTGCCGTGATTAGTTTTGCAAACCTCCCGGTCAGAAAACAATCACCGATAGTTTAATGTTTTTCAAACACATACTCCTTTATTATATTCTTATTATTTTAAAACATTTTTCAATGTGCGAAAATCTGTTTTTACGAATAGTCTAAATAGTTATTTTTTATCCAGTCCCACGCAGTTCATCATTGTTTCTATATACCTTTCGTCCTCGTCGGTTATATAGTTAATTCTCGATTTGAGTCCGCTTTTGAAGCGGATATTTTTATCTATAAACACACGCCTGCCCCACATCTGAATCCACGAAGCAGGCAGAAGAAACGGGAATTTTTCAAGGTAAGAAAACTGCCTTTTCATTTTGTCTTTGCTCGGAAAAACAGATGAAAGAAAAAATTTCAGTCTTGACGGCTTTTTATGCTCTTTTTGCTGTTCACGGCGATGTTCAAGGGAAAGAACGGCGTAATAGTATTCATCTCTGCCCAAGGTGCTTGACAAAAAAATAAATTCTTCCAAAGGTGAAAGCACTTCAAAGTCGCAATTATCAAACCATTTCTGACTGATTTTATTCAGTTCCTCACTAAATTTTTTAAGCCCGGTTATTTCAAGCTGGCGGTTAAGATAAGCCCAATTCATATCCGTATGGTTTTTGACAAAAAGGTGCAGGTCTAAGAGTATTCTTACCCCTATCCCCCCCTTTCGGTAATGGTTGGAAGCATGCTCAAGCTGATAAATATAAAAGTCCTCAGCTTGCATTGTAAATTGATACTTACAGCCCTCTTTCAGAACAGATTTGTTCCAAATCTGCAAAAAATACTCTCTGTTTTTGTCGGTATGATTCAGCAAAGACGAGTGCATCTCAATAAAAAGAAAAGGCTTTTTTTCAAAATGATACTGGTTGTCATCGTCAAAATAATCAAAGTCAACGCCGTGTCTTTCCATTATTGCCTTAACCTTTGGCAGTTGTTCTACTTTAAACAGAATATCGGCGTCGGACATATGGCGAAAACAGCTGTTTGGGTACTCGTCTTTCATAACGGTACCTTTCATCGGCAAAAAATAAACGCCCTCGTTTTCAAAATCCTTAAAAATCGCCTTAAGCTCGTACTGCTGGTTTACATCCTGAACGATACAGGTGCCATTTAGTTCTTTAAAAGAATTTAATATATCCACAGGAGGCAAATATTGCTCCGGCAAAGCAGAAACGGCATTGTACACCAGGCATATGCAATTATTGTACTTGGCAAGCTCAAGAAAAAACTGCCAGTTGAGATTTTCGGGAGGCAAGGGCACATCATACCCCAAGGCAGATGAGCGCATTGTCCTGACCAAATAGACATATTCATTTTTCAGCGCAGGGTTGATATGCTTATCCATTGGCAATCTCCGACATAATTATCTTTTTATCCTTGATTTTAACTTCTTTGTTGCATATTTTAAAAGCAGCTGTTTTGTGGGAAATCAAAATGCAGGTAATATCCGAACGGTAATTTTTCAGATTATTAAGCAATTGCATCTCGGTATTTTCATCAAGAGCCGAGGTTGCCTCGTCGAGAATCAGCACAGGCGAGTTACATATCAAAGCTCTTGCAATAGCTATGCGCTGAACCTGCCCCTCAGAAAGTCCGTTGCCTTTTTCACCGATTTTAGTGTCAAGACCGTTGGGAAGCTTAGAAATAAAATCATATGCACAGCTTATTTTTGCTGCCTCCATTATTTCATCATCGGTTGCGTCAGGGCGCATAAACGCTATGTTTTCACGAATTGTTCCCGAAAGCAAAAAGTTTCCTTGAGGAACATATGCAAACATTCGCCTTAAAGAACCGTCAACATTTACCCTGCCGCCGTCGCTGAGGCTTAAATAAATACTGCCCTTACAGGGCTTATACACACATAAAAGCAAGCGTGTAAGCGTGCTTTTCCCTATTCCGGATATGCCTGTGACAACAACATAGTCGCCTTTATTGACGGTCAGGCTTGCGTCTTCAAAGACATTTTCGTCGGTGTAGCCAAAGGTTATGTTATCAAAACAAACAGCAGACATTTTTTCATAAAGAGTTCCTACGGGCAAAGTATTTTCAGAGATAGGTTCGTCGGGTAAATTTGCGATTTCCATTATTCTTTCTGCCGAAGCAAGGGCAGAATAATATTGGGGGATTATTCCGCTTAGGCTGGAAATAGGTCCTTGAATTTGAGATACCAGCGAAAGCACAGCAGTCAGAGAGCCGTAGGTGAGCTCTCCGCTGAAAATACCGTATGCGCCCCAAATCATCGCAAAAAAATAACCGAATGTGAAAACAAGAGAAAATCCCGTGGTGGCAAAAATTGAAATATAGTTCCTCTTTCGCTTTTCTTTATAATTCTCCTGCTGAAGATTAAAGGCGTTATTTACCACCTTTTTTCCGGCGTTAAAAACCTTTACAACCAACATACTCTCTACTGTTTCCTGCAAAAACGACTTTACCTTTCCGTCGGTTTCCTGAACTGCCTTGTGCAGGTTTTTCATTCTCTTTTTAAAAAACTGAGTGACGCTGAAAATCAATATTCCGCCGACTAAAAACACAAGTGCAAACTGCCAATCTATGAAAAATAAAACCGTAAACACACCTGCAAGCTTAAGAATCAAAAAGGAAATCTGCGCAAAAAAAGTTGTGATTGTTCCCGTAACAACAGAAACATCAGCCGTAAGACGGTTTAAAACTTCCCCCGAGTGATATTTTGTAATATCGGAAAAATTCTTGTCCATTATCTTTTTAAAGAGTTCGGTTTTTATGGTAATTTCAAGTTTTGCATCAATGTTAAACACTAAAACTCGGCAAAGTAAGTTGAGCAGTATTACACCCAAAGCGCTTAGGGTGATTATCAATGCAAAAATAAATATACCGCCTGCATCTTCCGAAACGGCGGAGTCAATAAGGTTTTTTGAAAAAACAGACATAGATACGCCTAAAACTGCAAGAACAGCGTATATCAGTATGAGAAAAATAATAGAAAACTTCCGTGTTGACGCCTTTTCAAGCATCCAAAAAAATGCCTTTTTGTTGCTGTTTTTCAAAAATCTCACCTCCGTATTGAAACATATAAATCCTACAAGGAATGGGGATTTGTATTCAATATAGGAAACATCATCTGATAATTCCTCTAAAGAAACAATATATTCTGTGGCACAACCTCAAGACAGGAACAAGTCGGCAATAGATTTTGTAGGACATAGAGCTTACGCTGTGATATTTGTTTTTTCGGTAAAAGCCCACCACAATGCCGATAATATCGCTGTCCTTAATTCCGTACTCCTTTTCAAGCTGGAAATCCCCGCACATAACATAACCGCCGTTATTGTCAAAACCCACAACACGGTGGATAACATACTGATTAGATCCACTGCGATAATAAAAAGGTAGGTCGTACTTTTTCAGCGGCTTTGAAAACTTTCCGATAACAACCTTATTACTGCCTGTCAGCAAAGGATACATACTTCTGCCCATCGGCACAAAAGAAACTGTACCGTCATTGTCCAGTATTTCCCTGATTATCGGCGCAGTATCGTCAATTTTAACTTCTTTAGTCAAGAATATCTGCATCCTTTAGCTTATTTATAAATTTATCTATGTCAGCCTCCGCTTTTTCGGAAGTTACATCGTATTCATTCAGCATTGAAGCCAAAAGCTCTTCTTTAGAGGCGCTCTTTTGTAGAAGTTCAAACAAAAATGCTCCGGTTTCGTTTAAATTTAGCATACTGCCGAAATCAACAGCCGTTGCGCCAACAGGGACTACAACAACCGAATCCGCAATTTTGCGCAGTACAAAATCTCCTTTTATCTTCATTTATAATCACTCCGAAATCAACAGAAATATTACACAGTTATTATAATTCAAAAAAAGCCATAAATCAACATAATAAAAAAACAAAAAACAGAGTCACCGGACATCATTTACAGCAAATGCAGTAGTGCGCTGAATACGCCATACAATACTTTTAGCGTAGTTTTTGTAGGATAAAAAGCAAGGCAAAGGAAAATCTCCTTTGCCCTTTTTATTAAATCAGTTTTGCAAGTATCATTTGAAGCCTCGTAACATCATTTATTGACACCGTTCCATCTTTATCAACATCTGAAACATATTCTGCGGTGTCGTTCATGGTGAAAGCCTTAACACAGTAAAGCTGTATTCGGGTTGCATCAAGAACGCTGAGCTCACCGTTTAAATCAGCGTCGCCGACTATGTATTCCACAGCCTGTTCCATCAACATATTAAGTGAAGAAACTGCGTCAGAAAGCTGAGCGTTATCAGCGTAAATGTCTTCATAAACCGCCATAGCGTTGTTATATTCAACTGAAAGTCCGCTTATTGTGTCGGGAATATACTTAAAGCTGTTATCAAGTAAAGCTTTTGCGTTATCCATTGCCGTCTTTAATCCTGCACGCTCCTTTCTGTCAATGATAACGTTGTCGATACCGTTATCGGTTGCAAACTGAATCGCATTTGAATCTGAATAGCCGTAGATAGTTACGCTGTCGCTGTAAAAGGCGGTAGAGTCTATTGATGTAACGGAATTTGGTATGTAAATCTTTTGAAGATTCGGGCAGTTACCAAAAGCATACTTTTCAATAGCCGTAACGCTTGCTCCTAAATCCACAGACGAGAGGGATGTGCATCCGTAAAATGTATTTCTGGTTATTGTAGTCAAGCTTCCGTCCTCGATTGTAACCTTTTTAAGCTGTTTGCAATTTTGGAATGCGCACATAACAACCTGTTCAATGGAAGACGGCAAGGTAACCTCTTTTAACGCTGAGTTTGAAAAGCAGAAAGAGCTTAAAGTCTTCATATTTGCTCCGAACTCAACATATTCAATAGTGGTATTATCGGAAAAAGCATAAGGCTCAATGGAAACAACCGCACGGTCTAGAATTGTGTCGGGAATACGCATTGTGGTATCGGTACCGTAATAGTCGGCAATTACCACATCACCGTCGGAATTATATTTGAATTTATAATCATCTAAAACAATATAAGTGTCTGCGCTTGCAGTAAAACAGGACAAAACAGTAACTAAAACTGCAACAGCCATAATCACCGCTGAAATTTTCTTTATTTTATTCATAAAATGCACTCCTTCCCATTTATTATACAATAAAAAAAACACATCTTCAATTATTGAAATAACCAAAAATACTTAAAAAAAACATACAAAACAACGAATAATCTTTAATAATTACAGTATTAAACATAAGATAATTAAGAAACGAAAACGGCGGGCGCAAATGCGTCCGCCGAACTCATTTAAGATATTATCCTCTTGGACCAGCCGGTTCAGTAGGCTCGCCTGAAGGAACAATCGGAGCGATAGTGACAGGTTGCTCTGTAGGTGCGCTTGCATTCAGAACACTGCCTTTTACTTTAAACTCTACTATCTCCAACTCAGGGTCAATATATAACTTCTTCATATATAACTACCTCCTCTTATCATACAAACATCAAGAAACATCTCAGGTTTAATATGCCGATGTACCGTCATCTTTAATGCCTATATCATACATACTCATAACTTTCGGTGAGCTGAGGATAACAACATCAGTATCAGCAACCACATCATGGTAAATTATGTAAGTATAAGCATTATAAACTTTTGCACGGTTTTCGGCAGTATTTTCATATTTGAAGTAACCGTCAATTCTTCCCTTATCCGTAAGCTGATTGGCACGGTCGGTATAATCAAAGAAGTGATAGTAATAATTGTACTGCGGTTTTGACTTATCGGAGGTTGAACTCCAACCATTAGCTGTACCGCCTGCTGTGAGATTCTTTGCATAATCAGTTACAGTAGCCTTAAGAATATCAGTATCAGTGGTAGGAGCCGTAATATCGCCGGAGCCGGAATATCCGGAATAGTTCATATCACGCTCAAGGATAATACCGAACTTGACATTTGTTGCAATGTTTTGAGCATCGCCTGTGCCGTTTACAAAGTCTTTCATCTCAAGACCCTTAACAGATGTTTCAAACTGCATCAGGAAGTCGGTGTAAATATAATCCTTGGTGTTACCGCTTTCATCGGTGTACTTTTCACGAGTATAGACAGCATCCTGAAGGGTTGTGATAAATGTCGGATTAGCCTCATCGCTATAAACTGCCTCAAAGTAACGGTTAAAGGTTACACGAACCTGCTCGTATTTTTCAAAGGAGAATATCTCGGGATCGCCAGTAATATTACCGCTTTCATCGCACATATACTGCTGCCAATAAGCAAACTTCTTACCGGAGCTATTCCTATCAGGTGCGTCGAGGGTAATCAAGGTATTATATTCAACCATATGACCTTTAACATCCCCATCGCCGTTATCAATCATATACCAGAATTTCTTAAGCTCCTGAACAGCTGTAAGAAGAGCATATGACTTTCCTGTTTCAAGCTTACCTGCCTGAGATACATTCCATGTACAGGACTGGAATACTTCATCAATGGCAGGAGCGTGAGCGGCAATAGTTGTGCTGCTAGGTGTGTAGTTATTTTCAATTTCCTCAGGTGAAAGCTCAACATTCTTAACGGTGTAGGTTCTCCACTCATCAAATCTATTCTTATACTTGTACTCAAGAGTAGCCATTACAGATACTTTTCTGAAATCTGTATATTCGTTAATAACAAGCTTTTTATTACCTGAAGTATCTTGCTTTGCCCAGTTCCATATAATCTCATAAGATGTGTATGTTGCTGATGAAGAATCAGCTGACAGGCAATCGGGGTCATCTAAAGCAGCATAATAAACCGTGCCGTCTGCCTGCTGCTCAGGCTGTCTAAAAGCAATAAATTCATCAGCACCGGAAGCTTTACCTGTAATTACCCACCGGAGTTTATCGTTATCAGAAATACGTGCTGTAACTGAAGAAGAACCTGTGTAGGTTACGGGATCACCGTAGGTACCCGAGGATGCGTTATACGGAGTTACAATCAATTTAACGCCCAAAGAACCGCTACCGCCGCTGTGAGTAGGATTATCAAATCTGTAAATGGTGTTCGTTAATGTAACTGTTCCTGCAGGCAATGCCTGGAATACAGCAAAATATGTTGCACTTGAACCGACAACAGGTGTTGATGACGGTAGAAGTTCTCCGCTTTCTGAATAGAAACCAACCAACTTATATCCGTTTGCTGGAGTTCCGCTAAGAGTACAAGTGTCACCCTGAGGAACAACGGCTTCTGAAGCACCGTTTACATAACCTGTACCTACGGTTGAACCTTGTTCTTTAATCTTGGTTCCGTCCATAACAAGATTGCCGTCCGCATCCATAAGACCTGCCTTAGCCTTAACAGTAAGCTGCGGCTTTTCTGCCTGATAGTACCACTTACCGTCAACACGGTTATGTCCGTCAGTCTGTTCTACATCGTAGTCAGTAGCACGAGTATCTGTACGAGCCATATAAGAAACTAAATACGGAACTCCGCGATACTTTGTTCCCAATACTTCATTACCGGTTGAGAAAGTCTTGGTTGTGTTTGTTCCAACGTAATACTTCATTGCATTACCCTGGGAATTCATATATTGTGCGTTAGTTTGGTTTGAACCGCTCAATGGTCCGTGTCCGCCTTCAATCTGACCGTAACCGGAAACTAACTGAGCAACATTGATTTTTGTTTCATCAAAATCCATGAAATATGTACGGATACAATATTCCATATCGTACGATGCGTTTCTGTTACCGGTAGCCTTGCTGTCTTCAGAATACCAACCGTAACGAGCTCCGTAAAGCTCAGCACCGGATGTTTTACCCAATTTAGCAAGAATCTGATTTAATTTTGAGGTTGTTGTCGTACCGTTTATATCATCCTGATGAATAAATCTGCCGTCTGTTCCAACCAATCTGTCGCCGAATACGTCAATATAATATCCTTCAATATTTGTATCAAGCTCAAACTGACCGTCCCTTACAGTCACATTCATTGAATCCTTTGTAATCACAGGTGTTGAATACGCAGTATCCTGACATGTTGCAGGAGCCTGATTATCTGCAATAGTTTTATTTAATCCGTCTTTCGTACCCTTTTTAAGTTCAAATGTTACTTGCTTATATCCCAATTTATTAAGCTTAACAAACTCATCATAGTCATACGTCTGATACTTACCGTCATTAGCGGGGTTGTTGAAAACAATACCTGATACTGCTGTTTCTGCCATTGCCATATAGGTATCATTACCGATATACAGCAATTTTTGTCCAGGCCAAGCACCTTCCGGTGTCTTGGTTGTCTTACCTTCGGAATCGGTAACCCATGTATAGTAGCAAGGTTCATACACATTGTTGAGGTCATTGTCGCCCGGCTTCATCTTAAGATATACTGTTGTAAGTTCGGCAGTAGATGAAGCAAACACAGGAGTAACAGTAGCTGACATTACATTATCCGGGAAAGTGTAGGACGCCTGATACTTATTACCCGGCAGCATAGAAATATCAGTAGTAGAAGCTAAAACTGTTTTACCATCATTTAAGGTCATCTTAATCTGATAACCGAAAACCTTGTAACCTGTATTAGCCGAAGTTGTGAACAATACGGCAGGATCATCATAAGTATGTTTTACTGTGGTTAATGAAGTGTTGCCGTCGAGGTAAGAAGAACCTCTGTCGGATACGCCCTGTTCCATATTTACAGTAAACTTTGCTACAGGAGCTTCTAGCATAAAGTAAAATTTAGGAGCATCTGTGGAGGCATCAAGATAAAGCACTACGGGCTCAGTTGAAGTAGAAGCTGTATCGTTAAATAAGAAGTTAGATGATGCACTCTTTTCTGTTTGATATTTAGTGCCAGCATTACTTGCTTTCAGATCTGTGTTCGTTGAGACAGCATATTCAGAACTAACCCCACCTGTGTTCTCAAAAAATCTGAAATATGTACTCTGTTTATTGTATTTAAGCTCGGAGATTTCTTTGATTGTCAAATTCGTTTCCAACTTGTAGGTGGATGAATTTCCTACACGAGTGAACGGGAATTTCGTTGACGTAGTATTCCAGTCACTTGAGCTTGACAAATCATTCCATTCAATTGTACCTGATTCATTCTTAACAGGGAAGCGACCCGTTACATAAAAGTTTCTCGTCTGAGTGACCTCAAAGGTAGCAGAAACTATTACATCCTGGTCAGGCATTTTAAATGTGCTGTTAGTTAAGGGAAGTGATGTACCATCCGTAGTTATTGCAGAAACGGACTTACAAACATAGCCCTCTTCAGGTGAATGTGTGATTGTAACGGTATCACCGAATTTTGCAGAAGTTGGGCTTACAGATACTGTACCTCCGGTAATTCCAGATGCAACAGTAACATTGTGGTTCTGATAAGCCTCAAAGGTTGCTGTAACCGTAACTGCCTGTGCAGGCATTGTGAATTTATTATTGGTAACGGGTAATGTCTTTCCGTCTGCACCTTCTGCCGATACAGAAACGAGCTTATAGCCTGATTTCGGACTTGCAGTAATTGTAACAGTGTCACCCTCATAGGTCGAAGACTTATCTACGCCAAGGGAACCCATTGAACTATCATAGTTAGTGGTAATAGCATAGGTGGGCAGTGCTTCATAATTAGCAACAAAGCTTAAATTGCCGATATAATCTTCTGTAATTGTAAGAGTATTACCGCTAAGAGTTTGTGTTGAGCCAGAACCTACCTGATAAGTAATACTCTTCAATTTATAGCCGGCGTTTGGTGTTCCGGTAATTGTAAGAACATCGCCGAGCTTATACTGGGAAGCCTCTTGGCTGTTAATTTTTACGCTCGCCGCAGAACCGCCCTCGGCAGGTGTGCCAAACTTTGTAATGGTATAATTCTTCTTGCCAAAGTTTGCCCTTACGGTAACATTGGATGCAGGCATTGAAAATGTGCCTGTATTTCCGGATGTTGTAACTGTTACTGTCTGTGAAGACGCATCTGTTACGCTGAAGGATGAAAGCTCATATCCTGCAGCCGGTGTTGCAGTGATTGTAACAGTGTCTTGGTAATTAGCAGTAGTTTTATCAACAGAGACAGTTCCGCCTGTCTGCTGATTTATTGAAACACTATATGTTGTCTTTTTAAAAGTAGCGACAACCGCTACATCAGATGTACCCATCGTACCTGTGTAGGTGTTATTTGAAAGTGACGACTTTTTATCTACTCCGCCTACTGTGAAGGTATTTACTTCATATCCAGTATAAGGAGTTAGTGTTACTGTATAGCTTTTACCCTCGGCTACAGTCTGAGGCGATGTTGTGTTGTTGTTCACCGTAATAGTACCATTAGAAGGCTGAGTGAATGTTACATTGTGGCCTATCGAAGTTGCAACAATAGAAACCTTCTTTGTGGTAGGATTAAAGGTAATCTTTACATCAGATTTTTGTGAAAGAGTAATCTTAATTGCACCGCCATCATCACCATAAGTTGCGCCCGTGCAACTGGATACATCGCTATAACCCCACTGTGTATCCCAAGTACCATTATTAACCTTAAAGCTGTGATCACCTGCAGCACGGTCTTTATAGGTAATAGAGTATGTACCGTCATCATTTTTAGTGAGTTTATCATCAGTCTGTTTCAAACTCCACTCCTTGCCGTTTACAAACCCTGACGAACCTGCAATGTAATAATCATCATCAACAACCTTATAGTAAAAAGTTTTGGTTTTTACAGTAGAGCTGTTATATGAATCAAAGTATGACTTCGCTTTTACAGTATAAGTTTGGTTAGAAGAAGTTACAGAATCAGTAGATATGGTAGCATTATCCGTTGTGCTATAAGTATCGTTGTTGAAAGCATACTTATATGCAACAGATATATTGGTATCGCTGATTACATTTGTGGCTGATGCTGTTACGCTTGCCGTTGCACCCGTTTTAAAGATATAAGGGCTAGAAAAAGTACCGGAACCGCTTTGATAACCTGTTACTGTTGCAGAAACAGATGCAGCTGGAGCTGACCAATCTCCCATTGTATGATTTGACCAGTTATCGGTTCCGTCATTAATTATACAAAAGTTTTCGTTTTCAACAATTCCTATATTCGCTGTTTGATTCCAGTTATTGTCCCACTTGTTCTCTGTTGTATTAGGATTCATACGACAAAAAATCAATGTATTATATGCAGAAGTATCAACATTACAATAGTAATAACCACTATTATTGGGTACATCATACATAGGATACCACTTGGAATTGCTATCCTTAAATGCATATACAGCAAAACGAGCACTATCCTTAAGCCAATTACTATTGGGTTTAAGGTAATATGTCTTTAAACCTGCACCCGATTCTTGCTGAGCAATGTAAGCAGCATTTGTAGAGATAATGCCCACTGACAAAGTGGAAAGAATCATCAAAACCGAAAGCACGAGGGCAACGGTTTTCCTTGAAATTTGCTTTAATTTCATATTATTCTACCTCCAATTTTAATAAGAGTTGAAAGGGGCGGATTGTGCGTTTTTTTGACCTGACCAATCAAGAGGAACAAGAGAAAAACCTCAACAGCACAGTCTTTCCCCAATATAATTTTACATATACATTATAACATTTGATTTGAATTTTTTCAATTATTTATTTCAATTTGTTCAATTTTGTCATAAATTTATCGCATTGCACAAAATACCGGCCGAAATTTGTGATATGTTACAAATTCCAAAAAAAATAACAGGCACAATATTATGATAAAAATCCGATATTGCTTATATGACAAAAGGAAAACGGACGGCAAACACCGTCCGTTTTAAATTTCAGATAAATTTGTTATACATACTGCTAACAAGCGTTTTTCGTGGGATTTTACATCATATACACAATACATAACAATCAAATTTTTGCAAGATACATCTGTAAACAGGAAACATCTTTAATGTCTGCACTTCCGCTGACATTAAAATCTGCCAAAAGTTTTTCGGTTGAATTTATACCGTCAGCATAGGTCAAAATCATTTGAGTTTTAGTAGCGTCAAGTATATTCAGCGACCTGTTCATATCGCTGTCGCCTAATTCATAGGAAACTGTTTCACCGCCGGATACGGCTGATACATTCACAGTTGCCAATGTTAAAGTCGGGTCATAAGGCTCACCTGCAACATTTGTGAACATATTAGCAGATGAGCGGAAACATAATTTTGCTGTTTCATTGTTTGATAAATCAACAAGCTTTGTGCCTATCTGCAAATTATCAACGCCAAAGTACATATTATTATCGGTAGGGCAGCTTGAAAAGTCAAGATTCATTGAGGCTTCCATATTACTGCCGGCGGTTTTGAAAGTTATTTTGTAGCTATCCCCTACGGTTACCGTCGGTATAGTTGCCTTGTACCAATAGAACTTATACGTTCCGGTTATATAAGTGCCGATGTAAGAAGCCTTAGTCATCGTATACGGCGTTGATGTTCCGGATGAATCAGTCAGCGTCATAGCAGGCTTCAGATATGTAAGAGTTGTACCTTTAAAGTAAATATTAACATCGTTAAGCTCTGTTCCCCCGGGCCGGGTTGTTGAGGGCTCAGAGGTTGGTGCAACAGTCGTAGGCTGAGCAGTCGTAGGCTGTAATGTTGTAGGCTGAGCTGTCGTTGGCTGAGCTGTCGTTGGCTGTGCGGTTGTAGGCTGAGTAGGTGTTGAGCCGGTTAATGATACAGTAACACCTTTAGTATCCGGGTTATAAGTTACTGTAATTTCCTGATTCGTTTTAAGGTTGATTCCAAGATAATATGTGCCGTTATTTTCTTTTCCTTCTTTTGCAGGATCCCAACACTGAACATTGCTATCAATCGATAAATCGTTAGCGGCCTGATCTTTTGAAGACCAGTTATTTGTTTTACCGCTACTTGAATCAGTATTTATGTTGAAATAAAACCATCCGTCGATATTATGAGTATAACTATATTGGTAAGATGAATCCAGTGCAGTCTTTGTAAAACCAGAAGGTCCGTCGGTACCTAAATTATGCCAGATGTAATAGTTTGAAGTCGGCTCTGACCCTTCGGTTACTGTAACATAATTACTACTACCATCTGAAGTAATAGTAAATGTGACTTTTGTTGCACCACTGCTTGGCGTATATTTAAGTTCTACATTTGTATCAGAACTATTCTTGGTGCTTTGGAAATTAGTGTCAGAAGTATAATTCCAGTCAAGTGCCGACGAAGTAACTCCTTTTGACAAAGTAACCGGACTGGTGGTTCCTTGTGCAGTTACAAGATATTTATTACTACCTTCCGTTGCAACAAGCTTAAAATAAATGTCATTAGAACCATTACAATCTATGGTAACAGAGCCGGTTGAACCTGTAAACTTTGCACTTGAGCTATAATCCCATGTCATGCTACTGTTATCTTGCTGATAACCGACAACATTCCACTGTGTAATGGTAGCAGAAACAGTAAACGAACCCACAGCAATCATCGACAGGGACAATACGAGGGCTAAAACTAATGATAAAGCCTTCCTTGATATTCTCTTGTGTTTCATCTTTATGCCTCCTAAACAAATAATGCAGTTACAAATGCAACATCGTATAGTTTATCGCATACATTGTAACACTTATATACCAATATTTCAATGATTTTGAATAAATAAATATACATTATTTTGAAATTTTTACCATTTAAATAAATTTCGGTCAGTAAATTTGTTAAAATTGATAAATGTAACATTTAATAAGGGTGAATACGGTTTTACTGTGTTACAAACACGGTCGGCAAAATCATTCGCTTACCATATCAAGGACGATTTTGCGGACTTGGAGCAAGGCTTCGTCAACCTTTGTGACATCCTTTGCGCCTGCCATTGCAAGGTCGGGCTTTCCGCCGCCGTTTCCTCCGGCTACCGACGCAACCGCTTTGACGATTTTTCCTGCGTTGGCTCCCTTTGCCCTTGCCTCTTCTCCGCATGCGCATGCAAAGGTTACTTTGTCACCGTTCATTCCTGCTATTACCACAACGGTTTTCGGTGCGGAATCAAGGACACGCTGGCACATTGTGCGAAGCATATCGGCGTTTATATCGTTAAATGCCGCTGAAATAATACGCACGCCTTTTTCAAATTTGGCATTTGCAAACAGCTCGTCAATTTTTGAGGAAGCAAGCTTTCTGTTCAAAGCGTCAATTTCTCTGTCTTTTTCTTTGAGCTCGCCGGCTATCTGCTCGCAACGGCTTGCAAAATCTTTAATATTGCCGATTTTCAGGGCTTCCGCCGAAGATACAAGGGTGTAAATTGAGTTATTGAGAAGCTCGATAACTCCTCTGCCGGTTACTGCCTCGATTCTTCTTACGCCTGCGGCAACAGAGCCCTCCTGCCTGATTTTGAAAAGTCCGATTTTTGCGGTGTTGTCAACATGAGTACCTCCGCAGAACTCAACGGAGAAGTCGCCTGCTTTAACAACACGGACTATATCGCCGTATTTTTCGCCGAAAAGCGCCATTGCGCCAAGCTTTTTAGCCTCTGCAATAGGCATTTCCCGGGTTTCTACATTCATAGCCTCAAAAATAACCTTGTTTACGAGGTTTTCAACCTCTGTCATTTCCTTGGCTGTCATTGCGGAAAAATGAGTGAAGTCGAAACGGAGAATATCATCGCTGACAAGCTGTCCTGCCTGCTCTACGTGTGTGCCAAGCACCTGTCTTAACGCCGCCTGAAGCAAATGTGCGGCGGTGTGGTTGCGGGCAATGTCCTTTCGCCTTTCAACATTTATTGAAGCCGTTACTTCGTCGCCTGTCTGGATTACTCCGTTTGTGATGTCACAGTAATGGAGGAAGATTTTGGTAGGTGTTTTTTCTGTGTTTGAAACGGAAATTTCAATTCCGCTGCCGGTAATAACGCCTGTATCCCCTACCTGTCCGCCGCTTTCTGCGTAAAAAGGTGTTTTGTCAAGAACGATAATAACATTATCGCCTTCATAGGCGCTGTCGCATTTTTCTCCGTCTTTGATAATTGCAAGCACCTTTGATTGTGCTGTGTAATCCGTATAGCCTGTAAATTCGGTTTCCGGTATTTCGGATAAATCGGTACTGTCGGAAATCCAAGCGTCTGCGCCTGCGTTCTTTCTGCTTGCACGGGAGCGCTCCTTTTGCTCCTTAAGCAACTCATGAAAACGGTCAAGGTCGATTTTCATACCCTTTTCGGACACAATCTCCATAGTCAAATCAATGGGGAAGCCGTAGGTATCGTTAAGCTTAAAAGCGTCCTCGCCGCTGAGAACCATATTATCGCTCTTGTCTGCAATGGCGTTGAGCATTTCCATACCCTGATTTATGGTTTTCAGGAAGTTCTCCTCCTCGACCCTCATAAGCTTTATGATAAGGTCCTTCTTCTCCAAAAGCTCGGGATAAGCCTTTTCGTTTTCTTTAATTACTGTTTCGCAAACCTTATAAAGGAACGGCTTGCTGTAGCCTAAAAGTATGCCGTGACGGCAGGCACGCCTTAACAGACGCCTTAACACATAGCCTCTGCCTTCGTTAGAGGGCATTACGCCGTCGGCAATCATAAATGTTGTACTGCGCACATGGTCGGTGATTACACGCAGAGAAATGTCCTTTTTCTCGTCATCGCCGTAGTTTACCCCTACAATGCTTGAAATTTGCTTCATTATATTCTGAACGGTATCAACAAGGAACAGGTTATCTACTCCCTGCATTACGCAGGCAAGGCGTTCAAGTCCCATACCTGTGTCGATATTGGGGTGCTCAAGGGGTGTATAGTTGCCGTTGCCGTCGTTTTCAAACTGTGAAAAAACAACGTTCCAGACCTCGACAAATCGGTCGCACTCACAGCCTACATGGCAGTCGGGACTTCCGCAGCCCTTGTCTGCGCCTCTGTCAAAGTAAATTTCGGTGCAGGGTCCGCAGGGTCCGGGGCCGTGCTCCCAAAAGTTATCCTCTTTACCCAGTCTTACTATGTGTGAGGGGTCAACACCGACCTCTTCCGTCCAGATTTTGTAGGTTTCCTCGTCGTCTTCATAAATTGAGCAATACAAAAGCTCCTTGGGCATTTTCAGCACCTCGGTGAAGAACTCCCAAGCCCAGGCGGTTGCCTCGTGCTTAAAGTAATCGCCGAAAGAAAAGTTGCCCAGCATCTCAAAGAATGTACCGTGACGGGCGGTGATTCCAACACGCTCGATATCAGGCGTACGGATGCACTTCTGGCAGGTTGTTACTCTTGTTCTGGGAGGTGTAATCTCACCTGTAAAGTACTTTTTCATAGGCGCCATACCGCTGTTTATCAAAAGCAGACTGTTGTCGTCCTTTGGAATAAGCGAAAAGCTGGGCAAACGAAGGTGTCCCTTGCTTTCAAAAAATTCCAGAAATTTCTCTCTTAATTCATTAAGTCCTGTCCATTCCATATGTTTTCTCTCCTATAAAAATATTAAAAAAACTCTTGCCCCACTATGGGGCAAGAGCATAAACTCCTGCGGTACCACCCAAATTGACGCCGAAGCGCCCGCTTGAATACCCTTTCGGATAAAATCTTTAACGCAGAAATACGCTCTGCTCATCGCAGAGAGCTCAGGGGCGGCTGTTATCTTTTGCCGGGAGCCTTGCACCAAACGGCTCCTCTCTTAACGGCTTAGGGGTAACTCTTCCCATCATTGCCAAATCTATATTACCAAAACATTATAAAACCGCAAAGGTTAATTGTCAAGTCTTTTACGGCGTATTACTGAGCCTTCGGGAATGTTGCGGTCGGCTTTCATAACAAGGCGCTCCATAGGATGAGGGGTGCTTTCCCTTAAATTCCCCTCCATATCCCTAAGCTCAAGACAAGAGGTGTTAAAGGGTATTCCTTCGGGAGGAAGCACATCAAGGATTTCTCCCCTTGAAAACTTATTGCGCTGAGTAATCTCGCACTCTGCTCCGCCTTTTTCGCACACAGCAACAACATCGTATTTTCTGATATATCCGCCGTTGTCCGTAACCTGACCCGGCTCTTTGCCGAAGTAAAAGCCTGTGTTGTACTCTCGGTGGCTGATTTTTTCAAGTTCCTCTTTTATCCATGGCTTTAATGCATAATTCTCGCCCTCTTGCATATAATCGGAAACGGCGTGGCGGTAGGCGTTTGTTGTTACAGCAACATAGTATGCAGACTTTGCCCTGCCCTCGATTTTAAAGCTTGAAATTCCTGCGCTGACAAGCTCGGGTATATGCTCAATCATACACAAGTCACGGGAATTATAAAGGTACGTGCCTTTGTCGGTTTCTTCCACCGGAAAAAACTGTCCCTGTCGGTTTTCTTCATAAAGATGATACTTCCACCTACAGGGCTGGGCGCAGTCGCCTCTGTTTGCATCTCTGCCGGTTAAGTAGCTTGAAATCAGGCATCTGCCCGAAAAAGACACACACATTGCGCCGTGAACAAAGCACTCTATCTCTAAATCACCCGGCACATTGGCTCTGATTTGCGCTATTTCATCAAGAGAGAGTTCCCTTGCAAGCACAACTCGCTTTGCGCCCATATTGTAAAAAGCCTTTGCCGAGGCGTAGTTTACGATTCCTGCCTGTGTTGAAATATGAACATCAACCTTGGGAGCGTATTTTTTAGCAAGCTCCAAAACGCCCATATCGGCGATAATAAATGCGTCAACTCCGCATTGCTGAGCATAAGACAGAAAATCCGGCAGTCTTAAAAGTTCGCTGTTTCTGGGCAGGGTATTGCAGGTAACATAAACCTTTACATTATTTTTGTGGGCAAGCTCAACAGCCTGTTTCAGCTGGGCTTGGTCAAAATTTTTGGAGGCGGTTCTCATTCCGAACTCACTTCCGGCTAAAAACACGGCGTCTGCTCCGAAAGACACAGCTGAATTAAGGCACTCCATATCTCCGGCAGGAGCTAATATTTCGGGTTTTTTCATATATTAACCACCTGCCAAAGATAGATTGTAATTGTGTCCGTAGAGAGTTTCTGCATAATAGGGTGTTCCGTCCTCGGAGTGGCAGAAATACAGGTAATCCGTACTCTTGGGATTGATTGCCGCAAGGATAGCCTGTGTACCCGGGTTGCAGATTGGTCCCGGGGGGAGTCCGTCAAAATCGTAGGTATCGTATCTGCTCTTATAGTTATCCCTTTGATTTGCAGGGACGGCGTCCTCGCTTCTGTAAGGATAGTATTTAGTGGAATCAAGTCCCAAAGAAGCAACGCCGTAATCTGCGCCGTAATCAAGACGGTTATGGAGAATTGAAGAAATGTAGTACATATCCTCGTTGCTGGCGGCTTCTGCCTGAATTATTGAAGCAATAGTCAGAATTTCACCCATTGAATAATCGGTTTCTGCTATTAAATCCGATATTTTTACCCTTGTATCGTAATCATCGATGGTTTTCTTTGAATACATCTGATTTTCAAAGTTATTTAAGAATCTTGTAATTGATACCTCGGGATCCTCGTTAACATAGAAATCGTAGGTATCCGGATACAGGTAGCCCTCAAGCTTATAGTAGCATTTATCGGGATTTTCAACTTCCTTTAAAAATGAAAAATCCTCGTCAAAATAGGTGCTGTTGCAAAGCTCAAGGAATTTTTGCTTGTCGGAAAGAACGCCTGCGTTTGACAATGTATCGGCAATTTCAAGCACGCTCTGTCCCTCGGTAATTGTAACCGTAATAATATCCTTTCGGTTGGAGTTACCCTGAAGATAGTTAATAATTGCCTCATAGTCAAGGTTTGTCTTAATATCAAAAGAACCCTGGTTAAAATTATCTCCGCTTTTTGTGAGGAAAGCGTACATTTTGAAGAAGGAGGGCTCTTTTATTACTCCTGCCTTGCCCAGCTCCTGAGCTACATAATCAAGATTAGGGGATTCGTGGAGCTCCAACGCAACTGTTGCGTCGTCCTGTCTGTTGATTGCAAGCATATCGTTTAAGCCCACAAGAAGATAAACAGAAAGCACTGCGCCTACAATTATTCCGCTGACTAGCCAGATAAATCGGAAAATACGCCTGTTCTTCTTATTCTTAAGCTTTTCTTCCTTTTTCTTGCGCTTTTTCTGACTTTTTAAATATCTGCGTGAATTTTCCTCCATCTGCTCCTTAATGTCTTCACCGCTGTATGAATTTATCTCGTTATCATACATACCACGGTCGTAGTCGGGATCGCTGAAGGAATAATCGTCATCATAATTATTTTCCGATAGATTTACGCTGAAATTCTGCACCTTGCGCCGTCTTGCAGACCGTAATTCTCTGTCTTCATTATGATTATAATTGCTCATAGGCTTTCATCTCCGGTTATTTATTTAAGCGTGTATCAAGGGTGTATTTTTCTGTGATTAAAATATCCACAGGTCGGTCATAGAAACCTCTGGGTAATCGGTCATATACGCATTTTGTGTAGCAGAGGCTTACAGTAAGCACCTTGGAGTCAAGCAAGAACCTGTCATAGTAGCCCTTGCCGAAGCCCAAGCGGTAGCCCTCTCGGTCAAAAGCAAGTCCGGGAACTAAGCACAGGCAGTTTTCAAAATCAGAAACAGCACTGCATTTTTCGGGCTCAGGCTCTAAAAGTCCGTAAGCGCCCTCAGACAAGTCGTCAAGACTTTTTACAATATAGAAATACATCGTGTTGTTTTTTCCGCACTTCGGAAGAGCCAACGCCTTGTCCGAGTTTAAAACTTCTTCAAGAATCAGCCTTGTTGAAACCTCCACATCCTTGGAAACAAAGGCTAAAATCAGCTTTGATTTTTTAAAAAAATCAGAATTGATAAAATTCTCTTGCAGAATTAAGTCAAGCTTTTCCTTTTGCTCGGGAGAGAGCTTGGTTCTGTATTTTTTGGCTACACTGCGTATTTCATTTTTTACCTGTTTTAGATTTTTCAGGGGCATTGCATTGCTCCTCTGACCTTCTCGAAAGTTTCGCCGTCCAAAATATTCTTTACAATTTCAAGTCCGAAATCAACTGCACAGCCTGCGCCTTTGCCGGTTATGATTTTTCCGTCGGACTGAGCAGGAGCGCCGGTGTATGTAATGTTGCGTGAATCAACCTCAAATCCGGGGAAACAGGTAGCTTTTTTGCCGTCTAACATTCCCCTTTTGCCCAAAATTGACGGTGCGGCGCAGATTGCGCAGACAAATCTGCCGTTTTCATAGGCGTAATCAAGGGCTTTAGCAACTGTCTGAGATTTTTCAAGGTTAATCGTTCCCGGCATTCCTCCGGGAAGCACAACTGCCATAAGCTGTTTATCAAGCAAAATATCATTTTCGCCGGCGTCTGCCACAACGGTAATGCCGTGGGAACCTGTAACGGTTTTTGAGCCGATGCCCACGGTTTTAACCCCAAGCTTTGCTCGTCTTAATACGTCAACCGTCGCCAAAGCCTCGGTTTCTTCAAAGCCTTGGGCAAGAAATACATAAATCATACTAACCCTCCAAAACCATACTGTTTTGATACTTATACATTTTTTAGATAATTGTTATTTTAAAGCGTTTAAAATTTCGCCGAATACTGTATCAATGGACTTCATTTCGCCCTTTTCACAGCAGTCTATAACTTTCCAGCCAAGCTTTCCGGATGCATAAAGTGCGCTTTTTCGGCATTTTACGAGAAAATCAAGGTTTGACTCGTGCAAATCTTTTTTGCTCTCATCACCGCCGTAGCGTTTGAGCATAAGCTTTTGGGAAACTTCGGGGGCAACATCAAGGTAAATAACCTTTTCGGGTGCAGGAAGTCCCAGCTTGTTATACTCAAAATCATACTGCCAAGATATAAAATCGTCCCATTGACCTTGAGGGATTTTTGACATTTGATAAATTATGTTTGAGGTGGCATATCTGTCGCAGAGAATCGTTTTGCCCGACATATACAGGCTTTTCCAGCTTTTCAGGTAGCTTGCGGCTCTGTCAACTGCATAAAATGCAGAGGCGGTGTAAGCGTTGACATCCTCCGGCTTTTTGCCGAATTCTCCGTTTAGGTACATTTTAACGGGAGCCGAGGCAGGACTGTCGTAATCGGGAAAAGTGATTTTTTCCGCCTGTTCTCCTTGTGATAATAAATACTCATACAGCTTTTGGGTCTGAGTTGCCTTGCCCGAGCCGTCAAGGCCCTCGATAACTATCAGCTTACCTTCCATATTCTTCCCTGACCTCCTTGATTTTACCGCAGGACATTTTTCCCTCGGGGCAGGGTCCGAAAAGGCAGGACGGTCCGCAGTGCTTAAACAAGTTGGGAGCAGCCTCCATACACAGCCTCAGCATCTGCTTTGCAACCTCTCTTATCTCCCACTGAGCTCTGTTACAACAGCGGTGAGCAAAGAAGTTTTGCAGACTTCTGGCGTTAAAGGTGCAGACAATTTTTGTTGTGCAGGCGTTGGGAAGCACAAACCTTGCGTCCTCGTTTGCCTTTTTAACAAGGGCGGAATACTCTGATTTGTTGTCCTCCTTGAATTTTGCCATAATCTCCTCATCGGTTCCCGAATAACCCGAATCGGGGTAACGGCTCTTAATATTCTCCGCAACCAAAGCGTTCCTTATTTGTGAGTACGCCTCGGACTGCATATCTATTACTTTTTTATATGCTTTGTAGGCTCTTTCGTTATTTTCAATTTCCGGAGGAGTTACAAACTCAAAATTTTCGCCGTTTACATATCTTTGGGACTGCTGGCTGTATGAGGCAATTCTGTGGCGGACAAGCTGGTGAGAGCAAGCCCTGGATATTCCCTCAATGCCGAAAGTAAAGCTTGCGTGTTCAATAGGCGACTGATGGCCGAGCCCTGCCAGCATATCCACAAACTGAGCAGTTTTTTCTTCGGTTAAGCCCTCACGGATGTTTTCAATATCCGACGGGGAGTAGCACAGCTTTGCCGCCATTGCTACGGTTTGTTCGGGGTTTGGGGTATATGTCAGTAAAGTTACTTTCGGTGCCATAATCTTTCCGCCTTTATATGCTTAATATTTTCGTTTGTTTAGATAATTGTAGCATTTTTTCATTAAAAAAGCAACAAATATTCGACATTTGTATGGATAAACGGAAATTTCGGCAAGTTTATTTTTTGTTGCAAAAATCCCCAAAACATTAGCTTTCGCCTTTGCTTTGGGGATTTGAGATAATATTCTTTTATTTTATCTTTTAAATTCTTAATTTTTAATTCTCAAATTGGAGAATATTTCGTTGTTGTTTTTACATCATTTATTTTACTTTTTTTTACTTTTATTTTTTGTTTTTATTTATCTTTTGGTCGGTGTTTACGCTGTCATCAATGTCCTTTTTAGCTACTTTAAGCAATTTTACAATCCACTTCGGCATAATGCCCGGGTTAATGGTATAGAGATTTTCACAGATGCTGATACACTCGTTAAGGGTAATATAGCATCCGATAATAAGAGCAAAAGGCAGATTAAAGGGTATTGTAACACCTATCTGCGAAAGAATTGTAGGAATAAGCAGGTCAAGGAGCATACCGAAAGCAAGGGCAACAAGCAGTGCTATTTTCTTCCAAAAGCCTTTGTTTGCCTTTTTGCTGTCCCAGCCCTGCTGTGTAGCCTTCGCCTTTACAAGTCCTGTTATGCAGTCGATTGCAACTGCGCCCAAGACTGCGCCGATGATTATTCCGTACTGGCTGAAAAAGGTTGCCGCCGCACCTGCTAATGCCGAAATTATTATTTTCATTCTGTCCATTTCATCATTCCTTACTTCTTGATAATTCGTATTTGCAGGCGGTCAACGGGCATTCCGTAAACTCCTGCATAGTCGTTGTTGTCCGTAACCCAAGGGTAATAATCTCCGCCCACAGGCGCAACACGGCACTGAACGGAATAGTTGCTGTTGTCTTCAAGCTTTACGCAAACACAGTCAATGTCACTGCCGTAAAGTCCTGCATAATCTTCCCTGTCTGTAACCCAGGGCAGCCATCTGCCGTTTAAGGTATGCACACGGTACATCAGACTGCCCTTTGTGAGATTTGCGTAAACGCACCTGATTCTCTGATTGGGGAGTCCTGCGTAATCCTCGGTGTTTTTTACATTTGGCAGCCATCCGCTTGACTTTGTATAAACCTGATAAATGACATCGGGCACTGGGGTATTACTAGATGAGCCGGACTGTCCAGATGAATAAGTGTAGCCGAAATAACTGCACAAACCTCTTGCGATTGCCTCGCCGATATTGGTTATATTGTTTATAATCCAGTTTGCGCCTGTTTTTGTATCGTGAAATTCACATTCAACATATACGGTAACAGCCTTTGGGGTATTAACCTCGTACAAACCGCTGTTTACGGTTACGCTGTCTGCCGTTCCGGGAGAAATTGCACCAAGCTCTTTCAGAACAGCCTTACAGGGGTTCATATTCCTGCTTTCGGTACTGTAACAAAAAATTCTGGTTCCGCCTGTTACTGCGCCGTTATATGCGTTTGTGTGAATGGGCATATGAATATCTGCGCCAAAGGCGTCTGATTCACGGCAACGGTTTGCAATGGTATCGCCCGACCTGCCTACCTTGACGGTAAATCCGCACCTTTGCAGTGCGTTTGCCGCTGCTCTTGCGATTTTATCACACTGCTCCATTTCAGTTGTATTGCCTGAGGCGTAGGTATTTTCACTTTGGTTTGAGGGACTTAAATATATTTTTTTAGCCATTAAAGCACCTCCGATTTGTTATTTTTTTCTGTGCTGTCAATAGGGTCCGAAACTGTCGGAGTACTTCCCCACACAGCCATAACAGAGCTTAAATAGGGCTCTGTAAGTACATTTTTAATATCATCTCTGCCTGTGGTGCTGTTAATGTAAGCGTTGCGGATATTGGAGCCTGCCTGCACAAGACTGCCGTTTATGTTTACAAATTGCTGTTTTAAAACAGACACGCTGTCGGGGGTGAGCATATCAAGAGTGATTTTTTCAACTACTTCCATTTTTAACATCTCCTTAATTTAATTTTGTTGTTATAACGAATTTCAAGACTTCGTCCTGGACGAGCGTCTTTGTGCCGAGAAAGTTGATATTCAGCCATGTTTTATCGTTGTAAACAAGAGCCTGAGTTGTCTTTGAGGTTGCTGTCATAAATCTGTTCATTGTGCTGAAATCGTTGCAGGTAAAGGGCAAGCCTTTAAGCTGTAAAAAACTTGCTGAGCCTGCGTTGAACACAATGTTGATAAATGTATGTATCAGGTCGCCGATTTTTACATACTCAAAATCGCAGGACTTAAACAGCTCGCTGTCAATGGCGGTCTGTGTTACAACAGTGAGAGTTCCGCTTTCCGATTCGATATTGGAGGAATTGTACTTTTTCTGCAAAGCGTTGTAAACTCCTCCGCTTTTAACAAGACATTCTCCGTAATAAGGTGCAGAAACCGACGGAGCACTGTCAATATAAGCAGAGCTGATTTTAGCTAAAGTAATTGCGCCGTCTGATATTTTTTTGTTTGTTACGGCGTTTGCACCCAGCTTTTCCGGTGTTATGGCACCCTTTGCAATTTTGTCCTCAGTAACTGACAAATCTGCAAGATTATCTGTGCTTACAGCGCCTGATGTATTGTTGATTTTTGAATTTTCAATTTCGTTTACGGCGCTGACAAGGTCAGTCTTGTCCTCAGTAATAAGATATGACAAGTCCCCTGTTTTTGTGTTTAATTTGTCGATTTCTTCCCTGTTATTTTCGTACAAACCGTCGGCAAAACGAAACACAGCGCCGGCAGAAGGCACATTACCGTCGGCTGAATCCGAATTTACAACATTAACTATCGGGTACGCCTCTGCCGAACCTTTGGCGGTTATTCCCGTATCGTAATATGAAGAAGTTTCGCCGTTATAAACCAACCAGTTGCCGTTACTGCCGATATAGGGCAGGTAATTTTCGGCTTCCTTTACATCAAGCAAAAGAGCGTTAAGCTTTTCCTCCTGCTCCAAAAACTCGGCGATTGGCTTTTTTGCCAGGCAGTCGCAGAACTCCAGAGATTTTCCCGCAAAAAGCGGAACGCTCTCGGTATGGAAAATTTCGCCGTTAACATCAAAACCTTTAATCTGCAAACAGACAATGCCGTCTTTGTAAATATGTTCGGTTTTAACATTCCATTCAAGCAGAGTATTCGGCTCTTCAATTTTCTTATCGAGAATAAAAAAGTTGACCGTGCCGTCGTCAAACGCCAAATACACACGATAATAAATGTCCTCTTCGGCTCTGTCTTTTACAAGGAATTCCACCTTTTTATTAAGGTTATCTCCTGTGTAGCCGATAAAGCCGTCCTCCTGCGGAACATAGATTTTTCCGCTTTTTTCTACTGTAATCATAAATTACACCTCCAATATACGGGCAAAAAAAGAAGAAGTTGCACCCTCTAATACAACTTCTTTAAATTTTATATGATTTAATTTTATTTTATTGCTCTTTATTGTTTTGAATGTTTTGAAAAATCAATCCAACATGGGCTTGAGGTATTTTCCCGTGTATGAGTTTTCGTCGAGGGCAACCTGTTCGGGAGTACCCTTGGCAATAACCGTACCGCCCTTGTCGCCTCCCTCGGGGCCTAAATCAATAATATAGTCGGCTGTTTTAATCAAATCCAGATTATGCTCGATTACAATTACCGTGTTGCCTGCGTCAACCAGCTTTTGCAGAACATCAATAAGCCTGTGAACATCCGCAATATGAAGTCCCGTGGTGGGCTCGTCCAAAATATACACCGTTCTGCCGGTACTGCGCTTTGAAAGCTCTGTTGCAAGCTTTACACGCTGAGCCTCTCCTCCGGAAAGGGTGGTGGCAGGCTGACCGATTTTAATATAGTCAAGACCTACGTCCATTAGTGTTTGAAGCTTACGGCTGATTTTCGGGATATTTGCAAAAAACTCACAGCCCTCCTCAACAGTCATTTCGAGAACATCATAAATCGACTTGCCCTTGTACTTGACCTCAAGGGTTTCTCTGTTGTATCTGCTTCCCTTGCAGACCTCGCAGGGAACATAAACGTCAGGCAAAAAGTGCATTTCGATTTTCAGAATTCCGTCGCCCTGACAGGCTTCGCATCTTCCGCCCTTGACATTAAAGGAGAATCTCCCAGAATTATATCCCCTTGCCTTGGCGTCCTGAGTAGAGGCGAAAAGCTCACGAATATCGGTAAAAACGCCTGTGTAGGTTGCAGGGTTTGAACGTGGAGTTCTGCCGATTGGGCTTTGGTTAATGTCGATTACCTTGTCAAGATTTTCTATGCCTTTTATGGTCTTGTGCTTTCCGCTTCGGGTTTTCGCCCTGTTCAGCTCGCTTGCAAGGCGTTTGTAAAGAATTTCGTTTACAAGGGTTGATTTGCCTGAGCCCGACACTCCCGTAACGCATATAAACTCGCCCAAGGGAAATTTAACATTTATGTTTTTCAGATTGTTTTCTTCAGCACCTACAACCTCTATAAATTTTCCGCTGCCTTTACGGCGTTTTTCGGGAACCGGTACCTTGCGCTCTCCGCATAAATACATACCAGTAACGGAATTTTTGCAGGCTTTAATTTTTTCCAAATCGCCTGCGCAGACAATCTCTCCCCCGTGAACTCCTGCGCCGGGGCCTACATCAACGATATAGTCCGCCGCACGCATTGTATCTTCGTCGTGCTCAACCACAATCACCGTGTTGCCAATGTCACGAAGATGCTTTAAAGTACCCAAAAGCTTTTGATTATCCCTTTGGTGGAGTCCGATGCTTGGCTCGTCAAGAATATACAAAACGCCCATAAGTGAGCTTCCTATCTGAGTTGCAAGGCGTATACGCTGACTTTCGCCGCCACTTAAGGTTCCTGCGCTTCTGGCTAAAGTAAGGTAATTAAGACCTACGCTGTTGAGAAATCCCAGACGGGATTTAAGCTCCTTAACAATAGGCGAGGCAATAACCGAATCTTTCTCCGAAAATTGCAGATTATCTATAAACTCCAAAGCATTTTCAACGGACATTTCGCAAAAATCCCAAATGTTAATACCGCCTACCGTTACGGCAAGACTTTCGGGAGAAAGCCTTTTGCCCTTACAGCTATCGCAGGGAATTTCTGACATAAAGCCGGTTATTTCTTCCTTTATCCAGTTGCTTGAGGTTTCTTTGTATCTTCTTTCAAGATTTGTTATGATTCCCTCAAAGGGACGGTTAAGGGTAGATACGCCGTAGGGAGATTTTCTGTGAAGCGTCAGATTTTCTCCCTTTGTTCCGTAAAGCAGAATGTCAATAATTTCGTCGGACAGATTGCAGATTGGCTCGTCAAGGGAAAATCCGTATTTTTTTGACAGGGCTTCAAAGTACATTGCGGCTATTGTATTGCCCTCCATTGCCCAGCCGCTTGCTTTGATTCCACCCTGATTTATGCTTAATTCTTTATTTGGAATCACAAGGTTTGGGTCAACCTTCATAAAAACTCCCAGTCCCGTGCATTTGGGGCAAGCGCCGAAAGGATTGTTAAATGAGAACATTCTGGGAGAAAGCTCGTTTATGCTGACGCCGTGGTCGGGACAGGCGTAGTTCTGAGAAAATGTCAAATCCTCGCCGTCAACAACGCTTATGGTTACCAATCCTTTTGTAAGTTTAGAGGCGGTTTCTATGCTGTCGGCAAGGCGTGAACGGATGTCTTCTTTAATAACAAGCCTGTCAACAACAATTTCAAGGGTATGCTTTTTATTTTTTTCAAGCTTAATATCTTCTGATAAATCATAAATTATTCCGTCGGCTCTTACCCTGACAAAGCCGCCTTTTTTCGCCTTTTCAAGCTCTTTTTGATGCTCGCCCTTTTTGCCTCTGACTACGGGAGCAAGCACCTGAATTTTTGTTCTCTCCTCTAACGCCATTACCTTATCTACAATCTGGTCAACGGTTTGCTTTTTAATCTCTTTACCGCACACCGGGCAATGAGGCACTCCCACACGGGCGTAAAGCAAACGAAGATAATCGTAAATCTCGGTAACAGTTCCCACTGTGGAACGGGGATTTTTAGAGGTTGTTTTTTGGTCTATTGCAATAGCCGGCGAAAGCCCCTCAATATTGTCAACATCAGGCTTGTTGGTTTGTCCCAAAAACATTCTTGCATATGACGAAAGGCTCTCCACATACCTGCGCTGACCCTCGGCGTAAATTGTGTCAAAGGCGAGTGAGGATTTTCCCGAGCCGGAAAGTCCGGTAAAAACCACAAGCTTGTCCCTGGGAATTTCAAGATTTACATTTTTTAAGTTATGCTCTCTTGCGCCTTTTATTTTTATTTTATCAACAGCCATAGTTACCTCTCACAGACAGAAAAGGCGGACTGAATGTCCGCCTGTTTCATTGTATTATTATTCTTTGTCGGAATTAACATCATTGTCGTCATCGCTTGCGCCGTTGTCATCAACCTCAGGCGGTTCAACAAATGTTCCGTTCATAACCTCTTCAAATACCTCTCCGCTCATCTTCTCGTGCTTAATCAAATAAGCGGCAACCTGATGAAGCTTATCCATATTTGCATTGAGAATTTTCTCCGCCTTTGCGTAAGCGTCCTTTACAATTCTAAGGACAATCTCGTCAATTTTAGCGGCGGTTTCTTCCGAATAATCCTTAACGTGACCCATATCTCTGCCGATGAACACCTCGTTGTTGGACTGTCCGTAGCAGATAGGACCTAACTCGTCGGTCATACCGTATTTGGTTACCATTGACCTTGCAGTTTTGGTAGCCTTTTCAATATCGTTGGATGCGCCGGTGGAAATATCGCCAAGTACCAGAGCCTCTGCAACACGGCCGCCCAGACAAACTACAATGTCCTCAAGCATTGAACTGCGTGAATTATAGGATTTATCCTCCGTAGGAAGAGGCATTGTGTAGCCTCCCGCCATACCTGTAGGAATAATAGAAATTTGATGAACCGGGTCCTGAGTGTCGCACTCATGGAAGAGAATTGCGTGACCTGCCTCGTGATAAGCGGTGAGCTTTTTCTCTTTTTCACTCATTACCTTAGACTTTTTCTCTGCGCCGACTACAACCTTGATGGAAGCTTCTTCAAGCTCTTCCATAGTAATAGCCTTTTTGTTCTTTCTTGCGGCGAGGAGCGCTGCCTCGTTAAGAAGATTCTCCAAGTCTGCGCCTGTAAAGCCTGCGGTGGTCTTTGCAACAGTTTTAAGGTTTACATCGGGTGCCAACGGCTTTTTACGTGCGTGAACCTTGAGAATTGCCTCTCTGCCGTTAATGTCGGGGTAACCAACAACAACCTGACGGTCAAATCTGCCGGGACGCATAAGCGCCGGGTCAAGAATGTCGGGACGGTTTGTTGCGGCAATCATAATTACGCCTTCGTTAGCGCCGAAGCCGTCCATCTCAACAAGCAACTGGTTAAGGGTTTGCTCACGCTCGTCGTGACCTCCGCCTAAGCCTGTGCCTCTCTGACGGCCTACTGCGTCGATTTCGTCAATAAAGATAATACAGGGTGAATTCTTTTTAGCCTGCTCAAACAAGTCACGGACTCTGGAAGCACCTACGCCCACAAACATCTCAACAAAGTCCGAACCGGAAATTGAGAAGAACGGCACGCCTGCTTCGCCTGCAACCGCCCTTGCAAGGAGGGTTTTACCTGTACCCGGAGGGCCCACCAAAAGAACGCCCTTGGGAATTCTTGCGCCTAAGGTATTGAATTTATCGGGAGCTTTCAGGAATTCTACAATCTCCTGAAGTTCCTCCTTCTCTTCGTCTGCGCCTGCAACATCGTCAAAGGTTGTTTTGCGCTTTTCGTCGTTTGTATTCTTAATTTTAGCCTTGCCGAAATTCATTTCCTTTCCGCCAAGACCTCCGCCGCCCATTTTCTTCATAATAAATATCCAGAAAACAACCAGCACGCCTACCAAAATAAGGGTTGGAATCAGCTCTAAAAAGAAAGAATTGTCTGAAGCCTTAATATAGTTGTATGTTACAGCCTCGTCTGCGGAAGCAGTATACGGCTCAATAATCTGCAAAAAGCCTCTGATGTCAGCAAGCTCGCCCGTTACCTTTGTACCTTTTTCGTCATTAAGGGTCAGCTTGATTTCGCCCGTTCCGTAGTTGATGTCGTAATTTGCGACTTCACCCTCTTGGAAATACTGAACAAGCTCGTAGGTTGTAGGCAATTTTTTGCCCTGAGTGCTGTAAAGTATGGTAATTGCAAGAATTATCAGCACGGGGATGCCTAAATATAAAAGCAAGTTTCTAAGTTTTTTCTTATCATCCAATACCTTTCACTCCTTTTATTATTATGATTATTTTTTTGGCTTTTATCAAAACAGAACAGCACATAAAGAGCGTGCAGATTCTGCAGGAAATTTCAAAAATTCCGTTTTTTCAAACAAAAGCAATAATAAGCGCATATGCGCACATCATTGAAATATAATAACTTGACAAGATAAAAAAGTCAATGGATAAATCCATTTGTTTTGTAAATACGCTGGATTTTTTTCAAAATAAACACACCAAGTATAAACAAAGTACAGCATTTATCTGCTACTATAATGATTACTGCTTATTTTTCAATAGACTTAGCTTGAATTCTGAACATTTTTGAAGATTTATCAAAGCTTTGGGCGGTTTTAGACGCTCCGTACCCCTGAAGCCACATTATTTCCTTTCCGCAGGCAAGAAGTACCAGCGAGTCACGCTGTTCACGGGGGATTTTTTCTTCTATCATAAATTTTTTTAGGGATTTTTTAACATTTCTCTTAGGCAGTATTATAAAATCGCCTTGCTCCCTTGTGCGGAAAACGGCGTTTTTCTTTATCAAATCTCCGCTTACGGTGTTTCTGTCTGACTTTTCACAAAGCTCCGCAGATATTTCAAAACCGTCGTATTTAAAGGACAAATCGCCTGTAAAAGGCACAGGCAGGGAACGGGATAATTCAGAAACAGAATATTTATTCTCAACAATTCTGAATAACCCCTGTCGGCAAACCGCCTTTTGGCGTTTATTAAGCTCGGTTTCTCCTCCAACCGGCAACATTTGACAACAAATCTCTATTTGCTTTCGGCAGATGTTTTTAATGCCTGAATCACGAAAAATTCGGAAAACTGCCTGTTTTTTCTCAAAATCCCCTAAAGACGACAAAATTTCCGCATTATAAATTGTTTCTCCGTTGACAGTTTGCCTTGCGTTTTTGAGAATATTACCGATATATTTTTCCAAAAAAGAATCAAGCTCTAAAAAATCCTCTGAAAGCTGTGACGCAGAAAGCTCTGCATTTGGATTTATTTCCTTTAAAATCGGCACGGCAAAATGGCGGATTTTGTTTCTGGTGTAATCGTTGCTTTGGTTGGTGCTGTCGTTGACAAAAGCAAGGTCGTTTTCTCTGCAATAACTCTCAACCTCTGCCCTTGTTGCCTCAATTAAAGGTCTGATAATATAATTCCTTTTCGCAACAATACCCTTCATTCCGTTAAGGGAGGTTCCACGAGCTATATTGTAGAGCATCGTTTCAAGATTATCCGAGGCTGTGTGTGCGGTGGCGACGGTTACGCCGTACTTTTTATGAAGTCTTCTGAAAAAATCGTATCGGCAATTTCTTGCGCAAAGCTCTACGCTTTGCTTATTTATTTTTGCAAGTGATTCAACGTCCTTTTCTTCAAGATACAGCGGAACATCAAGACTTTTACAAAGCTCAACAACAAAATCCCTGTCCCTTAAGGACTCCTCTCCCCTTAAATTGTGATTAAGGTGAGCCGCAGAAAGGCTCAGACTGTATTTTTCTTTTATCGAATATAAAATATGTAAAAGACAAACAGAATCGGCTCCGCCTGACAAGGCGACGGTGATTTTATCGCCGAAGCTAAACAAGCCGAATTTTTCTAATGTGTTTATTACCTTATTCTTCACGGTTTTCCTCCACGGAAGTAAATCGCATAAACTCGCCCTGCCAATGGAGCTTAACAGGTTTTGTTTCACCGTGACGGTTTTTAGCCACTATACATTCTCCCGAATTCTGGTCGGCGGAAGGCGGAGCGTCCACGGACTTGTCCTTATCGTAGTAGCCCTCTCTGTAAAGGAAAAGAACTATATCTGCGTCCTGCTCAATAGAACCGGAATCACGCAAATCTGAAAGCTGAGGACGGTGGTCGTTTCGCTGTTCGCTGGCTCGGGAAAGCTGAGAAAGCGTAATAACCGGAACGTTCATTTCCTTTGCAAGTATTTTTAGATTTCTTGTGATTTCGGAAATTTCCTGAACACGGTTGTCCGTCCGCCTGTTGCCGGACATCAGCTGGAGATAGTCGATTATAACCAGGTCAACCTGCTTTAATCTTCTGAGCTTTGCCTTAATTTCGGGCACGGTTATACCCGGGGTATCGTCAAGATAAATCTGAGCTTGCCGCAGAACATCGCCTGCGGCTATGAGCCTGAGCCACTCGTCATCGCTGAGCTTTCCTGTACGGAGCTTTGTACCGCTGACAAGAGCCTCGGTGGAAAGCAATCGTGAGCAAAGCTGTTCGCTGGTCATTTCCAAAGAGAAAAAGGCGACGCATTTTTTGCTTATGCAGGCGGCGTTTTTGGCAATATTCAAGGCAAAAGAGGTTTTACCCATACCGGGACGAGCCGCCAAAAGAATAAGGTCTGAACGGTTAAGTCCGGTTATTGTCCGGTCAAGGTCGCCGATTCCCGTGGGTATTGGCTTCATAGAATCGTCGGCATCGCTGTTAAGAACATCAAGGCGCTGATATGTTTCCATAATAACCTTGTCAATTCTTCTGAGTCCTTTATAGTCCTTGCCCTGTCGGATTTCGTATATTCTCTCCTCCGCAGAGTCCAAAAGCGCATTGGGCTCGGCAGCGTCGGAGGACGCATCTTCAATAATTTCTCTTGCGGCGACTATAAGCTTTCTGACGTCGTACTTGTCACGAATCATAGTCGCATAAATTTCCACATTGGAAACAGAGGGGCAATTTTCCGCCAAATCCATCAGGTAGGTTTTGCCTGTGGTTTCGTCAAACTCCTTGTCCCTCTTTAGAGTTTCCAGCAAGGTGACAAAGTCAATATCCTGTGAGAGATTGAACATTGTCATCATTGCCGAGTATATTACACGGTGAGTTGCAACATAAAAATAATCAGGCTTATTAAGTATTGAAACGACCTTGCTCATACAGGCATCGGAGTCAATAATTATCGCTCCCAAAACAGCCTGCTCAGCCTCGGGGCTGAAGGGCAGGTTAAGCCCGTCATATCCGCTTGTTATGTTAAAATCTGCCATATTTCCGTACCTTAATCCCTAACGGGCGTAAATTATTCTTCCGACACCTTTACCTTAATGTCGGCGGTTATGCCTGAGTACAGCTTAACCTGTGCGTTATAAGTGCCGAAAGCCTTAATATCACCGTCAATTTCGATTTTTCGCTTATCAACAACAATGCTGTACTGCTTTTTTATTTCCGAGGAAATATCCTTTGGGGTAATGCTTCCGAAAAGTTTGCCGCCCTGACCTGCCTTTGCTTTCATCTCAAATACTTTTCCCTCAAGCTTTTCCTTGGCGGCGTTTGCCTGGGCTTTTTGTGTTTCTATCTTAAAGTTTTTTGAATCTTCTGCATTTTTGTACTCATTGAGTGCCTGAGCGTTAGCCTCTTTTGCAAGCTTTTTCGGTAAAAGATAGTTCCTTGCATATCCGTCGGAGGCGTTTACAAGCTCTCCCTTTTTTCCTAAAGATTTTACATCGCTGAGTAAAATAACCTTCACTTTGCTCATTCCTCGTATAATAAAGTAGTAGTTATTAAAGTCCCTCTCCAAGGACAATATGCTATACTGTAATGGATGCTGTGGATCGGTAATCACTCCTACCGCAAGACGGTTTCAGAAAGGCTCCGACCACAGACCTTTCTCTTTGCCAATGGCGTAAACAATATAAATAATTATAAAATAATATATTTTGATATTATGTATTTTGAATTTGGTTTTCAGTGGTTGCTTCTTCCGACGCCTGTTCTGACAAAACCTCGTCTATTGCGTGGGTAAGCAACTGACGCACCGTATGCATATCGGAACCCTTTATCTGAGCCGCCGCCATATTCTGGTGTCCGCCTCCGCCCAGGCGTTCCATAATAATCTGAACATTTATTTTGCCGTAGCTTCTTGCAGAAACATTTACCACCGAGGACTCGGTTTCAAACAGCACAAACGACGCATAAACATCGGTAATCATCAGCAGTTCGTCCGCCGCCTGTGCGGCTACAAGGCGAATATTGCCCACATTGTTTTTTGTCATCGAAATAGCGCATCCGTCGTAAATTTCGGCGTTGCTGACAATGTTGTATTTTTCACGATAAGTTTCAAGGTTATCGGCGAAAAATCTCTTGACGGTTACGGTATTTGCGGATTTTTTTCTTAAGTAAGCCGCCGCCTCAAAGGTGCGGACTCCGGTTTTCATTACGAAATTTTTAGTATCCAGAACAATGCCCGCAAGCAAAGCCTCCGCCTCTATTTCCGTCAAATCCTGGTCGCCCATATACGAGATAATCTCGGTGCACATTTCGGACGCAGAGGAGGCAGTCGGCTCAATGCAAAGCACTATGGCATTCTTGATAAAGTTTACCATTTTTCTGTGGTGGTCTATAACAACCACACGGCTGCACTTGTTGTAAATTTCCTCGCTTTCAAGAAAATCAGGCGTATGAGTATCGAGGATAATCAAAAGTGTTCTGGGGGTTATTGCCTTAACATCCGACGGAGAAATGAAAATTTGTTCATCAGGCCTGTTCTGTTTAACATATTTAATCAGCGCCGACGCCATTGAACGCTTTTCGTCTATTACGATTCCGGCGTGCTTTTTTAAGGTTTTTTCCACAACTCTCTGCATACCTATTGACGCACCGACGCAATCAAGGTCTGAAAAGCGGTGTCCCATAATAAGCACACGGTCGCTTTCTTCAACAGCTTTTGCAAGTGCGTTTGAAATAACCCTTGTTCTTACCTTTGAAAGCTTTTCAACTCCTGCGGAAAGTCCGCCAAAGAATTCAAAGCTGTCCTTGTCTTTCATAACGGCAACCTGGTCGCCGCCTCTGCCCAGCGCCATTTCAAGGGCGGTGCGGGCATTCTTCTCGCAGTCCTTAAGGCTTTTTGAACCGCAGCCGATACCCATTGAGATAGTCGCCTCACGGCTGCCCAGCTTAATATGGCGGATTTCTTTTAATATGGGGAACTTCCGGCTTACGCAGTTATCAAGCTCCTTGTTGCCAAGAACAATCATATACCTGCTGCCTGAAAGCTTTTTATACAAGGCTCCGCAGGAGGCTGCCCAACGCTGAAGGGCGCTTTCTACGCTGAGAACAATTCTTGCGCTTTCTTCCTCGTTGTCGTTTACAAAATCCTCCTTGTTATCAAAAATCACAAGGGCAACAGCAGGCTGAGCATCTTTAAAATCACGAATGGTTACTTTGTAATATGTATTGTCTATGTATTCAAGCACATATCCCGCTTTGGTGGGTATGCAGTAGATTGTATAGAATTTTCCGTACACACAGACATCAGCCTGACCTGTTTCGGCAAGATAATCCAGCGACTCGTCGCCGACAAAGGGCAGGATGTTTTCTCCCAAAGGGTTTCTTCCGCCGCAAAGGGACTTGCTGAATCTTGAATTGTTCCAGATAATATCGCCTTTTTTGCCCACAACAACTACGGGCATTTTCAGCTTTTCTAGAAATTTCGGGTCGGCGGTGTCAATTCCGATTATTGTGTTTTTCAGTGCGTGTTTAAGGTAACGCTTAAACCTCAGCGACGCAACGAACACCACCGCTATGGATATTACGCTTACCGCAACCTCAATATAACACAGGTAGCGGTTGTAACGATAGGATATACACGCCATTCCCAGCATCAGAGCTGAAAATATCAGAAACCAAGGCGATAATGTCCAAATTCTCTTCCTCATAATTGCGTCCTTTCATAAATGTACGTAAATGAACGGTTAAACTGTTCAAGGCTGAATTTCTAAGGAATCACCGGATAAATCCTTTGTGCATAAGGCTTTATGCCTGATTTATCGGGCGTTTACGAAAGAATTAAACCTCCATTAGTATGGGCAGAATCATCGGGGTTCTTCTTGTGCGCTGAGTTATCAGCTTGGAAACCTCGTCTTTGATGCGGTTTTTGATAATTCCCCATTCGTGGATATTGTTATCTGCGCATTCGTCCAGAATGCCCAGAGCAAGCTTGCGGACTTCATCAAGAAGCATATCGCTTTCTCTTACATATACAAAGCCTCGTGAAACAATATCAGGACCGCTTATAACATGGCCGTCATAAACATCCAGGGAAGCAACAATAATAATCAAGCCGTCCTGTCCCAGGTGCTTTCTGTCACGAAGAACAATACTTCCTACATCGCCTACGCCCAGGCCGTCAACAAACACCTTGCCTGCCTGAACGGGAGCGATTTCTTTCATATAATCTCTGTTAATCTCAACGGTGCTTCCCACGTCGCCGATAAAGATGTTGTGTCTGTCCATACCCATAAACATAGCAAGCTCGGCGTTCTTTCTCAGGTGCTTTTGCTCGCCGTGAACAGGTATAAAGTACTTAGGCTTTACAAGAGTCTGCATAATTTTAAGCTCCTCCTGGCAGGCGTGACCCGACACGTGAACCTCGTACATTGACTCGTAAACTACCTTACAGCCCTTTTTCAAGAGCTCGTCAACAACATTTCCCACGGTCTTTTCGTTGCCGGGGATTGGGTTTGCGGAAATTACTATTACATCGCCCTCGCCTACCATAACCTTTCTGTGGTCGGAATAAGCCATTCGTGAAAGGGCTGACATAGGCTCGCCCTGACTGCCTGTTGTTACAAGCACAATCTGCTCCGGGGAATATTTATCAAGCATATCAATATCTATGAGCAGATTTTCGGGTATATGAAGGTAACCAAGCTGTTTTGCAACCTCCATATAATTAACCATACTTCTGCCTGAAAAAGCAACCTTTCTGTTGTGCTTGTATGCACAGTCGATAATCTGCTGAACTCTGTTAACATTTGAAGCAAAGGTTGCAATAATTATACGGTTATTTTCAGCTTTGTCAAAAATGCTCTTAAAGCTGTCGGAAATATTCTTTTCCGTGGGAGTGTATCCCGGACGGGAAGCGTTGGTGCTTTCGCACAAAAGCGCAAGCACGCCTTCATTGCCCAGTCTTGCAAAGGACGCAAGGTCAATAGGCTCGCCCATAAAAGGCGTACAGTCGATTTTAAAGTCGCCTGTATGCACGATAGTTCCTGCCGGCGAATGAATTGCAACCGCAACGGCGTCGGGAATTGAGTGGTTGACATGGATAAACTCAATCTCCATACATCCAAGCCTGATTCTGTCGCCTGCATTTACGGTGTTGAGCTTTGCGCTGTTAAAAAGATTATGCTCCTTAAGCTTATTACCCACAAGTCCCAAAGTTAGGGGAGTTCCGTAAATGGGTATATTAACATTGCTTAAAAGATACGGCAATCCGCCGATGTGATCCTCGTGACCGTGAGTAAGTACAAGTCCCTTGATTTTGTCGGCGTTTTGCTCAATGTAAGAAAAATCGGGAATAACCAAATCTACGCCCAGCATATCACCGTCAGGAAAAGCCATTCCGCAGTCGATGATAATCATATCGCCCATACATTCAAAAAGAGTTATGTTCTTTCCGATTTCATTTAATCCGCCCAAAAAAGATACCTTAATAGACGGCACGGGCTTTTTAGGTGCCGTTTTATATTTTGAACTGCGCTTTGATTTCTGCGCAGGCTTTTTGGCGGCAGGTTTCTTTGCCGCTGAAGTTTTTGCAGACATATTAGTCCTTTTGGAATTTTTCTTTTTTACGGAATTTCCGTTTCCTTTGGATTTTGTACGGGAAGCTTTATTATTTACCGTAATCTGCTTTTCTGTTTTGTCTAAAATCACAAATTTACCTCCGTTTTTTTACTGAAAAATTGCATTAGAAATACAAATCTGCCTTTCCGCTCCGCAGATTCAAAGTCAGGCACCTTATCCCCAAAAAGGCGGTGCAATGCCGATTTATCAGCTTTTTAATAACTTAACCTTTATAAACAAATGCCTATAATCTCCTTATAAGCACAGTAACCTAATATAAGCTCTTATATTTTACTCCCAACAGTCAATTCCGTCAAGTGCCGTAAGGCAATATTGGCTAACATTTTTTACAGTAATATTATTGCGTGTATTTGGAAAAATAATCAAAAAACAGTTGCTTTTTATATTTCATAGTATTATAATAGGAAACGCTCCAAGTAGATTAACAATGAGGTGCGTCTATTGAAACAAGTTGAAATTTTTACCGACGGCGCCTGCAAGGGCAATCCCGGTCCCGGAGGCTGGGGGGCAATTCTCAGATACAAGGGCACGGAAAAGGAAATTTCCGGCGGTGAAAAGCTGACCACAAACAATAAAATGGAGCTTACCGCCGTTATCAGCGCACTTTCAATGCTTAAAGAGCCCTGCAAGGTAACCCTTTACAGCGATTCGCAGTATGTCTGCAACGCTATGAAGCTGGGCTGGGCTGAAAAATGGCAGGCTAATAACTGGATGAGGAACAAAAAAGAGCCTGCTTTAAATCCTGACCTTTGGCAGAAGCTTTTGGAGCTTTGCCGGATACATTCCGTGGAATTTGTTTGGGTTAAAGGTCACGCAGGTCATCCGGAAAACGAAAGGTGCGACAGACTGGCGGTTGCTCAGTCAGAAAAATTTATTTAGTATAAAATTCACATAGTATAAAATTCACATTATGAATTCATATTAAACTTTACAAGGGGGATCGTATATGAAGAAAATATATGCGGATAATGCCGCAACTACGGCTGTTTCACCGAAGGTTCTTGAGAAAATGCTGCCGTATTTTACGGAAGTTTACGGAAATCCCTCAAGCCTGTACGCAACAGGTGCTTCGGCGAAAAAAGCAGTAGAAACGGCAAGAGAAAATATAGCCCGAAATCTGGGCGCTGAACACGCAAGTGAGATTTACTTTACCTCAGGAGGCAGCGAATCCGACAACTGGGCAATCAAGGGCGTGTGCCGTGCTCTTAAATCAAAGGGTAAAAATCATATTATTACATCCAAAATCGAGCATCACGCAGTTCTGCACACCTTAGACGCTCTTAAAAAAGAGGGCTTTGAGGTAACGTACCTTGATGTTTACGAAAACGGAATTGTCAGGGTAAGCGATGTTGAAAAAGCCATTAGACCAGAAACGGCGTTGGTTACAATAATGTACGCCAATAACGAAATCGGCACAATTCAGCCTATAAGAGAAATCGGTAAGGTTTGCAGAGAGCACGGTGTTTTGTTCCACACAGACGCTGTACAGGCTATCGGCAATCTTCCCGTTAATGTTAAGGACGACAACATTGACCTGTTGTCTATGACGGCTCACAAAATTCACGGTCCTAAGGGATGCGGTTGCCTGTATGTAAGGCGCGGCGTCCGAATAGAAAACCTCATTGACGGCGGTGCTCAGGAGCGCGGCAAGCGTGCAGGCACTGAAAATACAGCCGGAATCGTAGGTCTTGACGCAGCATTACAGCTTACCGTTGATACAAGAAAAAAAAGAAATGCTCATCTTCTTCCCCTCAGGGACAAGCTGATTGACAGCCTGCTTAAAATTGAGCGTTCACGCCTTAACGGCGACAGAGAGAACAGACTCCCGGGCAACATAAATATGTGCTTTGAGGGCATTGAGGGCGAAAGCCTGCTGCTTAAGCTTGACCTTAACGGAATCAGCGCAAGCTCGGGAAGCGCCTGCACCTCTGGAAGTCTTGACCCGAGCCATGTGCTTTTGGCATTAGGTCTTCCCCACGAAATCGCCCACGGAAGCCTTAGGCTTTCTTTCGGCGACGACATTACCGAGGAAGATATTGATTACATCGCAGAGGTTGTTCCGCAAATTGTTGACTATCTGAGGAATATGTCACCTTTGTGGGAAAAGATAAAAAAAGAAGAAAAGGAGAATTGATTATGGCTTACTCCGAGAAGGTTATGGATCACTTTGCAAATCCCAGAAATGTCGGTGAAATCCCCGACGCTGACGGTATCGGCGAAGTTGGAAACTCCAAATGCGGAGATATTATGAAAATGTATATTAAGGTTGACGGCAACGTTATTACAGATGTTAAGTTTAAAACTTTCGGCTGCGGCGCCGCAATCGCAACAAGCAGTATGGCTACGGAGCTGATTAAGGGCAAAACCATTGACGAGGCTCTGAAGCTGACTAACAAGGCTGTTATGGAGGCTCTTGACGGACTTCCGCCGGTAAAGGTGCATTGCTCTGTTCTTGCTGAGCAGGCAATCAAAGCGGCTCTTTCCGATTATTACAAGCGCAAAGGCATTGACCCCACGCATATTGTCGGCGCACAGACGGAGGACTGTGACCACTGCACAAGCTGTACATTGGACTGATATGATAAAAATGATTACGCCCCGGACAGTAATCCGGGGCGTTTTTGCGCTTTTACGCCTTATAATTTGTGTTTACCGCAATATTTATACTCTTATTGTTTTGCTTTCCTTAAACAATCTTAGTGTAACTAAAATTTTTGTGTAATTAAAATCTTCTTATTACTCCGCAGGCAATCCTCTTGCCTGAATTGCCTGAAGGCTGGGTTTTAAAATCGTCGGGCGACAAGTGAATAACCACTGTTTTTCCAATAATCTGCCACGGCTCAAGTCTATCGGTAAAAAAAGCAGAAAATGCATAGCCGTCGTTTCCGAACAGCGGCGGCATATCACCCGAATGTTCGGGATGCGGACAGGAATCAGTATCAAAATGGCCGTTAGTATCGCTGAAAGGGTCGGTGCTGTCTCCGGAGCATTTTCCGCCTGAATGAATATGATACCCAAAAACAGGACTTCCGCAAGGTGCCGTGCCTTTGGGCAAGCCGGACACCTCGGCAGCAACAATCATTCCGTCCTCCGAGGGGAAAAACCATGCATAGCCATGAATATCGGAGTACTCCTCCCCTCCGCTGATTTCAGCCGATGCAAAAGGCTTTTTAAGCATTTTTGACACCATAGTATAGAACTTACTGTTCTGCTCTGCTTTTGCCAAGCTATCACTCTCCAATATGTTTCTTAAACAATTATATGCGCATAACAAGAAATAAGTGATATTTTATTAGAATGAATATAATCCTCATAAATTTTTGCAAAATAAAATGACGGGTTTTCTGTATTTCTGCTATTATTTATACAATTTTTATATGAATAAAACAATAATTATTCTGCATACTTTCTGTGAGGTGATATTATGATAAAAGACTTGCCTTTAGGATTTGGAATGTACCTTTGAAAGCAGCTTGACGGCTTCTAATCTTTGTCTGAGTGTGGAGTGAATATTGCAATCGCTTTTTTTAATATTAAATTTTCCTCCTCTAATTGAGCGTTTCTTTTTTGTAGTGCTTTGATTTGCTGGGCAGTCAAAACGGTATCGTCATCAATCTGAACCTCTGAATACTGCTTAATCCAATTTGCCAGTGCACTGTGAGAAACTCCATACTCCTGATGTATTTGTGAGTATGACTTACCGGAATGGTATAAATTTACGATTGTTTGCTTGAATTCACTGCTGTATTTATTGTTTTTCTTTCCTGTCATTTTTATTCCTCCTTTGTTTGTCTTCTATTTTATCATACTTGTCCACTTTTTTAGTATATATC
>JALFLK010000032.1 GCA_022774755.1 bacterium
GTTTGCACATCTTGCTTGCATCTTTTCCGTCAGCCTGCCCAAAAAATCCTCGTAATGCGTCAGCATTACTGCGGTTTGTTTGTGCAACCTGACAAAAAATCTGACGGCGCAATATGCACAAACGATTTAATCAGTGTTTCCACAGTTTGTCTAAGCAAAACCTTGGTTTAATTGTTTTTGCAGTAAATTATTACCGCCTGTCTTACAAATTCCGCTGTACCGTCGCCGCCTGCGCTGTCGATATTTTTCTTAAACCTCTCGTCCTCAACATACATTTGACTCAGGCTGTCCAAAATTTCGTTGGTACAGGTATAGAAATTTTCCGTAATCACATATTTTAAATAAGCAATTTTTTCCTGAACCTTTTTGTCGCAGGGCGGCACAGCTTTAAGTTTTCCGATTTCCGCAAACATAGCCATAAGCTTTTGGGCCCCCTCGGAACATTCGCCTTTTTCTGTCTTTTGCTCATATTCACGGTATGCACTTGTTTTGCCCCACTTCTCCTTAGCCTCAGCCTTGTATTGCTCAATTTCACTTGTATCAAAAGCCTTAAAATCCATACTGACATCTCCTTTTTTCCGCAATTCACGGGCAAAGGAAATAAGCCTTCCGATATGCTTATACTGCAATTCCGGCAGGTCGATTTGCTGTTCAAGGGCTTGTGCCTGATTAAAATCAGGGTTATCAAGTATCTGTTTAATCTCCTTCAGCGGAAACTGCAGTTCTTTAAACAGTAAAATCGTCTGCAAACGGCTCAGTGCTGTATCGTCATACAGCCGATAGCCTGCCTGAGTAACCTTAGCCGGCTTCAGCAGACCTATGGCGTCATAATAATGGAGCGTGCGCACGCTTACGCCTGAAATTTTGCTGACTTCTTTTACTGTTTTCACGCATATCCCTCCCGTGTAATTGTATTATAGGCTATGACGCAGCGTCAGGGTCAATAGTGTTTTAAAAATTTTCTAAAAAATTTTTTCCGAAAATTTCGGCGGACTTATTTTTCCTTATAAAGACGCTTGAAGGCACACCCTTGGGAGAATAGGAATATTTAATGCAGACGTCGCCCGGACATCGCACGGACATCGTCGGAATTTTATTTTACAATAAGCTCCTTGATTTTGAAGACGTCGCCGTCCATAACCTTATAGTTGCTTCTTAGCTCCCCCTCAATTTCGGGAGAAATGCTCTGGTGGATATAAAGGCTGTCAATGCCGAAGTCAGCCGCACCGCCAATATCTGAGATATAGTCGTTGCCAATCATTACAGACTGTGATTTTTCCAAAGCATAGCGTTCAAAAAGAATACGGAAGTAATTTTCGTCGGGCTTTGAACACTCCTCGTCGGAGCTTATTAAAATTCCGTCAAAGTACTTTTCAAGGTCAAGCATTTTGATTTCATTCATGGTAAAGGACCTCTGAGCATTTGACAGCAGATAGATTTTTTTGCCCTTTGCCTTCAGCGTATCCAGCAAATCGGAAACGCCGTCGTAAAGCCGTATATATTTAGTGGAATAGCACCTGAAAACAGCCGCCGTTGTTGTAACAAGTGATTTAGGGGCGTTTACGCCCTTTTCCTCATAAAGCTTTTTGAACACCTTATCAATCTTAATATCAATTACGGAGTAACTTTTTCTGCGCTTTTTTACCTGCTCCTTTTCCTGCTGAACAAGCCTTCCGTAAGCGGAATTAAGCTCTTCGCCTGTGTAAACTGCGCCGCTGTAACCGTAAAAAATCGCCATTTTGTCCCACAAATCCATATCCCACTCGTTTGTGTTTATATCAATCAGCGTTCCGTACAAATCAAAAATATAGTTTTTATACATAGTTTCACCCCGTATGTTTTGTTGACTAATTTTATCATATTAAGCAGGAATGATAAAGTATTTGCCACAAAAAAGTTTATGTGATAAAATATTTGCGGTATAATGATATATTTTAAAAGATATTTACAAAGTAATATTTCGGAGGCGTTTTTATGACAAAAAAAGAAATCGCCCTTAAAGCCGTTGAGGCATTAAAGGCTGAATATCCCAACGCAATTTGCACCCTGCAATACTCCGACCCTCTACAGCTTTTGATTGCCACCCGCCTTGCGGCGCAATGCACCGACGCCAGAGTAAACATTGTTACGCCTGCGCTTTTTGAACGGTATAAAACCGTGGACGATTTTGCAGATTCTACCCCCGAAGAGGTGGCGGAGTACATAAAAAGCTGCGGCCTGTATAAGACAAAGTCAAAGGACATTGTCCTGATGGCAAGGGCAATCCGTGATAATTTCGGCGGAAAAGTCCCCGACAATTTAGACGACCTTACCACACTTCCCGGTATCGGACGGAAAACCGCAAACCTTATTATGGGCGACGTTTTCGGCAAGCCTGCGGTTGTTGTTGATACGCATTTTATGCGAATTACCCGAAGACTGGGGCTTCACAATTTGACCGACCAAAAGAAAATTGAGTTTGCAATGCGAGAGCTTTTGCCTCCCGAAGAAAGCAACGATTTTTGTCACAGGGTTGTTTTGCACGGCAGAGCCGTATGCACTGCAAGAAACCCCAAATGCCAAACCTGCTGTATGCATTCCTTTTGCGACGGGCAGACGGCATCATCTGACCAGTGAACTCCAATGCCCGACCACTTCTCACATCGGGATGGCAGAGTTATCTACTTCACAAACTCCAATACTCGACCACCTCTCACTTAGGGATGGGATAGTTATCTAACCCTTAAATATCAATGCCCGTAGTAAAATAGCAGAAATGTTGATTAGTGTTTAACGGTCGGGAACAGAAGTTATATGATTAGATGACGCTATCTGCTCGGCGTAAAAAATTAGTTTTCTTTGAAGGCGAAGAAACGCTGACCGATGTAGTTGAAAGCTACAAACAGGCAGGAGCCAACCAGCATAGATACATTGCCGGCAAATTTGTCAACAGTCCAGCCGAACATTGTCAGAGAATTTGCAAGACAAATCCACTTTGTAAGGGGAATTGCAATTCCGTAGGCAAGACCGTAGCAAACGGCGATGTTAAGGGCGAACTTTGCAATAGGCTTCCAGCCCTTTTCTTTGTTTTTAAAGGTAAAGTATTTGTTGAGAAAGTAGCTTAAAATACTGCCGAGAATGTATCCGATAATTGAGGATGTCCATTCGCCCCAACATAACAGGTTAAAGAACAAAAACTGAAGTCCCATACCGACTACGGTGTTCAAAATGCCCACCAGAATAAATTTCCAAAACTTAATGTCGAAAAACTGTTTAATAAAGTCACCCATAGCTTAGCCTTCTTCTCCTTTAGTTTTATTTGCGAAAAATATATTTCAGTTATCTGTATCTTTTTTTATTTCTGCGTCTTCAATGTTAGTGTGGTGAATAATATAGATAGGTCGGTTTTTGGTTTCCATATAGATTCTGCCTATATATTCGCCCACAATTCCGATTGAAAACTCCATAATTCCGCCCAAAAACAGCAGGGCGCACATTGTTGTAACATAACCCGGTGTATCAATGCCGAAAATCAAAGTTTGAATAAGCGTGATAATTATGTAAATCAAAGCGCCTGCGCTTATTACCGAGCCTAAAAGCGCAATAAACCGCAAAGGCGCTACGGAAAAGCAGGCTATGCCGTCGATTGCGTACTTAAACAGGCTTGAAAATTTCCAGGTGGTCTGACCAAGCTGTCGCTCAACGGTTTTGAAGGAAATCCATTTGGTGTTAAAGCCTACCCAAGAGAAAATTCCCTTAGAAAAGCGCTGAACCTCGCTTAACTCCAGAATTGAGTCCACCATCTGACGGCTCATAATCCTGTAATCCATGGCGCCGTAGGGCATTGAAACATCTGTGAGCTTGTTGGAAAGCTTGAAGAAAAGCTTTGAAAAAAAGCCTCTGAAAGCGCTTTCACCCTCACGCTCGTCACGCTTGGTTGCACAGCAGTCATAGCCTTCGTTTACAACAGCGTCAATAAGCTGAGGAAAAACAGCCGGCGGATGCTGTAAATCTGCGTCCATAACTATTACATAGTCGCCTGCGGAGTGTTGAAGTCCGGCGTACATAGCCGCCTCTTTGCCGAAATTTCGGGAGAAAGAGATGTACTTAATATTATCGGAGCTGTTGGCAAGTTTTTTCATAACAAGGTATGTTTTGTCACGGCTTCCGTCGTTGACAAGTATGTATCTAAAAGAGTATTCGGAGAGAGTATCAATCACCTTGTTTGTTTCCGTCACAAAGTGTTCAAGCCCTTCTTCCTCGTTGTAACACGGCACTACTATGTCGATAGTAATCATATAATCACCCTTTTGCGTATATTCACATTTATTATATCAAAATTAAAACAAAAAGTCCATTTTTTTATAACTTTTTAAAAATATATGTTTACCTTGACAAAAAATCGTGATAGAATAAAAATGTTGTATTATGCAAACACGAAAAATCGGTTGGAGGTAAACTTATATGTCAACAGCTGCACTGACAAAAATTGCCGAGCATCAGCATAAGTGGGAGCAGGCAAAAGGCCTTAAAGGCTTTTTGTATAAAAACAGATACATCCTGCTGTCATTTTTGCTGCCCTTTGTTGTTATGCTCGTGGCGTTTGGCGTAATGGGAGTTTCGCCTTTCGGCGACAAACAGATTCTCGTTACGGACCTGTGGCACCAATATTTTCCGTTTTTGGCTGACTTTCAGGAAAAGCTGAAAACAGGCGACTCCCTGTTTTACACATGGTCGGTAGGAGGAGGCACAAACTTCTTTGCCCTTGCTTCTTACTATCTTGCAAGTCCGCTGAATTTTCTGACTGTGCTTATTCCGGGTTCATGGCTTGGAGAAGGTAATAACTGGCTGAGAGAATTCCTTATGTTCAGCGTTGTTATCAAGATTGCCCTTGCGGGAATGTTTATGGCAATGTTCTTAAGGTATGTTTATAAGAAAAACGACTATTCTCTGATAATGTTCTCAGCCTGCTTTGCTCTTTGCTCCTTCTTTATGGGCTATTACTGGAACACAATCTGGCTTGATACGGTTGCACTTACTCCGCTGGTTGCAATGGGCACGGTTGCCGTGCTGAAAGAGGGCAAGTTCAGGCTTTTTGTAGTGTCGCTGGCGCTGTCGGTGCTTGCAAATTACTATATAGGACTGTTTACCTGCATTTTTGTAGCTATAATATATGTGGGATACTCAATTATAAACTTTAAGGGCTTTAAAAATCTATTTATAAATTTAGGAAAAATGGCAGGCTTTTCCTCTATTGCCCTGGCGCTTACGGCGTTTCTGATGCTCCCTGCATTCTTCGGATTGCAGACTACCCATGCTTCGTCAAGCACATTCCCAAGCACATACGCTATTAACCTGGGTACTCCCGCCGACTTTATGGGAACTCTTGACGCTATGCGAAAAGTAATAGTCAACAGTCTTTCATTTATTATGCCAAACACCAAAGAGGCAGACAGAGCGCCCAACATTGCCTGCGGGACCATATGTATTGTTCTGGGCGCAATGTATTTTGCGGCTAAAAATATTAAGCTCAGGGAAAAGCTTTTAAGCCTGGGAGTGCTTTTGTTCTTTACATTGAGCTTTGTTATCCGCCAGCTTGACTATATGTGGCACGGTTTCCATTTTACAAATATGATTCCTTACCGTTTCAGTTATCTGTTCAGCTTTGTTATGGTTGTTATGGCGTTCAGGGTGTTTATGGTAATCAAAACGGTAAATTATCTTGATGTTCTGCTGTCGGCGCTTTGCACAACGGTAATCATATTGCTGTCAATCGGCGTTCCGAATATTGAGATTTATTCTATTGTAGGCACGGCTATTGTGGCGTTTATCCTGCTTTTAGTGCTGTTCTTCTACTCAAAAAAGTTTATACCGAAAAAAGTTATGGCAACGGTTTTGTTTGTGGTGGTTTTGGCTGAATCTGCAGCGGCAGGATATATCGGCGTAAAAACAACCACCGTTACCACTACCCTTGATTATCCCAGAGGAGAGCAGAATACAGCGGCGGTTATTAACGAGATGGATAATCGTGAGAAGAATACAACCGAGCTTTGGCGTGCAGAGATGACCTCTACCCAAACCCTGAACGACGGCGCTCTTAATCACTACAACGGTTTATCAATGTTTAACTCCACCGCAAACGAGAGCGCAACAATATTTATGGAGAATTTCGGACTTATGGGTTGGCAGAGCGGAAACCGCTACACCTACGCCGAAAGCACCCCGGTTGCGGATTTGTTCTTTAATTTGAAATACCTTATATCCCGTGACGGAAACTACAACAATAAGTACTCTTACAGCGAGGTGTTCTCCAGCGGTTCCGTAAAGCTTCTGCAAAACAGCAAATATATACCAATGGGCTTTATGACAAACAGCGAGTTGCTTAACTGGAGCTACACCAAGGCGGAGGATACCTATAACCCAATTGAACAGCAAAACAGTTTCTTCAAGCTGGCGTCGGGCGTTAAGGACGATGTTTATACGCCTGTGCAGGTAGCTACCCAAAGCCACACGGAATATGAAAAATTCCCCGTCAACAAAACCTCCTACGGCAATTATTCATTCAGCTGTAAGGACACAACCCTTACTTCGCCTCATTTGCAGTGGAATTACACCGTTCCCGAAACAGGCTACTACTATGTTTATGCGCTTATTACAGGGGCAACCAATGTGAATATTCAGCAGAATTTTGTGCAGAAGGGCGCTTCATTCGGCGTTACCCGTCCGTACATTATGTCGGTGGGACAGTTCAGCGCAGGCGATACCTTGTCGGTAACCACTGACCTTAAAGCAAACGCATCGGGAACAGCGCAGGTTTATGTTGCCAAGTTTAATGAAGATGTTTTTGAAGAAGGCTTTAACAAGTTGAGCAGTAATTATATGACCACGACCAAGAGGACAGGCTCTTCAATGGAGGGAACAATCAATGTTGCAAAAAGCGGATTGTTCTATACTTCTATCCCCTATGAAGAAGGCTGGACGGCGTATGTTGACGATAAGCCCGTTACTATTACTCCCGTAGGCGGAAGTATGCTTGCCTTTGAGCTTTCAGAGGGTCAGCATACAATCAGACTGTCGTATATTCCAAAGGGATTTATTCCGGGACTGATAATTTCAATTCTGGGATTGGGTGCATTTGTAATCGCAATAATCATTTTTAGAAAATACCGCAAAAAGCACCCGTATGTGGAGGTAACGGCAGAGATTACAGATGATGTATCGGGAGAAAGTAAACCCGGAAAAGTCAGAAAAAATATTAAGCCGGAGAACAAAAAGAATAATTTTAGGCAAAAAAGAAAAAGAAAAGTAAATAAATAAAAGCAAACAACACCCTATATGTCAGGTGCACAGATGTTACCTGATATATGGGGTGTTTTATGTTTCAGCCCTTTAATGTGCACGGTTATAAGGCTTTTTTGAACGGCGATATATAGTGGATGTGTTTTGTTTCAACTCCCAGCTCTTTTGCAGAAAAAATAACAGCCCCCTTTGCACAGGGAGCGTTTTTGTTAGACGATGATAAGCAGAAATTTTAAGTGCTAAATTGTCAGGCGCTGAAGTCAGCGGATTAGATGATACTATCTACTAAGAGTATAAAAGCAGGAACCTTGCTTAGTGTTTAACGGTCGGGAATAAAAGTGATTTGATTAGATGAAACTATCTACTCGGAGCAAAAAACCCGGAGAAAAAAACGGAAACTTTATTTAGTGTTTAATGGTCGGGCACAAAAGTCAGCGGATTAGATGATACTATCTACTGAGAGTATAAAAGCAGGAACCTTGCTTAGTGTTTAACGGTCGGGAATAAAAGTGATTTGATTAGATGACGCTATCTACTCGGAGCAAAAAAGGGTGGAAAAATTGAGGAGGGTGTGGTATAATGCAGGGTGAACAGTTGTATCGGCAGAAGATGTTACGACTTGACGCCGATGAGGGAGTGAGAAAAACGACGGATTTAAGCAAAAATTTCCGAAAAATCAGCCCGTATGTGGCGGGAGAACAGCCTAAATTTGCAGATCAGATTAAGCTGAATACCAATGAAAATCCATATCCTCCGTCGGATAAGGTAACGGAGTTTTTAGAGAATTTTAATCGGGATGAGCTAAAGCTGTACCCCGATACCAACGGCGGTGAGCTGACTCAGGCAATCGCCGATTATTACGGCGTAGATGCAAGCCGAGTTTTCGTAGGCGTAGGCTCCGACGACGTGCTGGCAATGTGCTTTATGGCATTTTTTAATTCGGGCAGAGAGGTGCTTTTCCCCGATATTACATATTCCTTTTACCCGGTATGGGCTAATCTTTTTAATGTTAAGTACAGAACTCCTGCCCTTGACGAAAATTTTAAAATTGTCAAGGAAGATTATTTTTGCGAAAACGGCGGTATTGTTTTTCCCAACCCCAACGCACCTACGGGAGTTGAAATGCCCCTTGCGGATGTTGAGGAAATTGTAAGCCGAAACAGCGGCTCGGTTGTTATTGTGGACGAGGCGTATGTGGATTTCGGCGCACACTCTGCACTTGAGCTTACAAATAAATACAAAAACCTTGTTGTCGTTCAAACCTTTTCAAAGTCACGCTCCCTTGCAGGGCTGAGGGTAGGCTTTGCTGTGGCTGATAATGCGCTTATCAAGCAGCTCAGAGCCGTTAAGGATTCGTACAATTCTTACACAATCAACCGCATCACCGCAGGCGCAGGTGCGGCGGCAGTAAAGGATGACGAATACTTTAAGAGCACCGTTGAAAGGATTGTTAAGACAAGGGAAAATGCAAAGAACACCCTATGGGAGTTGGGATTTACTTTCCCCGACTCAAAGAGCAATTTTATTTTTGCCTCACATAAGAGCGTCTCTGCAAAAGAAATTTTTGAGGCGCTGAGAGAAAAGCATATTTTTGTTAGGTATTTTAATTTGCCGAGAATTGATAACTACCTGCGGATAACCGTGGGAACAGACCGAGAGATGAAAATTTTATTCGACTTTTTAGCAGAGTATCTTAAAGATAAAGCGTAAGGCTTAAGGAGATTTTTATGAGAACAGTAAAGCTGACAAAGGACACAATTTCAAATATTTTAGAGGGAATGTTAAAACGCAGTCCCAACAGCTACGGCGAATACGAAAAAACCGTCGGCGACATTCTTGACAAGGTAAAAACTCAGGGGGATAAGGCGCTTTTTGAGTTTACAAAAAAATTCGATAAATTCGACTTAAACGCCGATAATATCAGGGTTACCGAGCAGGAAATCCGGCAGGCGTACGATTCCTTTGACAGGGAGCTTCTGGAAATAATCAGAACTTCAAAGGAAAACATCAGAAAATTCCACCAAAGACAGCTTCAGAACAGCTGGTTTACAAGCGAAGCGGACGGAACTTTTATGGGACAGAAGGTTACGCCTATCCAAAAAGCCGGCGTGTATGTTCCCGGAGGAAAAGCCGCATATCCGTCTTCTGTGCTTATGAATATTATCCCTGCCAAGGTTGCAGGCGTTGAAAAAATTGTTATGACCACTCCGTGCAGCAGCGAGGGCGTTGTAAATCCTGCGGTGCTTGTTGCCGCAAACGAGGCAGGCGCAGACGAAATCTACAAGGTCGGCGGAGCTCAGGCAATCGGTGCGCTGGCTTTCGGCACAGAGTCTATTCCTAAGGTTGACAAAATCGTAGGCCCGGGAAACATCTATGTTGCCCTTGCAAAAAAGGCCGTTTACGGTCACGTGAATATTGATTCCGTCGCAGGCCCCAGCGAGATTTTGATTATAGCAGACAAGACCGCAAATCCACGCTATGTTGCGGCTGATTTGCTTTCTCAGGCGGAGCACGACGAGCTTGCCTCAGCAATATTGATTACCACCGACAGCGAGCTTGCCCGGCAGGTAAGCGAACAGGTGGATATATTTACAAATCAGCTTGATAGAAAAGAGATTATCCAAAAATCCCTTAATAATTTCGGTTACATTCTCATTGCAGAGGATTTGGACGAGGCAATCGAAACCGCCAATGCTATTGCCTCGGAGCACCTTGAAATTGTTACGGAAAATCCCTTTGAGGTAATGACGAAAATCCGCAACGCAGGCGCAATTTTCCTGGGCGAAAACAGTTGTGAATCCTTGGGCGACTATTATGCAGGTCCTAACCACGTTTTGCCTACAAACGGCACGGCGAGATTTTTCTCTCCCCTGAGCGTTGACGATTTTATTAAAAAGTCAAGCGTTATTTATTACTCAAGGAACGCTTTGCAAAGCGCATATAAAAATGTTGAAAAATTTGCAAAGGCAGAACGGCTTACAGCTCACGCAAACGCCGTTACCGTGCGGTTTGAAGACGAAGACAAATAATAAGGTGATAAAGTGAGTATTTTATCCGACTTTCATATTCATACCCGTTTTTCCGGGGACAGCAAAGAAAATCCGGAAAGCGTTGTAAAAAAAGCTGTTGAAATGGGCTTTAAGCGAATTTGCTTTACAGACCACCAGGACTTTGACTACATTTGGGGCGATTTGTCCTTTGATTTGGATTATGAGGCGTATTTTGACTATATGCTTGGCCTTAGGGAAAAATACAGGGACGATATTAAAATTTTAATAGGAGTCGAGGTAGGCGTGGAGCCGTATCTTGCCCAAAGGCTCAGAGATTTCACCGCTGAAAAGCCCTATGACTTTATCATCGGTTCTTCTCACATTGTCAACCGTGTTGACCCTTATTACCCCGAGTATTTTCAGGGCAAAACCGATAAGCAGGCGTTTGAGGAGTATTTTAACTCTATTCTCGATAATTTAAACGCCTATGATGATTTTGACGTTTACGGTCACCTGGATTATGTTGTCCGTTACAGCAAAAATAAGGATAAGTACTATTCCTACGAGCTTTTTGCAGATGTAATAGATGAAATTTTAAAGAAGCTGATAAAAATGGGCAAGGGAATTGAGGTAAACTCTGCGGCGTACCGCTACGGACTGAAAAGTCCCAATCCGCTTCCCGAAATAATAAAAAGATACCGAGAGCTGGGCGGCGAGATTATAACTGTCGGCTCCGACGCTCACAAGGCACAGGACGCAGGTGCGGATTTTAACAGAATCGCCTGTGTTCTGAAGCAGGCGGGATTTGAGTATTATACGGTTTTTGAAAACCGCAAGCCTAATTTTTTAAAAATAGATTGATTATAAGTTGATTTTGAGGTGATATTATGAGCAGACAGGCGCACAACACAAGAACTACAAAAGAAACGGAGATTTTTGTCAGCCTTGACCTTGACGGAACAGGCGTTTGCACCGCAGACACAGGCGTTGGCTTTTTTGACCATATGCTGGAGGGTTTTGCAAAGCACGGCTTGTTTGACCTTGATGTTACGGTAAAGGGAGATTTGAACATTGACGATCACCACACCATTGAAGATACAGGCATTGTTCTGGGCGAAACAATTTTGAAAGCTATCGGAGATAAAAAGGGCATAAAGCGCTACGGAAGCTGTATTTTGCCGATGGATGAATCCTTGGTGCTTTGCGCTGTTGATTTGTCGGGACGCCCCTATTATTCTTCGGATTTGCGCTTTGTGTTTGAAAAAATCGGCGATATGAACACGAATATGATTAAGGAATTTTTCTATGCCCTTTCTTATTCTGCCAGAATGAATCTGCATTTTAAACAGCTCAGCGGAGATAACGACCACCACGTTGCCGAGGCGGCGTTTAAAGCATTTGCAAAAGCTCTGGACAGCGCAACCCTGATTGACCCCCGTATTACGGACGTGCTTTCTACAAAGGGAACAATATAATTATTTGATTTCCTGTGAATAGACTGTTGAGCTGAGTTATGTGAATTTAGGAAAATACAGGAAATTCGAAAAATCAAACAATTTGGAAAATAAAGCAACCGCATTGTAAGCCCCCCGGGACTTGCAATGCGGTTTTTGCTATGGAGCTGATAACCGGATTTGAACCGGTGACCTCATCCTTACCAAGGATGCGCTCTACCTACTGAGCTATACCAGCATTTCTGTTTTGAAAATGTCCGTTAGTTATAATATCATACATATTTAAAAATTTCAACATATATTTTTAGATTTGCCTTAAATTTTTATATTTTAAATTTGCCTTACCCTGAAAATCAAGGTAAAATCCCGATAAAATCGGAAAAAACCTTGAAAAAATACTTGCAATCTGCATTTAGTGGTGTTATAATGTGAATAACGAATAATGAAAGTAAGGAGTGGGCAGCAAACCCACTCCTTTGTATTTGTAGAGGAGGGTTTTTAGTGGCTGACAAAAAAGGCGGCTCAACTGTTGACGCAGTTTGGAAGCTGATTGAGCCTATTGTAAACGATTTGGGATTACAGCTTTGGGATGTCCGCTATGTTAAAGAAGGCGCACAGTGGTATCTGCGTGTTTATATTGACAAAGACGGCGGAGTGGGCATTGAGGACTGCGAGAGGGTTTCCAGAAGTATTGACGAGCCTTTGGACAGACTTAACCCCATTGAGCAAAGCTACTGCCTTGAGGTATGCTCTCCCGGGCTTGAAAGGGAGCTTATCCGCCCCGAGCATTATAAGCGTTTTTTGGGCGCAGATATTATGGTCAAGATGATTCGCCCCATTGAGGGAATCGGCAAGGAATTCGGCGGAGTTCTCAAGGACTATGACAAGGGCGAAATTATAATTGAAGACCACGACGGCGAAAACTCCGTCACCGTAAATAAAAAAGACATTGTCTGGGTAAAGCTTGACGACTTTGACATTTAACCTATAAGGGAAAGGATGATTTGGAAAATGAATAACAAGGAACTGTTCGAGGCAATTAAAATGTTCGAAAAAGAAAAAGGAATACCTGCGGACTATATGTTCTCTCAGATTGAGCGTGCAATCGTTGTCGCCTGCAAAAACAACTACGGAGGAAACGACAACGTGGTGTTCAATGTTGACGAGGAAAAGGGAAAGTTTTCGGTTAAGATTGTTAAAACCGTAAGAGAAGCGGTTGAGGACAAAAACTTTGAAATTTCTCTTGAGGACGCATTAAAGGTCAGCAAGAGAGCAAAGCTTGAACAGGAATTGGAGATTCCCCTTGACCCTCAGGAGCTGGGCAGAATTGCAATTCAGACAGCAAGAAACGTAATCCGCCAGGGTATCCGTGACGGCGAGAAGGGTCAGATGCTCCAGGAATTTCAGAGCAAATTGGGCGAGCTTGTTACCGCTGTTGTTGAAAGAGTTGACCCCAAATCAGGCGCCGCTTCAATCAGCATCGGCAAGGCCCAGGTTACTTTGCCGAAGAACGAGCAAATCGGCGACGAGGTGCTTAAAGAGGGCGACCACATTAAGGTTTATATTGCAGATATTAAAGACAGCGGAAGAGGCCCCCACGCTATTATTTCCAGAAGTCACCCGGAGCTTGTAAAAAGGCTGTTTGAGCAGGAGGTTCCCGAAATTTACGACGGAATTGTTGAGATTAAGTCTATTTCGAGAGAAGCCGGCTCCAGAACAAAGATGGCCGTTTGCTCAAAGGACAGCGAGGTTGACGCAGTTGGCGCATGCATCGGCGCAAAGGGCGCAAGAGTAAATCAGATTGTTGATGAGCTGGGCGGAGAAAAAATAGATATTATCGAATACAGCGACGACCCTGTTGAGTATATTTCGGCGGCGCTTTCGCCTGCAACGGTGCTTAGCGTTAAGCTGGCTCAGGACGGCTCCAAAAACTGCAAAGTCACCGTTCCCGACGGACAGCTTTCGCTTGCTATCGGCAACAAAGGTCAGAACGCACGCCTTGCCGCAAAGCTTACCGGCTGGAGAATTGATATTCGCCCCGAAAGCGGATTCTACGGCGAAGATGAGGACGACGAGGACGAACAGGCTCTTGTTTCAGATGAAGAAGAGCAGGAGGAAATCACCTTAGAATAATCTGATACTAAAATCCAATTAAAAGCTAAATTGCTTATTGGCATATTTTACGAAAAGCTTGCAAGCAGTCCTCGGCAGGCGTAAGCCTTACTGCGGAAGCTTGCTTGCCTGACAAAAAATCTGCTCAATAATTCTATTTTAGTTTTCTATAAGATTTTAGTATAAAAAGAGGGAGTTTTATGAAACAAAAGAAAATACCTCTGCGAAAATGTACCGGATGCGGAGAAATGAAGCCTAAACGGGAGCTTGTGAGAGTTGTTAAAGCTCCTGACCAAAAAGATGAAAACGGCGTTGTTACCGCCAAAGGGCAGGTTTCTCTTGACCTTACGGGCAAAAAATCCGGCAGGGGCGCATATGTTTGCAGAAATCGCCTGTGTCTGGAAAAAGCCATAAAGGCAAAAAGATTTGAGAGGGCGTTCGGCATCAAAATTCCCGACGAAATATACGAGGCTATGAAAAAGGAGATGGAAGACAGTGAATGACAAAATTCTTTCATTGCTGGGCCTTTGCAGGAGAGCAGGAAAAGTTTCTCTTGGCAGCGACGCCGTTATTGACGCCGTTGAAAAAAGAACCTCAAAGCTTGTTATTATGGCGTCGGACATATCCCCTCACACTCAAAAGGATATTCTGAGAGCGTGCCACGCAAAAAGCGTAAAATCATTTACCTTAAACAGAACAAAAGATGAACTCAGCCACGGGCTGGGCAAGTTTTGCGGGGTTATTTCGGTAAATGACGGCGGATTTGCAAATAAGCTTGCACAGCTTATTTCGGAAGAAACTGAACAGGAGGCTTGTTTATGAAATTAAAATATAAGGTTAGAGATGCGGCAAACGATTTTGGGGTAAAGCCGAAGGAGATTACCGAGCTGCTTGAAAAGCAGACGGGCGTTTCCAAAAAAACCATGACGGCGCTGGAAGACACCGATATGGATATTATCTTTGAAGTTTTGACAAAGAATAATCAGGTAGAGAATTTCGACAGCTACTTTGCCTCACGCAATAAGGCTATTGAAGAAAACGAGCAAAAACAAAAGGTCGAGGCAAAATCCGAAAAAGCAGAAAAGGCAGAAGAAACCACGAAGTCTGCCAAGGATGCTAAAGAAGTTAAAAAGGAAAATAAATCCGAAAATAAACAGACAGCTTCTCCAAAAACTAAAAAAGAGGAAAAAACCACAAAAGATAAAAAGCCTGCTCAAACGGTAGTTGAATCCGAAGTGCAGGTAGGTCAGCCAAGGAAAAGAAGAGTTATTGACACCCGTGCCGTTAATGTTGATGTTGAAAGATACAACGAAAAGTACGATAACCTTGCGTCAGAAAAAATGCGCACGGATAATACGGTTAAAAAGCAGAAGTTTACAAACCGTTCTCAGCGTCAAAAGGGCAGACGAAGAGGTAAAAAGGAAACAGAGGCAGAGCGTCTGAAGAGAATTGCTCTTCAGCGTAAGGCTAAGCCCATTACCGTCGAAATTCCCGACGAAATCGTGGTATCCGAGCTTGCTCTGCGCCTGAAAGCAACCGTTGCGGAGGTTGTTAAAAAAGCCTTTATGATGGGCACTATGATAACAGCCAACGATACAATAGATTTTGACACCGCTTCTCTTATTGCAATGGAGTTCCACGCTAAGGTAGAAAAAGAAGTTGTTGTTACAATCGAAGAGCAGATTATCGACGACAGCGAAGACGACGACGCAAATCTTGTTGACAGAGCGCCGGTTGTTGTAGTTATGGGTCACGTTGACCACGGTAAAACATCTATTCTGGATGCAATCCGCCACGCAAATGTTACCGAAAGCGAGGCAGGCGGAATTACACAGCATATAGGCGCATACAGGGTTAAAGTAAACGACAGGCCCATAACATTCCTTGATACTCCCGGACACGAGGCGTTTACAACAATGCGTGCAAGAGGCGCCCAGGTTACAGATATAGCTATCCTTGTTGTTGCCGCAGACGACGGCATTATGCCCCAGACTATCGAGGCAATTAACCATGCTAAGGCGGCAGGCGTTTCCGTTGTTGTTGCAATCAACAAGATGGATAAGGACGGCGCAAATCCCGAAAGAGTTAAACAACAGCTTATGGAGTACGACCTTGTTCCCGAGGAATGGGGCGGCGACACACCGTGTATTCCCGTGTCTGCAAAAACAAAAGAGGGCTTGCAGGACTTGCTTGAGATGGTAACTCTTGTTGCAGATATGAAAGAGCTTAAAGCTAACCCCGACAGAGCCGCTAAGGGTACGGTTATCGAGGCAAGGCTTGATAAGGGCAGAGGCCCTATTGCAACGGTGCTTGTTCAGAACGGTACTTTGAATGTAGGCGACATTATAGTTGCAGGAACCTGCGTTGGCCGTGTTCGTGCAATGACCGACGATAAGGGTGATAAGGTTAAGAACGCAGGCCCCTCTGTTCCTGTGGAGATAACCGGTCTTGACGAAGTTCCTACAGGCGGAGATATTTTCAACGCTGTATCCGACGAGCGTTTGGCAAGACAGCTTGTTGACCAGAGAAAAACCGCCCAGAAAGAAGAAATATTCAACGCACAGACAAAGGTTACACTTGACAACCTGTTTGACCAGATGAAGCTTGGGGATATTGCAGAGCTTAAAATCATTGTAAAGGCAGATGTTCAGGGCTCTGTTGAGGCAGTTAAGCAGTCCCTTGAAAAGCTTTCTAACGATGAGGTAAGAGTAAATGTAATCCACGGCGGCGTAGGCGCAATCAACGAATCAGACGTAATGCTTGCAAACGCTTCAAATGCTATTATAGTAGGCTTTAATGTTCGTCCCGACCCAATCGCCCAGTCAAACGCAGAGCGTGACGGCGTTGATTTAAGACTTTACAGAGTAATTTACGATTGCATTGAAGAGATTGAATCGGCAATGAAAGGTATGCTTGCTCCAAAAACAAGAGAGGTTATGCTGGGTACTGCCGAGGTCAGAAATGTTATCAAAATCAAGAGCATCGGATTTATTGCAGGCTCCTATGTTAAAAGCGGCAAGATTCAGCGTAATGCAAGCGTAAGAGTTGTACGTGACGGTATCATTGTTGCAGACGACCAAATCGCCTCTCTCCAGCGCTTTAAGGATTCGGTAAAAGAGGTTGCCGAGGGATATGAGTGCGGTATCGGACTTGAAAAATTCAACGATATCAAAGAGGGCGACATTTTCGAGTGCTACACCATCGAAGAATACCGCGAATAATTTTTTACTCCGGGAAGATAGGTTCATCTAATCATAAGACTTTTATGCCCGACTTTTTACGCCGGGCATAGGTTAACCTATGCAATCCGGAGGATTGAAAATCAGAAAATATCAGATAAAAGTATATAAGCAGATGAAGTTTTTTTAGTGTTTAACTTTCGGGTACGGAAGTTATAGATTATATGAATTCTATCTGCCCGGAGCGAAAAACCCGGAGCAAAAGCAATTCCTCTGATAAAGATGTTATAGGAAATATGCACCTTTCTGAGAGTTTAACTTTCGGGCACAGAAGTTTTAGATTGTATGAATTCTATCTACACGGAGCGAAAAACACGGAGTAAAAATATGGCAGGACATAGAATAGAAAGAACAACAGAAGATATAAAAAGAGAGCTGACGGCGATTTTCAGAGAGCTTAAAGACCCTCGTGTGGCAGGAGCGTTTCTTTCGATTATAAGAGTTGATTTAACAAACGACCTGTCCTACTGCACTGTGTATATCAGCGCAATGGAGGGAATGGACAGAGCGAAAGAGGCGGTAAAAGGTCTTAAATCAGCCTCGGGATTTATCCGCAGAGAGCTTGGCGCAAGACTTAGAATCCGCCACACTCCGGAGATTATTTTTAAAGCTACAGATTCAATCGAGTACAGCGCAAATATTTCAAGAATACTAAACGGACTTGATATAAAGCCCGATGATTCCGGTGAGGACGAAAATGACGATAACTGAAGTTTGTAATTTGCTTAGAGCTAACGATAATTTTGAAATTCTGACCCATGCATCACCCGACGGCGATACCTTGGGATGCGGTCATGCTCTGTGCCTTGCACTTCAGCAAATCGGCAAAAATGCAAGGGTAATCTGCGAGAGCGTTCCCGAAAAATTCGCCTACTTGAAAAAGGGCATTAAACAGCAGGAATTTATCGGGGAATATATCGTCAGCACGGATATTGCCGCGGATTCGCTTTTGGGCGAACACGGCAAAAAATATGAGGGAAAAATAGACTTGTGCATTGACCATCACAAGTCCAATTCCGTCAGCGCAAAAAACAAATATGTTGACCCCGATTCCGCCGCCGCCTGCGAGATTATTTATGAGGTAGTAAAGGGCTTGGGGGCAGAAATAAGCACCGATATTGCAAACTGCCTTTATACAGGCACGGCAACGGATACCGGGTGCTTTAAGTTCAGCAATACAACCGCAAAAACTCACCGAATCGCCGCCGACCTTATTGAGGCAGGCTGTGATTTCAACGGCATAAATAAGGCGATGTTCGATACCAAAACAAAGGCGAGAATGGCGCTGGAGCACGCCCTTTATGATACTATGGAGTATTTTTCGGGCGGAAAAGGCGCAGTAATCTGCGTAAGCCTTGAAATGATGAAAAAACTGAACATAACAAGCGACGACATAGAGGGCGTTGAGGCTATTCCCAGAGCTATTGAGGGCGTGGAGATGGGCATTACAGTAAAAGAGAAAGAGGGCGGTTTCTGCAAGATTTCCGTGAGGACAAATGGGGAGCTTGACGCCAGTCGTTTTTGCGCCGAGTTCGGCGGAGGCGGTCATTTTGCCGCCGCAGGATGCAGTATTGACGGCGACTGCCAAAAGGTTAAGAAAACAATAATCAAAGCCGCAGAGGAGTTTATATGAACGGAGTACTTGTGGTGAATAAGCCCAAGGAGTTTACTTCCTTTGACGTTGTTGCCCTTGTGCGAAAGCTGAGCGGACAGCGAAAAATCGGGCATACAGGCACCCTCGACCCGAACGCCACAGGGGTGTTGCCCCTGCTTTTGGGCAACACAACAAAGGCTCAGGACATTATAATAAACCACGATAAGGAGTACGAGGCGGAGTTCCGTCTTGGGTTTACAAGCGACACCCTTGATGTTTGGGGAAATGTCAGGGAGTGTTCGGACAAACAAATATCCCGTGAGGATATTGAAAAAATCATACCCGATTTCACAGGAAAAATTCAGCAGATACCGCCTATGTTTTCGGCAGTTCAAAAGGACGGAAAGCGACTTTATGACCTTGCCCGTCAGGGGATTGAGGTTGAGCGTCAGCCCAGAGAGGTTACTGTTTACAGCCTTGCGCTTACGAATTTTGACGAGAGAACTCAGACAGGGGCGTTGAAAATAAAATGCTCCAAGGGTACATATGTAAGGACGCTGATTGACGATATAGGAAGAGTCCTTGAATGCGGCGGCATTATGACAGCGCTTAACCGCACCAATGCCTGCGGATATTGTCTTGATGATGCGCTCACCCTCCAACAGATAAAAAGCCTTGCTGAAAATCATCGGCTGGAGGAAAAATTGTTCTCCACAGAGAGCTTGTTCGGCGAATACAAAAGCATTACGGTGACTCAGGCGCAGGCAAGGCGTTTTTTAAACGGCGGCGCCCTTGATATTTCGAGAACCGCATTGGCTAAGGGATGTAACGATAAAGAAATTTTCCGTGTAAATGACAGGGAAAAGGGCTTTTTGGGATTAGGTCAAACCGACCTAAATACAAATCAGCTGAAGATTTACAAAAATTTTACTCCGGGCAGATAGCTTCATCAATTCCGAAAAACAAAAGTTCCCGACCGTTAAACACTAATCAGCGTTTGACGGTCGGGTATTTTAATTTTATGGTTATATGCATTTGTCTGCATAGAGCAATAAGCTCAGACCTTTGAGGAGAAATTAACAGTCGGGAGTTTAAGGTTTATTATTAGATACATCTGTCTGCCCGGAGTAAAAAAACGGTCGGGGACTTTTGTTTTCGGAATTGATGAAGCTGTCTACACGGAGCGAAATTAACGTTTGCTTTGGGGCTTTGTGAATATTGCCGCAATGAGGGAAAAAATAACGGCGGCAGAAATTCCTGCGGCGGCGGCAGTCAGTCCGCCTGTTAAAATTCCGAGAAAACCGTCCTGCATAATGGCTTCTCTTACGCCTTCTGTCATCAGATACCCGAATCCCGATAAAGGCACGGTTGCGCCTGCGCCTGCAAATTTTGCCAAAGGCTCGTAAAGCCCGACGGCACCCAGAACTACGCCTGCCACAACATAGCCTGTTAAAATTCTTGCAGGGGTCAGTTTTGTTTTGTCAATGAGAATTTGTCCCACAACGCAAATTAGACCGCCTACTATAAACGCCCACAAATATTCCAAGCTGATCGCTCCTTTGACCTGTTTTGTTAAAAAACCGCTGAAAAACCACGGTTTAATCGGTGTTTCCTTAATATTATTTTGTAAAATCTGAAAAATATACCGAAAAATCAAAATTTATGTGATGGTTTTATGAATTTTTGTGAGAAGTTTTTGATTTTTAAAATAAACCCTCTCTTTTTTTCTTAATTTATTGTATAATAGGTACGATATTATGTTAAGTTTAGCCTAATCGGCGTTTTAAGCTTTTCAATTAAATTAACGAAGGAGTGAACCCCATGGTTGAGGTTAAAAACCTTACAAAGAGGTTTGGCGGTATTAAAGCGGTAGATGATATCACTTTTACTGCAAACGACGGTGAAATCCTGGGCTTTTTGGGACCTAACGGCGCAGGAAAATCCACAACTATGAATATGATTACCGGCTACATATCCTCCACAAGCGGAACGGTAACTATCGACGGCTATGATATTCTTGAAAACCCAAAAGAGGCAAAATCAAGAATAGGCTATCTGCCTGAAATACCACCGCTTTATGTTGATATGACGGTGAGAAAGTACCTTGAATTTATGTTTGACCTGAAAAAAGTCTCCCTGCCTAAAGTTGAGCATATTTCTGAGGTTATGAATCTGGTGGGCTTAACAGCGGTTCAGGATCGAATTATCAAGCATCTTTCAAAGGGTTACAAACAGCGTGTGGGATTTGCTCAGGCGCTTTTGGGCAATCCGCCGGTTTTGATTCTTGACGAGCCTACTGTGGGACTTGACCCGAAGCAGATAATTGAAATCAGAAATCTGATTAAGAGCCTTGGAAAAAAGCACACGGTTATTTTCTCCTCCCACGTATTGTCTGAAATATCGGCAACCTGCGACAGAATAATAGTTATTTCAAACGGAAAACTGGTTGCAGACGCAAAAACCTCGGAGCTTTCTTCGTCAATTTCGGGAGAGCAGAAGCTTGCTCTGGAGATTGAGGGAACTCAGAGCGTAGTTTTGAACGGACTTAAAAATATTCCGGGCGTTATCAGAGTTAAGAAGCTCAGGGATTTAAACGAATCTTTGGGACGATATGTCGTTGAATATCAAAACGGAATAGATATTCGCCGAGAGGTGTTTAACGCAATGGCACGCAACAACTGCACGATTCTGGATATGCAAAGCGGAAACGAAACCCTTGAAGAAGCGTTCCTCAAGCTTGTAACCCAGGATCAAACACAAAAATCGACAGGAGGAAGAAAATAATGGGTGCAATACTTAAGCGTGAACTGGGAGCGTATTTCAACTCGGCGATAGCCTATGTTGTTATGGCGGTTTTCTTCTTTTTCTCGGGTTACTTTTTCTTTGGCATATGCCTTGTAAACGATACTGCAAATTTGGGATATGTTTACGGCAATATGTTTGTTATTATACTTTTCCTTACTCCGATTATTGCAATGAAAAGCTTCAGCGAAGAAAAAAAGCAAAAGACAGACCAGGCTTTGCTCACCTCTCCTGCTAATCTTTTTCAGATTGTAATGGGCAAATTCTTGGGCGCATTTATTCTTTACGCAATTTGCTGTTCGATTTTTCTTTTGTACGCTTTAATAATCTCTTTCTTTACAATGCCGGAATGGTCGGTTATCCTCTGCACAACAGTGGGAATTTTGCTTTTGGGCGGAGCGCTTCTGGCAATAGATATATTTATCTCTGCTTTAACCGAAAGTCAGGTTATCGCCGCCGTTGCAGGCTTTGCGATAGGACTTTTGATTTACCTTATGGAGGTTCTCATTTCAAATCTCCCCTTTGAATGGATGAAGGACGCTCTTCAGTCCGTAAACTTCCTTAATTATTATGAGAACTTTACCTACGGAATTTTGAATGTTGCAGACGTAGTATTTTTCTTGAGCATTATCGGATTGTTTATATTCTTGACTATCCGTGTTTTTGAAAAGAAACGGTGGAGCTAAGGAGGGAATTATACAATGAATAAAGATAATAAAAACACACAGATAAATACAGCAGAGCAGTCAAAGCCGGCTGAAAAGGCAAATAAATCCGGCAAGGGCGGCTTTAAGGCTTTTATGAAGTCAAGAAAAACAAAGCACGGTACAGCCGCCGTTATTATTGTTGCGGTTGTTCTGGCGGCAGTTATAGTTCTCAATATAGTATGTTCTCTGCTTGTGGACCGTTTTCCGGCTCTTTCGTTTGATTTAACGGCAAATCAGGTTTACGGTTTGCAGGACGACACAAAAGACTATATCACCCACCTTGAAAAGGATATAACCATTTATCCCCTTTCTACGGAGGATAAATTCACTTCAAACGGAGAGTATTTTGTTCAGGCTGATAAGTTCCTCAAAAGTATGGAGAGCCTGTCAGGTCACGTTAAGGTAAAATACACCGACCTTACTCAAAACCCAACCTTTACCACTGCATATGAAAATATTGACTGGACACAGACAAACTATGTGTTCCTTGTTGAATGCGGAGAAAATTACAGGGTTCTCACCATTGACGATTGCTTTGAGTACGACCAGCAGTCCTACTATTATTACGGCAGTTATTCATTTACAGGCTCAAAGGTTGAGCAGGCGCTTGTAACCGCAATACTTAATGTTACAACCGACGATAAGCCCATTGTAGATTTTATTACAGGCAATTCCGAGGTTGATTCAAAGGGACTTAAAAACCTGCTGGAGTCTAACGCATATCAGATTAACGAGGTTTCTCTCACAACCTCACAGCTTGAGGACGGCGCAACGGTTGCAGTGCTTTTTGCTCCTGCCGTTGACCTTGACCTTTCTGCTGTTGAAAAAATTGAAACATGGCTTGAAAACGGCGGAGATTACGGAAAATCCCTTATTTATGTTGCTAATTACAATGTTCAGGATACTCCCAACATTGATTCTCTCCTTGAAAAATGGGGAATGAAAATGAGCAACGGACTTCTGTTTGAAACCGACAGAAACTTCCTTGTTACAAACAACCCCTTTATCTCTCTTACAGACTACAACGAAGTGTTTACCGAGGGGCTTAAAAACTCATCAATTCCCTGTGTTTCATCGTTCACAAGAGGAATAGACATTACAGACGAAGAAAAGGCAACGCCTATGCTCAAGTCATCGTCGTCTTCCTGCATACTGCCTTATTCGGAGCAGGAAAACACAGACTGGGATTATAAGAGCGCAATTACAGGCGAGCCTCTTAACGCTGCTGTAAAATCAACTCAAAAGAACACCGACGAAGTGGCTTCCAACGTACTTGTATTCGGCTCATACGAAATGTTCTCCGAAAGCGTGCTGGCCTACAACAGCTACAACAACTCGGCGTTCTTCGTAAACGCCGTTAATACCCTTGCCGACAGAGATAATGTGGGAATTACAATCGAGGGCAAGTCTATGGACAGCGCCACCCTGGGAATTGATGTGGGCACTCAGGCAGTACTTATGGTGCTCCTTGTAATTGTAATACCGCTTGCTGTTTTGGCGGCAGGACTGGTTATCTGGATTCGCAGGAGGAACAGGTAATGAAAAAGAATAAGAAGTATATAATTATTGCTGTTGCGGCTCTTGTTGTGCTTGTGGGCGCACTGCTTGCGCTTATATTCTGGCCTAAGGGCGAGGACGACCCCAACAGCCATATTGATAACGGCACAGAACTAACAACTTCGGTCGATGAAAACGGTATTCATCAGGCGTCCCTTGTTCTTAACGAAAAGGGAGAGCTGGACCGCAACAGCTACGGCACTTTGCTTTCTTACGCTCCGGCAGACATTAGCACTATCGATGTAAGCAACACAAGCGGAAGCTATCAGATTACATCCTACACTCCCACATCAACAGACGAAGAGGGCGATACTATAACCGAGTCTACCCAGTACACCCTTGTGGGATTTGAGGATTTTCAGCTTCAGACAGGCAAACCCGACGCAGTTGCAAACAATGTTGCTTCTCTTGAGTTTACAAGCGTTGCAAGCGTTGACGGAAAAATCGCTTCCGACTTCGGCTTTGACAGTCCCCGTTCAACGGCGACCGTGACCTACAACGACGGTACAAAGGCGGTTATTACCGTAGGAGCAGAGGCACCTGCCGGCGCAGGCTCATATGTTAAATTCGGCAGCGGAGAGCCAATTTACCTTGTACAGGATTCTGCGGTTGAGGCTTTGCTTTATAACATTAACGACCTTATTTCGCTTACAATTAACGATTCTGTTCCGTCGGGAGTTGACAGCAACCCTGATTCGGTTACATTAAGCGGAACAAATTTTGCCGATGAAGTTCAGTTTGTCAAGAACACAGACGGCACAAACTCAGCTTCATATGTACTTACAAAGCCCAATGAGCTTGTTGCAGACGAAAACAAAACAAGCCTTGTTACCGGCGCTCTGAGAGGACTGTATGCGGAGTCGGTGGCTTATGTTAATCCCACACAAGAGCAAATCAGCGCCTGCGGTCTTGACAACCCTGCGGCTCGTGTAGTTGCTGAGTTTGAGGATACTACCATAGATTTATCAGCCTCTGCGCCCGATTCCGAGGGCAAAGTTACTCTTATGTCAAACGGCGGAAAAGTAATCTACCGTATGGCAAGCGCAAATCTGCCTTGGTCAACCATCAAGTACGAGGATCTCATTTCGTCCTATGTGCTGAATCCTACCTTAGTGGCGGTTAAGCAAATGGTTGTAAACGACGGTTCTAAGGATTACACATTCGAGATTTCCAGCAAGGTTTCTAACTCCACCGACAGCAACGGTTCCGAAACTACCACGACGGAAACAACCGTAAACTGCGGTGCGCTGAATTTAACAACAGAATATTTCAGCACCTATTTCCAAAATCTTGCTTATACCGAAAAGGTTGAAAAAACAGCGTCCTCACCGTCAGGCTCACCCTCGCTTACAATTACCTATTCTTACAACGATAAGAATTCAGAGGATGTTGTCAGTTACTACCCGTCTTCTTCGGGCAAATTTATAGCCGTTGTAAACGGTACGGCTGTGGGCACGGTATATCAGAGCAGAATCAACAAGCTGATTGCTCAGACTTCGCAGATTGCTTCGGACGAATCAGTAGAAACAATCACAACCTGATTTTTTGCTCCGAGTTTTTCGCTCCGAGCAGACAGTGTCATCTAATCAGATAACTTCTGTTCCCGACCACTTGTCCACCAAAAGTGGCTAAAACGGATTTTCTTCCGAGTTTTTCGCTCCGGTTTTTTGCTCCGGGCAGACAGTGTTATCTAATTAGCAAACTTCAATCCCCGACCGTTAGGCAAACAAAAAATAAGTATATAAATTAAAATTTCCCCATACATCAAATGTTGCAGATAACATCTGATGTATGGGGTGTTTTAGTTCAGAACATTTTTTGCTCCATAATAAATTTTTGAACAGCAAACAGGCTGTTACGCTAAGCAAACTGGCTGTTGTAAAGGTCGTAATAAAAGCCTTTCTTTTCAAGAAGCTCCTCGTGTGTACCCTGTTCTACAATATTGCCCTTGTTCATTACAAGAATCAAGTCGCTTTCCTTAATTGTTGACAGGCGGTGAGCAACAACAAAGCTTGTTCTGCCCTGCATCATTTTTGCAAAGGCCTTTTGAACACGCTGTTCCGTAAGCAGGTCAATGGAGCTGGTTGCCTCGTCAAGAATAAGCATAGAGGGGTTTGACAGCATAGCTCTTGCAATGCACAAAAGCTGTTTCTGCCCCTGTGAAAGGTTAGAGCCGTCCCTGGTAATTACCGTGTCGTAGCCCTTTTCCATACGCATTATAAAGCTGTGAGCATAAGCGTGCTTTGCGGCGGCAACAACCTGCTCGTCGGTGGCGTTTTCGTTGCCGTAAAGCAGATTTTCTTTGATTGTCCCCTCAAAAAGCCAGCTGTCCTGCAAAACCATTCCGAATCGGCTCCTAAGGTCGTTTCGGGGGATATTGCGGATATCTGTGCCGTCAACCAAAATTTCACCGCCGGTAACGTCATAAAAACGCATAAGCAGATTTATCAAAGTAGTTTTTCCGCAGCCTGTAGGACCTACAATGGCAATATGCTCGCCCGAACGGACTTTAAGGGAAAAATCTTCAATAAGTGGCTTGTTCTGACTGTAAGAAAAGCAAACGTTTTTAAATTCAACAATTCCCTTTTGGGGGTTATCCTGTGTTTTGTCAATAGCGTTATCTCCTTTTGCCGGCTCCTTATCGGGGGTTTCCGCAGGCTCTTCAAGAACCTGAAAAACACGCTTGGCGGCGGCAACAGCCGTCTGTAGCTGGGTAAGAACGCCCGTAACCTCGTTAAAGGGCTTTGTATATTGGTTGGCATACGTCAAAAAGCAGGAAAGTCCTCCTACGGTGATTCCGCCCGAAACGGCAGTAAGCGCACCGAAAATACCCACGCTTGCGTAAACAAGCCCGTTGACAAATCTTGTGCAGGGGTTGGCAAGAGCGCCTGCAATCTGAGCTTTGAGCCCTACGGTATAGAGTCGGTCGTTGTATTTTTCAAAGTTTTCAAAGGAGCGCTCCTCGTAGGAGAACGCTTTGACAATCTGCTGATTACCCACATATTCTTCAACATAACCGCTGATTTCTCCCTGAAGTTCCTGTTGCTGACGGAAACGCTTGCCCGTAAGCTTGCCGATAAAGGCGGCGACAAAAAGCGACAATGGCGTTATAAAAACTACCAAAAGTGCGATTTTTACATCAATGGACAGCATAAATATCAGCGTTCCCACTATAGTAACTACTCCCGAAAAAAGCTGTGTAATCATCTGAATAAGTCCGTCGCCTACAGCGTCAACATCGTTGACAACACGGCTGATAAGGTCGCCGTGAGGGTGAGAATCAATGTAAGAAAGTGGCGTTGTGTTGAACTTTTTAAAAACATCACGGCGCAAATCCCTTACGGTTTTGTAGCTTATGGCGTTTGTGCAGTAATTCATTGCCCATTGAAACAGCGCAACGCCGCCGATAGCAATCAGAATATATATGATTATCTCCGCAATATTCCCGAAATTCACATTACCCTGAGCTATAATGTTGTCAATAGCTCTGCCCACAAGAACGGGAATATACAGTGTCAGCGATACGCTGATAACCGCACAAATAAGCGCAAGCACAAAGTAAGGCAGATAGGGCGCCGAGTACCTTAAAACTTTCTTTAAAACGGAGGTTTTTTTCATTTTAACGCCTCCTCTTTACTAAGCTGGGTAAGGCAGATTGCTCTGTATTCTTCGCAGTTTTCAAAAAGCTCTCTGTGAGTTCCTATTCCTGCCGGTTTGCCGTCGTCAAGCACGATAATCATATCGGCATTTTTTATTGTGGAACACCTTTGTGACACCAAAAACGCCGTTGTTCCGTTTGTTTCTTCCTTTATCGCCTTTCTCAGCCTTGCATCTGTTGCAAAATCCAAAGCAGAAAAGCTGTCGTCTAAAATCAGTATTTCAGGGGCAGACACGAGCGCCCTTGCTATGCACAGCCTTTGGCGCTGACCTCCCGAAAAATTCTTTCCGCCCTGAGCCACATAAGCGTCAAGTCCGCCGTCATTTTCCTGCACAAATTCCTTTGCCTGAGCAACAGACAACGCTTTCCAAAGTTCCTCATCGTCAGCTTCGGGATTCTGCCACTTTAAATTCTCTCTTATTGTTCCGCTGAAAAGCACGGATTTTTGCGGAACTATCCCTATTTTTCTCCGCAAAGCCTCAAAGGTATAATCCCTGACGTTTTTTCCGTCAACAAAAACATTTCCCTCCGTTGCGTCGTAAAATCTGGGAATCAGGTTTACAAGGGTAGATTTTCCGCTGCCTGTTGTTCCGATGATTCCGATAAAATCGCCCTTTTTTGCAGAAAAGGTAATGCCATCAAGGGCGTTTTCACCGTCTTTGCTGTAAGCAAAGCTCACGTTTTCGAAACGCACTCTCTCAGCAGAATTGTCTGTAGTCAATGCTCCGTCTTTTCCCTGAATAACCGAAGGCTTTGTGTCAAAAACGGCATTGATTCTGTCGGCAGACGCTGACGCACGGGTAAAAAGCACCACAAGGTTAGCGACAACCACCATAGCCAAAAGAATCTGCGTCATATAATTTACAAGGGCTATTATATCTCCCGACATAATAATTCCTGAATCGGCGTCCTTAGCACCCAGCCATACTATCAGCACAATCGCAAGGTTAGTTATTACAAAGGTCATAGGCGATAGCAAGGCAGACAGCTTGCCGACATTTATCGAGGTTTTTGACAAATCCTCCGAAATATCGTTAAAGCGCTTTTGCTCCTGCTTTTGCTTTGAAAACGCCCTTATAACTCGGTTGCCCGAAAGATTCTCTCTTGATACAAGAGAAACCTTATCGAGCTTTTTTTGAATAGCCTTAAAAAACGGTACGCTTTTTGACATTATAACATACAGCACCAAGGCTATTAACAAGGCCGCCGCAAAGAATATCAGCGACAGTTTAAGGTTAATAATCATCGCCATAACCATTGCGCCGATTACCAAAAACGGTGCTCTGATTACAAGGCGAATCAGCATCGCAATGGCGTTTTGCACCTGATTTATGTCGTTTGTCATTCTCGTTATCAGCGACGGCGTGCCCAGAGCATCCAGCTCTTTGTGAGAAAGTGAGTTAATATGCCTGAACAAATCATTTCTCATTTTTGTTCCGCACCCTTGAGACGCTACGGAGGCGCTGAACTGGCACACCAGCGCACTGCATAGTCCCACTACGCCCAAAAGTACCATGAGACCGCCCATTCTGATAATGTAATCGGTATCTTTGTTTGCAACACCCACATCAATGATGCTTGCCATAACAAGTGGGACAATAAGCTCAAAAATCGCCTCTAAAAGCTTGCAAAGAGGGCCGATAATAAGCTGAGGCTTGTAATATTTTAAATATTTTTTAAACAGCTTTACCATATAATTCACCGATTTGTTTTACTATAATTTTCCTGATACTTAAGTTATTATACCATATAAAGCAAAAAATAAAAGTCCGTTTCCCCTAAGCAAAACAAAATCTCCCTGCAAAGTCAACCTTGCAGGGAGAAAATTTTTAAATTATTTTATCAAGCAGATAAGCTGTTTTCACTTAGTCAATCTAGATATGAAAAGATTACTTATACTTCTTTTTCTTGGCAACAGATACAAGCACAACGCCTGCCGAAGCAACAGCCAGGGCAACAATTACGCCTGCGCCCATATCGCTTGTTGCGATTGTCTTATTAGAAACCACGGTAGTTTCCTGAGTTGCGGGAGTGTCGGGAGTAGCTGTTTTTGAAGTCGCAGGTTCCGACGGTGCCGGTGCTGTTGTTGCAGGAACATCGGTTACCAATAAATCGGCAGAATAAATATTAGACTTAATACCCTGTTCGTTTACAACCTGAAGAGTGGTAGTGTATTTTCCCGGCTCTTTGGTGTAAAGGGAATAAGGCTCGCTTTCGCAGTAAACTAATTCGCCGTCCTTGGTTACGGTCCAGAGCCTGTCAACAATGGGCGAATCCTCAAAGCTTGACAAATCCAAGACGGAAACATCGGAATTAAGACCTGCCTCTGATATAACCTCGCCTTTTCCGTTTACATAAGCAAACTCGGCGTTAATCATTGTAACATCCGTTGAAGTAAAGCTCAGGTCAGAGAAATATGCGTCGGGATTACTGCACGCATAAGGGCCGAAGCTTCCCTGCTGAACAGGGGCGGCAACCGTTGCAAGCTCTGCGTCGTTTATTTTGATGCTTACCCCGGACTCCTCAACATTGATTTTAACATTGTGTCTTGTTTTATAAGCCTCAGAGGGGAGATAGCCGAATGCAAGAACTGTTCCCTTTGCAAAGCCTACGGTGCCATTATCGCCTAAATGCTCATAATAATCGTCGCTTGCGTCAATAGTTGCATGGTAAACAGGTCCCTGGTGAGGCTTAGGAGAAACGGCAGGCGACCAGGATTCGATGTAAGAAACGCTCCATCTGTCGCTGTCTTCACATTCCTCATATGCGTAGAAAGAATAAACGGGATTGTCGTCTGTGCCCGACTTCTGCATACCCCAGGTAAAGCCCGACGGATCCCAGTCTTCGCTTAACATATCAAAGCTGAATTCGCCTGTGGAAAAGTCGGTTATATCAGGGTTATAGAAGCCCGTCCAGCCAACATTATCCGTAGTATTGATGTAGTCTTCCACTGAATTATAAATCCATCTTGCGTCGTATGCATAGCCGAAACTCTTGTCCGGATAGCTTACCCATTCATTAAAAATCCGCTGGGAGTCGGTTTTAATGACGCTTTGGGTGTAAATGGGACCGCCCTCGGCAAATGCCGTAACGCAGGACGCTGAGGCAGTTAATACTGCCAGTGCAGATATAATACCTGCCTTAATTAGTTTCTTTGTTGTCATAATTTCCCTCTCAATATTATATTTTACTGACTGAGCGTCAGCAACAGCTGATATTTTATCGCTTTAGCGAGAAAAAGTCAATTGGCTTTTTAGAGAAATCAGACAAAAAAATTGGATATTTTTGTAAAATATGATGACTTGAATAAGAGATTACCTGTTATTTGCCGTGTTTATACCCTTTTTGGAGAGCTAAAAATAAAAATCATTTCAGCAAAAATGCAGAGGTTCCTGCCGGAATAATCAGTTTTTGGTTTTCAACTCGTGTACCAAACAAGGGCTTGCTGTTAAGGTAGCCCGGAGGAATGTCGATTGCCATATCGTTAAAACCGGTATTAAAGGCGCAGTATAGGGAGCTGTCCTTATCTATTCTCATATAAGACAAAAATCTGCCCTGACACTGAACGGGAATAATGTCGCCGTCCCAAAGAGCACTGCAGGATTTGCGGAGATTGCCCAGCGATATGTGCCAGTTAATAAGCTCGTTGTTTTCTCTGCCCCAGGGGTAGCAGCAACGGTTAAAGGGGTCACGGTATCCCTCCATTCCTGCCTCGTCGCCGTAATAAACGCAGGGGAATCCCGGCAGAGTGTACTGCATACCTACGGCGATTTTCATCATCTTTATTCCGTGGGCTTTCTGCTGTGGAGTAAGCCTTGTGTTTGCCTGCCAGTTTCTGTCCCTGCCGTTTAAAGGCTCGCCGGCAATAACCGTCAGCGCACGCTCGGTGTCGTGAGTTGACAGAAGATTCATCAGCACCCTCAGCACAGGTCTGGGGTAGTTTTCAACAACCGACATAATCGTATTCATAACATATTTTGCGTCGCCGCCCCGGACGAAGTCAAGAATTGCATTTCGGAAAACATAATTCATAACCGAATCCAGCTCTTCGCCCAAAAGGAATTTTCTTCTTGCGCCGTAGCTTTCTTTGTTAGATGCGTCCTCCCACACTTCGCCTACGATAAAACCCTGGGGGTCCTGCTCTTTTACGGATTTACGCAGATTTTCCATAAACTCGTTGGGTAGTTCGTCTGCCACGTCAAGCCTCCAGCCGGAATTTCCGCATTTCATCCATTTTCTCACAATTCCGTCTTCGCCGTTAATGTACTCATTAAAGGACGGGTCGGTTTCGTTTACCTCGGGCAAGGTGTAAAAACCCCACCAGGAGTTGTAATTATCCGGCCATTGATTAAAGTGATACCAGCTGTAATAAGGAGAGCTGCAGTCACGGTAGGCGCCTCCGCTGCCGTATCGTCCGCTTCTGTTAAAATACAGACTGTCACTGCCCGTATGAGAGAAAACACCGTCGTTAATAATGTGAATTCCGTGTTTTTTAGCCTCTGCACAAAGGCTTTTAAAGTCCTTTTCGGTACCCAGCAGTGGGTCGATTTGACTGTAATCGCCGGTGTCGTAGCGGTGGTTTGAATATGCCTTGAATATTGGGTTAAGGTAAATACAGGTGACGCCTAATTTTTCAAGATAATCAAGCTTTTGTTCAATGCCCTTAAGGTCCCCCATAAAAAAGTCGGTATTGGTGATTTCGCCGTTCTCGTTGGGGCGCCATTCGGGACAGGCGTACCAGTCCTCGTTAATTTTAAGGTCCGTTCTGCCGGGGTCTTTTCTGTTTCCGCTGTAATTAAAGCGGTCGGGAAAAATCTGATACATAACTCCGCCCACAGGCCATGAGGGAGTTTCAAAGCCTTTTTTGTAGCAGGTAATTTGCCAGCTTCGTCCCGGAGAACGCTCGATAGAGCTTATTCTGTATGGGTCAGAGGGCACAATATAGCGGATGCCCTCGTTGGTATAAAGCTTAAAGCTGTACCAGTAAAGTCCGATTCTTTCGGGAGTATAGTCACATTCCCAGATTTCGTTATCATTATCAATATAGCCGTGCCAGAACAATTCCGGAAAATTCCAGTTATAATCATCATCAAACTTAATGCACATTTCTACCTTAGAGGTTTTTAAGCCGTGGGGCACAAGCACCCGAAAATGTATAGCTGTTCCTTGCTCAACAGCGCCGAAGGGCGAACGGTAGTAATCCTTTGATGAATCAAACGGAACTGTCATAAACTCACTTCCCTAAAATCTTAATTTAAGTAAAACGCATAATGCATAATTATAATATAATTTGCCGTAAATAATATCGGCACAAAATTTAGCTTTAAATCAAAGTGTGCCGATATGCCATAATAATACGCTCATTCTATCACAAAAATTGTCCTTTTTCAAGAATATTTGTCGTTTTTTGCAATAATACTATTCTATGATTCAACCGGCGACATTTTTTCCGAATATTTTGCGCAATACTTTACAATTTGTCACTAAAAGGCGATATCCTGTGCAGAAATTTTGAACATTCCGAAAAATCCACCGGCGCAGTATGCACACACGATTTATTCGGGATTGATAAGCGTTGTTACCAAGCGTAGAATCGGTTTTTCTGCATTTACTGATTACAATTTTAAAATTCCTCTTTTTTATTCTATGGTTTTGTATTATAATTAGTGTGAAATGGTGTAGATTGAACTCGGTATGAACGGAGGATTATTTATGGCTAAAAACAGAGTAACGGTCTATGTAGGGGGCAGAAGGCTTAACCTTGTTTCTTCGGAAAGCGAAGAATATATGAAAAATGTGGCGAAGAATGTAAATGAAAGGATAAACCTTATTTCAAAAAGCTACACCCAGCTTGACGCCAGAGGCTGCGCCGTAATGGCGGCGCTGGACTTTGCCGACGACGAGCAGAAGGCTCTGGGCAAAAAGGCAGAGCTTGTGCACGAGGCAAACAAGGTTCTGCGACAGGCAGACAAGCACAGCAAGCAGATTATTGAGTTAAAAAAGCAAAATTCAGCTTTGGACAGCAGGTGCGACGAGCTTAAGGAGCAGGTTGAAGAGCTGAAAAAAGCAAACGCAAACCTGACTGCACAGTATAATGAGCTAAAAAAGTTTTTGGACAAGCAGGTAAACGGCGTTCATAAAAACAGGGAAAAAGAACAGGTTATAAAAGAAACCGAAGCGGATAAAACAAAAGCCGACAACAGGGCAGAGCCTTTAAAAACCAACCTGTTAAACAATTCAGAAAATAAAAATGCAGAAAACAAAAATCAGCCCCAAAATCACGAAAAAGCTTCGGAACGCTCAGACAAAAAAGCCGAGGATTCTCATACAAAACCCAATGAAGCGTCAAAGGGAGAGACTTCGGAAAACGGCAAAAAAAGCGTAATCCAAGGCAAAAAGCCTCAGCAGGAATCACAACCGGTTAAAACGGCAGTTGAAAGAAACGGCAAAGAGGATAAATCAGACGAAAAAACAAAGTCGGAAAGCGGATATATTCCAATGAGGCAGTATTCACTTTTTGATGATGATAATAAAAAATAAAACCGATTGCTGATAATAATGAGGTTAGATACTGCGGATACATTGAATTTTTGGGCTTTGTCCCAATAAATAACGGTAGCTTATGAATAATGATAAAATAGAAATACTGGCTCCGGCAGGAGGCTTTGACAGCGTTGTTGCGGCGGTAAGATGCGGAGCAGACGCCGTTTATCTGGGTGCAAAGGAGTTTTCCGCCAGAGCGTCGGCGCAGAATTTTGACGACGACGAGCTTGTAAAAGCGGCAGAATACTGTCATCAGCGCAACGTGCTTGTGTATCTCACGGTTAATACAGTCGTATTTGACAGCGAGCTTGAGGGTGTTGCAAAGCTGATTAAGCAAGCCTGCAAGGCAGGAATAGACGCCGTAATTGTGCAGAATATGGGCGTTGCAATGATGATAAAAGAAATGGCTCCCAAATTGCCCCTGCACGGCTCTACGCAAATGTCGGTGCACACCTTAAGCGGAGCGAAAGCCCTTTACGAAATGGGCTTTAAGCGAGTTGTACTTGCAAGAGAGCTTACAAAAGATGAAATTCGTACTATTGCTGAGGGCTGTCCCATAGAGTTAGAGGTGTTTGTACACGGAGCGCTGTGTATGAGTATGTCTGGACAGTGCTATTTTTCGGCTATGCTGGGCTCAAGAAGCGGAAGCAGAGGCGCCTGCGCACAGCCCTGCCGCCTGCCCTTTTCTGTCGGAGGAGTTAAGGACTGCCATGCTTTGAGCCTTAAAGACAACAGCATTATAGATTATTTGGGCGAGCTTCAGGCTATGGGCGTTGCCTCGGCGAAAATTGAGGGCAGAATGAAACGCCCCGAATATGTTGCCTGCGCAGTGAGAGCCTGTGTTGAGAGCCGTGATTGGGGTGGGGTTTCTCCCGAAACACAAAGGCTTTTGGAAAGCGTTTTTTCACGAACGGGCTTTACCGACGGCTATTACACGGACCGCAGAGGGAAAGATATGTTTGGATTCCGCCGAAAAGAAAATGTTGTTTCTGCAGACGAAAAGCTTTTCTCAAAAATCCGCAGTCTATATAAGGACGAAAATCAGAGAGTTAAAGTTTCATTTGAATTAAACGGAAAAATCGGTGAAAATCCTGTTTTGACCGTATCTGACGGCTGTAACAGGGTGAAAATAACAGGGGATACTCCCTGCCAAAGGGCGGTGAACAAGCCCTTATCGGAAGAAAAATGCAAGGCTCAGCTTGAAAAAACAGGCTCTACCCAGTATTATCCCGAAAAAATCATCTGCTCCCTCGAACAGGGCGTGACAATGCCCCTGTCGGCAATAAACAAATTGCGCAGGCAAGCCCTTGAGGAGCTTGACAAAATCAGAGGAACGGCTAAAAAATATTCGGTAAATGAGCCTTCGCCTTTGCCCCGACTTGTAACACGAAACAAACCAATAAAACGGTATGCAAGGGTCAAATCAGCAAAAATCGAGAAAGCGTTTAAGGATTTCGATATGGTTTTCGTCCCGGTATTCACCTCCTCAGAACAGCTTGTAAGCTTAAAGGAACAAGGGTATAAAATCGGTGTGGAAATTCCGCCGGCTATGTTTTCTCTTGACGATAAAATCGCAGAAGCTCTTAAAAATGCCAAAAATGCGGGGATAAACGATGTTTACTGCCCGAACATAGGCGCCGTTTATCTTGCACACCGGGAAGATATGAGGATTCACGGCGGTTTTCGGCTGAATTTTACAAACAGCCGTGATATTCTGTGGGCAGAAAGTATGGGTTTTGCAGATGCGGAGCTCAGCGTGGAGATTACCATAAACCAAATCAAAGAGCTTCGGGGCAGTCTGCCTGTGGGCATTGTAAGCTATGGCTATCTTCCCCTTATGCTTACCCGAAACTGCCCCAACAAGTGTGCGGGAATATCCTGTAAGGCTTGCAAAGGCAAGTGGGAATTGCAGGATAGAAAGGGTAAAAAATTCATTTTGTTATGCGGCAAAAGCGCAACTGAAATACTTAACTGTGTGCCGCTGAAAATGACCGACAAGGCAGATTTGTTTGAAAATATCAGTTTCCACACATACTCGTTCACTGTGGAAAACTATGTGGAAAGTGTGGAAACAATCGGTGAAATTCATAGTTATTTACTTGATTTAAAGGATTTTACCCGTGGATTGTATTTTAGAGGTGTAAAATAAGGAGAAATTTGTTAAAATCATTATAAGAATTATTATAAAGAATTTAATGTGCCTGTTAAAATTCTTTTGTGATAAAATAATGAAAATTAACTTTCTTTATTATAATTTTGCACAGGAATTTTAATTTTATATTGCAGGATTTATTTATCAAACTTGCAAAAAAGAGAGGAATAATATGACAGATAGGGATAATATGACAGATATGACAAAACATATAAAGATTAAAAAATTCAGACCAAACGCAAAAATTCCAGTACAGGCTACCGAAGGCTCTGCCGGAATGGATTTGTACGCCTGTATCGACTCGCCGATAACGATTAAGCACGGCGAAATAAAGCTAATCCCCACTGGCGTAGGCATTGCCCTGTCCGATAAATACTGCGCAGCGTTTATATATGCCAGAAGCGGTCTTGGAATCAAGCACGGCATCTGCCTTGCAAACGGCGTGGGAGTTGTGGACAGCGATTACAGAGGGGAAATTTGCGTCGGACTTTGCAATGTTTCGTCAGATGAATACACGGTTGAGCCCTTTGAGCGAATTGCCCAGATGGTGATTGCCCCCGTTTACTCCGCTGTGCTTTCCACTTGCAGTGAGCTTGACGAAACATCAAGGGACACAGGCGGTTTCGGCTCAACAGGCAAAAAATAAACCGCAGATTTTCTATGCAATTCTTTATACATATTTTCAGATTATTTCAATATAAGTAATAGGGAAATATTGATTTCAAAGATGACTTTCGGGCAAAATGCCGCCGAACATTGGTCAAATTATGTTGAAATGAAATGTGAAATATTATATAATTAGGGGTATAATTTTAATATGAATAAAATAACTCTCAAAAAGGAGTAGAGATATGTTTTCGTTTTCCAAAGATGTTGCCATAGATTTAGGTACCGCCAACACTCTTGTTGCCGTAAAGGGCAAGGGAATTGTTATGAGAGAGCCGTCGGTGGTTGCCATTGACGCCCAGACCGAGAGCGTTATTGCAGTTGGCAAAGAGGCAAAGGAAATGATAGGCAGAACGCCTGACTCTATTATTGCGGTAAGACCTCTTAAGGACGGGGTTATAGCCGACTTTGACATAACCTCTGCAATGCTGAAAAATTTTATTAAAAAATCCGTTAAGCCGGGGCTTTTTTCAAAACCCAGAATTATAATATGTATGCCCTCGGGAGTTACCGAGGTTGAGCGCAACGCCGTTGAGGACGCCGCCTATCAGGCAGGCGGAAAGCAGGTGGAGCTTGTAGAAGAGCCTATGGCGGCGGCGGTAGGCGCAGGACTGCCTGTTGACGAGCCTGTGGGAAGCCTTGTGGTTGATATCGGCGGAGGTACGTCTGAGGTGGCTGTTATTTCCTTAGGCGATATTGTAACCTCCTGTTCCGTCAGGGTTGCAGGCGATAAATTTGACAAGGCGATTATTGACTATATAAAAAAGGAATACAGTCTTATTATCGGCGAGCGCACAGCCGAGGCTGTTAAAATTCAAATCGGCTCAGCCTTTCCCTATCAGGATGAGGGCTCTGTTGTGGTCAAGGGCAGAAATATGGCAGACGGACTGCCAAAGGACATTACCGTTACCGCCGAAGAAGTAAGGGACGCCCTTGCAGAACCGTTGATGACGGTTGTGGAGGCTATCAAATCAACTCTTGAAAAAACGCCCCCCGAGCTTTCGGCGGATATTATAGATTCAGGCATTATGCTCACAGGCGGAGGCGCACTTCTGAGGGGCATTGATATGCTTGTAATGCAGCAAACGGGAATGCCTGTGCATATAGCTGAAAGACCGCTTGAGTGCGTAGCAATAGGCGCAGGAAAACGGCTGGGCTTTACCGTTGAGGACAGACGTTCCCCACGAAGAAAATAATTTTAGCGCAAGGGAACAGGGCTGAATATCCTTGTTCTCTTATTTTTTCCATATTCTGCAAAACATCAAGGAGAATTTGCAATGAAGAACTTATGGCAGAAAAATAGCTTTAAGGCGTTTACGGCTGTAATTGCAGTCGTGTGCGTTGTTTCCCTAATCTGCAATTTCGGCTATCCCTTTTTGTCAAGCGGAACTAATCTGCTTACCAAAGGGCTTTTTCAGGTTTCGGCGGCTGTAACCGACAGCTTTTCAAAGCCGTCTTATGAAGAGCTTGAAGAAAAAGCCGAAGCCTTAGAGGAGGAAAACGCACAGCTAAGGTCACAGCTTGCGGATTATTACGATATTAAGACGGAAAACGAACAGCTGTGGAAATTTTACGACATAAAAAAAGAAAACCCCTCCTATACTTACGTACCGGCAACGGTTATCCGCAGAGACGCAAACGATGACTTTTATTCCTTTACCATAGACGCAGGCGATTCTATGGGAATTAAGGTAAACGACCCTGTAATTACCGAAAACGGGCTTGTGGGAATGGTGGTCAGGTGCGACGCTTCCACAGCAAAGGTTAAAACTTTGCTTTCTCCCGAAATAAAGGTCGGCGCAGAGGATGTTAAAACCGAGGATATAGGTATAATTACAGGCAACGCAGAGCTTTGTGACAACAATCTGACGACGCTGACAAAAATCTCCTCGGAAAATACAATGGAGCAAGGGAACGTTATTGCAACCTCCGGCGCAGGGGGACTGTTTCCGCCAAACCTGATTATAGGCAAAATAAAGGAGATTTCTTTTGACGATTACGACGCAACCAAATACGCCGTTGTTGAGCCCTATGAGGATATCCGCAGGGTTCAGGGCGTTCTTGTAATCACCGATTTTGAATCAAAGGGACAGATAACTCTTGATAAATCAGCAGACGCAAAGGCATCCGAGGAAAATACATCAGCGCAGGAAGAATACCAACCGACAACATAATGTTTTACAGGGCAAGCAAATACAGCAAATCAAACACAGTAAATTAAGCACAGCAAAGCAAATCATAATACCGCCCTAAGGAGAAAAAATGAAAAACAGGCTTAACGCCCTGAGGTACGGGGCATATTCAATAGAATTACTGCTGTTGTTCACAGCACAGGCAACGCCCGGACTTGTTCCCGAAATTTTCGGGGCAAAGCCTGTGCTTCTGTTGTCTGCGGCGCTGACTATATCCGCCTTTGAAAGCAGTATGCCTGCAATGATTTTCGGACTTGTCTGCGGAATTCTGTGCGATTTTTCCTCCACGGGAGCATTAGGCTTTTTCTCTCTGCTGATAACGGCGGCGTGCTACGCACAGGCGTCTCTTTTAAAAAATTTTATGGTAAGAAATTTCTTAAACTCCATATTCATATGTTTCTGCGCCTGTGTGGTGATTATCGGGCTTTACTTTGTGTTTTTCTATATTTTCCCCGGATTCGGCGGCGTGGGATATTACTTTGTAAATCACTATTTGTCAAGAATAATATACACCTTTGTCTGTTGTATTCCTCTGTATTTTTTGAATATGCTTTTGTTTAAGCAAATCAGAGCAAAGCAGTGAGTTTTTGCAGGTGAACAGTCTGTAGAAAATACCGATTAAATCGTCTAAAAACAGTTTTTCGGCGTAATTTTCAGCAGCTTATTAGGCAAGGAGGCGAGAAAAATTAAAATCAGGAACAAAAATAAAGAGAAAGGAAATTCATCTTCTTTCCGGTTTTTTGTGTGCATAATAACTGTTGCGGTGATTTTTCTTGCCTTTGGCGCAAGGCTTTTTACATGGCAGATTATCGAGGGCAAAACCTACAAAGATATAGCCCTGAGCAGTACCAGCTATACCGAAGAAACAGAGGCTCCCCGAGGGGAAATTCTGGACAGAAACGGCAACGGTATGACGGTGAACAAAACCTGCTACAAGATTGTAATTAACAAATTTTATCTTGATATGGACAAAGCAAACCAAGTTATTGAAAATCTGCTGGGATTTATGAACGCAAGGGGAGAAAAGTGGGAGGATACTCTGCCCATAGATGTTAATTCTCACAATCAATACGAATTTAAAGAAAACGCCGAAGATGATATTGAAAAGCTGAAAACTGCACAGTTTCTGAATCTTGGCGAAAACGCAGACAGCGAAGAATGTATGGAGGCGCTTATCAGTCGGTACGATATCGGCAACACCGGTGATAAAAAATCCGCACGAGACATTGCCTCCGTCAGATATAATATGGAGCTTTGTGATTTTTCAAATTCAACTCCATACGATTTCGCTCTTAACATCAGCCCGCAGATGGTGTCGATTATCAGCGAAAATTTCCAAAACACAGGCTGTGTAGAAATCGGAACCTACTTAAAGCGCAGTAATCCCGACCCGGAGCTTGCGCCCCATTTGTTGGGAGCCTTGGGCTTAATTACCGAGGAGGAGTACAACGAGAAAACTCAGCAGGATAAAAAATACAAATTTAACGATAAAATCGGCAAATTCGGCTTGGAGCTTGCCTTTGAGGACGCCTTGAAAGGGCAGTCGGGAACAAAAATAGTTGAAAAAAATTCCGACGGAACTACCTTGCGTGAGGTAAAAAGAACGGATGCAAAACCCGGAAACACCCTGTTCCTTACAATAGACAGCAATATTCAAAAGGCCGCCAATAAGGCTCTGGAGGAAAACATAACGGCATCACGGAAAAACGGTGAAAAGCTGTCCGCCTCTTACGGCAAAAGCGGATACGGCGAGGACTGCCGAACAGGTGCGGCTGTGATGCTTTCGGTTAAAGACTTTTCGGTGCTTGCGGCGGCAAGCTACCCCTCGTATGATTTGGAAAAATACAGCGAATACGGCGACTATTATGTTGACCTTGAAACCGACGAGCTTAACGCTCCGCTGTATGACAGAGCTTTTAACGGTAGCTTTGCACCGGGCTCTATCTTTAAGCCCTGTGTAGCCTGCGGTGCCTTGGAGGAAGGAGTAATTGATAAGGACACTCACATTAACTGCACAAAAATTTATGATTATTACAAAACCGACCCTGTCTCCTGTATGGGCTATCACGGCTCAATAGATGTTTTTTCTGCTATTACCAGGTCCTGCAACTATTTTTTTGCAGAAACAGGCAGGCGACTGGGCATTAACACAATGTACCTGTATGCCGAAAAATTCGGTCTGGGAGGAAAAACAGGCGTAGAAATCAGCGAAAGCCCCGGTTTTCTTGCCGGCAGAGACTCTACCTCCTGGACAGACGGAAACACCGTTCAGGCGGCTATCGGTCAGAGTGACAACGCTTTTACTCCGATTCAGCTTGCAACCTATGCTGCAACTCTGGCTAACGACGGCAAGCGTTACAGAACTCACCTTATAAGCAAGATTACCGACTATAAACGGCAGGAGGTTTTGGAGTACAACGACCCCGACTCCCCCGAGCTTGTGGATGAGGTCGGCATCTCCGAAGAAAATATGAAGCTTGTGCAGGAAGCTATGAGAAATGTTGCCGCCGACTCTAACGGTACGGCATATTCCGTGTTCGGCAATTATCCTGTTGAAATCGCCGCAAAAACAGGTACGGCGGAAAATTCCGGCTCCGACCACACAACGTTCATTTGCTATGCCCCATTTGACAATCCCCAGGTTGCCGCAGCGGTTGTACTTGAACACGGCGCAAAGGGCGTTTACTCTATGAATGTTGCAAAGGCGATGCTTGACGCTTATTTTAATCCGTGAAGACGGAATGGCTAAATTATAAATTGTCGTGCCCGGCCGATAAACGCCAATCAGAGTTTTTCGGTCGGAATTTTAATTTTTCTAATCTGTTGATTTATCCGCTTTTGGCAGACAAGCGGTCGGGAACAAAAGCTTGCTGATTAGATGACGCTGCCTGCCCGGAGCGAAAAAAGTTATTATTATGGCTGTTTAAAGAACACAAAAATTATGGAATATTACCAAAAACCGACATAAAATTTTGTTATGCTAATAATATAATTATATTTGCGCTTTTTAGTGATTTGTGATAAAATAACATAGAGGTATCGAATTATATGAATAAAGTTATAGTGGTTGCCTCCGGTAAAGGCGGAACGGGCAAATCTACGGTTTGCGTGTGCCTTGCGGCGGCGTTGGTTAAACAACAGAAAAAAGTGCTTTTGATAGACTGCGACTGCGGTATGCGGGGACTTGACATAATGCTGGACGTTGAAGAAAGCGTGCTTTTTGATACCTCCGACGCTGTCAGCGGAAACTGCGATTACAGCGACGCCGTGTATAAAAGCAAGCATATTGAAAATCTGTATATGCTGGCGGCTCCCTTTGATACGGAAAACGAGGTAAGCCCGTCGGTGTTTGCTCAGCTTGTTGAGGGACTTAAAGAGGACTACGATTACATAATTATTGATTCCCCTGCAGGAATCGGCTCGGGCTTTGTTACCGCCGCTTATCCTGCGGATTTGGCGCTGATAGTTACAAATGCAGAGCCTACAAGCCTCAGGGGCGCTGTTAAAATCAGGAAAAAGCTTGAAGAGCTCAATAAAAAGAACATTCGTCTTGTAATTAACAGATTTAACAGGAAAAAGTTTAATGAGCTTGGTTTTTACAAGGACCTTGATCAGGTTATAGATGTTGCCCAGACTCAGCTTATTGCCCTCATTCCCGACGATTTGCACCTTTCGTCGGTAATGCAGAGAGGCGAGGCGGGAGTATGCTGGAGCGCATGCGCAAATGTGTTTGACTGTCTTGTACTTAGGGTAATGGGATATAATGTTCCTCTTGCTTATGACGGCAGAAAGTAGTATATTGTAGATAAAGGAAAATAAAGGCATTACATTATAAATTAAAAGGCGAGTTTATCGCATAATGCGTTTTGTATAGCAGGATTTTGTGAAGTTAGAAGAAAAATGGAGGATTGTTTATGAATATTGCGTTGATAGCACACGATGAGAAAAAAGAGCTGATGGTTCAGTTCTGTATAGCTTACTGCGGTATTTTAAGCCGAAATACGCTGTGTGCAACGGGTACCACGGGAAAAATTGTATCGGAGGCAACAGGCCTTAAAATACAGAGGTTCCTTTCCGGCTCCCAGGGCGGCGGACAGCAGATTGCCGCAAGAATTGCCTGCAACGAGGTAGATATGCTTCTGTTTTTCAGAGATCCTCTTAACTCAAAGCCAAACGAGCCCAACGATATGAACCTGCTGAGGCTTTGCGATATGCACAACATTCCGGTTGCTACAAATATAGCAACCGCCGAGGTGTTGATTCACGGCCTTGAGCGTGGAGATTTGGACTGGAGAAATATTTTAAAGTAAACAGAGTGATGTAAACGGGATTGGGCGGCATAAGGCTGCCCAATACTTGTGTTACGGCACAGGAGGAAGGTATAGATGGAGCTTATTACCAAAAAAATAAAAGGAACAGAGGATGTTCTTCCCAAAGAAAGCTACAAATGGCAGTTTGTAGAAGATATTATGAGAAAAGAGGCGCAAAGCTACGGATTCAAAGAGATCCGCACCCCTGTTTTTGAGCATACAAACCTTTTTTCAAGGGGAGTAGGCCAGACAACAGATGTTGTGCAGAAGGAAATGTACACCTTTGATACAAAAGGCGGAGAGTCCGTAACACTTCGTCCCGAAGGCACAGCAGGCGCCGCAAGAGCAGTTTTGGAGCACGGAGTGCTTAACGAGGGCTTGCCCGTAAAGGCAAGCTACTTTGTGTCTTGCTACCGTTACGAAAAACCACAAGCAGGAAGATTGAGAGAATTCCACCAGTTCGGTCTTGAAGAATACGGCACAAGCGACCCCGTTGCCGACGCAGAGCTTATCTGTGCGGCTCAGTCGATTTTTGACAGACTTCAAATCAGGGACATTCACCTGGAGATTAACTCTATCGGATGTCCCCGGTGCCGCAAGGAGTATCACAAGGCGCTTAGGGAGTACTTTGGGCAGTATAAAGACAAGCTTTGCGAAACCTGCCTTTCAAGGCTTGAGAAAAATCCAATGAGGATTCTTGACTGCAAAAGCCCCGAGGACAAGGAAATAGCAAAAAATGCGCCAAAGGTTACAGATTACTTGTGTGAAGAATGTCAGGAGCATTTTCAGCAGGTTAAGTCGTACCTTGACTGCGCAGGGGTTGAATATACCGTAAATCCAACTATAGTAAGAGGTCTTGATTACTACACAAAGACGGTTTTTGAATTTGTCACCGACTATATCGGCGCACAGGGCACGGTATGCGGCGGCGGACGATACGATGGGCTTATTGAGGAGTTAGGCGGCAAGCATGTTCCGTCATTGGGCTTTGCAATGGGAATGGAAAGGCTTTTGATGCTTATGGAAAAACAGGGAATAGAGATTCCTGCGCCGAGCCCCTGCGATTTGTATATTGCGCCCTTAGGGGAAGAAGCCAAGAAAAAGGCATTTGCTCTGGTGGGAAAAGTGAGAGAGAGCGGTCTTTTTGCCGAAACCGACGTTGTGTCAAGAGGCTTGAGAGCGCAGATGAAATACGCCGACAAAATAGGCGCAAGGTTCAGCATTGTGCTGGGTGATGATGAAATTACAAGGGGCGAGGCTGTTGTTAAGAATATGGAAACGGGACAGCAGACAAAAATAAGCCTGAACGAGGATTTTATCACAGAATTTATAGATATACACACCGAGGATGTAAACCGAAAGGTTGCAGGCGTGTAAGGAGGACATAATGGCAGAGTATATGACAGGCTTAAAGCGCACCGATTACTGCGGAGATTTAAGAATTTCCGACTGCAGAAGAGAGGTTACCGTCTGCGGATGGGTACAGCGTCAGCGTGATTTGGGCCAGCTTATTTTTATAGATTTAAGAGACAGAACAGGCATTGTTCAGCTTGCTTTTACCGACAACACAGACAAAGAGATTTTTGACAAAGCTTTTTCATGCAGGAGTGAGTTTGTGCTTGCGGCTAAGGGAAAGGTCAGAGAAAGAAGCTCGAAAAATACTGATATTCCCACGGGAGAAATTGAGATTGAGGTTGAAGATTTAAGGGTGCTTTCCAAGGCGCAGACTCCGCCCTTTGAAATTCTCGACAAAACAGATACAAACGAGGAGTTAAGGCTTAAGTACCGCTACCTTGATTTAAGAAGAGCGCCTTTGCAGAAAAACATTATTATGAGAAGCAAAATTGCAAAGGTTGCAAGGGATTATTTTTACGAAAACGGCTTTGTAGAAATTGAAACGCCTATGATGATTAAATCTACTCCCGAGGGAGCAAGGGACTATCTTGTTCCGTCAAGGGTTCACAAGGGCAAGTTTTACGCTTTGCCTCAGTCGCCCCAAATGTATAAACAGCTTCTTATGGTTTCGGGTTTCGACAGGTATATCCAGCTTGCAAGGTGTTTCAGAGATGAAGACCTGCGTGCCGACCGTCAGCCTGAATTTACGCAGATTGATATGGAGCTTTCTTTTGTAGATGTTGAGGATATTTTGCAGATTAACGAGGGACTGTTCAAGCGGTTGTTTAAGGAGATTATGAACACCGGGCTTGAGACGCCTTTTGAGCGTATGAGCTATAAGGAAGCTATGGAAAACTACGGCTCCGATAAGCCCGACATACGCTTTGATATGAAGATTCAGGATATTTCCGATTTGGTTAAAGACAGCGGTTTCGGCGTATTCTCCGGTGCAGTTGCCGGCGGCGGCTCCGTAAGAGCAGTTGTTGCCAAAAACGCCGCTTCGGTTTACACCAGAAAAGAAATTGACAAGATGACCGAATATGTAAAAGGCATAGGCGCAAAGGGTCTTGCATATATAAGATGGGTGGATGACGAACCCTCCTGTTCATTTAAGAAGTTTATGGCAGAGGGAGAGCTTGAGAGAATTTTGTCAAGGCTTAACGCTGAAAAAGGCGATGTTGTGTTTATTGTTGCAGACAAAACAAGCGTTGTCCTTTCAACATTAGGCGCATTAAGATGCAAGGCTGCTTGCAAGCTTGATATTATTCCCGATACCTTTAAGTTTTTGTGGATAGTAGATTTCCCGTTCTTTGAATACGACGAAGAAACAGGCGAGTGGGTTGCAATGCACCACCCCTTTACAATGCCCAAGGAGGAGTGCTTGCAATACCTTGATTCAGACCCGGGCAAGGTTGTGGCAAAAGCCTTTGACCTTACCTTAAACGGAACTGAGCTTTCAAGCGGTTCTATGAGAATCACAGACCCCGAGCTCCAGCAAAAAATGTTCAGGGCGCTGAAGATGACAGATGAAGAAATTGAGGCAAAATTCGGATTTTTGGTAGAAGCTTACAAGTACGGCGCTCCGCCCCACGGCGGAATGGGCATAGGTCTTGACAGAGTGGCAATGATTTTGAGTAAGGCTGAAAGCCTGAGAGATGTTACGGCGTTCCCCAAGGTTCAAAACGCCGGCGAGCTTATGTCGGCTTGTCCTTCGGCAGTCGATGAAGAAAATCTTGAGGTTTTGGGCATTAAAATTACAGAGGAAACAGAGTAAGCTATGGATAAGGGGTTAATAATCAGCCTGACTGTAATACTTGTTCTGCTTGCGCTTATATGCGCCGCAGTATTTTTAATCGTACATAAAGTCCGTGAATTTTCACGCAATGCTTTCGGAACATCATCTTTGTCGGAGGGAATAAAAAATCAGCGTGAACAGCTGGCAGATACGCCTCGGTCGGTAATGTCAATGACCAGGATTTATCTTCCGCAGATTCAGAGAGATTTCCCGGAGTTTAACTTTGAACAGTATGTGCAGAAGTCGCAGATGCTTATTAAGGATTACCTTATGGCAATTTCAAAGCAGACGGAGCTTGTAAATCCTGACGCAGGCGACGACCTGAAAAATCAGGTGGAGAATATTGTTCAGGATTTAAAATCCTCCGGCAAGTCCCACAGCTACTCCGATATTGTGATTCACGAAACGCAGATTTCCGCTTACAGGAACAACGGAGCAACGGTAGAGATTGCCTTTCAGTCGTCGGTGGGATGTATGTCATATGTAACCGATGAAAACGGCAGGGTGATTCTGGGCGATAAGGATATAAGGACGCAGACTGTATTTGAAACAGATTTGGTTTATGTTCAGGACGCTGAAAAAATCAGTGATAACAATTACGGCAAAGGCTCTGTGGGAATTAACTGCCCAAACTGCGGTGCGCCGGTTAAAAATCTGGGCAAAAAGTTCTGCGAATACTGCGGAACGGCAATTAAAGAGGTTAATATTTATTCCTGGAATTTTAACAGGATAAATGAAATAACGAAAAACAAAAAACAATACTAAGGAGAGATTACTATGGGTATTATTAAGGCGGCGATAGGTGCTATCGGCGGAGGACTTGCAGATTCTTGGCTTGAAGTTATTGAACCTTCGCCAATGGGTGACAACACCCTTATCTGTCCGGGTCAAAAGGTTACTCAAAACGGAAAGAGCCAGAACAAAAAAGGTTCTGAAAACATTGTGTCAAACGGTTCTATTATTCACGTTTATGACAACCAGTTTATGATGCTTATCGACGGCGGTAAAATTGTTGACTATACGGCAGAGCCTGGTTATTACAAGGTTGATAACAGCTCAATGCCGTCACTTTTTAACGGTCAGTTCGGCGATTCCCTCAAAGAAACCTTCAGTCGTATTAAATACGGTGGTATTCCTTCCCAGTCACAGAAGGTATTTTTCATAAATCTTCAGGAAATTAAGGGAATTCCCTTTGGTACGCCAAACCCGGTCAACTACTTTGATACTTTCTACAATTCCGAGCTGGAGCTCCGTGCTCACGGCACATTCTCAATCAAGATTGTAGAGCCGTTGAAGTTCTATCAGGAGGTTATTCCGAAATCCGCAATTACAGAAAACAGAGCCGTTGAATACAGCGAGGTAAAGGCTCAGTATACAGGTGAATTTGTTTCTGCCTTCGGCGCCGCAATCAACCAGTATTCTGCTGACGGCGAGCGAATCAGCTTTGTAAAGTCAAAACAGCGCCTGCTCGGTCAGTATATGGCTAAAACTCTTGACGAGGAATGGACTCAGAACCGTGGTATGGAGGTCTTTGCCGTTGCTCCGGAGGTTTCTTATACAGACGAAAGCAAACAGCTTATCAATATGCGCAACAAGGGCGCAATGATGTCCGACCAGGCTATTCAGCAGGGATATGTTGCCGCAAATATTTCGGAAGGCCTTAAAGACGCTGGCTCAAACGCAAACGGCGCAATGGCAGGCTTTATGGGTATGGGTGTAGGTATGAACGCAGGCGCAGGCATTTTAGGCGGATACCAGCAAAACCCCCACTACAATAACCAGCAGCCCCAGCAACAGCCTCAGCAACCTCAGCAGCCGCAACAACCGCAGCAGCCCCAGCAGACTGCCGGCGCAGGCGGATGGACTTGTTCCTGCGGTGCCGTAAATACAGGTAAATTCTGTTCTGAATGCGGTTCCAAAAAGCCCGAAGAGCCAAAGAAAAAATTCTGCACAAACTGCGGAAGTGAAGTAAACGAGGGCGCAAAATTCTGTCCTGAATGCGGAAATAAAATCTAAATTTTTTGCGTCGGGTAGATAGCAACATATAATCGGAAAAGTTTAGTGCCCGAGTTTTACGCTCTAAATGCAGTACATCTGTTTTTCACTTCAGGTAGATAGAGTGCATATGATTGGAAAAGCCTAGTGCCCGAGTTTTACACTCTAAATGAAGAACATCTGTTTTTTGCTTCGGGCAGACAGGATTTATCTAATCAGCAAACTTCAATGCCGGACTTTATAATTCGTGTTTTTTACTCTATGTTTTAGCTCCGAGCAAACAGCATATTCAGCTGTCTGCTCGGAGCAATTTATATATGACTTTATTTAGTGTTTAACTTTCGTGAACAGAAGGTTTCCGATTATATGTTGCTGTCTGCTCGGAGCGAAAAACGGAGGATGTCGCAGGAACGATTAAGCTTTTCAAGCTCGCCGTCAGTTAATGAAAGCTCAATTTTTCTGCTTACTCCGTTTCGGTTAATAATGCAGGGGTTCCCTGCAAAAACGTCGTTTTGACCGTACTCTCCTTCAAGAAGTACCGAGGTGGTGAGAACGGCGTTTTCGTCAGAAAAAATCGCCCTTACAATCCTTGCGCTTGCCATACCTATTCCGTAGTAGGTGGCTCCCTTTGCGGCGATAATCTGCCCTGCGGCATTTTTAACATTTTCGCTTATTTCATCAAGGTGCTTTTTTGTAAAAAGATGCGGATTGTCCTCAATAATATCAAGCACCGGCTTAGTGGAAATAAGTGCCTGGGACCAAGGCACAAATTCGCTGTCGCCGTGCTCGCCGATAACATATGCGTGAACATTTTTGGGGCTTACATCAAAATAATTGCCCAAAAGGTACCTTAGTCTTGCAGTGTCCAGAGTTGTTCCCGTGCCTATTACCCTTGAGGGCTCAAATCCCGACAGAGAACAGGTAATTTGGGTCATTATGTCAACAGGATTTGTTGCAACAAGAAAAATTCCGTCAAAGCCCGATTGAATTACAGGCTCGATTATTGAGCGAAAAACAGCCTCGTTGCGCTTTAAAAGCTCCAGACGGGTTTCCTTTGGCTTTTGGTTTACTCCGGCACAGATAAGCACAATCTCTGCGTCGTGACATTCCTCGTATCCGCCCTGATAAATTTTCATACTTGATTCGGAAAAAGCCAGCCCGTGGTTCAAATCCTGAGCCTCTCCGATAGCTTTCTTCTCGTTTATATCGCACAGCACAAGCTCACTGCATACATTCTGATTCAGGGCGGCGTAGGCAAAGCTCATTCCCACCATACCCGTTCCGATAAGCACAACTTTTCTTCCGCTCTTTGACATTTTAAATACCACCTTAATATGTTTGTTAGAATTTATATTGCTCATAAAAATTGCTTATATTCATCATTTTATATTCTATTATCGAAAAAAGCATTTTGACCGTCATGCTATAATCAAAATATGTAAAATGTTCTGCAAAAGATTACCGGAGGGTTAAGTATGATAAAAATAAACAATGTTTCCAAAGAATACGAAAAAGGCGGAGTTAAAGCCGTGGATTCTCTCACCTGGGAGGTTGAGGACGGTAAAATCACAGGTTTTATAGGCCCCAACGGAGCGGGAAAATCCACTACACTCAAAATGATTACCGGCGTTATTTTCCCGACTCAAGGCAGTATTACCATTAACGAAATTGACATATCTGCTCAGCCCATTGAGGCAAAAAGACAGTTTGCTTTTGTGTCCGATACGCCTGACAATTTTTTGAAGCTCAAGGGCATAGAATACCTGAATTTTGTTGCGGATATTTACGGCGTTTCTTCTCACGACAGGAAAGAACGCATTACAACCCTTGCCGAGAGATTTGAGATGACCAATGCTCTGAATAAAACCATTGCTGATTTGTCCCACGGTATGCGCCAGAAGATAATGCTTATGGGTGCGCTTATTCATATGCCTCCCGTGTGGATTCTTGACGAGCCGTTGGTAGGACTTGACCCTAATTCAGCACATATTCTCAAAGAGATGATGAAAGAGCATGCCGCCAAGGGCAATACAGTTCTGTTTTCAACTCACGTTCTGGAGGTTGCCGAAAAGCTGTGCGATAAAATTGCCATAATCAACAAGGGCAAGCTGGTTTATTCGGGTACATTGGAGCATTTGAAGGAAAAATATTCGGGCGAAGACTCACTGGAAAATATTTTCCTGGAGGTTGTGAAAAATGTCTAATGTTTTTACCCTTGCAAGGGTTATTAAAAAATGCAACAAGGGCAGTTATGCCATGAATAATCAGAAAAATAAATCTGCTGACTACTATATTGGCAGTACCGCAAAGGCGGTTCTCTATACTTTGGGCGGTATTTTAGGGGCAGGCATTGCCTCTGTTTTGGCAGTGCTTATGTTTCACCTTGCTCCGGAGCTTGCAAAGCTTGAGAATCCGTCGGGAGTAATCTCGCTGTACCTGATGCTTGTTTCCGTAATTATGCTTATCATCACCATTCCGATGATAATGAGCAGTTTTTTCCTTTCGTCTGATTTGGAATCCTATATCCATATGCCCATTAAGCCTTATGAGCTTATCCTGGCAAAGCTCTATACGGTTGTGCCAACCTGTTATATAATTACGAGTGTAGCTGTTTTGCCTATGCTGGGAGGGCTGACCGCAGGAAGCGGAAAAGGCGTTTTGGAGTATATTGAGGTTGTCGTTGTTTCCCTTATGTTCCCTGTCTTTCCCATAATTCTTGTTGCATTGCTTTCAATTTTGTTTATGCACATTTGCAAAAATGTCCGCAAAAAAGAGAATATTGTCACGGGAATAACCTACGGAATTTCAATCTTGACATTCGGTTTTTATTTCTTTTTGAATATGATGAACAACTCCTCTGAAGACGGGGTTGACTACATAGCCGTTGCAAACTCAATTAACGCAAATGCCCCTTGGGTAAACTGGATTATTCCTACTAATATGCTTTCCGCACAGGCAATAATTGATTCAAAGGCAGTTTCATTTTTAATCTACATTGGGGTTTGCGTGGTATTGTGCCTGCTGTTTGCCTTTGTTTCGGGCAGATTCTATATCGGCTCGGCTCTCGGAATAGGCGCAGGTCATTCAAAGCCGTCTAAAAAATCTGTGCAGTCGGCTGAAAGCTTTGAGGTCCGTTCCTGTCAAAAAGCTCTGATGAAAAACGAGAAAAACAGCCTGTTTCGCTCCACGGTATATACAATCAACTGCTTTATCTGGCCGATTTTGTTCCCTGTGTTTATGATTGCCGCAATTGTTATTCCGCTTATAAATTCGGGAGAAATTATGGAATCATTTTTTGCCGGCGATATAGCAGGACCTCAGATGACTCTGTTTGCGTCGCTGGGATGTGCTTTTATTGCCGTTCTTATGGCGATGATGAGCAAGGTAACGTCTATCAGCATTTCTAAGGAAGGCCCGGGATTTTTTGCGCTGAGGGCTATGCCCGTATCTTACAGAACGATTCTTCGGGCAAAGTCCCGTTTCGGACTTTTTGTAAATTTAATTATGGCTCTGCCTTTGGTTTTGATTGGAGCTTGTTTCTGCGTATTTTTCGGAAAAATGGATGTTATGATAATTCCGTTTGCAGTACTGATTGCCGTTTCCTTTGTAAGTATAATCAATGATTTTCAGCTTTTGCTTGAGGCGAGAAACCCCAAGCTGTATTGGCCTTCAGAGGAAATTGTGGTAAAAGAGCTGCGGGGAAGAATCGGCGGACTTATCTGCCTGTTTGTTTTGATGCTGTATTTCGCAATCGGCGGGTTGGGAGTTTTTATTTTGGGAATAAACGAGTATGTTCTGCTTGGAGCAATGTCTGTCGTAACATTTGCCGCAGCTGTTCCTTTCCACAGATTTGTTATTAACCACGGCGAAAAAACCCTTTCAAAATTTGAATAAATTATAAAATTTCGGCAAAAAGGCACGGCTTTTACACCGTGCCTTTTTATAACGAAGTTTTATTAAAAATAAAATAAAAATCATTACTAATTTTATTCTTATTTCGCTGACAGAATAATAAATAGAGTATGTATGTATATAATCAGTACGGAATATTTTTTGATATTTTTTTCAAGATAATTTAAGGCGGTGTTTTTATGAATTATTCAAGATTTATTACAGACGATACCTACTATGTAGGCGCAAGCGACAGACGCCTCAGCCTGTTTGAAAATGTTTTTCCTATCCCTAAGGGCGTTTCCTATAATTCTTATGTAATAACTGATGAAAAAACTGCTTTGCTGGACTTAATGGATGAAAGCGTAAGCAAGCAGGGCTTTGAAAATATTGCAGGAGTCTTAAACGGCAGACCCTTGGATTATGTAATCATCAACCATATGGAGCCTGACCATTGCTCAAGGCTGGATGAGCTTATTTTAAGATATCCTCAGGTTAAGGTTGTGGGCAACGCAAAGACTCTGAAAATGATAAATCAGTTCTATGACTTGGATATGCAGGACAGATTTGTATCCGTAAACGAGGGCGACACTTTGGAGCTGGGCAGGCACACGCTTACCTTTGTCAACGCTCCAATGGTGCATTGGCCGGAGGTTATGGTAACATACGATACCCTTACAAAGGCTTTGTTTTCTGCCGACGCATTCGGAACTTTCGGTGCTTTGGGCGGAAATATCTTTAACGACGAGTATGATTTCGAGTACGAGTTTTTAGAGGAGGCAAGGCGTTACTACACGAATATCGTGGGCAAATACGGCGTTCAGGTGCAGGCTGTTCTTAAAAAGGCTTCGGCTTTGGACATTAAGTATATCTGCCCCCTCCACGGTCCGGTTTGGAGGTCAAACCTTGACTATATTATCGGCAAATATGATGTTTGGAGCCGTTACGAGGCTGAAAGCCAGTCGGTTATGATTGCCTACGCTTCTATGTACGGCAACACAGAGAGCACGGTTAATGTACTTGCCAATGTGCTTGCAGAAAAAGGCGTAAAGGATATCAGGATTTACGATGTTTCAAAAACCGATGTTTCTTATGTTTTAAGCGACGCCTTTAAGTACAAAAGGCTTGTTTTCGCTTCGCCCTCCTACAATGGCGGACTTTATCCGAAAATGGAAAATCTGCTTTTAGATTTAAAGGCTCACAGCCTTAAGGACAGAAAAGTTGTGGTGATTGAAAACGGCACATGGGCGCCTTCTGCTAAAAAGACAATACTTTCAATACTTGAAACAATGAAGGTGGATATTGTAAACGCCGACTTAACCGTTAAATCCTCCCTGAAAGACAGCGATATGGAGTGTATCGAAAAAATAGCAGAGGATATTTTGGCTTGATAAACACCTTCGGCAAATTGCATATTGAAGCGTCAGCGTAATTGTGATAAATTGATAGCATATAATTGTAATGCAGTATTATAAGAGGTGTTCGCTTTGAGAGCTTTGTTTCAGAGATTTTATATGTTTATGCAGGGGCGTTACGGCAACGATAAGCTAAATACCTGTCTGTACGGACTGTTTCTGTTCCTTTTTATGCTCAATCTGTTTTTCAGAAGCTGGATTTTGCGTGGAATTGAGCTTTTGGTAATTGTTCTTTGCATATACAGGGCTCTGTCAAAGAACATAACAAAACGACTTTATGAAAATAATAAATTTTTGACCGTTTATCACAGAGTAAAGAACTTTTTTTCCTTTCAGTATAAACGGCTCAGAGATTTTAAAACTTCGTGCTATGTTAAATGCCCTGCCTGCAAGGCTCAGCTTAGGGTGCCCAGACGCAGGGGCAAACACACGGTGCGCTGTCCAAAGTGTAAATACGAATTCAAAAAGCGGATTTTTTAGCAGTCCTTTGGCAATTTATAAAAATTATTTACGGTTTGATTTCCCGCTTGTGCAGACGGAGTCTTTGATTACGAAAGCTTTAGTAAGCACAGGTGGGAATCGCTCTTTGATGTTATAGAAATTTGCATTTATCAGGCAAAGGCAAGCCTATGATGTGAAAATTTGCTTTGCAAACGGGATTATCCTAAAAATCTCCGAAAAATCTTGGAAAAATCCGCAGATAACATAAAATTCGCTATTGAAAATAATTGTATGTTGGTGTATAATATCGGTGTTTCAGCAAAAAAATTACCAAAAATGCTGGTGTAGCTCAGTTGGTAGAGCATCTCACTCGTAATGAGAAGGTCACGTGTTCAAGTCACGCCACCAGCTCCAAACATTCCTTTCCCATTGAGAGGAATGTTTTTATTTTATAGGTTTAGGGAAACACTGAATAAATCACATCATAAGATTGTTTGCACATCTTGCTTGCATCTTTTCCGTCAGCCTGCCCAAAAAATCCTCGTAATGCGTCAGCATTACTGCGGTTTGTTTGTGCAACCTGACAAAAAAATCTGACGG
>JALFLK010000001.1 GCA_022774755.1 bacterium
CGCAGTGAGCAGGTGTCGGAGCTGTGTATCAAGTGCTATGAGGATAATGTTTCGGGTAAGTTGAGCGATGAGATGTTTATGCGATTTTCTCAAAAGTACGAAGCCGAACGGTTAGAACTGAAAGAGAAAATCGGGGCATACCGCAAACGCTTGGCAGAGGTCGAGGAAATGCAGCTCGGAAAGGAGAAATTCATCGCCGCTGTTCGGAAATTTATGCAGATGGATAAACTCACAGCCCCTCTGTTGCAGGAACTCATCGACCGCATTGATGTGTACGAGGTCACGGGCACCGGCAAAAACCGCAAACAACAGATAAAGATTCACTACAAGTTTGTGGGGTATCTGGAACTGCCGAGTCTTGCGGGCAGACGCAACTACCGTGAGGAAACCCGAAAAGGCGTTGCCGTAGAATATATTCCGAATGCGTTACCGGCATAACAAAAAGAGCAGGATAATCCCTGCTCATACATACAAGAAGATGCAAAATGTAGGCAAAAAGAAATCGAGTGTCCACATCCAACTCTCAGGTTGGTTATGAACACTCGATATGGTGCGGGCGACAGGACTTGAACCTGCACATCGGTTGACACTAGAACCTAAATCTAGCGCGTCTGCCAATTCCGCCACGCCCGCATATTTATGAAATGCAAAATGCAAAGCGCATAAAGCATAAACATATATTTGTTAAATTGAACATCAGATGCTCACTTATCCGCAGGAGTTATTATACATAATCGTTGCTATTTTGTCAACAAAAGAATCGTTGTTGTTTTGCCGGCAAAAGAGTTTAAGAAAGCAACGATTAACAAAAATCAGTTAATTTTTCAAAAAACACTTGCTTTTTGTATAAAAATCTGTTATAGTAACAGAGTTAGTTAAATAATTCGAATTTATCGTGTATTAAGGAGGTGCAAAACCATGGCAAAATGTCAGTTCTGCGGCAAGGACGTTGCATTTGGCATCAAGGTTTCTCACTCACACAGACGTTCAAACAGAGCATGGAAGCCAAACGTTCAGCGTGTTAAGGCTATTGTGAACGGTTCGCCGAAGCGTGTTTATGCTTGCACCCGTTGTTTGCGTTCTGGTAAAGTTACAAGAGCAAACTGATTATGCTTTTAACTTTTCCCAAGGCGGTTTGCCTTGGGATTTTTATTTTTGTGGATTATACTATTTTTGTTTTGTGAATTATTTGGATTTTGCATCTGAGTCGGGTGCAAATAAAGGGGTTTGAAAATATTGGATAGGTTAAGTGAGTATAAATCCGGTATCAAAGACGGCATACCCATATTTTTGGGGTATCTGGCCGTGTCTTTCGCATTTGGTATTCAGGCAAGCAAGGCAGGTCTTACGGCATTTCAGGCAGGGTTGATGTCGGCGGTAAATGTAACATCCGCTGGTCAGTTTGCCGCACTGACGGCAATCGCCGCCGGAGCGTCTTGGCTTGAGCTTGCATTTACACAATTAGTAATAAATTTAAGATATATGCTGATGAGCTGTGCCTTATCCCAAAAGCTTGACCCGAAGGCTCCGTTTATGCACAGATTTTTGGTTGCATTCGGCGTTACCGACGAGATATTCGGCGTAAGCGTTACAAAAAAAGGGTCGCTGTCGCCGTATTTTTCCTACGGACTGATGAGCGCCGCCATTCCCGGCTGGGTGCTGGGAACTGTTTTAGGGGTTATCTCGGGAAATTTCCTGCCACAGATGGTTATAAACTCTCTGGGAATTGCAATCTACGGTATGTTTATAGCAGTAATTATTCCCGAAGCGAAAAAAGATAAGGTTGTTCTGGGAGTTGTTGTTTCTTCGATGCTGTTAAGCTGCGGTTTTTATTATCTTCCGTTTATCAAAAACATATCGGAGGGCTTTAAGATAATAATTATAACCATTGTAATTTCTGCCGCTGCGGCAATTATGTTCCCTGTAAAGGAGGACGGCAAAAATGAGGATTAGTATTTATTTCTATATTTTTGTTATGGCGGCGGTTACATATCTTATCAGGCTTCTCCCTCTCACTTTAATCAGAAAGAAAATTAAAAATCAATTCATATGCTCGTTTCTGTATTATGTACCTTACGCTACATTGGCGGCTATGACATTTCCCGCAATTTTGTACTCCACCTCTTCCCCATACTCTGCCATTCTGGGATTTGCCTGCGCACTTTTTCTGGCTTACAAGGGCAAGAGCCTTATCACCGTTGCCTGCGCCGCCTGTGTTGTGGTGTTTATCTCAGAAATTTTGCTTAAAATGTTTGCAATAATTTAATTTTCTATTGATTATACAATTATAATGGGTTAATATATTATTACTAATTGTACGGAAGGAGGAATTATAATGAAAAAGTACATTTGTAATGTATGCGGTTACATTTACGATGAGGCTGCAGGTGATGCGGATTTGGGTATTGCTCCCGGCACAAAATTCGAGGATTTGCCTGACGACTTTGTTTGCCCCGTTTGCGGAGTAGGCAAGGACGATTTTTCTGCCGAATAAGAAATATAACACAAATATAATGCAAAAGACCGACATCACTTGGTTTCGATGTCGGTCTGTTTTTATATGCTTTATTTAATTGGTGGAGATTAAATCAGGAATATTTGAATATCCCAATGATTAAATCACGAAAATTAAAAATCAGCAGTAATTAGAAATCAACCTCTGTGTCATAATAGCAGCACTTAAGGAGTTTTTCCATTTCTTCCTGGCTGGGCTGACGTGGGTTGGAGCCTGTGCAGGCGTCGCCGATAGCGTTCTTAGCAATCTCGGGCAATCTCTCAAGGAATACCTCTTCAGGAACAAATCCGTTCTCTGTGGGGTAGCTGTCTGCACCGTAATTCTTAATGCAATGAGGAATATTCAAATCGTCGTTCATCTTGCGCAGGTAATCAATCAAAGCCTTAACCTTAACATCATCAGAAGCGTCTTTGTCGCAGATTCCCATATAGTCAACGATTACGCCGTAACGCTTCTTAGCGGTTTCGTCCTTTGCGTTAAAAGCAATAACCTTAGGCAGATACATAGCGTTTGCGGCGCCGTGGATAATATGTGCGCCGTAATCAGCAAAAGCTGCGCCTGTTTTATGAGCCATTGAGTGAACGATACCAAGCAAAGCATTGGAGAATGCCATACCTGCAAGGCACTGAGCGTTGTGCATTCTGTCACGTGCGTCCATATCGCCGTTATATGAAGGCACTAAATCTTTCATAATCATCTCAATAGCGTGAATTGCAAGAGGATCTGTGTAATCACAGTTTGCAGTTGATACATACGCCTCAACAGCGTGAGTCATTGCGTCCATACCTGTGTGGGCAACAAGCTTTTTAGGCATTGTTTCTGCAAGCTCAGGGTCAACGATAGCAACATCGGGAGTAATCTCAAAGTCAGCAATAGGATACTTGATGCCCTTGCTGTAATCTGTAATAATGGAGAAAGCCGTTACCTCGGTAGCTGTGCCTGATGTTGAGGAAATAGCACAGAACTTAGCCTTACGGCGAAGCTTAGGAATACCGAATACCTTGCACATATCTTCAAAAGTAACATCGGGATACTCGTACTTAATCCACATAGCTTTTGCAGCGTCAATGGGAGAACCGCCGCCGATTGCAACAATCCAGTCAGGCTCGAACTTAAGCATTGCGTCTGCTCCCCGCATAACTGTTTCTACAGACGGGTCGGGCTCAATACCCTCGAAAAGCTGAACTTCCATTCCTGCTTCTTTCAGATAAGAAACAGCCTTATCCAAAAAGCCGAATCTCTTCATACTGCCGCCGCCGACGCAAACGATAGCCTTCTTACCCTCAAAGGATTTCAAAGCTTCAAGAGAGCCTTTTCCGTGGTAAACATCTCTTGGTAATGTAAATCTTGCCATAATAATTCCTCCAAAAAAACGAAATATCGATAAAAGAATTTATGTATATTAACTTCTTTTATCTTCCTCATTATAGCACTCATTTTGAGATTGTCAATAATTTATCAATCTTTTTTACAAAAAATTTATATACCCTGTGTTTTTATTAACATAATACAAATCTACACCTTTAAATAATGAATTATATCCATATTTTTACTAACAAATCGGCACAGCTACAGGGAACTTTCTTCCGCAAAAAAGTCGAGTACCTCGACACACAATTCGTGCAGACAGCTTTTGCTGAAAACATCCTTTTATGCCCGAGCGCAGCCGAGCAATTTCCTATAACACAAAAAAGCATCCCCAGCGGTGATTTAGTTGGGGATGCCTGTTTAATTATTCCTTTTTATCATAAAGCCTTATCCTGTTTTACTATGATTGTTTCCTTATAAAGCCTTATTAAGTTTTTAAGCCTGAATTTGTATATCTTTATATTATAGCGATGAGCCGAAGTCGCTTACAACAACCTGTCCGTTAAGAGCCTTTGACCTATCGGAAGCAAAGAATTCAATAATGTTTGCAACATCTTCAGCCATACAGGGCTTGAGCTTAAGGTCCGCGTGCTTGCTCATAGCACCCATCATACGCATATCAAGCTGGTCGGGCTTCATTTCCATAGTCATGGGAGTTACGATTGTCCCGGGACAAACAGCGTTGCAGCGAATATACTTATCAGCCATAAGCAAAGCGGTGTGCTTGGTAATTCCGATAATTGCAGCCTTAGTGGAAACATAGGCTGCCCCGCCGCCTCCGTTTACCCCTGCTACGGAAGCCACATTAACAATAGATGCGCCCTCTCCCATCAAAGGCAAAGCTGCACGGATGCACTGCATTGTTCCCACCTGGTTAATTGAAATAATCTTCTGAATTTCGTCATCGTCAAACTTATCAACGGGAGCAAGTCCTGTGTCAAGAACTCCTGCGTTATTAACAAGAATGTCGATACCGCCAAAAGCGTCAACGGCTTTCTGCATAAGCGCCTTGCACTGGTCGTCCTTTGAAATATCGGTAGAAACCGTAATAACATTTCCGCCTTCTGCTTTGATTTTTTCTGCTACCTGGTCCAGAGCCGACTGACGGCGTGCGCTGATAACTACATTTGCGCCTTCCTTTGCAAAAAGCATAGCAGTTGCTGCGCCGACGCCTGAATTTCCGCCTGTAATAACAGCGGTTTTACCTGATAAATTACCCATAAAAATTCCTCCGTTTTTAGTATAATAAACATCAATGATATTATATCACAGGAATCTGCTCCGTCAAGTACAGAAATCACCAAACAGACACATTCGGACTTGAAAATCACCGATTAACTCCCTTGTGAAGACAGCTTTTCGGCGTTATTTTTTCGGAGGCACATTAGTTCTGCATTTTTATTTGTTCTCCGGCAACAAGAGGATAGCGCACAATAGATTTCCCGTCTAAGTTTTCCTTGTGCATATTGACTGCGGTAATCTGATGATTGTCATAGGTTGTGTAGTAATAAATGCCTTTGTCCGCATTACAGCAGGAGGTGTAAATCGTAATTTCGTACTTGTCATCGCCAACAATACAGCAACCCCTCTGCTGGTCAACAGAGCCTAAAATATGAAAAAACTGGCTGACGCTTGCGTTCTCCGAATCCTCCGACACCGAATTCATCTTAGTAAATGCGGCACGGACAAACCTCGACTGGGACGACAAATCCCCGGGAAGTCCCAAAGCGCCCATACCTCGGCTGTATGCTTCAAGATTAAGCTTGTCCGAAAACAGATTATCGGGAGATTTCGGCGACAAATTCATATAGTTGTTGAGGGCAAACATCTGCCGGTCAAAGGGCGGATTATTGGTCAGTATCCCCACGGGATTTTCGTAAATCTTAATCCCGCTTTTAACAGATTCTACGGTTATCGCATTATTGCGGTCTGCAATTATCCAGTGGAGCTGTGCGGCAGGCAATTTTTCGCTGTACTGTTCGTCGGTAATATTGGTTTTTTCAACAAGCGCTACCGCCTCCTGAACTGTTGAGCATTGGCTTAAGACCCAAGGAATAAACTCAAACTGAGGTACATTATGCTTATCCTCCGTATTTTTTCCGTAAACTGCGTTGCCCACAAAATTAAGCCCTGCCATACACAGACCTTTTTCATTGACAGCGTCGTAAAAAAGCGGATATCCCCCTGTTACAAACGCCATACCTATCATTGCATAATGACTCTCCGACCTGCCCTCATTACGAAAATCCAAAGGGTATTTTCTCGGAATTATCACTACCTGGTCGCCGTATGAAAAATCGTAATCCAATGTTCTGCCGAAATAAAAATCCTTTGTCTTGTATGTTGCCGCTGTGCACATAGAAATTCCTCCCTGCGTGAATTTAAAAATACAATCAGTATTAGTATTTTATTAGTATTTTCAGAAATTCTCAAATATGAAAAGCTTTTTAATGTTGTCTGTTTTTTATACTTCATCGCTGACTTTATTTTACAACATATACTTGCTTTGTCAACACGCATTACAGACATACGGTCCAGTTTATTCTTTTGCAGAGTTTTCATCGTTTATTTTTAACTTTGTAAGCCTATCTCATAAAAATTTATTCAATCAATAAAGCGACCGTTCATAAGAACAGCCCGCTTTATTTTTGTGTGACAATGATATATTTGAATGTATAGTTATTTCAAAATCACTTAGTTATTTCAAAATCATCGTCATCGTAAATGAATTTTTTTGCAAGTAATGCAAGACCTGTTATGGTTGCCAACAGAATAAGAAGTTTTTTCATTGTGTTTTACCTCCGTCATAATTTTTTCTTTGTTGAATGTGATATGAAATTCTCGTTGTTAATTCTTCAGGAGAAAAATGTTCTATAAATTTTGTGAACTTCATCAGCCTGCCCGGGATTATAATCGACTTGCCTTTCAGCGCCTTGTCGATTGCGTATTTGGCCACATATTGGCTTGAAAGTCCGCCTACGGAAAATTTTACGCTTGCAACCTTGTTGAATTCGGTGTTCACGGGGCCGGGGCAAAGCACGCTTACTTTTACATTGCTTTTTCTGCGCCTGAGCTCCTCGTGCACAGCCTGAGAAAGCCGAACAACATAATTTTTAGAGGCATAGTAGCTCGAAAAAACAGGACCTGCCGTAAAGCCTGCGGAAGAGCCTACGTTTAGAATACATCCGCTGTTTCGCTTAATCATATCTTTAAGATAAAGCTTAAACAAAATGTGCATAGCCGTTATGTTTGTGTCGATTAGCCTGAGCTCCTCATCAAGAGGGGTTTTGTCAAATTCACCGCACACGCCGAAGCCTGCGTTATTAACAAAAATATCAATGTTTTCCTGCTTTGTCATTTCGTAAAGCTTAAAACACTTTTCTCTTGCAGAAATATCCATCGGTATTATCCTGCACGGAGTTTTAAGCTCCGCATCAAGTTCATTTAGTCTGTCCTCACGCCTTGCGGTAAGGATTAGAGAATATCCCTTTTGCGACAGATACCTTGCAATATCTCTGCCTATTCCCGAGCTTGCGCCGGTTATAAGTGCCTTTTTCATATTTACTCCTTCGTTCCTACGGCGCACAGCCAGGTGGTGCCGTCTTTTGTAAAGGTTTTGACTTCTTTAAAGCCTGCCTTAACCATTATGCCCTCAATTTCGTCTTCGCTTACGGCTTTGATATCCGCCAGCTTTTCAACCTCCGCCCATTTATCCGGGTCGTCAGAAGTCTTTCGCATTTCAAATATCATCAGCAGTTTTCCGCCGGGCTTGATAACACGCAAAACTTCTTTAAGGTCGTTTAATTTATCGGGCCAAAAATAATATGTTTCAACAGCCGTTACCAAGTCGAATATGCAGTCCTCATAGGGAAGTTCCGAAACGCTTGCCCTGTCAATCTGAACCTTTGATTCTGCTATCAGCTTCTTATTGTGTTTTCTTGATTTTTCAACAGCAAGAGGAGAGTAGTCAATGCCGTAAACCTTGCCGCCGTCTGCAAGACCGCTTAACCGTGCGACGGTTTTCCCTCCGCCGCATCCAATGTCGAGAATTACATAATTTTTATTTATTTTTATATGCTCCAATCCCCAGCCCGTCACGGTATAATGGCCTTTATTCATAGAGCGAATCATCATTTTGCCCCAAAAACCCTTGGGGTTTCTGGCGTTTTGCACAAGCTTATAATACTTCATAAAATCACCGATAATATTTAATTTATCCAAACAGCCCTGTTTGAAAAACCAGGTAAAGCACGCCGTAAATTACGGGCTGATGTACTATGTAAATAATCAGACTATGTTTGCCCACGGCATTAAAAAAAGGGACTTTTGCCGTGAAAAATCGGTCTGCATTTTTTGCTTTTAAAATTCTCCACAGGAAATACCCAAAAGTAAAAAGAAAAAGCCAGGGAATCAGGGGGAAATAATCGCTTGACCTGAAATTCGGCGAGGGAAAACCCAGAAAAGCCAAAAATTCAAAGGAGTAGAGAACTTTCGGCAAAGGCAAGAGCCTCAGGTCAAAAAAGCCCAGAAAGCCGTTGTCAATTTGCTTTGTCAATGCAAAAAGGGCAAATGAGCCGAAAAGCCCCAGGACAGGGTTAAGTCTGCTTATGAGCTTTTCCAGAGGAATCATCAAAAGCACAGCCGAGCCTATAAAGCTCAAAACGCCGAAATGCACAGCTTCATTTGGCAACATCAGGGAGGTTACAACAGTAATCGCCGAGCCGCATAATAGCAGAGTAATTCCACGCCGAAGCTTATTTCTGCCGAAATTAGCGCAGATTCCGCTTATCAGAATGAACAGTATGCAAATACCCTGTTCCCAGAGATATGTACCGAAATTGCCGAACCACCCAATATCTCGGGCAAAAATAAATTTTAAATCATAAATAAAATGATACGCAATCATATTGATTACGGCAAATCCCCTAAGAGAATCCAAAAGGGAATACCTTGTGTTTGAATTGTCCATATTTTTTACCTGCCGTATAGCTATACAAATATTTTATCATATTTTTTCCATATAACAACAGTTTTCCGAAAATAAATAGTTTTAACTTTGTCCAAGCGTCTGCATAGTATATATCGAAGTATGTAAACTTCATTTTCGGAAAGGAGAAAAAGCTATGGAAAATTTCGAAAGCGTTTTAGCAAGCTACGGTATTTCTCCGTTGCCCTCTGACACAACCGAGGCAATGGCATACGTACCTTTTCAGCCCTATAATCCGTCAATATACAGCCCTGTTCAGGGATTAGAGGCAGGCACAATGTTTCCGTCTTTGGATAAGCCCTTCTACGGCAGTAAATGCGGTGGTGACAAGTATGACTAAACGACAGATACTTTTAAGAAAAATATCTACCTACGCCTTTGCAATGCTTGACCTGCAAATGTTTTTGGACACACATCCAAACGACGAAAAAACGTTGATGAGGGTTGAGAAATTCAAAGCTATGCTCAAGCCCCTTGTTGAAGAATATGAGAGAGAATACGGCCCTTTGATGAAATCAAGCGATACCACAAACTGGTCTTGGGTAAATTCTCCCTGGCCGTGGGAAGCAGAGGAGGATAAATAATGTTTGTATATGAGAAAAAATTGCAGTATCCTGTAAACATCAAGCAGACAAACCCAAAGCTTGCAAAGATTGTGATCACACAGTACGGAGGTCCCGATGGGGAATTGGGTGCATCACTTAGATATTTAAGTCAGCGGTTTACAATGCCGTTGCCGGAGCTGAAAGCCACACTTACGGACATCGGCACCGAGGAGCTGGGTCATCTGGAAATGATAGGTGCTATTGTTTATCAGCTTACAAAAGATATGAACGAGGAGGATGTTAAAAAAGCAGGCTTTGAAGATTACTTTGTTGACCACACAGCGGGTATTTATCCCCAGTCGGCAGGAGGCTCGTCCTATACGGCGGCGTCAATGCAGGTTAAGGGTGACCCCATAACCGATTTGCATGAAAATTTGGCGGCGGAACAAAAGGCGAGAACGACTTACGATAACATTCTACGCTTCTGCGATGATTACGATGTTAAAGACGCAATCAGATTTCTGCGTGAACGAGAGGTCGTTCACTATCAGCGTTTCGGAGAGGCATTGCGCCTGCTTACGGATAAGCTGGATTCAAAGAACTTTTACGCATTCAACCCGTCCTTTGATAAAAAATGCTTTGATAAAAATAAAAGAAAGTAATGTTGAGATTTTGTCAAAGACAACACCAAGATAATTGACGCCTGTGGGAGTCAATCCTTTTTGCTGATATAAAGTCCGCCGAAAAGTTTGTGTAAAATTGAATAATAAACTCTCTAAACTTCTTTTTCTAGCAGTAATTGAAATATAAAAAGCTTAAAGGCATTATTTAATGGAACAATCAAAGTCGGAAAGTTTGTAAATTTAATATAAAAAATTCGGTAAATGCTGAATCAACCCTCAGTTTTACCGAATTTTTATTTTAGTGATGAATATAGTATTGCATTAGTAAGTGATAATTTCAGTGTTGAATTAAGAACTCACTGATTATCTTTGTGAGAACGGGAGCTTTTAATAAGGGCTCTTTCCATTGAGCCGTCAAAAATCTCACAAATTCTTTTTATTTTATCGCCCAAATCGTATCTCATTCCGCTGCTTATCCAGTCCACAACAAAGCCGATAAGCAGGCTCTTGAAATACAAAATGATAGCTTCCTTATCATCGTCGCTTATGTCGTAATCGCTTGATTCAGAATTTATGTATTTTGAGTTTTCTTTTTGATTTTCCTTAGCTTTGAGTTTTACTTTTGTTTTGATTTTGCTTTTCGTCTTATTTTAAATTTCCTTTATATTTAGCAATTCTTTTTTAAGATTTAAAGATTAAAAATCACTTAAAACGAAATCTGCGATTATTTATTGTAAGACACTGCAAAATAATGTATAATATAATCAGATTATTTATTCGGGAGATACATATGTTTGAACAAGCAGATTCAAATAAAGTATATGAATGTACGGGTACGGTTGAAACCGTGGTTTACAGAAATGAAGACAACGGCTACACCGTGATTGAGCTTTCCGGAGACGAGGGTATTACGGCGGTGGGAATAATGCCTGACGTCAGCGTAGGTGAAGAGGTTAAGCTTACGGGTGTATTCAAAAATCATCCCTCCTACGGCTTGCAGTTTTCCGTTACCGCCTGCGAGAGGAGTATTCCCACAAGTATGGGCGGAATACTGAAATACCTTTCTTCGGGAGCAATCAAAGGCGTGGGACCGTCAACCGCACAAAAGCTTATTAAAGAATTTAAAGAGCAGACTATGGAGGTTCTTGAAAACCAGCCCGAAAGGGTAGCTAAAATCAAGGGCATTACCCTTGAAAAGGCTAAAAGCATAAGTCAGCAGATAAAACAAAACAGCGGTATCAGAGAGCTAATCATATTTTTTGCAGGGTTTGAAATTTCTGCCCACAGCGCCTTGTCGGTTTATAAATCTCTGGGTGCAAGGGCTTTGGAAATTATTAAGGACAATCCATATGTTCTTTGCAGCGGAGAGTTTAGTATCCCCTTTGAAAAGGCTGATAAAATCGCCGTAAAAAGCAACAAGCCTTTGGACAATCCTTTCAGGCTCAGGGCAGGTCTTTCATATGTTCTTATTCATAATCAGCTCAACGGTCACACCTGCCTGCCTATGGAAACACTTATAAGAATAACAGCCGACTTTTTGGAGATAAATCAAAATTTATGCGAAAACACTCTTGGAGAAATGCTTATTGACGGCTCTTTGGTCAAGGACAAAATAGGCGGAAAGGACTTTATATTTATTCCGTCTGTTCACAGATGTGAAAAATTCATAGCCGCACGAATCAATTTTATTTGCAGATACCCCTCCGACAGAATCCCCGATGTTGAAAGCAGAATTGAGCACATAGAAAGAACCGAAAATATCAAATACGCCGACTTGCAGAAGCAGGCAATCGTTCAGGCATTAAGCGGCGGTATGCTTGTGCTTACAGGAGGTCCCGGCACGGGAAAAACAACAACCCTGAATGCAATTATCAGGATTTTAAAAGACTGCGGAAAAAAGGTGCTGACCGCCGCCCCGACAGGCCGTGCGGCACAGCGTATGAGCGTTGTTACGGGAGAGGACGCAAAAACTATCCACAGGCTTCTGGAGGTTAATTTTACAAAAGAAGAGGAAATGGCATTTAAGCACAACGAAAAAAATCTGCTGGACTGCGACGCCTTGATTGTTGACGAGGTTTCTATGGTGGATATTTTTCTGTTTGAAAGCCTTATCAGGGCTCTGCCCTTAGGGTGCAGACTGATTCTTGTGGGAGATTCAAACCAGCTCCCCTCAGTAGGACCCGGTAATGTTCTGGAGGATATAGTGGGCTCGGATACAATCCCCGTAGTTGCTCTCAACAAAATCTTCCGCCAGTCTATGGAAAGTCTGATTGTTACAAACGCCCACAAAATAGTAAACGGCGAAATGCCTGACCTTGACACAAAAAACAGGGATTTTTTCTTTTTGCCCTGTGCAAACCAAAGGGAAATAAGCAACACCATTGTGGATTTGTGCAGCAGACGGCTGCCTGCATCTTACAGATACTCGCCCTTTAGTGATATTCAGGTGCTTTCACCCTCAAAAAAGGGCGATTTGGGCAGTATTGAGCTTAACAAAAGATTGCAGGCTGTTTTGAATCCTCACAGAGAAAGTTCCGAGGAAATTGTTATTAACGGAAAAACCTTCCGCAAAGGCGACAAGGTTATGCAAATAAAAAATAACTACGACATTCTTTGGCATAAGGAAAACGGCGAAACAGGCGCAGGAATATTCAACGGAGATATAGGAATTTTGCAGGAGGTCAGCAAAAGGAACAACATAATCAAGGTTGCATTTGACGACAAAACCGCAGTCTATGACCGTGACAGCGCCGTGGATTTAGACTTTGCCTACGCCTGTACGGTACATAAAAGTCAGGGCAACGAATTTGAGGCGGTTATAATTCCTATGCACCGAGGTGCGCCTCAGCTTTATTACCGCAACCTTTTATACACGGCTGTAACAAGGGCTAAAAAGCTGTTGATTCTTGTGGGAAACAGAGCGACGGTAGAGTATATGGTTTCAAACAACCGCCGTTCAAAGCGTTACAGCGGACTGAAGGAATTTTTGACAAGAGGAAAAAATGAGCAGATTATTTAAACGTCTTGCACAGATGATTTTTCCCGTCAGATGCCCCTTTTGCAGAAAGGTTATTCCAAAGGAACAGATTGCCTGCACAGAATGCAACAAGCTTGCCCTAAGCTGTAAACCTCTGAAAACCGTCCTACCCCACTCCTTCTGCGTTTCACCATTTCCCTATTCGGGTATATTCAGAAGGGCTGTTCTCGACCTGAAATTCCGTAAAAAAAGGCAAAACGCCGAATGTATGGCGGTTTATATGGCAAGAATAATCAGTGAATGTCTTAACACGGAAAAAATTGACTGCGTCACTTCGGTGCCTTTAAGCAAAAAGCAGTTAAGGCGACGGGGATTTAATCAAGCGCAGGTTGTGGCAGAGGAAATATCCGAAATTCTCAACATTCCATACAAAGAGTGCCTTGTAAAAACCAGGGAAAATCAATCTCAGCACAGGCTCAGCAAAAGTCAGAGAATGACAAATGTTAATGGCGTTTACAAAGCAGCCGACAACAGCGTAAAGGGGCTGAGGGTTTTAATAATTGACGATATTATTACAACGGGATATACCCTTGACGAATGTTGCAAGGTGCTGAAAAAGGCGGATTGTCAGGTTTTTTGCTCGGCATTTTGCAAAACGGAATTTTTTGTTAATTCTAAAAAGTAATTTTATTTTTTCTCAGGCATAATATCATATTGAAATAATTATTTTTATGTAATATAATTACAGCAAGGCTTGGATACGGAGGTTAATTATGGATATTGCAATAGATTTGGGCAGTACAAGAACAAGAGTTTTTATTCCCGATAAGGGTAAAATTATAGATGAAGCAACGGTTGCGGCTATTGACCTTGAGAAAGAAGAAATAATTGCAGTGGGCGACAAAGCCTACAAAATGCTGGGCAAAACTCCATCAAAAATCGAGGCTATGTATTTGCTTGAAAACGGCGTAATCGCAGAGTCAAGAATGGTTGAGGATATGCTGAAAATAGCTCTGCAAAACACCTCCACGGGCAAAATCGTCAAGCCAAGAGCCGTTGTAGCCGTTCCCGGAGGAATAACGGAGGTTGAAAAGCACGCTGTTATCAATGTGGTGTCAAACATCGGCGTAAGGCAGATTTACCTGATTAAAGCCTCAAAAGCGGCAATTTTAGGATGCGGAATCGACGTTATGAGTCCGAGAGGAAAGCTTATTGCAGATTTCGGCGGTGGCTGTGCCGAGGCGTCTGTAGTTTCATTAGGCGGAGCGTCGGTTTCTAAGCGCACCAACAAAGCAGGCAGAAAAATGGACGAGGAAATTATAAAATTCGCAAGAAAAAAATACTCGCTTATTATCGGCGAAAATATGGCTGAAAGCTGTAAAAAAGAAATCGGCTCCCTTGTTCCTCTCCCCGAAGAAAAAACCTTCCGCCTTAAGGGCAGAGACGCAGTAGGCGGTTTGCCGAAGTTTGTTGATGTTACCTCGGAAGAAATCAGGGAGGTTTTGACCGATATTGCAGAGGGTATGGTAAATATCATCAAAAACGCTCTTGAAGAAACGCCTCCCGAGCTTATGGCCGACATTTACACCGACGGAATCATATTCACCGGCGGACTTGCAAACATTTACGGATTTTCAAGGCTGATTGCAAAAAGCACAAATATTAAAGTCCGTGTTGCGGAGAATCCCCAGGATTGCGTAATCAAAGGCTGTGCAAAAGCCGTAGGTTACATAAATTCTATGGAAAAATCATCAGGCAGAGAAACCTCGCCCTTAGTAAAGGTTTATTGATTTAAAAAGAATTTAATTAAATAAATCAAATTATGAATTATCAGAAAAACCTCCCGTATTTTCATAGCAGAATTACGGGAGGTTTGTTTTAGTTGTTTGTTTAATTATTATATGTATGCGTTGTTTGCGTGCTTCAATAGAAATTCAATTTATCAATCGTCGTCTTCGCCGTCGCCCTTAAACATTTTGCATATGCCGTAGTAAGCGGGTATTGTCAGAAAAATCACCCACAGAGGATGCCACAAGTCCATATAAAGTCCGAAAATCAGATATACAAGGACAACAAGGACAGGATAGGCAAAATGGTTGGGGTTGCGCTTGATGATTGCGTCAACAAGCGAATAGTAAAGAGGTATTGTTAAAAAGATAAGCCAACAGAAAGCCCAGCCTCCCAGTATACCGCTGAAGCCCCACATCAGGAACAATATAACGGTTACTATCAGAAACGGAAACTGATGCCACATATTAAGGCGTTTGTATCTTTTTGATTCTTTGCCGTCGCTGTAATAAACATCACCGTTTTCATCTGTATAGACCTTTTTCTCGCCTTTTTCTTCAACATCAACGCCGTGCAGTCCCACTCTGACCTTTGTTCCGTGCTTATCTTCAACATTTATTCCGTCTTTAAAGCTGATGTCCACATGGTCGCCGTCTTTAGAATGAACGTGAATTCCGTTTTTAAAGCTCACCTTATCGCTCCTTGTAAAGGTCTGCTCACCGCCGTTACCGTCGGCACTGCTGCCGGAAGTATCGGCACCGTCAGCGGAGGCATTGGTACTGCCGGCAGAAGCGTCTGCATTATCAGCGCTGTCTTTCTGAGCAGTTTCGGCATTTTCTTTTTTGCCGGTTAAAAGTTCGTCCAAAGTAACGCCGTAAAGCTGAGCAAGCAAAATAAGATTGTCGGTATCGGGAGAAGCCTCGGCTCTCTCCCACTTTGAAACTGCCTGTCGGCTTACTCCGATTTTTGCCGCCAGTTCCTCCTGAGATAAATTGTTCTTTTTACGGTACTGTAAAAGTCTGTTAGCTATTTCAATGTTCATAGAAATAAACCCCCTAAAATTTCCTACCGCTATTTTACTAAAAATCCTGAAAAGTTACCATACATTTCGGTTTTCAATTACGCAACCGTCGGTTGCATTCCAGTTATAATGGGACTTTCAGCCATTTAATTTTTTGTATTTTAATACTCCAATCCACGAGTTGTAACCAGAAATTCCCTGAATTTTCGATAAATAATCTCGGCTCCGCCCTTTGTGTCGCTTTCAATATTAAGGGGCATATTCGGGTCGTGAACGGATAATCTCAGCAAAAACCAACCGTCGCCGTCATTTTTGCCGAAGGATACCCTGACTCCCTCACGGCTGTCGTCTGCAAGAATCCAGCCATCTTGCTTTTGGGCAAATTCTTCCAAATCCTTAATTATCTTTTCTCCGCAGGCTCTGAAATCCTTTTCGGTAATATTAAACCTGTACTCTCGGCTTTCAACAGGCTCTTTAAGGTCTTGCAAAATGCTCTCAAGAGCTTTTCCCTGCTTTTTCATCTGCGCCATCTTGATTATTATTTTGGTGCAAAGGTATGCGCCGTCGTCAAGAAAATAATTCTCTCTCATTGCCGCATGGCCGGATGTTTCTATTGCAAGGGGGCAGTTTATTCCCTGAGCGTTAAGCTCAATTCCCTTGTCAATAACATTTTTGTAGCCTCTTTTATATCTGTAATGCTTTCCGCCGAGGGTGTTTTCAATAAATTCTTTAAGTCCGCTTGAGGTTATGGAATCGGTGACGATAGTTCCGCCCTCGTTGCCCTCAAGGGCAATAGCAGAGGCAAGCGCCACCAATCTGTTGCGGTTAATTTCTTTTCCCGTGCTGTCAACGGCTCCGCCCCTGTCAACATCCGTGTCGAAAATAACGCCCAGGTCCGCATTGCTGTCAACAACAGCTTTGCATATGGAGTCCATTGCGGTCTTATCCTCCGGGTTTGGAATATGATTGGGGAACATTCCGTCAGGCTCAAGGAATTTACTGCCCTCGGTATCGGCTCCCAAGGGCTTCAGCACCTTATCAGCATAAAAGCCACCTACGCCGTTACCTGCGTCGACAACAATTTTAAAATCCTTTAAGGGGTGCATATAATCCTCTGCGCCAACGGCTTTTCTTATAATATTGCAGAGGTTTTCGGCGTACTGCTCCATATAATTAACCTTTTCCACCGTTCCACACTCAGCCTTTTCAAGCTCGCCGCCGTCCTGGGCAAATTGCAGAATCTGCTCAATATCCTCGGCCTCCAGTCCGCCGTCGGGGGTAAAAAATTTAAGTCCGTTTCTATTAAAGGGATGGTGGCTTGCGGTTATTTCAACTGCTCCGTCGCAGTTTAAATCAACGGTAGTCATAAACATTGAGGGCGTTGTGGCAAGCCCGCAGTCAAGAACCCTTGCGCCGGCTTTTGTAAATTCTTCAATAACAAGTGAAGCAATATGCTCGCCTGTAATTCTGCTGTCGTGCCCTACCGAAAGCAAAAGCTCACTTGGTTTTTTCCCTGATTTCTCCGAAATAAACTTGATAAAGCCCTTTGAAGAGCCTTTTACAACATCGTCGGTCAGTTTAATTTCTTCGCCCTTAACCCCTTCGCAGGCTACGCCTCTGATGTCTGTTCCGCTTTTCAGGTGACTGAAATATTCGTTAAGCATAGGTAAAACTCCTTATTTTCTTTAAAGTTGGTATTTTGTTTGCGCAAAAATGCACACATATACACAAATACATACTGTAGGAATTATATAACAGAAACAGGAAATTAACAAGATTTTTCCTGAATTAAAGTTTGTAGGTTTTATACAAAAATTATTGGATTTTTAGTGCAGTTGCGACAATTCTTATATTTATTTGACCTGACATAATACAAATACTTTACAATGCGAAATTTTGTTTATTAAATTTACACAAAATATCTCCTTTATATTTGTTTGATATTTACATTAAATTAACACCTTGCACAAATATTCTTTAAAATTTTTGTTGACTTTTTCAAAACCATGAGTATAATAATAATCGACAAGTAAATAGTCCGCTTGTCTATCGGCGGTAATGAGTACCGTTGATACACAAACAAATTGCCAAATGGTAAATGGCGCACGAAAAATATTATATTTTTAAGGAGGATTTGTCATGACACCTATTCTTAGTTTACATGACATTGACGTGTCAAAATTCCTCGCCGTGCTTGATACCTGCAAAGGCAACGTATATCTTGTTACGCGCGAAGGAGATCATCTTAACCTTCGGAGCAAGCTTTGTCAGCTTGTCGGATTAACCCAACTAATCGAAGGCGGCAAAATTGCTGAAGCGTATATCGTTTGCGAGAACAAAGAAGATGAAAGTAAACTTTTCAGATTCAACTTGCTTGGTGATACAGGCGAGGCAAAGGTTGAGTAGATTCAGCAAATTGCTTTCTACGTTTTCACGTTAATTTCAAAACTTCTAAATCCAAAAGCAGTCGTCTTGAAAAAGACGGCTGTTTTTGGTTTTGGATTACTTTGGCAAAATTTTATTAAATTCAGATTAGGTATTGACTGCAATGCCCTTTAGACTTATAATGTCACTTGGTGAATTCACCGGTCTGTTCGCAAAATCCAGACCATAAAAAAACACTACGGAGGAATTTAATATGAAGAAAAAATCTGTCCACTATCTTGTTCAGGCTGCGCTGATTGCGGCGCTGTACGCTGTTCTCACAATTTTGCAGAATGTGCTTATCCCCAATTCTGCTACCCTTGCGGTTCAGTTTCGGGCGTCGGAGGCGCTTACAATGCTGGCGCTGTTTACGCCTGCGGCAATTCCGGGACTTTTTGTTGGCTGTATCTTAGCAAACATAAGCTCTGTTGCCGCCTTAGGTCCCCTTGATATGATATTCGGCTCGCTGGCAAGCCTTGCGGCGGCGTTTATTATGTATAAAACACGCAATCTGCGGATTAAGGGAATCCCCTTTTTAGCGGCACTTATGCCTGCACTGGTAAACGGACTGGTAATCGGATTTGAAATCGAGTACTTCTTTGTTGAAGGCGGATTCCATTTCGGCGACTTCTTACTTCAGGGCGCATTGGTAGCCTTGGGAGAGCTTGCGGTTGTGTTTGTTTTGGGAATACCGCTTATGAAAATGATAGAAAAGACCGGTCTTGACAAAAGGCTTTTTGTTAAGGAATAAATCGAAAACGGCTAAGAAAAAAATATTAAAAGTTTAAAGTCGGCAAAAAAACATATGAATAAAACAACCCGGAGATTTCTCTCCGGGTTTTGCTTTGTCTGCTGAATTTTAAGGCGTTTTGATAAATAATATTGCAAATCACTCTTCAAATTATTCTGCTGATTATTCTGCAAAATCAAAATCGTCCTTGTATCTGTCCTTAAAAATCTTGAAAACGGAATTGAGAACATCCTCGTCCTCAACGCCGACATAGGTTTCGTTTTCGTCATCAAGGCTTTCAATTTTAAGAATGACAGCCTCATCGGCATCCTCGGTGTTTTCAATAAGCACTATATATTCGCTGCCCTCAAATTCAACCGTATCAAGGTACTCAAACTCAACGTCGTTGCCCTCATCGTCGGTAAGCACAATAATATTAGCTTCCTCTTCCACATTTTCCTCGGGAAAATCCTCATTGTTCAGCATAGCATAACCTCCTTAGCCGTATTATGTATTATAGATTACATTATTTTAAACCAAAATGCAACCGTTTTTAATAATTTGCCTGATTTTTTCCGGTTGTTTACCAGATACCAAGCACATGCTGCATTGCAAGGCTTACGCCGGCTATGCCTATCCAACAGCATAAACCCATAAGAATTGGCTTTCCGCCTGTTTTTATAAGCTTAACGATGTTGGTATTCAGCCCTATTGCCGCCATAGCCATAACAATAAAGAATTTACTTAACTGCTTTAAAAATGAGAAAATCTCGTTGGTATAAACCTGTATGCTTTCGGGCAAAAACGCCGTACAAAGAGTGGTAATAACCGAGGCGGCGATAAAGTAAACGATGAACATTGGGAAAATCTTTTTAAAACTGAAAGTGCCCCCTGTTGTCTGAGCCTTTTTTGCTTTTCTTGAAGAAACAAAAGCAAGCACAAGGGTAATGGGAATAATTGCCAGAGTACGGGTAAGCTTTACGATTGTTGCGCTGTCCAGCACGGCTGAGCCTGTGTTATGGATGCTGTCCCAGGAGGACGCCGCCGCTGTAACGGAAGAAGTATCGTTAATGGCTGTTCCGGCAAAAAGCGCAAAGCCGTTGTCGGAAAGTCCCAGCAAACCGCCCAAGGTCGGGAAAATAATCGCCGCAATTACATTAAACAGAAATATAACCGAAATAGACTGGGCGATTTCTTCATCGTCGGCGTCAATAACAGGCGCTGTTGCGGCTATTGCGGAGCCGCCGCAAATAGACGAGCCAACTCCGATAAGAGTAGAAATTTTAGGCGGCATTTTCATCAGCTTATACAAAAGGAAAGAAATAATAAGCGAAGTCGCAATAGTTGATACAATAATCGGCAGGGACTGGGCGCCTGTCTGCAAAACCGTTGAAAGGTTTAGTCCAAAGCCCAGCAGGACAACTGCATACTGTAAAATTTTCTTTGAGGTAAAATTGATTCCCGGTGCAAGCGCCGACTTGTCCTTAATAAACATAGTGATTATCATACCCAAAATAATGGCAAACACCGGTCCGCCTATAATTGAGCCTGCCACGGGTATATATCTTGCCATTAAATCTGCAAGCACGGCAATGGCAAGGCACAAAACCAAGCCTTTCCGGCTTGAGGTTATAAAAGTTTTGATTTTTTTACTCATAAAAACATCCCTTCATTAACATTTGAACAACAGTAAGCATTATACTACCGTTACGCAAAAATTCCAACATTTATTTATTAAACGTTTTAAACATTTTCCGAAATCTGTTTTTAAAACATTTCAAACCCAACCGAAGAAAGTCGAGTACCTCGACACGCAATCCGTGCAGACAGATTGACTTTACAAAACGCTATGTCGCCCGACCGTTAAAATTAGTTTCCGATAAAGTAAAACAATTCGAGTACATCGACACGC
>JALFLK010000009.1 GCA_022774755.1 bacterium
GCACATCTTGCTTGCATCTTTTCCGTCAGCCTGCCCAAAAAATCCTCGTAATGCGTCAGCATTACTGCGGTTTGTTTGTGCAACCTGACAAAAAATCTGACGGCGCAATATGCACAAACGATTTAATCAGTGTTTCCCTAATAAAAAAATAAAAATCCCGCCTGATAACAGACGGGATAATTTTAAAAATATGAAAGACTATTTCATCAGCTTGCAGACAAGGTCGGCGTAATCCGACGGGTTTTCAATGGGAAGACCTGCAATAATCAATGCCTGATCGTAGAGCAGCTCTGCATAGAGCTTTGCCTTTTCGTCGTCGGAGCCGATGCTGTCCGACATAGCCTTAACGGCAGGATGCTCAAGGTTAAGCTCCAGCACTCTCTGGGCTTTCATTCCGCTGTCGGGCTGAACCTGTGCAAAGTACTTCTCCATTTCAAAGGATATTCCGCCTTTGGCGGTCAGGCATACCGGGTGGCTGACAAGCTTTTTGGAGGCTGCAACCTCGTTTACCTTATCGCCCAGGGTTTCTTTTACAAAATTGAGAACTGCGGTGTTATCCTCTTTATTTTCATCTTCCTTTTTCTCGTCGTCTTCAAGACCTAAATCGTCATTTGCGACTGAGCGGAAGGTTTTATCGGCATATTTGCCCAAGCCCTGGAGGGTGAATTCGTCAATATCTTCGGAGCAGTAAAGAATCTCGTAGCCCTTATCCCTGAGAATTTCCGTCTGGGGAAGCTTGTCGATAGTATCTACGCTTTCGCCGGCGGCAAAGTAGATATATTTTTGCTCCTCTTTCATTCTGTCAACATACTCAGACAAGGTGACAAGCTTCTTTTCTGTTGAAGAATAGAACAAAAGCAAATCCTGGAGCAAGTCCTTGTGGAGTCCGTATTCGCTTACAATGCCGTACTTAATCTGACGGCCGAACTGTCCCCAGAATGTTTCGTATTTTTCTCTGTCTTTTTTAAGCATTGAGGCAAGCTCGTTTTTGATTTTCTTTTCAAGAGTTTTTGCGATTGTTTTAAGCTGGCGGTCGTGCTGGAGCACTTCACGGGAAATGTTAAGAGAAAAGTCCTGGCTGTCCACAACGCCTCTGACAAATCTGAAATGCTCCGGCAAAAGCTCTTCGCAGTTATCCATAATAAGCACACCGCTGGAATAAAGCTTTAAGCCCTTTTTAAATTCCTTGGTGTAGTAATCGTAGGGAGCCTTTGAGGGAATAAACAAAAGAGCCTTGTAGGTTACAACTCCCTCAACAGAGGTGGAAATTGTGCAGAGTGGGTCTTCGTAGTCAAAGAACTTTTCTTTATAAAAGCTGTTGTAATCCTCCTGAGAAACCTCTTTTTTGTTTTTCTGCCAGATAGGCGTCATACTGTTAAGAGTTGTTGTTTCATAAACTGTTTCGTATTCGGGATTTTCCTTATCCTCCGTGCCCTCCTTGGGTTTTTGCGTTTCCATATCCATAATAATCGGATAGTGAATGTAGTCGGAGTATTTTTTAACAAGACCCTGAAGTCTGTACTGGTCAAGAAATTCGCTGTAATTTTCTCCCTCTGCGTCGGGCTTGATGTGAAGAATTACCTGAGTGCCCACGCTGTCCTTGTCACATTCCTTGATAGTGTAGCCGTCTGCTCCGCTTGACTTCCAGCAGTATGCGGTGTCACAGCCGTATTTTTTTGTGATTACATTTATTTCGTCGGCAACCATAAACGCTGAGTAAAAGCCTACGCCGAACTGACCGATAATGTCAACATTTTCTTTGTCTTTTTCTTCAAGCTGATTGCGGAATTTATATGAGCCTGATGAGGCGATGGTGCCCAGATTGTTTTCCAAATCGTCCCTGTCCATACCTATGCCGTTATCCTCGATTGTCAGGATTCGGTTGTCTTTGTCGGCTTTCAGGTTGATTTTAAAATCCTCACGGCTCATTCCCACCTTGTCGTCGGTAAGCGACAAAAAGCAGAGCTTGTCTATGGCGTCGCTGGCGTTTGATATGATTTCTCGCAGGAAAATCTCCTTGTGAGTGTAGATTGAGTTAATCATTAGGTCAAGAAGACGTTTTGATTCTGACTTAAATTGTTTTTTTGCCATTTAAACTACTTCCTTTTCCAAAAAATTAAAGCGCCTGAAATTGCGCTAAAATACATTGTAACGCTTTTATTTTATTTTATCAATGTATAAAATGCAAAAATACTCCATAATTTAAAAAAATCACTGTTATTCGACATAAGATATGAAAAAATCATCATAAAATTCCTATTTACCACTGATTTCTATTGAAAATAACAATTTATTGTGCTACAATACCCTTTGACAAATTATATTTATATATTTATCAATATTTAGAAAGGGAAGGGACATATGTATGTTTAAAATCCTAAAGAAAAAAGTACTTAATCCTACTGTTACTCTTATGGAAATTGACGCTCCTTTTATTGCAAAAAAGGCAGAGCCCGGTCAGTTTATTATCTTAAGGGTAAACGAGGACGGCGAAAGAATTCCGCTGACTGTTGCTGATTTTGACAGAGAAAAGGGAACAGTCACCATTATTTTTCAGATTGTGGGCGCTACTACCGAACTGCTTAACGAAAAGCAGGAGGGCGAGTACATTCATGACTTTGTAGGACCTTTGGGCGTTCCGTCAAAAACGGAAGGACTGAAAAAGGTTGCCGTTGTAGGCGGCGGCGTAGGATGCGCTATCGCTTATCCTATCGCTAAAAAGCTCCACAATTTAGGAGCTGAGGTTCATTCGGTAGTTGGCTTCAGAAACAAAGACCTTGTAATTCTTGAAGATGAGTTTAAGAATGTTTCCGATAAGCTTTGTATGATGACAGACGACGGAAGCTACGGCACAAAGGGACTTGTTACAGACGCTTTGAAACAGCTTATTGAAAGCGGAGAAAAGTACGACGAGGTTATTACAATCGGACCTTTGATTATGATGAAATTCGTAACCAAGCTTACCAAGCAGTATGATATTCCCACGGTTGTATCAATGAACCCCATTATGATTGACGGCACGGGAATGTGCGGCGGATGCAGACTTACTGTTGGCGGCGAAACAAAGTTTGCCTGTGTTGACGGACCTGATTTTGACGGATTTAAGGTTGATTTTGACGAGGCAATGGAGAGAGGCAGTATGTATAAGCCTTTTGAAAGACACGCCTACGAAGAAACCTGTAATCTGTTCAAGAAGGAGGTAGAGTAATTATGCCTAATATGTCTTTGAAGAAAAACCCAATGCCCAGTCAGGACCCTCAGGTAAGAAACAAAAACTTCCTTGAGGTTGCACTGGGATACACGAAAGAGATGGCGCTTGACGAGGCTCAGAGGTGCCTTAACTGTAAGAATTCTCCCTGCGTTAAGGGCTGTCCTGTTTCAATCGAAATTCCTAACTTTATCAGCGAGGTTGCAAAGGGCAACTTTGCAGAAGCATACAACATAATTTCCCGTTCAAGCTCTTTGCCGGCTGTATGCGGACGAGTATGTCCTCAGGAGAGTCAGTGCGAATCTAAATGTGTAAGAGGAATAAAGGGCGAGCCTGTCGGAATCGGCAGACTTGAGCGTTTTGTTGCCGACTGGCACAACGAAAACGGTGATGCAGAGGTGGTTAAGCCTCAGCCCAACGGACATAAGGTTGCAGTTATCGGTTCGGGTCCTTCGGGATTAACCTGTGCAGGCGACCTTGCAAAAATGGGTTACGAGGTAACTGTGTTTGAGGCACTTCATCTGGCAGGCGGCGTTCTTGTTTACGGTATCCCCGAATTCAGACTGCCTAAGGCTATTGTTCAGAAAGAAATCGACACCCTTGAAAAATTGGGCGTTAAGATAGAAACAAATATGGTAATCGGTAAGGTTTTGTCTATTGACGAGCTTATGGAAGACGGCTTTGAGGCTGTATTTATCGGCTCAGGCGCAGGCTTGCCGAGATTTATGGGAATTAAGGGGGAAAACCTTAAGGGCGTTTATTCAGCTAACGAATTTTTGACAAGAGTAAATCTTATGAAAGCCTACAAGGACGATCCCTCAACACCGATTATGCACGCCAAAAAGGTTGCGGTAGTCGGCGGCGGAAACGTTGCTATGGACGCTGCAAGATGTGCAAAACGCCTTGGCGCAGATGAAGTTTATATAGTTTACAGAAGAAGTGAAGAGGAGCTTCCTGCAAGAAAAGAAGAAGTTGAGCATGCAAAGGAAGAGGGAATTATCTTCAAGCTCCTCAACAATCCTGTTGAGATTTTGCCCAACGAGAACAACTTTGTGGGCGGTATGAAGTGCGTAGAGATGGAGCTGGGCGAGCCGGACGAAAGCGGAAGACGCAGACCGGTTGTAAAAGAGGGTTCAGAGTTTGTACTTGATGTTGACAGCGTAATTATGTCTATCGGAACATCACCTAACCCATTGATTAAGTCCACTACAAAGGGACTCGACACTCAGAAGTGGGGTGGAATCATCGCAGATGAGGACGGACTTACTTCAAGAGTCGGCGTATATGCAGGCGGCGACGCTGTAACAGGTGCGGCAACGGTTATTCTTGCAATGGGCGCAGGAAAAACAGCCGCATCGGCTATTGATAAATATATAAAAAGCAAATAATTTTAACTTAATTGGGTAAGTATTCTCTTAAAAGTTTGATTAAGTTTAATTAGTTGAAATTATGTATTCTAAAAATTAAAAGCTAAAACAAACAGAGCGCAGAATTTTCTGCGCTCTGTTCTCGTTAAGAATTAAATTCTGAAAAATTATTCCGTTTTAATCAAAGTTTAATATTAGTATTAAAAATCAGTTTTGCCAGATATTGACCCAAAATAACGCCCAAAAAGCACACAACCACCGAAAGGACAATGTAGCAAATACCTAAAAGGCGGTGTTGGTTTTTGAACAGATTCACCGACTCCAACGCAAAGGTTGAAAATGTGGTGTATCCGCCGCATACGCCTGTTTTTGCAAATAAAACAAGGCTTTGACTTACATTGGGAATTACACCTGCCGCTCCGACTATAAAACCGATAAGCACGGCGCCTGAAATGTTTACAATAAATGTCATAAGGGGAAAATCCGATTTAACGGGAATCAAAGTCAGCAGATACCGCAAAACTGCGCCCGAAAATCCGCCTAAACCTACAAAAATACATTCCTTTAAAAGCTGCATACTCACGCCTCAATCCTTGAAAACTCAGTCGGTGTCAAGCTTAAGCACAGCCATAAACGCCTCCTGGGGAACTTCAACAGAGCCCAGCTGGCGCATACGTTTTTTGCCTTCCTTTTGTTTTTCCAGGAGCTTTTTCTTTCTTGAGATGTCGCCGCCGTAGCACTTTGCAAGCACATCCTTGCGCATAGCCTTAACGGTTTCTCTGGCGATAATTTTTCCGCCGATGCAGGCTTGAATAGGCACTTCAAACAGCTGTCTTGGAATCTTCTCCTTTAACTTCTCCGCCATTTTTCTGGCTCTTGCGTATGCCTTGTCTGCGTGAATAATAAAGGACAAGGCGTCCACAACCTCGCCGTTAAGCATAATATCAAGCTTAACAAGCTTGCTTTCTTTGTACTCCTTAAGCTCGTAGTCAAAGGAGGCGTAGCCCCTTGTTCTTGATTTCAGCGTGTCGAAAAAGTCGTAGATTATCTCGGCAAGAGGCAGTTCGTAGTGAATATCCACACGGTCGGAGTCAATGTAGGTCATACCCATAAATATCCCACGTCTGTCCTGACAAAGCTCCATAATATTGCCTACATATTCAGAGGGCGCATAAATATGTGCGTCGGTCATAGGCTCCTCTGCCTTTGCAATCAAGGACGGGTCGGGGTAGTTTGTGGGGTTGTCAATGGTCTGCACCGTGCCGTCTGTCATTGTAATTTTGTAAATAACGCTGGGTGCGGTGGTAATCAGGTCAAGCGAATATTCACGCTCTAAGCGTTCCTGAATAATCTCCATATGGAGCAGACCCAAAAATCCGCACCGAAAACCAAAACCCAGGGCAACAGAGGTTTCAGGCTCAAAGGAAAGCGCCGCGTCGTTTAGCTTCAGCTTTTCCAGGGCGTCCTTCAGGTCGCCGTATTTTGCTCCGTCAACAGGATAAATTCCGCAGAATACCATAGACTGTGCCTCACGGTATCCGGGCAGAGGCTCCGAGGCAGGGTTTGAGGTCAGGGTAATTGTATCGCCGACCTGTGCGTCGCTGAGGGATTTTATTGAGCCGGAGATATAGCCGACCTCGCCTGCGTACAAGCCGTCGGTAGACTCCATTGATGTTGCGTGCATTAAACCGCACTCCACAACATTAAACACCGAGCCTGTCGCCATAAGCTTAAATTCGTCGCCGGGGTGAATTTGCCCCTCCTTTAACCTTACATAAATAATTACGCCCTTGTAGCTGTCGTAGTAGCTGTCAAAAATCAAGGCTCTCAAAGGAGCGTTTGCATCCCCCGTGGGAGCAGGAACATCAGACACGATTTTTTCAAGAACATCGTGAATGTTTAAGCCCTCTTTTGCAGAAATCCTGGGCGCATCCTGAGCAGGAATACCGATAACATCCTCAATTTCGTTAATAACCCTGTCGGGGTCTGCGCTGGGCAGGTCGATTTTATTTACAACAGGCACAATTTCAAGTCCGTTGTCAACTGCAAGATATGTGTTTGCAAGGGTCTGTGCCTCAATGCCCTGAGAAGCGTCAACAACAAGCACAGCGCCTTCGCAGGCGGCAAGAGAACGGGAAACCTCGTAGTTAAAGTCAACGTGACCGGGTGTGTCGATAAGGTTGAACAGATAATCGCACCCGTCGTCGGCTTTGTAAATCACCGAAACTGCCCTTGCTTTAATGGTGATTCCACGCTCTCTCTCAAGCTCCATATCGTCGAGAATCTGCGCTTCCATATCTCGGCTTGAAACCGACTGTGTAAGCTCTAAAATCCTGTCGGCTAAGGTGGATTTTCCGTGGTCAATATGAGCAATAATGCTGAAATTCCTGATTTTATCCTGTTCAAATGCCAATTTAATCATCCTTTTGCGATTGGTTGTTATCTCACAGCAAAATCCCCACGCAAGGCAGACTGTGCCCGGACAAAGGGTACATTACCGTATTATAAAATCATTATATCATATTCTAAACCTTGTAGGCAACAATGAAGAAGAAATTTTTGTACGGCCGACGGCAAATTTGTTTAGGTAGCAAAGGATAAATCAGCCTTTTGGGTGTTTTGTCATTTACTATACAAGCCATAATCTGCACTTTGCGATTTTACCGAATTCTTAATTCATAGCTTTTGATTTAGCTTTTGAAATCAGGTGACGTGCAAGTCTGAGAAGCTCCGAAAGGATTATTACCGAAAATGCGGTGAGGATTATTTTGCCCCACATTGCAAGGCTCAGGGGAACCGTTCCGAATACTGCGCCGCCGAACTGTGTGATGATTACCTGCAAGCCGAAGGTAAGCAGGAACATAAACAGCATCGGCTTATTGCTGAAAAAGCTTTTGAAAATGCTTTGATTTGTAAGACTTCTACTGTTAAAGGCGTTAAACAGCTGAAAAACTACAAACAGCGTAAACAGAACGGATTTCATTTCGTCGGGAGCTGCGCCCAAAAAGTTATAAAAGCTCTGGAGCATAAAAATAATCGAAATGAAAATTCCGTTAACGGCTATATTTGCAAGCATCGGCTTTGTAACAATGCTTGCGTTTTTAGCCGTCGGCGATTCGCTCATAATGCTTTTGGGGGCAGGCTCAAGTCCCAGCGTTAAAGCAGGCGGTCCGTCCATAATAATGTTTATCCACAGAAGTTCAAGGGCTGTAAAGGGTGCGGAAAGACCTGCGATAATGGAGGTCAGCACAACGGCTACGGAGGACACGTTTACTGTAAGCTGAAACTGAATACACCGTTGAATATTGCGGTAGATTCCCCGACCCCATTTTACGGCTCTGGCAATGGTAGAAAAGCTGTCGTCCAAAAGCACAATGTCGCTTGCCTGCTTGGAAACCTCCGTTCCCGAAATTCCCATAGCAATTCCCACGTCGGCATTTTTGATTGCAGGGGCGTCGTTTATGCCGTCGCCTGTAACGGCAACTACATTGCCCTGAGCTTTCAGAGCTTTAACAACCTTCATTTTTATGCCGGGAGTGCTCCTTGCGATTACTCTGATTTTCCTGATTGCCTCGTTAAATTCCTCTTGAGGCAGGTCCTCAATTTCTCTTGCCTCAACGGCGATATGCTCTTTGTCAAGAATTCCAAGCTCCCTTGCAATGGCGCAGGCGGTGACAATATTATCGCCCGTAAGCATTTTTACTTCTATTCCGGCTTTTCGGCATCGGTCAATGGATTTGTAAACGTCTTCCCTTAAAGGGTCGGTAATCGAAACAAAACCGTCAAAAGTAAGTCCGCTTTCAACTTCGCTCCTTGACTTTTCATAGTCCTTATAAGGCTCGCTTACCTCCTTGTGAGCAAAGCCCAGCACACGGCAGGTTTTTTCCTGCAATTCTCTGATTTTGCTTTCTGCCTGTGCTCTTTCTTCGGGCGATATGTTGCACATATCAAGGATCTTTTCAGGACTTCCTTTGGTGTAAACTGTCTGACCCTGCTCGGTGCTTACAACCGTTGTCATATTTTTTGTTTCAGAACTAAAGGGGAACACAAAGGCGGTAACGGCGTTTTTTCTGTAATCAAGGTAGTTTACGCCTGCCTTGTGTGCGGCGGTAAGTATTGCACATTCAGTAGGATTGCCCACAAATTCGGCGGCGTTGCCGTTAAAATGCACGTCGGCAGTGCTGTTTATGCAGAAATTTTCAAAAAGGATTTCGCTGTTTAATTTTTCGGGCTTTATGAGCTTTCCCTTTTCAAAGATTCCCGTGACGGTCATCTTGTTTTCGGTAAGGGTGCCTGTTTTGTCGGAGCAGATTACATTTACCGAGCCTACTGTTTCGCAGGCAATCATTTTTTTCACAAGGGCGTTTTGCTTTGACATTTTAATTATGTTAAGCGCCAGGGAAACCGCTACAATGGTGGGCAGGCCCTCGGGAACGGAAGCGACTATCAGAACGATGCTGTTTATAAAAATATCCGAAATATTTGTAAATGTCAGGTTGCTTTGCATAAAAGCGTAGATTAGCTGGATTATAAACACAAGTCCTGCGGCGCATCCGCCGAGAATTGTTATGATTTTGCCGAGCTTAGCCATCTTGATTTGAAGCGGAGTAGAGGATTCGTCTGTTTTTGAAAGCTCCGCCGCAATTTTTCCGAACTCGGTTTTGTCGCCTACTGCGGTGACAACGGCTTTGCCGTATCCCGATGTTACAAAACAGCCTGAATACAGCATATTTTTTCGTTCAGCCACAGGAGTTTTTGCACTTTCGCAAACAAACTCTGCGGATTTTTTGACGGGGTTGCTCTCGCCCGTAAGCGCCGATTCGTCGGTTTTAATGCCGTTGCTTTCAATAATACGGCAGTCGGCAGGGATTTTGTCGCCTGTTGCAATACACAGTATATCTCCTGCTACAATCTCTTTTTGGGGTATCATTTGGGTTTTGCCGTCACGGATAACCTTTACGACGGCGTCCTCGTTAAGCTTGCTGATTTCTTCAAATGCCTTTGCACTTTTTCCCTCCATAACAACGGTGATTGCAACTGAAAGAAAAATTGCCGCAATTATTCCCGCACATTCAAAAAAATCCGCCTCGCCGCCTGTAAACAGCTTTACGAAATTCACCGCAACGGTAATAACGGCGGCTATAATCAGAATAATCAGCATAGGCTCTTTAAATGCGTCGGCAATCCTTTTAATGACCGATATGGGTTTTTCCTTTGTAAAGGTGTTTTCGCCGTGCTCGCTCCGGCTTATTTCAACCTGATTTTCAATAAGACCGGTTTCTTCGTTTGAGCCGAATTGGGAAATTACGCTTTCTGCGCTTTCAAGATAAGGCGTCATTTTATTTACCTCCTGTTATTAACTGATATCACCGTGTTTTGCATAATATTTGCGCAATATCAGTATTGAAAAACAAAACCCCGAAATCCGAAAACTCACAAAAGTCTTCAGATTTCGGGCAGAGAAGCAAAAAAATAAAGACTTCCGTATAGCTTTTCAGTTATACATGAGTCTCGTGATTTAAGACAAGCCAGGCAAACGCCGAGATTGTTGACTTGCCACGCATAAGCGCTACTACTCCCTCAAAGGGATTATTTGTTTTATACATTATAGTTTATTCATACTGATTTTGTCAATGCTTTATTTTGATTTAATTAAGATTTGATTAAGATTTATCTATAAAATCCACGGCGGATTTTTGATATGCAAATAGTTTTCAAAGAAAACCTGCAATTATAACTTATGCACAAGCCCTTGCCCGATGAATTTTTCTGTATTGACAAGGAAAAAATATGTAATTATAATAAAGATTATAAAACATATAGTATGTATAAAGGAAAGTGTGTACTGTTACGACAGGAGTGGGAGTATGATAAATTTTAACATACCGCCTTACACAGGCAAAGAGCTTGACTATATTAAGCAGGCGGTTGAAAGCAGAAAAATCTGCGGAGACGGACAGTTTACGAAAAAATGTCAGGAATTGATTGAGGAATATACAGGAACAAAAAAGTGCCTGCTGACTACCTCGGGAACCGACTCCCTTGAGATGGCGGCGGTTTTGGCTGATATCAAGGAGGGCGACGAGGTTATTATGCCCTCTTACACCTTTGTTTCTACTGCAAACGCCTTTGTTTTAAGAGGAGCAAAGATTGTGTTTGTTGATATACGCCCCGACACAATGAATATTGACGAAAAGTTAATTGAGGACGCCATTACGGATAAAACCAAGGCGATAGTTCCCGTTCACTATGCAGGCGTAGGCTGTGAGATGGACGCAATTATGGAAATTGCCAAAAATCACGGCTTAAAGGTTATTGAGGACGCTGCTCAGGGCGTTATGGGCTTTTATAAGGGGAAAGCCTTAGGCTCAATCGGCGATTTCGGCTGTTACAGCTTCCACGAAACTAAAAATTACAGTATGGGCGAGGGCGGAGCTATCCTTATTAACAATGAAAACGATGTGCTCCGTGGAGAAATTGTCAGGGAAAAAGGTACAAACCGTTCGCAGTTTTTCCGTGGGCAGGTTGATAAATACACTTGGATGGATGTAGGTTCCTCATTTTTGCCCTCAGAGCTTAACGCCGCATATTTGTATGCTCAGCTTGAAATCAAGGAGAAAATTAACGAAGAAAGACTTAAATGCTGGAACTTCTACTACGAAAATCTTAAAGATTTGGCAGAAAAAGGCTTGATTGAGCTGTCCTTTATTCCGAAGGAGTGCTCTCACAATGCCCATATGTTCTACATTAAGACGGAGAATCTTGAGGTTCGTACAAAGCTGATTTCTTATCTTAAAGAACACGGCATAGGCTCAGTTTTCCACTATGTTCCCCTTCATTCTTCACCTGCCGGAGAAAAATTCAGCCGTTTTAACGGTGAAGATAAGTACACAACAAAAGAAAGCGAGCGCCTGACAAGGCTTCCTATGTACTACGGTCTTACCTTACAGCAGTGCGGACAGATTGTAGATTGTATCCACGAGTTTTATAAATAAGTTTTTAGATAGAGTTTTTTAGATAGAGTTTTATAAACAATTTTAATCAATATTAAAACTCATAAATCAATTTTAAGACTACGCCGTATCTCAAAATATTGGGATACGGCTTTTTCAATTAAGTAATAAATTACAATTCCCTTTGCATATAAATTAACAAATCCATTAACGGAGGGTTTGTATGTGAAAGGTATTGTGGAAGAGAGAGCCGTGGAGCTTGGTGAATACATAATAGAGAGCAGGGCAACGGTGCGTTCTGCGGCAAAAAAATTCGGAATAAGCAAAAGCACCGTTCATAAGGACATAACCGAAAGATTAAAGAGGATTAACCCGTCGTTGGCTAAAGAAGCCAGAAAGGTTCTTGATGTTAATAAGTCGGAACGGCACATACGGGGCGGAATGGCAACAAGGGAAAAATACAGGAATATGGCGCATGATTCTGTAAAGCACAGGTAAGGTTGTCAAAATTTTACAGATATCAAACATTTTAAATAATACCAGATTTTGAACTGCTTTGGGACTGCTTTGGCACAGTCCGGGGCAGTTCGATTTTGTTTACGGGGTTTTATATTTTGCACATAATATTCGGAGAAACAGAAAATAATTGTAATATCTTTACATTTATTGTTTTAGGTAGTATAATAATACATTATAATTATCCGATGCCGGCTCTGTGCTGACGGTGCCGTATAGGAAATCTGTGCCCAAGGGCAAAACCGGGGCAAAGTCACTGTTAAGGGGAATTCGGATTATGAAAAAAACTATTCCTTTTTCGCCTCCGGACATTTCTCAGGCGGAAATTGATTCGGTTATAGAAGTTTTAAAGTCAGGCTGGATTACCACAGGCCCGAAGACTAAGCTTTTTGAGCAGAAAATCGCAGATTACTGCAACGTAAGCAGAGCCGTCTGCCTTTCTTCTCAGACTGCTTGTGCGGAGATGACCCTGAGGATTTTAGGCGTAGGCCCCGGCGACGAGGTTATTGTTCCGGCTTATACCTATACTGCCACTGCCTCTATAATCTACCATGTGGGCGCAACGCCGGTTATGATTGACTGCGCAGAAGACTCATATGAAATGGATTACGACAAAATGGCGGAGGCAATTAACGAGCGCACAAAGGTTGTTGTTCCCGTCGATTTGGCAGGCGTAGTATGCGATTATGATAAAATATACGAGGCTGTACGCAGCAGGCGTGATGTCTTTGTTCCCTCCAGCTATCTTCAGGATTTACTGGGACGGGTTGTGGTTATGAGCGACGCCGCCCATGCCTTCGGTGCAAGATGGCACGGTAAAATGTGCGGAGAAATTGCCGACTTTACGAATTTTAGTTTTCACGCTGTTAAGAATATGACTACCGCAGAGGGAGGCGCAGCGGTTCACAAGATTCGCTCCCGAATTGACGAGGACTCCTTGTATAAGCAGTATATGCTTTGGTCGCTTCACGGACAGACCAAGGACGCCTATGCAAAGAATAAGGGCAATTCCTGGGAATACGATGTGGTTGATACCCAGTACAAGTGTAATATGCCCGATATTACTGCGGCGCTGGGACTTGCACAGCTTCAGCGTTACGATAAAATGCTTGACAGACGCCACGAGCTTATCAGAAGATACAACGAGGCGTTCAAGGATTTGGATATTGCGGTGCTTGACCACGCAGGCGAAGACCACAGAAGCAGCGGACACCTGTATTTTGTGAGATTTTTGGGCAGGGACGCAGAGTTCAGAAATAAATTCTTTAATAAAATGTACGAAAACGGCGTTATGTGCAATGTGCATTTTAAGCCGTTGCCCATGCTGACAGCATATAAAAATCACGGCTTTGACATTAAGGATTTTCCAAATGCATATAAAATGCACGAAAACCAGATGACTTTGCCCCTTAACACAACTCTGACGGACGAAGACGCAGATTATGTTATTGAAACCTTTATAAAGGTGTATAATCAGTTAAAGTAAGTACGGAGGCGTAATTTTGAAACACAGGCCTATGCAAAAACCGATTGTTTGTGTTTTTTTGTGTATTGCATTATTGGTTTCGTCCTGCGTATGCTTTTCTTCGGAGTCCTTTGCCGCAGACAGCAGTCAGATTGACAGCCTGAACAGGCAGAACGAGGACTTGGAGGAACAGCAAAAACAGATTGATGAAAAAATTGAACAGGCACGAAAGGATATAGAAAATCAGGAAGAACTCAAAAATTCCATTGAGGAGAAAATCTCCCTTGTTGAAAAGGAAATTGACAATCTTAATCTGAAAATCAATGAATATAACGATAAAATCGACCTTTTGCAAAAGCAGATTGACGGCAAAAATGCCGAAATCCAAAAGGGATACCAAAGGCTAAAAAAGCGCCTGCGAATGATATATATGGCAGGCAACGCCTCAACTCTTGAGGTGATTCTCGGCTCAAAAAGTTTCAGCGATTTTATTGACAAAATTACCTTGGTGCAGTGTGTGGGCAAGGCTGACGAAAAGCTGATAAACAGTCTGAAAGAGTCTATCAGCGAAATTGACAGCAATAAGGAAGAGCAGGAAAAGGCTCGGCTTGCCGTTGATAACGATAAGACAAAGCTTGAAGAAAACAGGGAAGAGCTTGAGAAACTCAGCGCACAGGCGCAGGTGATTATTGATGAGCTAAAGCAGGAACAGGAAAATCTGAAGGCTGACGACGAGGCATATAAACAACAGCAAAAGGAGCTGGAAGCTCAGATAACCCAATGGTACAGGAATTATTTTGCAGAAAACGGCGATGAAGTATTTTCCGATGGCACTACCCCCGGCAGATACGCTTGGCCTGCTCCTTACTGCGATGTTGTGACGACCGAATACGGCGTTGACGGACACAACGGCATTGATATTGCCTGCAACGGAAGTGCCTACGGACTGCCCATAGTGGCGGCTGAGGACGGAACTGTGGCGATTGCCAACCGCACCGACGAATGGGGCTCCGGCTGGGGTTATTATATTATGCTCAATCACGGCGACGGCTTTGGCACGCTTTATGCCCATTGCAGTATAATCGTAGCCGACGCAGGTCAGCAGGTGAAAAAAGGTCAGGTAATCGGCTACATCGGAAATACCGGCAGGTCTTACGGCGCTCATCTTCATTTTGAATGTTGGCACAACGGAAGCAGGTACAATCCCCGCATAGCTTTGGGTACAGAATAATTAAGAATATCTTTATTTAAGAACCGATTAGTTGTTTCAACGGATTTTTAGTATAAGTTTAATTTACCCAGCGTTTCAAAAGTACATCAAAGTTATTATCAGAGCCGTCCTTCGGGACGGCTTTTGCATTTTCCAAACATAGTTTTTCTTTGTCTGCCGTAATAGTGACAGAATTTCTAACTAATACTAAAATCCAATTATAGTTTATCGCCGTATTTTAGCGTCAGTATGTAAAAAACAGGTACATTTAAGTAAAAAAATTAAATATTTGGTAAATTCTAACTCTTTTGTGACGAAAGATTTGATTTTATTATAATATTGTTATATAATAATACCGTGTACTTGTCATTTTGCGCTGACAAGCATTAAAACACGCTTTTATTTTATGGAGAGTATCAAAAATGAAAAAAACCATAACTTCAAAAACAAAAAAGATAACAGCCGCTGTGGGCGGTGTTTTATCTGTAATAATACTGATGAATATTATTTTATCAAGCTGTGCGGTGCAGACCTATGACGCATCTATCGGCAATAAAAAATATGCAACTCCGGATTCTGTTCAAACTGCCGAAACCGCCGTTGCCGCCGCAGCAACCCTGCCCCCCACAGAGCCTCCCACAGAATCGCCGACGGAGCCTTTAACCGAAGAGCCTGCAACCGAGCCGTATTCGGAGCAGGAGCCTGCAACAGAAGCTCCCACCGAAGCTCCGACCATTGAATGGGCAACGGTAATGACTATGGAAACAAAATGTCCTTTTGAGGACCAATGGAACGAAGGTTACATCGTTGCTATTGATTATCCCGATAAGACCTACAAGACTTTCCATGTAGAGCTTACTGAGGAGGACCGTGAGGTGCTGGAGCATCTATGTATGGGCGAATTCGGCACAGGGGGATTTATCGGAGCGGCTTTGATTGCTCAGTGCGTTAAGGACGCTATGTGCTTTGACGGATTTAAAACCGTTGAAGATGTCAGGGTAGGCTGTCGGTACGACGCTTCTCTTGACAACACGCCAACACAAGAGGTTAAAAACGCCGTTTCGTATATTTTTGACAGTGACCATGCGGCGGTTCAGCACCGAATTATGTATATGTATAATCCGAATCTTGTGTCAAGCGCATTTCACGAAAGCCAGAACTATATAATGACATACGGCGATGTCAGATTCTTCGATCGCTGGGGTTATTAAAAATTTAATACTAAAATCTGAGAGATACTAAATACAAAAGCAGGCGATAAGCCTGCTTTTATTATGTTATAGGAAATTGCTCGGCTGCGCTCGGGCATAAAAGGATGTTTTCAGCAAAAGCTGTCTGCACGAATTGCGTGTCGAGGCTTTTCGCTCCGGGGAGATAGCTTCATCTAATTGGTATAGTTTTATGCCCGACCGTTTTCCGCCGAGAAAAGGCCGGTTTATAACATAAAACATATATGTCCGACCGTTTTATTCCGGGTAAATAGATTCATCTATGGTGTTGTCCGTTCGGATTGATTCTCGAGGTACTCGACTTTTGTATGCGATTATTCGTCTGAAGCTTTGTAATTGTCAGCCTTTTCCGCCATAGTCCAGGTCGCTTATGTATTTGGCAAGGTATTGCTGAATGGTAGTTGCGTTGTTGATTGTTATGGATTCTTTGCAGTTAATAACAAGGGCGTTGTACTCCTGAATATCGTTAAATACCGTTAAGCCTGCCAGCTTTTGCTGAAGAACGGCTACATCCCTTATACTGACTTTCAAATCTCCGTCAACGTCGCCCTTGATAAACACCCCGTAGTCAAAGACTTCGGTTGTTGTGTCAGGCTTTGAAGTGTTAAGGTCAACAAATCTTATGCCGTTTTCTTTGCAGTAGCTTTCGGCGGCTGTATTTCCGTAACCGTTTACGGCAAAATCCGTTATTTTTGCATATCTGTTGTTAAGCACAGTTCTGGTGGTGTAGCCAAAGGCGTTTTTGCCGATAGATGTAATGTTTTTTCCTAAATTTGCCCTCATAGCAATGCACCCGGAAAAAGCACCGTCGCCTACGGTTTTTGTGCTGTCGGGAATTGTAATGTCGGTAATTTTTGTACATTCGGCAAAGGCGTTCTTGCCTATTGATTCTACGGATTTGCCCAGATTTACGCTTTCAAGTGAACTGCAGTTTGAAAATGCACCGTCGCCCAGGGATTTAAGGCTATCACCCATTGATACTGATTTCAGGGCAAAATTATTACTGAAAGCATTGTTGCCGACAGACACAAGAGAATCGGGAAAATTTATACTGCTCAGGGAAGAACATTGTGAAAACGACAGGCTTCCGACGGTTTCCACACCCTCGGACAGAGTAAGATGTGTGAGTGAATAGATGTTTGCAAAAATGTTATCGGGGATATTTTTTATTGTTCCCGGAATTGTCAGTGAATTTAAAGATTCCTTGCAATACAGGATTGCATTTTTGTAGATAGAGGTAACCGGCAGACCGCCTATCTCAGTCGGAATAACTATGTCGGGTTCACCACTGTAAATTGCGGTAATCAACTGCTCCCGTGTTTCAAAATTTGTTGCATAGCCTAAATATCCGCCCATAGGCATATCAAGCTTAATATCAATATTTGCATTGCGCCGGTCGCTTTCAATCTGATAAACATCGCCCACCTGTGTGATGACAGCATCCTCTGAGGTTATTGAGAGAATGTTGCCCGTAAGGGATTCAATAGTGAACTTGTTGTCGGGTGTGCGCTCAATAAGCGGATAGCCCATACCGTGGGTGTCAACGCTTAAGGTCAGATTTTCGTTATCGGTCAGTCTGTATGCGGCAGAAACAGTACAGTCTGAATTTGAACAGTTTATAATCTCGGTTGTATTTTGGTATTCGGAATAGTAGATTCCGCCGGAGTTTGCCGACCTGACGGTGCAGTTTGCCACATTACAGTCTTTGATTGTGTCTCCGTCAGATGAGCCGGAAATAAATCCGCAGGCACCGCCGTAGGCAGTAACCTTAGAATCCCTGACGGTGCAGTTTTCAATAACGGCTCCCATTGACTGACCTGCAATCACACCTGTACTGCTGGTGCTTTCGCAGTAAAAGTTTTCAAGAGCAAGATTTTTTATTGTGCCATTTTTAACGGAGGCAAAAAGTCCCGCAGGGCTGTAGGGGTCGGTCTGAACAATGCTTGCGCCGGTAATTTTATGTCCGTTGCCCTCAAATACACCGCTGAAAGGTCTTTTATCTGAAAACATAGGTAAAAGCGTTCCCTCTTGGGTTAGGTCTATATCTGCGTCAAGGATAATTCTCTGACTGGGCAGGTTTGTGTTGTTTTTAATTGCCAAACGGTAGTAGCGCATAAAATCTTCCGCAGAGCTTATGTGATAATAGTAGTTTTTCAGCTTAGCCGTGGATGAGTTCAGCCTGAATTCTGCGTTGTTTACTATGTATTGTCCGGCGGTTTCGTCGCCTAATACTTCCTTTGCCTGAACAAGACTTTCCTCTTGCTCAGCAATTATTTCAGGGTCAACGCCTTGCTCAGGTACGGCCTTTTCTGCTTCCTCTATTGAGGCTGTAAGTTTTGTTTTGTCTGCGATTTTATCTTTATTTACGGTAAACGCCTTGATTGACGAATATGCTAACTGCCGTTCTGTTCCGTTAATGTCGGCAACATCGGTCCAGCTGTCGTTATCTCTTATCAGATAGCTCTTGCCGTGTTCTTTATAATTTTGGAGAAGGTTGTTAAAGCCCAGGAAAGAATTACTTTTGCATCTGAAAACCACCGAGAAAATATCACCCTTTTTTAAGTCAATTCGGTCGGTTATTTCAAAACTGTGTATGCCCACATTTTTAATTGTGGTTTCAAAGGATGTCAAAAGCTGTCCGTCGTCAGGTGCGCTGTAATCGTCATTCAGCAAATAAACCTCTGCCGTGCAGTCTGCAAATCCTAAGGTGTTTACGGAAATTCGGGTCAGAGTTTCATCTCTTTCAGCGGTAAAGACATTTGCGGCGGCGGTTACATTCTCCGAGCTTCCTGCTGTAAGCTGATGCTGGTAAATGTTATCGTAGCTTTCTCCGCTTTGCATTTCAAACTGAGAGAAAAACGGGAATTTTGTTTCGTAGGACATCCAGAAATAGCCCTTATAATAATCATCGGTACAGCCCCAGTCTTCGCCCCAGCTGTTTTTACACAGCCAGGCACCGTCCTTTTCCGGTCGGTCGTCGGGGCTGAAGTTTTCCCTGCTGTAATTATCGTCCCAGCCCACAACCGCTACAACATGGGACATATCGGACGGGGAGGGGATTATGGGGAATCCGCTGTCATAATAAGATACAAGACTGCCGTTTGTGTAGTAATTTGAAGAATAGCAGGAATAGCTTACTGTCAGGGCGCCGCCGTCAATTATCCGCTGTTTAAGAGTTGGAATATCGTTTGAGAGCTCCTCGTAATTTTTTAATCTGTAAAGAGAGTAATTTCTCATTTCCTCGGGATAACCGTCGTTCCATTGAGAATAGGGCAGGTATTCGCTTGGATAAACTCCGTATCCGCCCGATACGCCGTTTGCAGCTATGCTTGTAAATCCGCCGTCGCCTCCTTTGCTCTCAACATCCTCGCAGTCGTAGTGCAGAGGGGATGAGGTATCCTCAATAGGAGTGTATATATAGTAGGAAAGAGCGCCCTCGGAAAAATCAGGCGTGCCTGTCAGAGTTTTGCATAAATCAGGCTGAGAGAGCACGCTGGATTCCATAGACGCCATAGAGGCAAACATCCAGCACAAGCCCTGGGAGCCCTGATTTTTAACGGGAGTTACTCGGTTGTAATCCTTTAAATTATAGCTTGACGGCAGGGTTTGATTTACTTCTTCCGATTCTGCGTTAAAGGATAACGGGTCAACCCGGACGCCGTCTTGGGTGTAGTACTCGGCTTTGTTGCCGTTAGTGTACTGTGTTATGAACTCAATCTGTTCGGGGTCAGCGTCTTGCAGAGGTGTAGATTGCTGGCTGAATCCGGAGGGGGTTTCATCGGTTGTGTTATTGTCGTATATTTCTGCGGCGTAAGCGCCCGTTATTGCAGAGCCTGCCAAAACTATTGACAATAATGCTGAAAGAAGTTTTTTTATCATAAAAATCACCTTGACTTCCCGTTAATTTTCCCGAAAATATCATAGAACCACCGAAAAAATCAAGCTGAAAATCCCTACAGCCGAGTTAATCGGTGTTTCCTTTGTATAAAACTGTTTTTAGTATAAGCCTTACACTTTCTACCGTTATTTTATGATAATTTTTCCTTGCAGTCAATGAGATTTTCAGTATTTTTTATCTGTATTTATCAGGAAATTTATTGCGCAAAAAAGCCTGCGAAAATACTCCGCAGACTTTGATAAAATCACTTCTTCAAATTGCCGTTAGCAGGGTTATCCAGGACAATTCCCTTTTCCGAAAAGCGTGACCCGTGACAGGAGCAATCCCAGGAATGTTCTGCGCTGTTCCATTTAAGGGCGCACCCCATATGAGGACACCGCTTCGACGAAAATGTGGCAAGACCTTTCACGGCTTCGCCTGCGTTTACAAAAAGCTGCGGCTTTAAAATGCTTCGTGAGGGGCTGAAAATGTCCTCAAATTCGTTTTTTACTCCCACCGCCATATCGCTTAAAATCATAGCCGACACCATAGAGGAGGTCATTCCCCATTTGTTAAATCCCGTTGCGGTAAAAAGCCTGGGCGTGTTTTTTGAATACCGTCCGATATACGGAATCCCGTCAAGGCTCATACAGTCCTGAGCAGAACTGCGGAATTTAACAGGGGCATCGGGATAATGCTTTTGGGCAAACAATATAAGCTCGCCGTAGTTGCCGCCCGGTTTGCCTGTTCGGTGACCTCCTCCGCCCAAAAGCAAAAGGTCGCCGTAATTTCTGAATGACATTCCTTTTTTGTCATTGTCAACATACATTCCGTTTACATTCTGAGCGTTTTCAAGTCCGATTACATAGGAACGGTGCTGATAAAGCTTAAGAAAATAGCTTCCGTGCTTGTTGATAAAAGGGAAGTGAGTTGTGGCTATTACTTTGTCGGCGTAAATTTTACCTCGGCTCGTAACGGCTGTGGTGCCAATCATTTCACGCACAAAGGTGTTTTCGTATATGTTTAGCTTTTCAGAAATTTTAGACAGGAATTTTATCGGGTTAAACTGTGCCTGATGGGGAAATTTTACGGCTCCTGTAATATTCACAGGCACAGGGATTTTTTCGCAGAATTCCGCATTATAGCCTATATCCGAGAGAAAACGCATTTCATCTTCAAGCGAGTCCCTGTCATCCCGTGAGTAAACATAGTTGTCCTTAATTTCGTAATCACAGTCAATATCTTCACACAGACGGGCGTACTCGTTAAAGGCTCTGCGGTTTGCGATAAAGTATTTAAGAGCTGTGTCAAAACCGCTGTTTTTCAGTAGTTTTTGGTATATTAAGCCGTGCTGAAATGTGATTTTTGCAGTCGTTCTTCCGGTAGTTCCCCGGCAAATTCTGTTTTTTTCAACCAGAATGTATCTTACGCCCTTTTGATGTAAAAAATAAGCGGTAAGAATCCCTGTTATACCTCCGCCGATTATTAAAACATCCGTGTGAATATCACTCCTGAGCTCAGGGTATTTGCGGTCTATCGACCCCCACGCAGTTTCCATATATTCCTCCGTAAAAATTGCCTCAGGCTACAAATCCTGCAAGTCGGCGGCAGTAATATCGTTCTCCAGATTATCCCTGGCAAGGTCGTTGTCTATTGTTGAATAAACAGGGGATATGGGTTTGTCGGAAGAAAAGGGAACCGTATGATAAACCTTTTGAGAGGGCGGTTTTGTCCCTGCAATAATAGGATTTGCATGTTCTTTTGCACTTTTTGCTTTTCCCTGAATAATCGTTACGGACTTTGCCTCGCTGTGGGGCTTTTTATAAGATAATTCAGGGCGTTTCATACCCTTTTTTGCCATATTATCACCTCGTATTTAATATACGCATATAATATGGTTTTATACAAATCGCTGATAAATAGTTTACAGAGCTCTTACAGACCGAAAAAATAAACGAACTCATCTCAACTGATTTGGTAGATAACAATAATTTTATATCTGATATTTAAAAATCAAAATCGTCTGAATTATCTTCGAAGTCATCACCAAAGCTGTCTTCAAAATCGTCGTCCGAGTCATCGTCTAAGTCGATATCCAAGTCATCATCAAAATCATCGTCCGGGTTATTGCCAAAGTCCGAATCTCCAAGCTCTTTCATATTTTCCTCAAAAGCAAGGTAATCCAAAGCCCGTTCGCCAATATCCAGCTCGCCGTCACCGTTAAGGTCAAATAAATTCCCGAAAATTCCGTCACACATATTTCTTTCTCCTAAAAAATTATAGATTGCTTTAGTTACTGCAAAATTTCTGCAATTAACTTCTGTAGTTATTATACCAAAAATGGCTGTACCATTTTCAGTGCTTTGCCGGCAGATTTTGCGTTTTGGCATATTTATGAGGAGTAGAATTTGTTGTTGCAAAGTTCACCTTTCGTTTTTTTCTGTGCATATGTGCGAATTGGAATGTGATGCCTGATTCCTATAAAATTAAACTCCCAAAATCCGATTCCTGCCCAAATACTACCCAAAGGGCAAAAAGCCCCCCACAAACAGCTTTAATAAGATTTTTGTGGGGGGCTATATATTTGTCAATAGGTTACGAAAGAGATGTCACCTCTGACGCGAGAAAAAAGCTAAAAATAATTAAAAATGCCCCGATACGCGATTTGCGTACCGAGACACTCGGTTGGTCGAGGTGAAATGTGTCCCATTTATCTCACATATGAAAATTATTGATAATCAAATAAGCAGTGTTTACAAACGAAAAAGAATTGTTGAATATATTCATTAAAAAACTGTTTTGAAAAATAATTTGTTATAGTATTTTAAAAATGGCTTATTTTCTGAAAAGATGACTTTGAGGAGGTCGTGAGTGGCAGTCGCATTGAAGCATATGTAAATTTACTGTCTTTCAATTTTGATGAAAAAACTGCGGGGAAATGGGGAAATCTTTTTAATGCCTATTTTGAAAATATCAAAAGATTAAATACATATTATTTTTTTGAAATAAAATAACATCATACTGAAAATCAAACAAATTCAGTATGGTGTTTTCTTTTTGCAATTTTGCGTGGAAAAGCACGGAAGATTTTTCCAAATAATGTCATATAATGATGAAAGAAGCTCAACAAATCATTGAAAAAGTCATAAAAAAACTACCTCATTCACTATCTAACGGCGGCAAAAATGATGTTGCACAACAGTTAAAACTGTAAAACACAATAACGCACGCTTTAGTGCGTGCCTGTGTGTTTTGGTGTGCAATAGATTTTTTGCCGCTGTAATTTTTCCAATAGAATAATTGAACTTCACAATAATTTATTGACAGAAATAAATCTTAATGTATAAAGAGAAATAGGCAAAATCAAATAAATATTTTTCCGATTTATCCGTTCTTTCGTATAATGATAATGCAATATTTCCTGTTTTTGGAATTTGATAAGGAATAAATCATAGGAACAATCGCTCTATATTGTTCTGTCATAATACAATATAATTTGAAAGGAGATGTCGAAATGCAAGGAGTGACATTTAAAATGGACGCAAGTAATATAAAATGCGAATATCTGAACGGTGCATACAGTGAGCTTGCAAATTTGCTTGGAATTGAGGCGGTATTAAAAATTCATTCAGCGTATAGAGGTCAGCAAATCACTTTCCCTGTTCAATTATTCAGCAAGGAATTTTTGAAAAAGCAGATTGTTGATGAATACAATGGGTACAACATCAAACAGCTTGCTACAAAATACGGCTACAGCGAAAAATGGATTAGAAAAATCCTTAAATCACATATTGATGAAAACAATAATTAATTTGATGGAGGTAAAAATGTCACAGCAAAAAATTAAATTCATTCAAAATGAACAAATAACAGTTGAAAATCAAGAAGTCAAGAAAAAGAACAGTAAGTTTTTTCAAATATTATGTGTAATTCTTGTTGTTTTACTCTTACTTGGAACAGTTGGTGTTGCTGTTATTAGCGGCAATAAAACGGTTGAAAACGGTCTTTCTGCGTATGAATTGGCTGTAAAATACGGTTATGAGGGAAGTATTCAGGATTGGCTTGCTTCACTTTCTGGTAAATCTGCTTATGATATTGCAGTTGAAAACGGATATTCGGGAACTGAAAAAGAGTGGATTTCTTCACTTAAAGCTTCGTCAAATCAGAATGGAGCAAGCATAAAAACAGCCTCCTTTTCTTCAAACGGTGAACTGCTTTTAACTCTTTCCGATAACTCTGTATTAAATCTCGGAAAAGCTGTCGGCACTGATGGTAAGAATGGAATTGATGGTAAAAACGGTGCAAATGGTAAAGACGGCAAGAATGGAGTTAACGGCGCTGACGGTGTTGGAATTTCCAATGCAAAGATAAATTCTGACGGTCAGCTCGTGTTGAGCTTTTCCAACGGAAAAAATGTAAATCTTGATAAGATTGTTGGAATGAATGGTGCTGACGGAGTAAGCGTTATAAACTCCGAGATAAACTCTAACGGCGAGTTGGTTTTGACATATTCAAACGGTCAGCGTTCAAATCTTGGAAATGTAATCGGTGCTAATGGCAAGGACGGCATAGACGGCACTAACGGAGTTGATGGAAAAGACGGCAAGGATGGCACTAATGGCATTGACGGCAAAAACGGTACTGATGGTATCAGCATTGTAAAATCAGAAATCAACTCAAAAGGTGAGCTTATTTTAACTTATTCTGACAACAATGTTGATAATCTTGGTGTTGTAATAGGTACAAACGGTAAAGACGGCATTGATGGAAAAGATGGTCAGAACGGTAAAGACGGTATGAATGGTACTGATGGCAAAGATGGAGTTGACGGTATAAGCGTAACAAGTGCTGAAATCAATTCAGACGGTGAACTCGTACTCTCCTATTCTAACGGTCAGCGTTCAAATCTTGGAAATGTAATCGGTGCTGATGGCAAGGACGGCATAGACGGCACAGACGGCACAGACGGCACTAATGGAGTAGACGGAAAAGATGGAAAAGACGGCAAGGATGGAACTAATGGCGTTGACGGCAAAAACGGTGCTGATGGTATCAGCGTTGTAAAATCAGAAATCAACTCAAAAGGTGAGCTTATTTTAACTTATTCTGACAACAATGTTGATAATCTCGGAGTTGTAGTTGGTACAAACGGTAAAGACGGCAAAGATGGAAAAGATGGTCAGAACGGTAAAGACGGTATAAATGGTACTGATGGACAAGATGGCAAGGATGGTATCAACGGAACAGATGGTAAAGACGGAGTTGGCATTCAGAACATAACAATCAATGCGGATGATGAACTTGAAATCACATTGACAAGCGGTACACAATTAAATCTCGGAATCATAAAAGGTGCAGACGGAAAGGACGGAGCCGACGGCACAAACGGAGCTAATGGCAAGGACGGTGCTGACGGTAAGAATGGTACTGATGGTATAGGAATTACCGAAACAACTATAAACTCTTATGGTGAACTTATTATTAACTATTCTGATGGCACTTCTACAAATCTCGGTACTGTCGTAGGAAATGACGGCAAAGACGGTGTCAACGGTGCAGATGGTAAAGATGGAACAAACGGCACTGACGGAAAAGATGGTACAAACGGTATTGACGGCAATGACGGTATAGGCGTTACAAAGTCAGAAATCAATGCTGACGGCGAACTTGTTATAACTTATTCTGACGGTACTATTTCAAATCTCGGAATTGTAGTCGGAACGGATGGTAAGAATGGATTGAATGGTACAAATGGAACTAATGGTATTGATGGAAAAGACGGAATTGGTGTATCAAAAACTGAAATCAATGCTGACGGTGAACTTGTTATAACTTACTCTGATGGCACAAGCTCAAACCTCGGTGTAGTCGTCGGAACTGACGGTAAGAATGGTAAGGACGGTACAGACGGAGAAGATGGTATCAGTGTTACAAAATCAGAAATCAATGCTGACGGTGAACTTGTTATAACTTATTCTGACGGTACAATTTCAAATCTCGGAATGATAGTTGGTAACAATGGTAAGGATGGTACTAACGGAACAAACGGAACGGACGGCAAGGATGGTATCGGAGTTATAGAAACAATAATTAATTCTTACGGTGAACTTGTTATTAATTATTCAGACGGAACATCAACCAACCTCGGTAAAGTTATCGGAGCAAACGGAAAAGATGGTGCTGATGGTATTAATGGCACTAACGGTAAAGATGGTATTAGTGTTTCAAAATCTGAAATCAATGCTAACGGTGAATTAGTTATAACCTATTCTGATGGAACCTACTCAAATCTCGGTGTAGTTGTCGGAACTGACGGTAAGAATGGTGAAAACGGCAAAGACGGTATTGATGGAATAAACGGTACTAATGGTAAGGATGGTGCTGACGGTCAGGATGGAACAGATGGTATTGGAATTTCTAATGTAGTAATCAATTCTGATGGTGAACTTGTGCTTACTTTCTCTGATTCATCAAGTATAAATCTCGGTTGTATTGTCGGAAAAGACGGTACAGACGGTTCTGACGGTAAAGATGGAATTAACGGAACTGATGGTAAAGACGGTTCAGACGGCATTGATGGAAAGGATGGTATTGGTATTGCCAATGTATCAATCTCCGATGAAGGTATTTTAAATGTCGAGCTGACAAACGGAACAACATTAAATCTCGGTAATATCAAAGGTACGGACGGTATAGGCATTTTAAAATCTGAAATAAATGCTGATGGTGAACTTATACTCACATATACTAATGGTGAGTCCACAAATCTAGGTAAAGTAGTTGGTGCAAATGGCACAAAAGGCAATGATGGTAAAGATGGAACTAACGGAACAAACGGTGTTGACGGTAAAGACGGTACAGGTATTGTCAATGTATCTGTTTCTGCCGAAGGTGCTTTGAGTGTTGAACTTTCCAACGGTGCTGTGCTTAATCTCGGAAATATCAAGGGAGCTGACGGAATTGGTATTTCAAAGACAGAAATTAATTCAAGCGGTGAACTTATATTAACTTATACTAATGGAGAAATTGCAAATCTTGGTATAGTAGTTGGTACAAACGGCACAAATGGAATTGACGGTCAGGACGGTGTAGGAATTAAAACTGTTACTTTGTCAACTGACGGAAATTTAAGTATTCTTCTTACTGATAATACAGTTTGCAACCTTGGCAATATCAAGGGTGAAAAAGGGGATAAAGGAGACAAAGGTGATAAGGGAGATAAAGGTGACAAGGGCGATGACGGAAAAGACGGTAGAGGCATTGCTAAAACAGAAATTGTTAACGGTGAATTGATTGTTACATATACAGACGGCACAAGTAACAATTTAGGTACAATAGATGATACTATAGACTCTTCAGGGCTTGATTTCTATCCGCTTTCTGATGGTTCTTATGGAGTAATGGCAGGAAAATCAAAGTATCTTGAAGAAATAACAATTCCATCTACATATAAAGGAAAGCCGGTCACACAAGTATTAGAAAGTGGTTTTGCAAATTCTACCAATTTAAAAGTATTAACAATTCCATCAAGTATAACTTCAATCAAAACTGCTGCTTTTGACGGTTGCAGTTCTCTTAAAAAGGTATATTATTGCGGAACACTATCGCAATGGTGCCAACTTAAATTTAAAAGTGCTTCATCAAACCCCTGTTACAACGGAGCTGAATTGTATATTGATAATGCCTTATTAACAACCATTGTTATTCCAGATGATGTTTCAATAATAGGTAATTTTGCATTTTATGGTTGCAATTATATTAATAAAGTAACAATATCACAAAAAGTAAAAACAATAGGTAGATATGCTTTTGGAAAGTGTACTTCTATTACACAAGTATACATTCCAGCAAATGTAATAAATATCGGGGCAGGAAGTTTTGCAAACTCAGGTTTGAAATCGGCAACATTTGCTAGTCCTGATGATTGGTACGAATATGCGTGGCCTAGTGGAGATAGACTTACCACTATGTACACAGCCTACTTAAATACATCTTATTTGACAAGAGCTGATAAACTCTATAGTAAAACTAATCAAAAAAATCTAATCATATAGATTAGATTCAAATCTATATGTCACGGCTATCGTTCAATTTAGAATGATAGCCGCATTTATATATAAAAATATCAAAGGTGGTGAAAAAATGGAAGCTGTTTGGTTTGTACTCGGCTTTGCAGTAACAACAACCGTTGTGCTTGCAACCGAAAAAGTTCTTGAAAAAATCTGAAATTTTGAAAAAGGAGATATAAAAATGTTTGGACTTATAGCGGCAATAACTACAAAGGTAGCAGTAGAAATGTTTGCAACAGGAGCAGGAGCGGCTATCTCGCTTCTCTGCACAGGCTCTGCGTTGAGAAAGAGGAAAAAATGATTAAAATTGAATATCCGAAAGACTTAAACACTTTGAAAAACAAAGGCTTAAATTCCCTGATTACTGCATACATATCAGATTATTTTGATATGCTCACAAAGGTAAACAGATGTTCAAATCTCGCTGAAATCGGAGCAATTTATTTGCTTGAGAGTGTACAGGACTGCAAAAATCATTGTGAAATAGGACTGTCAAAGCCTTTTGAAAAATCTTTGCCCGAATTCACCGAGGTGCTGACAATCAAAAATTCAACAGATAAAATTAAATTATTGCACAGCTGTTTTGTCATTTCAAACAGCTGTGCAATTTCTGTCTTTGCAGAGCTTGGAACAATAGACAAAGCAACTGAAAGCTATCTTTTGCAGGAACATACAACACAAACAATAAAACTTAATTCAGAAAGGCTTAATAAACTATGACTACAGAAAGAGCAACAATAAAATGTGAAGCGGTGTTCTCTGACGACAGTCTGCACCGCTATTCCCTGTCGAAAATATGGGATAAAACACTTCCGATTGCAAATGTAATTACCATTGCACCATCGGAAGATTTTAATGTGACAAGCGACACTACAACATCTATCATCTGCAATAATATTTATTTGCTTGGAATGGGCGGCTTTGTGCTTACAAATTTGATTTCTAAAATCGGTGCTGATGTAAAAAAATTGAAAAGTACAAAAGATTTGTGGAACGCAGATACTGATAAATACATTAAGGAATCAGCCTTAAAAGCAGATAAAATTATTATTGCTTGGGGCAAATTTACAGAAACAAGAAAGGTTTTTTCAGAGAGAGAACAATCTGTTTTAAAATTGCTTGAACCTCAAAAAGACAAACTTTTTCAAATAACAGACGGCAAAGGAAGAAAAAATTTACATCCACTAACCCCTTCTATAAGACACTCCTTTATTTTGCACTCTTATTATTAATAATCAATATTTTTGTTCACAATAAACAATTGAGTAAATTGCTCACTAACAGATAGCCGAAATGAGGGTGTAGTAAGACTTCCTACTTGACCCATCTTTCAAAATGCAAATTTTGGGTGTTTTTTTCCAAAAAATCTTTTTTTAAAAATTGGTTATACCGCCACTTCAAAAAACCGTTTTTATATGTTACAATAATGTTACAACAGTAACAATGTTGTCGGAATGTGGCAGCAATGTTCCTGTTAATATAATTACAAAGGAGTTTAAATTTATGTTCAAATTAAAAAATTATACTGGCAATACAAAACTTTTCAAGGTGATAAAGAAACACTTACCTAACGGAGAATATGAAGGTACTATACGCTGGGTTAAAGTACTTAACGGCAATGTACACTTCATAATTCTTGAACACGAAAGTGAAACACTCTTTGAAACCCAAGGCTTTCCTTTATTGATGAATGAAGATTCGTTTCTTTATGGCGAATTAACGAAATCAGGCTTTACTGACTCAGATATTAAGTCACTCAAAGTAAAAGATTTCGCTGATAGAATGGTTGATTTTACAATCGAAAATGACGAGGAAACCAATCAATCATTCTGTACAAAACTCGACTTTTATTTAGGCGGTTTTGGCGACGATGAATTCGAATAATAAATCATTCAACAACAAAAATCACCAAAATCTCTATGTTGAAGTTCTAAAAAAGCTTATTAATTCAAAAACAGGAATCTGTTATTTACTCATAAGATTCTGGCATTCGCCCTCAATGTCAACATTGAGGGTGTTGCCCAGAAGTGATATTTACAATAACAGTAATATCCTGATTGACCTCGGTGCTGATGTCAGTGATTTGAAATCGCTTGTTAAAAGAATTTCACAGCAGGAAAGCCAGCTTGATATTTCGTATACACATACGGATATCGGCTGGAGCTACCTTGAAGAAAGAAAAGTTTTTCAAGGTAGCACTTCCTACCCCATTGAGTCTGAATATTCGGGAGAGATTGATATTACCCCCAAAGGCTCATATGCTGGTTGGCTGAAAACTGTTAAGGAATACGCTATGCCACAGGTTGCTCTGCAACTTGCTGTCGTACTCGGTCTTTCAGCCGTAGCTGTAGGATTTTTAAAGGACGAATTGGATGGCAGTCTTTTTGTTCATCTCTACGGTGCTTCGTCAAAGGGTAAAACAACCTTTGCAATGCTTGCTGTCAGCACAGCAGGAAATCCAAATCCTACTGATAAGAACACTTTGATGTCCGATTGGTCGGATACTGCCAACTACAGAATCAGTATGCTTGCTAATAACAACGGATACCCCGTTGTGTATGATGAGCTTTCAAAATGCAATCAAAAAGATATATCTGATTTTTGCTACAATGTTGCTAACGGCAGAGATAAAGGCAGACTCAATTCAAACGCTGAACGCAAGGATGTTCCTACTTGGAGTACAACCGTTATTTCTACTGGTGAAAACTCTTTGTTGGCACAATGTAATAACAACGGTGGACTGCTCGTCAGAGTTTTGGAACTATCAATTGACACGATAACCGAATCAGCAAACAACGCAGAACAGCTAAAACAAGGTATAATCAAAAACTACGGTTTTGCTAACACAAAATTTGCTAAATGTCTGTTAAATAATGAGGAAGTCGTAAAGAAAAAGTTTTACAAATGGAGAAACAAAATTGAGAACGACATTCCTGTAAAAAACAGCTTAATCTCAAGACTTTCAAAGCGTTTGGCTGTAATAATGCTGACTGCGGAAATTGCGAAAAAGATTTTCAAGCTTGATTTTGACATTCCCAAAATCGAAAAAATCCTCATAGATTCTGTTATCAAGCAGAACGAAAGACATCCGTTTGATATTGGCGAAAGCTTGATACAATATCTGTTGCAGGATATGGTATCACATTCAGAACACTACCAAAAATGTTTACAATTCGGCTTTCAGGATGAACAATACAGAAATCTGACTGCTGTAATAAAACAAACAAACTCTAAACGCTTGAATGATAACGAAGTCAGCAATTTTGAAATTGTTTACATTCCTCTGAAATTTGAAGAGTTGCTCAATAAGGGCGGCTTTACAGATACAAATTTGTGTCTGTCCGAATTAAAAAAGCGTAACTATCTTGTTACTGAAAAGAGCCATAATAAAGTAAAAAGGACGATAGACGGTAAACAAATACGAGCTTACGCTATCCGATTGCCAACAACGCTGTTTAACCCTGATTTCGAATAATTTGTTGGAGGTATATTGTTATGGTTAATATAAATAAAATCACGGTTGCAATGCCGAGAAAGAAATATAATACAAAATCAGATACTTACGGATTGCCAAAAGTAGAAAAAACTTCCGAATCGCTTTTGGATTCGGAATTCTATGAGTCGGCAAGCCATTTAATATATGAGATTATAAAATCTTGAGTTTTCAAGGCTGTCAATCAACCTGTTTTTTGACAGCCTTTAAATCCCAAAAGGAAGGAGAATATTTATTATGGACGGCAGAAAAATAACAGCCGCTTGCTATATGAGATACAGTTCACACGCACAGGATGACGGCTTTTCTATTGAAGCACAGGAAAAAGCAATTAAGAAATACGCTGATGAACACGGATATGATTTGCAATTTTATTACTGCGATAAAGCAAAAACAGGTACAAATTCAAAGCGACCTGAATTTCAAAAAATGATTGCTGACTCGAAAAAGAAATTATTTCAGGTTTGCATTGTACATAAAACCGACAGATTTGCTCGTTCAAGATATGATTCAATATTTTTCAAAAGCATACTTAAAAAGTCTGGAGTGGAATTACTTTCCGTTACCGAAAACTTCGGAAATGACCCAGAGGGCAAGGTTATGGAAGGTATTGCGGAGGTTTTTGCAGAATATTACAGCAATAACCTCGCAAGAGAAGTAAAAAAAGGACTTGATGTAATAGCGTCTCAAGGACTGCACACAGGAGGACTTCCTCCCCTCGGATATGAGGTTTCAGAAAAAAGACTTGTAATCAATGAGAGTGAAGCAGAAATTGTGAGATTAATTTTTGACAGATATTCAAACGGTTACACTTACAATGATATTGCAAAAGAATTGAACGCTAAAGGATATAAAACTAAAATCGGCAGAGAATTTACATCCGCTTCCCTCAACTCAATTCTAAATCAGCGAAAATACATAGGCGAATATGTTTATAATAGACGTTCATCAAAAAATATAAACGGTTCGTACAATTCACATAAAAATAAACCCGAAGAAGAAATAATCAGAATCCCCGATGCAGTTCCGAAGATTATTGATAAAAAAATCTTTGAAAAGGTTCAGCAAAGACTTGAAATGAACAAAAGAAAAGCAGGTCACTATAAAAGTAAAAGCAACTATTTATTGTCGGGACTTATTGTTTGCGGCGAATGCGGTTTTCACTATCAAGGCAACACAAGAGCCGCTGGCAGAGGAAGTCAATCAATGTATTCATCATATCGTTGCGGTAAAAAGCAAAATCATAAGATAGGTTGCGGTAACTCTGAAATTGAGAAAAACCGTCTTGAAACATTCGTTCTTGAGCAAATGCAAAAGTATTTGTTCAGCGACAATGCAATCAAAACAATCGTCAAGCAAGTCAATGAATATAATATTTCAGTTTCTAAAAGCAAAAATTCCGATTTGGTATTATATGAAAAGCAACTTAATGAAATAAATAAGCAGATAAAGAATATTACGCTTGCAATTGCAAAGGGAGTAAATCAGGAATTAATGATTGAACAGATAAAGTCGCTTGATTCGTCAAAAAAGGACTTGGAAAAGCGAATTGAAGAAAGTAAAATTACAGCTTTTCCGCCTATTGTCGAGGAAGATGTACGAAATGCTCTTTCTAAATTCAAGGAGTTTATGAAAGAAAACAACTATATTGAATGCAAGAATTTCATCAATCAATACATTGACAAAATAATAGTATATAGAGATAAGGTCGAAGTCACTTTCAAAGTGGCTTCGGCTATTTTTAATGCTTCTTTCCCTGATGATAATAGCGGAATGTTAAAAATTATAATAGAAATTTCTCGTACAGAATTAAAGACTCTTCCAAAGCAACGGCGAAAAGTACCTGCAAACGGTCAATTCGGGGAATCATACTTAAAACAATATCAAATTGCAATATTATAAAAAATCCCCACTTTATTTCATATAAAACGGGGAAATATTCGGGGAAAATGACTTGAAATGACAAAATCACGAATATTGAGCGTGATTTCATTTGTAATAACTGCTATACTCTAAAACAAAAAATCCACAGTTTTTCAGCAAATTTGCATAAAACTGTGGATTGAGTGGTCGAGGTGACAGGACTTGAACCTGCGGCATCTTGGTCCCAAACCAAGCACTCTACCAAACTGAGTTACACCTCGGACTAAAGCCCTATCATTATACAGTAACAAAATTTTGTTGTCAAGTACGCCGTTTTAATTTTTACTTGTTTTTTTCAGGCTGATTTAGTATAATGTAAAATGTATGAGTGTAATTATAATAATTTTGCCAAAAGGATGGTTAAAATGAGGAAATGTCTAAAATCCGTGGGTGTTGGTTTTATCGCCTTTTTACTGACGGTTATGTCCTGTGTGACTGTTTTCGGAGCGGAAAACCACTTTTATATTCCTGAAATTAAAATGAATATTCAGCTTCCCGAAGAGATGATTGCAATCACAAGGGAAAGCCCCGAAACCGACAAGTATTTTTCGGTTTTCGGCCTTGATTATCAAGCTACTATGGCGCAGTTTGAATCTGCCAACATATATTTGCAGGGAATGTACAGCGACAGTTCACGAGTTATTACTGTAACTTCGGCTTCCGATAACGACAGCAAAAGCATTGACAACTACAACAAGCTAAGCGATGAACAGCTGGTTGATGTTCAAAAATCCTTTCTTGCTCAGCCCGAATACACAAGCTGTAACATTCAGCGGTACAACGATTATGTTTATATGGATTTGCAGGTTAAAACCCAGTCGGGAGATACAACCGTATATGCCGCACAGTGCAATACGGTTGTAAACGGCAACAATATTACGATTACTTTACAGCCGTCACAGGGATCTGAACTGACAAACGCCGACTATAATATTTTCGGACAGGTTATAAGCAGCGTGGACTTTTCAGGCAGGGACAGCGGCGGTTTAATGGGACTTGTTGAAGAGCCGCTGTTTTGGATTGCCGTAATCTGCGGAGCGATAGTTATAGGCACTATACTGGCGGTTGTAATATCATTAAGACGGAAAAAACGCAGAATCCGTGCAAAGACAATGGAGAAACGGGCTAAAAATGACGAGGTGCTTAAACAGCTCGCTATGGAGTATTCTTCATCGTCTGCCTCACAGTCAGGCAGAGCTGAAAACAACGCTCAAACGGAAGAAAGCTTTGATGACAATCAGTATAGCGATATTGCAGATAACGGATACGACGTTTCCGACGGTGATGAATCCGCAGAGGATATAATACGTGAGTTCAGGCGAAATCAGAATCAGGTTCAAAAAGAAACCCCCAAAAAGGATTATTCAAATGTTACCGCCGAGGAAATATATAAAAGGAAAGACGATAATCCTTTGCAGAAAGAGAATACTCCTTTAAAGGAAGAGAATACAACCGAAGACTATTCGGCTTTAAAAACCGACAGATCTGAAGTGCTGAAAATAGTAACGCCTGGGGACAATTACGACATCGGTGAAGCTGATGAAGATGAAAATCCGCAGGATGCTTACGAAAATAAACAGCCCAAGGGTAAAAGCGAGTCGGAAAATTATTCGGATAAGGCGTCCGGCGAGGCAATAGATGATTACGCCGAAGATTATGCCGAGGAAGCATATGATGAGGACGAATACGACGAAGGCCGTGACTTTGACGGCGAAGAGGACGGCAACGAGGTTGTAGGAAGCGAGGAAAGCTTCAGCCAAAGCGAGGATTATTTTGACGAGGCTCCGGAATATGAGGATTACGTTGACAGCCCGGAAAAGAGAAAAATCCCAAAGAAAAATAATGAAAAGGCAAATTCCGCCGGAAATAAGGCTAAAACAGCAGGCGCTGTGGCGCTTAACGGCATATTGATTTTCCTTAACGGAATTAAGTCGTTCTTTATACATTTGGGTTACTTCATAACCAATGTCACGAGGCTTATAAAGAGAAAGAACAAGGCTCGCAAGCGCAAAAAGGCAGAGCTTGAAAGGCGCCGCCGCCAAGAGGAGGCACAGCGCCGCAGACGAGAAAATATGCAGAGAAAACAACAGAAAAACCGAGAGCTTGAAGAAAACGGACTGATGAAGGTTCACAGCAGAACAGCGCCTAATCAGAGAAAAACCACAGGCGCTTTGAGGCGTCCGTCAAAACGGTAATGCGGGGAAAATTTATGAAAGACTTGCTGATTAAAAATGTACGAATTGTTGACCCGTCACAGGACCTTGACAGTACAGGCGACGTTTATATTAAGGACGGCAAAATTTCCACGGTAACCGATGAATCTCAGCAATGTCCCAATGTCATCGACGGCACCGGACTTATTGCCGCACCGGGACTTGTGGATATGCATGTTCACCTGCGTGACCCCGGTCAAACCCAAAAGGAAGATATTTTAACCGGCTGTAATGCGGCGGCGGCAGGCGGAGTTACATCTCTGCTTGCAATGCCGAACACTTCTCCCACAACCGACAGCGGAGAGGTTGTAAAATATATTTTGGATAAAAGCCGTAAGGCAAATGCAAAGGTTTATGTTGCCGCAAGCATTACCAAAGGCTTAAAAGGCCTTGTGCCGTCGGATATTGAGGCGCTTAAATATGCAGGTGCTATAGCTCTGACGGACGACGGCAGACCGGTTAAGAATACGGCATTTTTAAGGGACGCTATGCTTCAGGCGGAAAAGTACGGTATGACCGTTGTGTGCCATTGTGAGGATTTGTATCTTGCCTCCGACGGTAAAATTAACGAGGGAGAGGTTTCCCGTAAGCTGGGAATCAAGGGTATTCCCAAAGCCGCCGAGGACTGTGCAACCGCAAGAGAGATTGCCCTTGCGGCGGCGTACGGGCTTCCCGTTCATATATGCCACGTCAGCACAAAAACTTCGGTTGAGCTTATCAGGGACGCCAAAAACAGAGGGGTAAAGGTTACTGCCGAAACTGCGCCTCACTACTTTACCTTTACCGAAGATGAACTGCTTAAAAAGGACGCAGATTTCAGAATGAATCCTCCCCTGAGAACAGAGGAGGACAGACAGGCGATTATAAAGGGCTTGCAGGACGGAACTCTGGATGCAATAGCTACTGACCACGCTCCTCATACTCCCCAAGAAAAGGCGGACTTTATCAACGCTCCCAACGGCTCAATCGGAATGGAAACCTCCCTTTCGGCAGGCATAACAGCCCTTGTTTCAACGGGTCTTCTTACCATAAATCAGCTTATTGAAAAAATGAGCGCAAATCCTGCAAGGATTTTAAAAATTAACGCAGGAACTCTCAAACACGGAGCCTGCGGGGATATTGTTATTTTTGACCCGGAGGAGCAGTGGACGGTTGACACCGACAAGCTTCACGGAAAAAGCAAAAATACGCCCTTTAAGAATATGACCCTGAAAGGCAAGGTTAAATACACCGTAAAAGACGGTGAAATAGTATATAAGGATAAAATAGATTAAGGAGATATTATTATGGCAAAAAAAGGTGATTTGCTGTCGGTAAGACAGGATATAAGGGTAGTTGACGCTACTATCCGTGACGGAGGTCTGTGCAACAACTTCTGGTTTGACGATAAATTTGTCAAGGATTTGTTTAACGCAAATGTTAAAGCAGGCGTTGACTATATGGAGTTCGGATACAAAGCCTCCAAAGAGATTTTTGACGAAAAGGATTTCGGTAAGTGGAAGTTCTGTAACGACGCCGATATAAGAAAAATTGTAGGCGATAACAAAACAAAGCTTAAAATCGCTGTTATGGCAGACGTTGGCAGAACAGACTTTGAAAAGGATATTATCCCCAAAAAGGACAGTCCTATTGATTTAATCAGAATTGCAACATATATAAATACCATTCCTGCGGCTGTTGAAATGATTGAGGACTGCGCTAAAAAAGGCTACGAAACCTCAATAAATATTATGGCTGTTTCAAAGGCTAACACAGAGGATATCAGAACAGCGCTGGAGATTCTGGGACAAAGCAGCGTCAACACATTTTACATAGTTGACAGCTACGGTGCGCTTTATCCCGAGCAGGCGAGACGACTTGCAGATATTTACTGCGAGATTGCTGACAAATATAAGAAGAACGTGGGAATCCACGCTCATAACAACCAGCAGCTTGCTTTTGCAAATACCATTGAAGCAATGACTCACTGCGTAAGCTACCTTGACGCTACCGTTGACGGAATGGGCAGAGGAGCCGGCAACTGTCCGCTGGAGCTTTTGCTTGGATTCCTGAAAAACCCCAAATATAAGGTTGAGCCGATTTTAAAGATAATCGAGGAGCATACGCAAAAGATGAAAGACGACGGCGTAATGTGGGGATATGACATTCCCTATATGCTTACGGGTCAGTACAACACACATCCCCGTCCGGCAATATCTTATGTAAAAGAGGGAAGAACCGATTATTTCAAGTTCTCTAACGAACTTTATGATATAATCAACAGCTGATTATAATGTCATAACATTCTCAGAAATATTCAACCGATAATTACAGAGCGCAATTCAAGGAGGATACTATGTCACTGGACAGACTTATTGAAAAAATCGCAGAAAAGCAAAATCCGACGGTTGCAGGCTTGGACCCAAAGCTTGACTACATACCCTCGTATATTAAGGAGAGCTGTTTTGAAAAGTACGGCAAAACCTTAGAGGGAGCGTCCAATGCGCTTTTGCAGTTTAACAAGGGACTAATTGATTCTTTGTGTGATATTGTCCCTGCCGTAAAGCCTCAAGCGGCATATTATGAAATGTACGGCTGGCAGGGCGTAAAGGCTCTGTATGAAACCATCGCCTACGCAAAGTCAAAGGGAATGTTTGTAATGACCGACGGCAAGCGAAACGATATAGGAACAACAATGCAGGCTTACGCTTCGGCTCATCTGGGTACAACCGATATTGAAGGCGGGGAGATAAGTGCTTTCGGTGCAGACGCCCTTACAGTAAACGGATATTTGGGCAGCGACGGCATAAATCCTTTGCTTGATATATGCAAAAATTCCGACAAGGGAATTTTTGTACTTGTTAAAACCTCCAACCCAAGCTCCGGAGAGCTTCAGGATATGCAGTTATCGGCAACAGGCGAATCCGTTTATGAGCATATGGGCAAAATGTGCGAAAAATGGGGCGAGCAGGTAATGGGCAAATACGGCTATTCCGCCGTGGGTGCAGTGGTAGGCGCAACCTATCCCTTGCAGCTTAAAGAGCTCAGGGAAAAACTGCCCTCAACATTTTTCCTTGTTCCGGGCTACGGCGCACAGGGCGGCGGAGCTCAGGATGTTAAAAATGCCTTTGACAAAAACGGCTTGGGAGCAGTTATAAACTCCAGCCGAGGCATTATGTGCGCTTGGAAAAAGCAAAACGCAGACGAAAAGGATTTTGCCCTTTGCGCAAGGGAAGAAGCATTGAGAATGAAAGAGGATATTAAATCCGCAATTGGTGAAATTAGTCTGAAATAGTAATTTTATTGGGAATTTACACCTGTTATTGTATGTAATTTATTGACTTTGTGTACGAACAGAGTTATAATTTAACTATAATTTTTTTAACAAGGGAGTTATCAATATGTCAAGAGTTTATAATTTTTCGGCAGGTCCTTCTATGCTGCCGGAGGAAGTTTTGAAGAAAGCCGCAGACGAAATGCTGGATTATGAGGGCAGCGGCCAGTCTGTAATGGAGATGTCCCACAGAAGCAAAACCTACGATGCAATCATCAAAAATGCCGAGGCTCTGCTCCGTGAGGTTATGAATATTCCCGACAACTACAAGGTTCTTTTCCTTCAGGGCGGCGGCTCAACTCAGTTTGCAATGGTTGCCTTGAACCTGATGAACAAAAACAACAAGGCTGATTATATTATTACAGGTCAGTGGGCTAAAAAGGCTTACAAAGAGGCTGTTCGCTATGGTGATGCAAAGGCCGTTGCTTCTTCAGAAGACAAGACCTTCTCATATATTCCAAAGACTGATAAGTCTATGTTCAGAGAAGATGCAGACTATGTTTATATTTGTATGAACAACACAATTTACGGTACTGTTTATCATCAGCTTCCCGATACAGGAGATATTCCGCTGGTTGCAGATATTTCTTCCTGTATTCTTTCCGAGCCCATTGACGTAAGCAAATTCGGCTTGCTGTTTGCAGGCGCACAGAAGAATATGGGTCCTTCGGGCGTTACGGTTGTAATTGTAAGAGAAGACCTTATCGGAAACGCTATGGATATTACTCCTACTATGCTTAACTATAAAACACACGCCGACGCTGATTCCCTGTTTAACACACCTCCCTGCTATGCAATTTATATTGTAAAGCTGGTTCTTGAGTGGATTAAGAACACCGTAGGCGGTCTTGATAAAATGAAAGAGCTCAACGAGAAGAAAGCAAAGCTCCTGTATGATTTTCTTGACAGTTCAGAGCTGTTCAAGGGTACGGTTGTTCCCGAAGACCGTTCTTTGATGAATGTTCCTTTTGTTACGGGCAACGCCGATTTGGACGCAAAATTTGTTAAAGAGGCATCCGAAAACGGCTTTGTAAACATCAAAGGTCACAGAACCGTGGGCGGTATGCGTGCTTCTATCTACAACGCTATGCCTTACGAAGGCGTTGAAAAGCTTGTTGCATTTATGAAGAAGTTCGAGGCAGAAAATAAATAATCAATCTTAATCACAAGGGAGTAAACAAAACAATGTATAATATTTTAACATTAAACAAAATCTCTCCCGTCGGCACAAGCAGGCTGGGAGAAAACTACACCTACGGCGACAGCGTAGAAAATCCCGACGCAGTTTTGGTACGTTCCGCATCAATGCACGAGATGGAAATGCCCTCATCGCTTTTGGCTATTGCAAGAGCAGGCGCAGGCACTAACAACATTCCCGTTGACGATTGCGCTCAAAAGGGAATTGTAGTATTTAACTCACCGGGAGCTAACGCAAACGCAGTTAAGGAGCTTGTTATCGCAGGTCTTTTGTTAAGCTCCAGAAAAATCGTTGACGGTATTCAGTGGGCGCAAACCTTAAAAGGCAACGGCGACGCTGTGGGTAAAATGGTAGAAAAAGGCAAGAGTCAGTTTGTGGGTCCCGAAATCAAGGGCAAAACCTTAGGCGTTGTCGGTTTGGGCGCAATCGGAATTCTTGTTGCAAACGCCGCTGTTTCTCTGGGAATGAAGGTTATCGGCTTCGACCCCTTTATGTCCGTAAACAATGCGTTAAAGCTTGAGCATCATGTAGAGCTTAAAAACAGCGTGGAGGATGTTCTGACAAACTGCGATTACCTTACAATCCACGTTCCTCTTACCGACGATACCAAAAATATGGTAAACGCAGAGGTTCTTCCCAAGATGAAGGACGGCGTTAGAATTCTTAACTTCTCCCGTAACGGACTTGTGAACGACGACGCAGTTATTGAGGGCTTAAAGAGCGGTAAGGTATCTGCTTATGTAACCGATTTCGGTGACGATAAGCTCTTGGGCGTTGAGGGAATAATTGTTATGCCTCACTTGGGTGCGTCAACCCCCGAAAGTGAAGAAAACTGTGCCGTTATGGCTGTTGACGAGGTTGTAGATTACCTTGAAAACGGAAATATTGTAAATTCCGTCAACTATCCCGCTGTTTCAATGGAAAGAACAGGCGATGTTCGCTTCTGCGTTATGCACAAAAACACGCCTAATATGCTTACTCAGGTTTTGGGCGCAGTTACAAGCAATAATGCAAATATTGAGAATATGGAGAGCAAGAGCCGCAAGGATGTTGCTTATACCGTTATTGACACAACAGGCGCTGACGCTTCCGTGACCTCTGCAATTTCAGAGATTGACGGCGTTATCCGTGTAAGAGTTATAAAATAATTGCTTGGTAACAATAAAATAGTAACAAAGCAGATTCTGAAAACACTGACGCTGTTCCTTTTAGGAACAGCGTTTTTTATGTTACAGAAAATTGCACGGCTTTGCTCGGGCATAAAAGGCTATTGACAGCAAGAGCTGTCTGCACGAATTGCGTGTCGAGGCACTCGAAAATTTGCATAATAGAAAATTGCACGGCTTCGCTCGGGCACAAAAGGCTATTGACAGCAAAAGCTGTCTGCACGAATTGCGTGTCGAGGTACTCGACATAAAATTGCCGACATCAGCAAAATAGTTGCCTTCCGTCCAATGTAATATATTTGGATAAAAGTCACAAAATTAAAGTAAAAATTTGTGATATTGATGATAGAATTTCCCGATATCCCGTGTTATAATATATATGTGAAGAATTAGAGGTGTTTTTTCTCAGCCGTGAAACTGTATAAGCCCTAATTTACCCACACCTCATTAAGAAATGAAATAAAGGATTTATTGGTGATGTTGTTGCCTGACAGCAAAACCTTAATAAATAACATAAAATAAAATATATTACATAAAGGAGTAATGATTTATGAAGAAAATCATATCAATAATTTTAGCAGTGGCAATGATTGCATTGTCGTCTGTTACTGCGTTTGCTTTTGAGCCGTCGAAGGTTACAACAAAGGATGGCTTGATGATCAAAGCGCAGGATTTCTACGAGTATTATTATTTGTATATGAAAGAGTTACCTGTTACGGTTCCTCTGTATTCGGATGAATCAGAGAAAAGGGTATTGGAAATATACAATGAAATTAAAAATAATATTGATAGCTATACCAATGATGAATGCCAAATAATGTCAGACAAAATTGATGAAGTTGAGTCTAAGATGACAATCCACAAGGATGAATTAAAGTGGTTGCTTGACTATGTGCAAAGGGATTTAAACTCTGAAAACTACTACGACGACGAAACAATGGAGCTGTTGCAGGAAACATACAACGAGAGCATGGAAGTTTACGAAAACGGTAACGAAGAGGAGATTCACTGTGCATATATTGATATGCGAAACGTATTTACTAAATTATGCGCCTCTAATCAGGTTGCCGGCGATGTAAACAAGGACGGTCATTTAAGCGTAAATGACATAAGCTATATGCAAATGTATGGCGCCAAATTACAGGATTTCAATTCATCTCAATTTTTTATATCTCAGATGAATTCTCATCACGATTCAGATATAACGATTGTTTCTCTTTGGCAAGAAAGACTGGCAAATCTTGAAGCGAATTTTGATTTACAGTCTGAAATAAAATGCTTAAAAGTAAATGAACCTATACAGCACTCAAACAGAGATGCGTTTTTCATATCTCGGATATCTAATTCTAACTATTTGATTACACGTGAACACTATCGCTGTGGGTCTAATGAATAAGACTGTAATTGAATATTTGTAAACTAAATGAATTATTGGGAGAAAAAGTAAAATGAAAAGAATATTATCAATTGTTATTGCGGTTATTATGCTTTGCGTTCCGATGCTATCGGTGCAGGCTGAAGAAACAGATGAATATACCTATGGCTTAGTTGACGACGGTTTCAGGCCTAATTTACCCACACCTCATTAAGAAATGAAATAAAGGATTTATTGGTGATGTTGTTGCCTGACAGCAAAACCTTAATAAATAACATAAAATAAAATATATTACATAAAGGAGTAATGATTTATGAAGAAAATAATATCAGCTTTGTTGACTGTGGCTATTATCATAGGCGCTTGTGGTATTTCAGCGTCTGCAGCAAGTGAAACAAGCGAAGCCTATAATCGTTTATACAGAATGATATATGATTATTACAGTCCCGGTTATGTAAGCGGTTCACAGCCTTACTACAGCGATTCATCAATGGGTGTAGTTTATCAGGAAGTTGTTAAGGGAGAGGATGTTTTAAACGATCCAAATTCGACCGATGATGATTATACCAAGGCGGCAGATGATATTCAGACAGCCTTGGATAAAAGGTGCGTAAGAACCGAGTGGGCAGAAGAAACATACGAATTGTGTATGGAAGAACCAAACGATAACTGGTACTCAGAGGAAATGTGGCAGAATTATATGGATAAGCTTGCCGATTTGAGAACAGCCCTTGACGGCGGAAATGAGTATGATGTTCAAGAAAAATACACCATTGTTTGCAGTAAGTATATGGAATTATGCAACAGTTATGGAGTGTTGGGTGACCTTGACAAAAACGGTTATGTGGGCATCAACGATGTAACTCTTTTGCAAATGTATCTTAGCGGTATGGCAACATTTAACGGCAATCAAATAGGTTTGTCTGCAATAGACTGTAAAGCAGATGAAATATCAATTACTTGTGTTTCTAAATTACAGTTGCATATAGCATGTATTGGCGGTGAATTGACAACAAGAGGCTTTGATAAAGGCTTTGATAATAAAACAACATCTATTGTTTGCCCTCGTCATCCCCTTGTGTATCCGTTTACTGCAAAGGGAATAAAGAGAAACATAGCAGGATAGGAGGTAAAAATGAAAGGTAAAAGAGTAATGGGTCAAACGCTGACGGCAACCGTACAGAGCGACAGCGGTGCTGTGCCGGCAGGAAAATTAAGCTATCAATGGCAAAATTCGGCAGACGGCAGTACGTGGACAGATATTCAGGGTGCTGTAGGCAGTACATACACACTGACAAACAACGATTTCAACAAATATGTCAGAGTGCAGGCAAGCACAAATGATAATACGGAATATAAATATCCCAGCCAAGTGAATTCTTCACCGACGGCAACAAAGGTGATTATTTACGGAGATGTTGATTTAAACGGCGCTGTGGAGAACGCTGATACAACTACCATACAGTATTATCTTGCACATATGATTAGCTTGACGGCTGAACAGCTTGTCGCCGCCGATGTTGACGGCGACGGGGCAATTAGTATGAATGACGTTACATACTTACAGCAATATCTTGCAAACTACATAAGCAAATTCCCTGTTGAACAATAAACCTCTAATAGTAGTTTAGTATATACAAACAGCTGTATCTCAGATATGGGGTACAGCTGTTTTGCTGTTTTTAATTTCAATTAAATGTCTAATAAAAATCAGAAAAACGGTAAAAATCGGTGGTCTTTATCCATTGCTGTTTTGCAAAATATACTCAATCAATACACATATTGACAAAAATATTTATATATGATATATTTCAATTAAAGAAAAATAACGACGAGGTGCTGTATAATGGCAGGCCGAAGATACAGAGATGACAAAAAGCCATACAAGGCAAACAGCTACATTGCTCAGCTTAATCACAATCGTGCTATGCAGGCAGGCGAGCCGTCGCCGCAGGAAACGGTTAAGATTAGCAACGATGATTATTTTATGTCCTCAAGGCGTCCGGAAAAGTTTGGACAGGACAAGAATATCGGAATGCACGGCGGCATATCCTCTTACCGTGACGATGTTTACGATGTCAGCGGAGTTACTGAGGACGGGAATTATTCCGGGAGAAATATAAAAAGCGAAAATCTTGCTGACGAATATGCGCCAAAGGTGAAAAGTCAACAATCATTTAATCTTCGTGAAAACAACGGCGGTAATCGTTACAGCTATCCTAAGGACAGATATTCCGATAATCCCCGTTCACAACACAGCCGGGCTTATGAAAACTACTCTATAAATACAGAGAGCGGCGCCTATGGCGCTGAAATGCCTTATGGTGACGAGAAAATAAATCACATATTCAAAGATAAAAACAGCGGCTTTGAAAGTAACGGCAAAACACGTAACGGGGTAAACGAAAATAACTGCAAACAACCGGGCGGTAAGGGTAAGGCGGCTGTTATTACGGTTTCGTCTTTGCTGATTACAGCTATGATTATCTTTACGGTTTTGCAGATTATTCACAGCAAGATGAGCGGAGAAACCGTTTTGCAGACCGAGGCTCAGTCTGCTGTTGTTCAGCAGACCACAGCAGTTATACCCACAGAGCCCCCAAAAACTACCGTTTCTGCGCTGGATTTTGAAACGCCCAATCCCAAAGACGACAACTCAGACGGATACCTTGATAACGGTATTTTTATTTGGAACGACTGCGGATATGAGCTTTTTTACGGTACCGATGAGTCGGCAAAAAACTATGCTGACGCTGTCAACCGTTATGCAAAGGATTTAGGCAGTGACATAAAGACATACGTTATGGTTGTTCCCACCCATGCAGAAATGAGCCTGCCCAAGCGATTTTCCGAAAGCGGACAGATAACGAATGTACCGCAAAAGGACAACATTAAAACCGTTTACGAAAATCTTGATAAAGAAATTACCCCTATAAACTGCTACAACGAGCTTGTCAGGCACAGCGAAGAGTATATTTACTTTAACACGGACCATCACTGGACAGGCCTCGGCGCATATTACGGGTACAAGGCTTACGCAGAAGCGGAAGGCTTGCCGGTGCTTGATTTGGCGGATTGTCAGAAAAATTCAATAGAGGGATTTTTGGGCTCCCTTGCCCAAGATGTTCAGGCGGAGCTTTCTCCCGACAGGGTGGATTACTGGGAATTTCCCTACAATACTTCAAATGATATTTACTATGAGCCCGACGGTGAGCCCACCCGGTTAAACGTTTATTATGAAGGAGCCGCTCCCGGCAGTCTGACATACGGCGTGTTTATTTGGGGAGATCAGCCTCTTGAGGTTCTCCACTCCGATAAAAACGACAAGGGCGAAAAAATAGCAGTTGTAAAGGAAAGCTACGGAAATGCTCTGGTGCCGTATCTCACAAACAATTATCAGGAAGTGCATGTTATAGACTTCAGATATTGGCAGGGGAAGCTTAAAGATTACTGCCGTCAAAACGGTATAAAAAAGGTGTTGTTTATTAACGGAATAATGTCGGCAAACACCGAGATTCAGATTCAGTCTATGGATACGCTTTTTGATGCTCAACCCTGATTGAAAACATAAAATTACGGTGCGGACAAAATTTGACCGCACCGTTTTTACATTATAGGAAATTGCTCGACTGCGCTCGGGCATAAAGGGCTATTGACAGTTAGACCTGTCTGCCCGGATTGCGTGTCGAGGCGCTCGACTTTTAAAATTTGGGATATTTTAGCAAAATCACACACAATAAAAGGAGTTTTAAATCATCAGTTGAATTTATAGATTTTTCTTGCAATACGATAGAAGAAAACACCTGTCTGCTGACCGAATTTGCTTTGATTGTTTGCAAGTGCAAAGATAGTTCCGCGCTTGATGTGCTTGTATGTGTTCTCGTCCTTTTCACGCAGATAATTCCATAAATCTTCACGCTTTGCGTCCTTTTGAGGGTCGTCGCAGATAATCGCAAAAATATTGGAAATCGTCATCATCATTGTAATATACTTGAGCATATATTTATACAGCTTGGTGCTTACCTTTTTAACATCCTCAAGGTTATGTGAATCAATCATAATCTTTGTGACCCTAAGCTGTTGGTCAATACGCTTAGCCATTACGCTTTCGTTTACCGACTGGTCCTCTCTGCCGATAAAATATCTGTAAAGATTAAGGTCCATATAATAGATGCTCTTTACATACGGCAAGGGCTGATATACAAAAATATTGTCAACATAAAAGGTATGCTTGGGAAGTTCAATTTTGCAGTCCCTCAAAAGCTTTGTGCGGTAAATTACAGAGTGCATAAGCAGACATTGCGAAACCGAAAAATGATAAATATCGTCCCAGGTGAAAACGCAGTCGGTGGGGAACACATTTTTGTAGTGCATAACATGACGGGTGTTGTCGCAAACATGCTCATAGACATAATTGCAAATCATCATATCAAGCTCCTGGCCGTTTTTTACAAATTCACGTAGCTTGTTGAGAACTTTGTGCAGTGCGTCCTCATCAAGCCAGTCATCGGAATCAACAACCTTGTAGTAAACACCTCTGGCGTTTCTCAGTCCCTGGTTTACGCCTTCGCCGTGACCGCCGTTTTCCTGATGAATAGCCCTGACAATATTCGGGTACTTTGCGGCATAATCATCACATATCTGAGGGGTGTTGTCCTTTGTTGAGCCGTCGTCAATCAAAATTATCTCAATATCGTCGCCGCCCTTTAGCAGAGAGTCAACGCATCTTTCCATATATTCTGCGGAATTATAGCACGGTACTGCAAAGGTTATAATTTTCATCAAAAACTTTCCTTCCCTAAATATTGCGTAAAATTGTCAAGTGAATACAAAAGCGTTATATATATAATAATTATAGCATAGGTTAGGAGCCTTTTGCAACAAATATTTGTGAATAGGACATCAAACAGGCAAATTCTGATTAAAACGTCCAACGCTATGCTCTGGTCAATGGGTCATAAAAAGGAAGGGTTATGTTTTTTCGGAGCATATAATTCTAACAAACAGATAGATAAATTGCATTGAGTAATATTTTGCCGAAACAGGGCGTAAACACTCAAAAATGCAGGATGAAAATTAAAATATGCTTAAAATGACAAGTTGACACTTTTTTGCTTGGGTGATATACTATAAGAATAATACAGAATATTAAGAAAACAGAGGAATTTATCGGCATTTAAAGCAAAATGACAATTATATGATAAATCTTAATAAATCATAAAGTCCGATAAAAGCTGAATTAAAATAACTCAAGGCTTGCATTTTTTGCATATGCTTATAAGGAAAGGAGACGCAAAAGTGAGCAGTAAAACAAATTTATCTCTTTATTCCGATTTTGAAAAACGCAATTCTGTTGACAGTAAATACTACAATAAATACAGCGTTAAGAGAGGCCTGAGAAACGCCGACGGCACAGGCGTAATGGCTGGCGTAACTAATATATGCAATGTTCACGGTTATGTTATTGATGACGGTGAAAAAATCCCTGCCCCGGGAGAACTGCATTTCAGGGGATACAACATTAAGGATTTGGTTGAAAACTGCGAAAAAGAGGGTAGGTACGGCTTTGAGGAGGTAGCTTATCTGCTTTTAACGGGTGATTTGCCCACAAAGTCGGAACTCTCCGATTTTAGTCGGATTCTTTCCGACAACAGACAGCTCCCCGATAATTTCTTCGGCGATATGATTCTCAAGGCTCCGTCAAAGGATATAATGAACAAGCTTGCCCGTTCTGTTTTGGTGCTTTATTCCTACGACAGCAACGCCGAGGAGCTTTCGGCAAAGCACGAAATAGACACGGCTGTTTCTCTGCTTGCCAAGCTTCCGGTTATTATGGTGCTTGCTTATTATGTTAAGCTTTCTCATTTTTGCGGCGGCTCTCTTGTTCTTCATCATTTAATTCCCAACCAGTCAACCTGCGAGATGATTTTATCAATTTTAAGACCGGACAGAAAATACACTCCGGAAGAGGCAAAAATTCTTGACATTATGCTTATGCTCCACGCTGAGCACGGCGGCGGAAACAACTCAACATTTTCGTGCCGTGTTTTATCCTCATCGGGTACAGACCCGTATTCTGCATATGCTGCGGCAATAGGCTCTTTAAAAGGACCCAAGCACGGCGGAGCCAATATGAAGGTTGTAGAAATGCAGAAATTCATAAGGGAAAACTTAACAAACTGGGAGGACAAAAACGAGCTTAAAGATTTGCTCTGCAAAATAGTGGATAAAGAAGCCTTTGATAAATCGGGACTGATTTACGGAATGGGACATGCGGTTTATACTTTGTCTGACCCAAGGGCGGAGATTCTGAGAAAATACGCAGGGAAAATGGCGCAGGGAACAAAGTTTGAAAAAGAATTCAGGCTTCTTGAATCCGTTGAGGAGCTTGCACCACAGGTTATAGCCGAGCGCAAAGGTGACTCAAAATCAATTTGTGCAAATGTTGATATGTACAGCGGATTTGTATACAGGATGTTGGGGATTCCCAAAGACCTCTATACGCCGTTGTTTGCGGTTTCAAGGATGGCAGGCTGGGCTGCTCACAGGTTTGAAGAGCTTGTATCAGGCAAAAGAATTATCAGACCTGCGTATAAATCTGTGTTTAAAAACAGAGATTATACCCCCATTGATGAGAGAGAATGATTTTTGTCAATCCGTTAATACGACAGCGCTGAGATTTTACAGAAAAGCGGTACCTCATTTTGAATTTCTTGCTGAAAATAAAATTGAAAAGGCATGTTTCAATAGTTGGGGTGAATCATAAAAGATTTGCTTTATAGTTGGTATATCGGTAAAATCACTTTATGCTTGATTATTTAAAAATGCAAAATTTAACGGCGGTTCTTCTGAACCGCCGTTTGTTGTATGATTTTCGACTACTGTATGATTTTTTTCTTATTATGACTGCTTTATGACTGCTTTATGACTGCGCCTTTACAAACTGCTCCTGCATATAAGAGTAAACGTCGTCGGGCAGGTTATAGAAGGTGTAACACTTGTCAGTATACTCCTTAGGCGGATAGATAAGTTCGTTGTTTTTTGTATCCTCGTCCATAAGGTCGTATGCCGCCTGATTCGGCGTTGCATAACCTATATAGTCAGCGTTAGCCTTTGCGGTTTCCGCTTCAAGCATAAAGTTAATGAATTTTTCTGCGCCCTCTTTGTTTTTGCTGTTTTTGGGAATGCACATTGAGTCGATAAACAGGTTTGAGCCTTCTTCGGGGAGAACATAGTCAAGATTTTCGTTGTTCTCCATCATCATAGCGATGTCGCCGGCATAGTAGGGAGCCAGCGCAGACTGGTCGCCTTCCATTTCGGTGAATACCTGATCCATAACGTATTTTTTAAGCAGGGGCTTTTGCTCCATAAGCTTTTCGGTCGCTTTGTCAATATCTTCTTTTGTAACAACCGAGGGATTTATGGAACACATCTGCATAGCAATAGCCATAGCGTCACGGCTGTTGTTGAACATAAGAATTTCACCGCTGTATTTCTCATTCCAAAGAGCGTCCCAGCCTGTGGGCTTTTCATTTACCATTTCCTTGTTGTAAACCATTGCAACAACGCCCCAGGTGTAAGGTACCGAGTACTTGTTTTCCTTATCAAATTCAGGATTTTTAAAGCGCTCCATTATGTTTGAAAAATTGGGAACATTGTCAAAATTTATTTCAGCCAGCATATCCTCGTCAATAAGCTTGCTAATCATATAGTCGGACGGGATGATAACATCATAGTTTGAATTGCTGTTTTTGAGGATATTATACATTTCCTCATTTGTTTCGTAATTGGTGTAATTAACCTTAATGTTGCATTCTTTTTCAAATTCGGCAATAACATCCATTGAGCCGTCCTCGCCGGTAGAGATATTTTCTCCCCAGTTATATACGTTGATTTCGCCGTCGTAGCTTTTTGAACAGCCTGCAAATGCCCAGGTAAAGCAGGCGCACATTGAAAGTGCAATAATAATGCCGGTGATTTTTTTCATTTCTCAATCTCCTTTAAAAATGTTTTTATATTTTTTACCAAAATCAAGCCTTTGTTTTAGCCGCTTTGCGGTTGCGTACGTTTATGGCAATCATAATAACCATAATGGTAACAAACAGCAATGCGGAAAGAGCGTTGATTTTAGGTGAAATGCGCTTGTGAGTCATTGTGTATATCTGAATAGGCAGGGTTTGGAATTTTGAGCCTCTTGTAAAATATGTGATTACAAAATCGTCCAAAGAGTAGGTAAAGCTTAATAAAAACCCCGAGAAAATACCGGGCATAATTTCGTGAATAACAACCTTTGTAAATGCCTGCCATTGATTACAGCCCAAGTCGAGAGCCGCCTCGTAAACATTTTTATCCATTTGTCTGATTCTGGGCATAACGCTCAGAATAACATAAGGCGTGCAGAAACTGATATGGGCAAGCAGAACTGTCCAAAATCCCATCTCAAAGCTGAACGCAACGCCCAAAAGCGTGAACATAAGCATCAGCGATACGCCCGTTACAATTTCGGGATTGATTATGGGGATGTTTGAGGCGTTTTGAATAATTGCTCTCTTTGCACCTTTAAAGTTGCTGATTCCGATTGCGGCGGCTGTTCCCAGAACGGTAGCCGCAACAGAAGCAAGAAAGGCGATTATCAGGGTGTTGTAAAGAGAACCCATAATAGCGGAATCGTTAAGTAGCTCTGCATACCATTTTAAAGTAAAGCCTTTCCAGACGGTGGTTTTGCCGTCGTTAAAGGAATAAAAAATCAAAACGCCGATAGGCAGATACAGAAACAGCAGAAGAAGCGCCGTGTATATTTTTGAAACAATATTTTTCTTTTTCATCAGGATATAGCCTCCTCATCGCCAAATAAATTCATAACAATAAGGAACACAAGTATAGCCGCCATCAGCATAAGAGATATTGCAGAGCCGGTGTTCTGGTCTGTCCAGAAAATTTTGTCTATAATATCGCCTATCATTATATTGTCGGTTCCGCCTAAATACTGAGCCACAAGGAATGTACTTGCCGACGGAACAAATACCATCGTAACGCCCGAAATAATGCCGGGAATACTCAGGGGCAAAACAACCTTGCGGAATATATGAAAACCGTTAGAGCCTAAATCCTGCGCCGCCTCAATAAGGCGGTTATCGATTTTGCTCATAACAGTGTATATGGGCAAAATCATAAAGGGCAGAAACTCATAAACCATACCCAAAATTACCGCACCCTCACTGTTCATAAGGTCTACGTTAATGCCCAACAGCGACAGAGCCGTGTCTATGGGTCCGTTGTTTTGAAGCAGAATTACCCAAGCGTAAATTCTAAGCAAAAAATTCATCCACATTGGTATGGTTATCAGCATAATAAGCATACTCTGGGTTTTTTCTTTGCATCTTGAAATAATGTACGCCATAGGATAAGCCAAAAGGATGCAAATTAAACAGGACACAAATGCAATCCAAAGGCTTCTTGCAAAAATATCCGAGTAGAAAAATGCGTTTTTAAAAGGCTCAAATGAAAAATGACCGCTTTTGTCGGTAAAAGCGTAGTAAACTATGGTGACAAGAGGAATCAGGGTGAAAATTACCATCCAAATTAAATAGGGTATTGAGGGCTTGCGGGATTTCATCGGTTATCACCCTCCCCGACGGGCTTTGGGAAAAACACCGCCTTTGTAAAATCAAAGGAGATCGGCGCATAGGTTGCAACCTGCTCGTCCTGGTCGCTCTGCATAATCCACTTTCGTTCATCGGACTCCAAAATGATTTCGTTATGCTCGCCCTTCCATATAACAGACTCAATGTAAACATCGTTTAAATCGCCGTTGCCGTCGCCGGCAATGTGCAGTCCGTCAGGGGGCAGAACAATATCCAGAACTGTGCCCTCTTCAAAGTACTGCCCTGAAACCTCTACGCTGTTTCCTTCAATGTCGATTTTAATGGTATTATCCTCTTTGCTTGAAGAAACCACTTTTGCGGAGAATTCGTTGTTGGCAGTGGGGAACATTTTGTTCATAATCTGAATGTTAAAGGGAGTAACCCTCATTCCGATTTCCGAGCCTACGGGCTGACATACGGTGGAGTGGATAAGCCACTGACAGTTGTTGCACACTACCGTCATTTCGTAGTGAACGCCCTTAAACACAGCGTCACAAACAACCCCCGTAAACTGCGCCTGTTCTATGGGCACAACCTCCACATCTTCGGGACGGATAACAACGTCAACGGGGACATTTTTGCCAAATCCCTTGTCAACACATTCAATTTCTTTTCCGAGAATTTTAACACGGCAGTCGTCCAGCATAACGCCGTTTAAGATGTTCGCCTCGCCGATAAAGTCAGCAACAAAGGCGTTTACAGGCTCATTGTATATATCGGTGGGGGTGCCTATCTGCTCGATGACGCCGTTGTTCATAACAACAACGGTGTCGCTCATTGTCAGGGCTTCCTCCTGGTCGTGAGTAACATATATAAATGTAGTACGGGTTTTCTGCTGAATTTCCTTTAATTCTTGCTGCATATTTTTCCGCAATTTAAGGTCAAGAGCGCCTAAAGGCTCGTCAAGCAAAACAACCTTAGGGTCGCATACCAAAGCTCTCGCTATTGCCACCCTCTGTTGCTGACCGCCGGAAAGCTTTGAAACAGAACGTTTTTCATAGCCTTTCAGGTCAACAATAGCCAGCATCTTCTGCACTTTTTCTTTGATTTCCTTTTTCGACACTTTTTTCAGCTTAAGACCGAAAGCTACATTGTCAAATACATTCAAATGCGGAAACAGAGAGTATTTCTGAAAAACGGTGTTTACATTCCTTTTGTGGGGAGGAACATCGTTAATCCGCTTGTTTTCAAAGAAAACATCACCGCTGTCGGGGGATAAAAAACCGCCTATTATGCGAAGTGTAGTGGTTTTTCCGCATCCGGAAGGTCCTAAAATTGTAACAAATTCCTTATCCTCGATGTCAAGGTTAATATGATTTAATATGACCTCCGAGTCAAATTCAACATAAATATCTCTCAAAGAAACAATCGGATTTTTTGCCTTATGCTCCATTTAACACCCTCCGTCACAACAATACTATTGTACGGCGAAAATTCCGGCGTATGTATTTTAATGAAAAATGCCGCATTGCGCCGTATAACGCTTTAACATAATGAATTATAATTTTTTATGTATTAAATGTCAATTATATATTAAAATATTGTTTTATAAATATGTTATAGATCGGACAGGGTGACTTTTATTCAAGAACAGGTTTAGGTATAATAAGTAAAATAAATCACTGACATTATGCAAGTAACATTCATTTATAATTTTCGCCCTGAGATTTCTGTAACTAAAACAGCCTGAAAAAACAGCCCGAAAATCAAAATTTCCAAGATTTTTTGTGTTTATTCACAAAAACCTCACACAATATATGTAGAAAAAGTACATAGATTTTAGGATTGAATTTTGGTACAATTATTTTAGGGGATTTTCAGATTTTAGAAAATCAAACAAATTATGAAAGGATGAAATTGATGTTGAAAGCGAAAAGAGTCCTCTCTTTTGTTCTGACGCTTGCCTTGCTTATGTCAATGTGCGCATTTGTCACGACGGCACAGGCGGCAGAGGTTGATACAAGCGCAGCAGAAGCAGAGACCGCAGCTGATGTTTCTTCAGCTTCAAAAATCACAAGTCCTTCGGATTTTTCCTGGGACAATGCCAATGTTTATTTCTTGCTGACAGACCGTTTTTATAACGGCAACACAAGTAATGACCATTCCTACGACAGAAGCCTTAACCAAAGCGGTAAGGTTACAAACGGAAATTCCGACGTAGCCGCATTCCACGGCGGTGACTTTGCCGGTATTACAAAAAAGATTGAAGAGGGATACTTCAATGACCTGGGCGTAAATGCACTTTGGATTTCAGCTCCTTACGAGCAGATTCACGGTTACTGCATTGCAGGTTCCGGTAAATCCGGTTCGTTCCCTCACTATTCGTATCACGGCTATTATGCTCTTGATTTCTCTCAGACAGACGCAAACTTCGGTACTGCCGAGGAGTTTGAGAAAATGGTTGACACTGCTCACAAGAACGGCTTGAGAGTAGTGCTTGATGTAGTTATGAACCATGTCGGTTATAATACACTCAAGGATATGAGCGAGTACGGCTTCGGAACACTTAAGAGCGGCTGGGAGACCGGATATTACAATGCTACTCTGACAAACATTACATATCACCAGTATATTGATTACAACTCAAATGCAAGCGACTGGGCAAAATGGTGGGGCTCATCATGGCTCAGAGCAGGCCTTGCAGGCTATACAGAGGGTTCGGGCGACCTTGAAGGATGCCAGACCTATCTTCCTGACCTTAAAGAGAATGTAACTTCAACAGTTGACATTCCTCAGGTACTTAAAACAAAGTGGACCAAAGAGGGTTCCTTTGCTTCAAAGCAGGCTGAGCTTAACAGCTATTTCTCATCAACAGGCAAAACCAGAAATGTAAGAAATTACCTGGTTTACTGGCTTTCACAGTGGGTTGAAAAATACGGTATAGACGGCTTCAGATGCGATACTGCAAAGCACGTTACCCTTGATTCCTGGAAAGCACTTAAGGATCAGAGCGTTGAGTCACTGAAAAAGTGGAGACAGAACAATCCCACAAAGCCCGGTGCTGACTGGGATGAGGACTTCTGGATGACAGGCGAGTGCTATACTCACTATCTGTCCTACGACAGCTACTACACTAAGGGCGGATTTGATTCAATGATCAACTTCTCCTTCAATGACCAGAACTCCTTTAATGCAAGCGCATCAGGCGTTCCTGCCGTTGGCTCAATCAACAGCACATATGCCGATTACGCAGGCAAGCTCAATACTAATGACAATTATAATGTATTGACATATCTGTCATCACACGATACAAGACTGTGCAGAAGCAATATGATTTATCAGGGCTCAGCCTTCCAGCTTATGCCCGGCGGAATTCAGATTTACTACGGCGACGAAACTAACCGTCCTCTTGCAACAGGTCTTGCTGCCGGCAAAGACCATGCCCTCAGATCAGATATGAACTGGAGCAGTATCGACCGGAATCTTCTCGCTCATTGGCAGAAGGTTGGTACATTCAGAAATAACCACGTTGCTGTCGGCGCAGGAAGCCACACAACACTTTCTGCAACATCAGGCGCAGCATTTGCACGTACCTATAATAAGAACGGCGTTTCGGATAAAATCGTAGCCTGCATCGGTGCAAGCAACAACACAAGTGTTACCATTACTCTTAACGGAGCATTTGCTGACGGAACAGTTCTTAAGAATACTTATGACAACACAACTGCTACCGTTTCAGGCGGCAAGGTTACATTTAACAGCGGCGCAAACGGAACTATTCTTCTTGAAGCTGATGGACAGACTCCTACAACCGTTCCTACTACCGTAGCTCCTACAACGGCAGCTCCTACAACGGCAGCTCCTACAACGGCAGCTCCTACAACGGCAGCTCCTACAACGGCAGCTCCTACAACAGCAGCTCCTACAACGGCAGCTCCTACAACAGCAGCTCCTACAACTGAGCCTGCTTCAACAGTTCCTCCGACAACTTCTTCACCGGTTTATAAGGATTATATATACGGTGATGTTGATTTAGACAACAGAGTTACCATTTTTGATGTAACTACATTACAGCTTATCAATGCTAAAAAGCTTACACCTAACGACATTCAGAATACTGCAGCCGATGTTAATAACGACGGATATGTTGACATAAACGATGCAACACTTATTCAGATGTATCTTGTTGACATCAAGGACAGCACTTCCCGTGTCGGAAAAACATTTAAGGTTGAAGTACCTACTACTGTTGCACCGACAACAGTTCCTCAGCCAACTACAGTTGAACCTACTACAGCTCCTCAGACAGAGCCTGTAACCACAGAGCCAGTAACCACAGAGCCTGTAACCACAGAGCCGGTTCCCACAGAAACAACTCCTTCGCCGGCAGGAACAATTAAGTTCACCGATAATCAGAACTGGGGCAAGGTATATGCTTACTTCTTCTCTGATTCACAGATAGATATAGGCGGAGCATGGCCGGGCACAGCGATGACATGGTACGAAACCAGCGGATACGGCAATGAAAACTACACTATTGATATTCCAAGCGGAGCAACAAAGGTAGTATTCTCCGACGGAACAGACGCTAACAAGACAGTAGATGTAACACTCAGCGGTGCTGAGGGATATTACACCGACGGATCAAAGACCGACGGAAAACTTAATGTATTTGTATGGGGAGATACTCCCATAACCACCGATCCGGTTCCCACAGAAACTACTCCAAGCGGAAATACGGTTAAATTCACAGATAATCAAAACTGGGGCAAGGTATACGCTTACTTCTTCTCTGATTCACAGATAGATATAGGCGGAGCATGGCCCGGAAATGCTATGACATTCCTGGAAACAAGCGGTTATGGAGAGAGTGTTTATATTTGTGACGTACCAAGCGGAGCTACAAAGGTTGTATTTTCTAACGGTAACGGTACTCAAACCGTTGACACAACCTTAGGTTCAGAGGGTTACTATACAGACGGCTCAAAGAATAACGGCAAGTATGTAACCAAACCTTGGGCTTGATTTGCTGATTAAAAAACATAACAGCATAGTTCTCATTATAAAGGAGCAGGGTGCGAATGCCCTGCTCCTTAAGTTTTATGGTTTATATGTTTCTGAGTATTAAAGGGGACAAATATTAAAGGTGACATATAGTAAAGGTGCAAATATTAGAGGGAGCAAATATTAAGGGGATCAAATATTAAAGAAAACAAATATTAAAAGAAAACAAGCGAAAAATCTTTAAATTGACAAATACTGAAAATGTAATATAATATAATTGAAATAGTATGAAAATATCCGAATTTACTGCCCTGTGTATAAGCTCATAGGGCAAATACTTCGGTGTTTATCCGTTTAACGGGGTTGCCGTTATCAAATTAAGTGAATAGGGGTGGCGAATTATTTTTAGTATTTTTAAAGAACACAGACATTTTGGTAAGCAAATTTTACTTCTTGCTAAAAATGAACTGATTAAAACCTACAAAGGCGCCGTTATCGGTCCGTTATGGGCTGTTGTTAAGCCTGCGTTTACTATATTTGTATACTGGTTTGCGTTCAGCTGCGGAATCAAGGCAACTAAAGGACTGATGAAGATAAATCTGGGCGGACCAGAGCCATTTTCCACAACCTTTTTTACATTTATGCTTGTGGGTATTATTCCCTGGTTTTTTATTCAGGACAGCATAACCCAGGGAGCAAAAACCCTGCGAGTCAACAGGCAGTTTATTACTAAGGTAAAATTCCCTGTGTCAACAATACTGACATACACTTCGCTGTCTCGTCTTTTTGTTCATTTGTTCCTTGTTTTAATAATGTATGTATATGTATATTTTGTTGTGGGTCCAAGCTGGTACAATTTACAGTTTTTATTCTATTGTCCGCTGATGTACCTGTTTTTCCTGGCACTTAGCTGGTCCACTGCACCGATGAGTGCGTTCAGCAAAGACTTTGAAAGCCTTATTGTGTCAATTATGTCGGGCGTGTTCTGGCTTTCCGGAATTATGTATGATTCCTACAGCTTTGACGGCGTGCTTAAAATAGTTATGTTGCTTAATCCAATTAACTTCTTTGTAAACGGATACAGAAATTGTTTCCTTTATAACAGACCGTTTTTTGAGTATAAAACCGAGCTTGTTATTTTTATAGCTGAATTTATTGCAGTGTTTGCTTTGGGAATCTTCAACTATAACAGACTCAGAAAACGACTGCCCGATGTGCTTTAAGGAGGTAATAGAATGAGTGAAGTGAAAACCGAGCCGATAATTACCTTTGATAATGTTTCAAAAACCTATATTCTATATAAAAACGACCAGGAGCGCTTTAAGGCTCTGTTCTTTAAGCCGAAAAATCCCAAGACAAACAAGGCACTCAACGGCGTGACCCTCAATATTTATCCCGGCGAATCGGTTGGAATTGTAGGTGATAACGGCGCAGGAAAATCCACGCTTCTTAAAATGATTACAGGGGTTACTTTTCCCGATGAGGGCAGCGTAACGGTAAAAGGCAAGGTTGCGGCGCTGCTGGAGCTTACCGCAGGTTTTTCAAACGAGATGACCGGCAGAGAGAATATTTACCTAAAGGGCTACATTCTCGGTCTTGAAGATTCTTACATTAAAGAGATTGAGGAAAGAATCATTGATTTTGCCCAACTGGGCGACTACATTGACCAGCCTGTCAGAACATATTCCAGCGGTATGAAAATGCGTTTGGGATTTGCAATAAATGTAAATATTGAGCCGCAGATTCTTGTTGTTGACGAGGCTCTTGCCGTGGGCGACGCCAGCTTTAAGAAAAAGTGTAAGGCAAAAATCAACGATATTATCAAAAGCGGAACAACCGTTTTGTTTGTCAGCCATTCTGCCGATTCGGTTAAAGAAATCTGCAAGCGTGCTGTTTATCTTAAAAAGGGACAAGTAGTGTTTGACGGATCTACCGAAGAAACGCTTAAAGTGTATAAAGAGGCAAAGGCGGCTGAAGCGGAGAAAAAGAAAAAGAAGTAATCGGGGGAACAATATGGTACATGCTATGCTTTTTGCCGGCGGAGTCGGAGCAAGAATGAAGTCGGTGGATATTCCAAAGCAATTTATCGAGGTTGACGGTAAACCCATAATCATAAGGACTCTTGAAAAATTTAGCCGTCATCCTTTGGTTGACGATATTGTAGTTGCCTGCCTTGAAGACAAGATAGATTACCTCTGGGACTTGATAAAGGAATTCCGCATACAGAAGGTCGTGTCAATCGTCAAAGGCGGAGCAAGCGGTCATCAGAGCATACACAACGGACTTTTAGAGGTGGAAAAATTCTCAAAGCCCGACGATATTGTGTTGATATGCGACGGAGTTCGTCCCCTTATCTCTCAGGAACTTATTTCAAATTGCATAGAAAATGCGATTTCTTACGAAACAGCCGTGCCTGTAACTCCCAGTATTGATTCGGTGCTTGAAAGCAAGGACGGAGTTACCTGCTGTAAAAATTACCCGAGAAACGAAATGTATATAACCCAGGCGCCCCAGGGATATACTATGAGAAAAATAATGTGGGCGCACAGCGAGGCTGAGAAGAGGGGGATTAAGAATCCCACTTCATCAGGTGAGCTCCTTATTGAGCTTGGCGAAACAATCCACATATTTACCGGTGACAGAGAAAACATTAAGGTTACAACTCCGGAGGATTTGATTTTGTTAAGGTCAAGATATTATTACAAGAGCTTTAAAAACTTTGCAAGAGAGGAATTTGAGTATGGATTATAAGGTTTCCGATGTACTGAATCCTTATATTTACGAAGATATAAAAACCATAAGCGACTATCCTCTTGATTGGTCACGATTTGACAACAAGACCGTGCTTATAACCGGCGCAGGAGGATTTATCGGCTATTATCTGACCTGCGCTTTTTTAATTAGAAATGATGTTTATAACAGCAATATAAAGATTCTTGCCCTGGGTCGGGAGAATATGAGAAAGCGCTTCGGCGATTTGCAGAACAGGGAAGATATTACCTTTATCATTCAGGATGTTTGCAGCAACATCAACTGTGCAAGGGCGGATTTTGTTATTCATGCTGCAAGCCCGGCAAGCGCATATTACTTTGAACACAATCCTGTTGATACTATGAATGCAAATCTTATGGGAACAGGCAGAGTGTTAGATTACGCAAAGCGCAGTAACGCCGAGGCAACGCTGATAATTTCCAGCTTTAAGGTTTACGGAACATTAAGAAAATATAAGAATTTTACCTGTGAGGATGACTGCGGATATTTGTACAGCAGTAATTATAAGAATTGCTACGCACAGGGCAAGCGTGCCTCCGAAACTCTGGGCTGTTGTTATGCAAGGCAATACGGTATGCAGGTGAAAATTGCCAGACCATGCTACATTTACGGTCCTGCAAGGCTTGATGACGACCGGGTTTGGGCTCAGTTTATTGCAGATGTTGTTCAAAACAGAGATATATTGCTTAAAAGTAACGGCGCTACACTAAGGAGCTTTTGCTATGTTACCGATACGGTGACGGCGCTTTTGACGATTCTTTTGGAAGGGAAAAGCTGTGTGCCTTATAATATTGCAAATCCCGATTCGGATGTTACAATAAGGGAATTTGCAAAAACTGCCGCCGAAGCTTTTCCGCAGAAAAATTTAAAGCTTGTTTTTGCAAATAAAGAGGACGAAAATGAGCCGGAGCCTTCACCGATGGAGTCGTCGCCGGAGATTTTAAATGCTCAAAGGCTTAATGCTTTGGGCTGGACTCCTTTGGTAAATCTTTCGGACGGAATAAAGCGCAGTGTTAAAATTGCAGAAATTCAAAATAAATGACATAACGGCTTTTGATAATGCCTGCGGGTTTTTCAAAAGTCGTTTGCAGATTTTACGGTTATGCAGGGATGATGTTTATGTTAATGCGGGATATACTTAATGAGTTTGAGGCGGATTGGGCGTCGGTGCCGACGCTTCCGGAAAAATATGATTTTTCGCCTTTAAGGGGAAAAACATTTTTAGTTTTCGGTCATTCGGCGGCAAGATGCGTTGCCTATTCATTGCTTTATTTTAACGATGAAAAAAAACTCGGAATCAATGTTATTATTACAGGCGAAACAAGCCACGCCCTTAAAAACTTTCATCCCGATATTCTTTCAAGAAATGATTTCAGATTTTTAACTCTTGAGGAAATGGACTCTGTGGATAAGGTCGATTATATTTTGGACGGCGGTTTTTGCTGTGAGCAATTCAGCGGAGCACCCGAGGAATTTATCCGTGAGATTTCCCAGAGAAATGCCGTGATAGAATTTGCGAAAAGGTGCAGACCTGACCGTTATGTACTCCTTTCGGACAGCCGTGTTTACGGCAAGCCTCAGCCTTACAGGATTTACAGCGAGGGCGAGATGTCCGTCGATAGATTTGAAAATGATATAAACGCCGCAGAAACCCAGATTTTGCGCACCATAGAAACGCTTTTGTCAAGCGCACAAAAGGAAATCGGTTTTGACCTGACAATACTCAGAACAGGTATGATTTTGGGTGCCTGTGCAAAGATACACTCTCCCTTAGACAAGGTGTTTGAGTCGGCAGCAGGGGCAAAAAGCTGTGAGCTTTATAACAGCGACACAAAAATTACAGTTACTTATATTACCGATGTGCTTAAAGCTGTTTATATGAGCATAACAGATTTAAAAAGCAACGCAGTCTATAATATAAGCCGAAACGACAGCACCGTTTCAACAGGCGAGATTTCCGCAATGCTTAAAAATATTTACGGCGGCAAATGCAAGATACACCTGTCGGAATTGGGTGGAGAAGAATTTGCGTATGCCCCCATTAACGGCAGCAAAACCGAATTTAACGGCTGTGAAAGCAAAATATCTCTGCAAACAGCAATGGAACTCTGTGTAATGAGTTATTCGGAAGAGGGACTGCAAATCTCACCGACTATTCACGACGGCAGACTCAAGACGGTTCAACAATTACTTCTGGGCTTTATTTTAGATGTTGACAGAATTTGCCGTAAGCACAATATTCAGTATTTTCTCGGCGGAGGAACGCTATTGGGAGCAGTGCGCCACGGCGGATTTATCCCTTGGGATGACGATGCTGATATTATGATGCTTCGCAAAGATTACGATAAATTTTTAGAGCTTGCCCCCTCGGAGCTCCATAAGGGACTCAGTTTGCAGTCTAATGTTTACGATAAAAATTGCCACTATGAGTTTTCAAAAATACGCCTTGACAACACGGTTTTTGCAACGGTGTTTTCCAGGGAACACACGGAAATGCACAATGGTCTTTCACTTGATATTTTCTGCCACGACGCAACGGCAAATTCTTCTTTGGGCAGAAAACTGCATAAAAACGCCACTATCTTTTTCCGGGCACTTGTGTTTAATAAATGGAATCACAGAAAAATGGATAACGGCAATAAAGCGGCGTCCTTTGTTGGCAACTTTTGCAAGCGGGTATTTCCCCTTAATTTTTCGCAAAAACTGCTTAACAAGACAATGAGCCTGTTCAAAAACAAAAAAAATCCACGCTATTTATACGACGGTATGGGCAGGAATATTTACAACGGCGAGTTTCCCGCAAGCTATCTAAGCAAAGCCGTGTATGTTGACTTTGAGGGATACAAGCTTCCTGTGCCTGCCGAATATGACAAGTACTTAAAGTATCTGTACGGCGACTATATGAAACTGCCCCCGGCAAGTCAAAGAATTCAATGCCACGATATAAAGCTGTTCGATTTAGGCGAATATAGCCAATTTACACTAAAATCTGATATAAAGCCATAATAGGGTATTTAGTTTTTAGTATCAGATTAAAAGAATAGTATGAAAAAAATATCCTGAAAAGCAGAAAAAATACATCTATTTACGGAACATCAACGCCTTAATACAACAGCACAAAACCGCCTGCGTAATTATGCAGGCGGTTTTGCTGTTTTACTATGACAAAATTGATTAAAAGGAATTTATATATTTTATTGTAATTTAGCGCAAATGGTCTGTATTGCCGTAGCGTCTGTAATGTTTACAGAGCCGTCTGCGTCTGTGTCGGAGAAAGAAATCTGCATATCATTAAGGCTTGATAATTTTGCTATATACATCTGAAGAACCGTTGCGTCGATTATTGAAATTTCACCGTTGCCGTCAACATCTCCGTTAAGTCCCAAGGTGTTTGTCTTGGTGTAAATATGCATAGCTGAAATCTTATAATTGCTCATTTTGTTGTTTGGCGTGTCGCTTTGAGAAATACAGAAATATCCGTCCTTGTCAAGCATCATTCCGTATATACTGCCTTTTTCAGCTTCATTGGCTGAAAGTGTATACACGGCTTTTTTGTTTGTTCCGTCAATATTCACCGAGTAAATAGTATCTGACGTGTTGTAGTAAATTGAGTTTCCGCAGACGGATATTCTGGCGAATTTATTTACCCAATAAGAAGTGTGTTGAGAGTTTGCATACCAAACCTCGGGGATAGAAAGCAACGACTTTTGGTCAGTGCCGTCAAAAACTAAAATGTTTCCCTTATCGGAATTTTCCGAAAGATTAGAAATATAGTAGTATTTGCCGTCGGCGTAATAAATTTTGGTGTTTATGTTATCCCAAAAGTAATCGTCAAAATCAGTGCTGTCTGCAGAATCAGCGGCGATCCAGTCGTAATGGCTTCTGTAGGAAGAATTCAACATTGCGTCATCGCTTTTAAGTAAGAACTTGTGGGAAACATTGCCCAGTATATCATATGTAGGGTCATCCCATGTAGTGTCTGTATGATAGTATTTACCGTTTATTTCAACTAATGACCAGGCGTGGTTCATCGAATTGCTTACAACCATTGAGGCTTTAATGCCAACCTTTGAAAGCAGATAGTTATAGGCTAAAGCATAACCCTGACAAACTGCACGGCCGTTTACCAAAGCACCGTATGCATTAAAAATTTCAGGGGCAGATTTTCCTCCGTCTGCCTCGTATTCATCGGACGCATACTGACAATTCAACGCCAGGTTGTCGTGCAGTACCATTGCTTTTACCGAATCGCTCCACCCGGGGTGAATATCGGCGGTCATATTATTGCACGCATCTTCAAATTTGTTTTCAAGGGACGGGATTTCGCTTGTGCTGAAAATATATTTAGGCACAAACGCCACTATCTGGGAATTGCTGTTGCTGCTATAAGAGTAAGAGGATGGGTTGACGTAAAAAATATCAGGATTGTCAAACAAAACTTTCAGGAATAAATCCGTCATATCCGAAATTTGTATTTTATATGAGGATAAATCAATTCTGGTTTTAAAACTGCGGAAACCGGCGGACAAATAATCACATACATCCTGTGAAAAGCTTGCTTCGGATTTGCCGTATTCAAAGCTGTTTGTATATGCCGAAGAAAGCTTGCTTTCTGTTTCTGCCGCTGAAACGCTGAACAAACCGCCGACAGCGGTTGCTCCGCACAATAGTATAAGAGCCGATAAAATGCCGCTTAACAGTCTTAATCTAAGAGAATTTTTATACATATGACTGCCCCCTTAATATAAATCGCAAATACGTTAATTATCTGTGATTTAATTTTCATTATTTCCCCAACTGTATTGTATTACAATCTATATCAAAAGTCAATAAAAGTTGACAAAATTATGTATAATTTGCGAATAACGCTCAAGTGCAGTTTTGATTGTTAATAAAAAATGTCCGCTTATCTATGTTAATATCCCATTGAGAAGGCAAAAAATATTTCTTTCGCTCTGCACAAGGGCATTTTTATTATTACGCTTTATAATCGTTGGGATGATAAGATTATGTCTGTTTATATCTGCTTATATCTGCTGAAAAAGGGTGCGGAAAATCCGCACCCCTTTGCAAAAAGTATCTTTTGACTGACAGTTTATTGATATAGTTTTGAAACGCTTTCTAAATAATCCCGGTATTTTCCCACAGCGTCCGGCGGAGAAAGCAGTTTCACCTTATCGCCCAAGGCAAAAAGCCAGCCGAAAAACTGGGGACTCAACGCTACTTTAACTGAAATGCAGAATGTTGCGTTACTTTCCTTTGAAACAAACACATCCTTGCCGAACCTGTCTGCAATAACCCCGATTAAATCATTGTCAACCGAAAGCTTTATGGTTGTTTCATCTCCGGCATACATAGAGAAAACAGCTTTAGCATAGGAAGCAATATCAAAATTTTCAAAGGTCTCTTTTCCGTACCTTGTCTCGTCAGTCAGTTCGATATTTTCCATTTTGTCAACCCTGTAATGCCTTAGGGTATTAGAATTATCGTCAAAGGCAATAAGATAATAGTTTTCGTCGTCCCAGCTCAGTGCCCACGGCGAAACGGTATATAGAGCTCCGTTACGGCGGGGAATTTTTTTGATTGTTTCCGTACTGCCGAAGTCCAGCACCCATTTGTAATACTTAAATGTAATTTTCTTCTCCCGAGATATCGCCGTATGCAGCTTGTCAACATTGTAATAAATTTTTTCGTTTGCGGTTTTTACACGGTTAGTTACCACAACCTGCCTTTGAAGATATTTTGCATCATTTTCCGAGCATAGCTTTTCAAGCTTGCCGATAAGCTCCATACTCTTCTTTGTAGTGATAAATTTTGAGCTTTGAATAGCGTCAACCAACAGCTTGAGCTCCGGCATCTGAAATTCTCTTGAGCCTATGTAATAGCCTGTGACCGAGGTTTTTTCCCTGCAAATATCAAGCCCGAAATTTTCAAGCGTTTCCAAATCGCTGTATATGCTTTTGCGCTCTGAGGGAATACCTGCATTGTTCAAATATTCAATAATGTCGTTTACGGTTATTTTATGGTTTTCGTCGGTTTTTTCAAGCAGAAGCTTTGCTATATACAGTATTTTTTCTTTTTGCCGTGATTTTCTTGCCATAATAAATTACCCCTCTTTTGTAATATTATGAAAGTGCCATTGCCGCCGAGATTATTATCGGCATTGTGGCAACAGAAAGCAGTGTTGTTGCAGAAACAAGGCCCACAGAAAGCTCCACATCAGCCTTGAATTTTGTGGCAAACATTGTGGTTGCAGCGGCAACCGGCGCACAGGAAGCAATAGCGCAGGACACCAGAATATCGCCCCTGACTCCGCAGGCGTACATTGCAAAAATTGAAAGTATTGGAATAAAAATCAATCTTAAGGACATAGAAACGTATGCCCATTTGTCGCTGAATACTTTTTTAAGATTAGCTCCTGCAAGATAAAATCCGATTATTATCATCGGCACAGGAGTGTTAAGATTAGCCAGATATTCAACAGGAGACGCCAAAACCGAAGGCAGTTCTACTGACATTAAAAACAACAGCAGTCCGGCAATTACGCCCAGTACACCGGGATTTAAGAGCAGTTTTTTTACGGAAAGGTCACTCTTTCTTCCACTCATTGAAAAAAGTCCGTAGGTCCATATAATGATGTTGAAAACGGCTACAAAAACAGAGCCGTAAAATACACCGTCTTTGCCTAAAATTGCCGATTGTAAAGGAAGCGACATAAATCCGCAGTTTGAAAAAACCGTTCCGAACCTGAGCACCTTGCGCCTTGCAATATCTTTATCTTTAACAATTATGTTTACCGCAAAAATTGAACCTGTCATTATTAAGGTGGAGCATAGAGCTGTGATTCCCAGATTGAGCAGCATATCGGAATTAAATTCACGCTGAAAAGCATTTATCATAACGCAGGGAGTTACAATATAGAGGACTAAATCCGTCATTTTTTTTGCGGCGTTTTCGTTGAGCAGTTTTGTTTTTCCGCACAAAAATCCTACGCCTATAAGCAGGAATAAAATGATTACCTGCTGTGATACCATTATAAAATTTTCCGCCATTTTTCGACCTTCCCCTGTATAATAACCGTTTTTTCTGAAAAATAATTTTACACTATTTATTATATCAAAGCCCCTGATAAATACAATATTTTAACAGTAAAGTTTTAAAATTGTTGATAACTGTATCTAAAAAATTTATTATTGCTTTAAAAATTTATTGGAAAAGCTGAATTTTACTGGGTTTGTTGACATTTTCAGCGGTTATGGATATAATATTGTGTGTAAAATAATCGTGATTTTACAGGTTATATTGGTTTTAATTTTTATTTTTCTAAAATATTAGAAAGAAGGAAGCGTTTATGGCAACAACAAAGAAAACAGAGACAGTAAAGAAGACAGAAACCGCTGCAGCCGCTAAAACTGCAGAGAAAAAAGAAACAGCCCCCAAGAAAACTGCTGAAAAGAAAACAACAGCAAAGGCTGCTCCAAAGACAACTGCTAAAACAGCGGCAAAAAAGCCTGCTGTAAAGAAGACAGCTCCAAAGAAGCCTGCAGTTAAAAAGGCTGAAGCAAAAACAGAAGTATTCGTAGAGTATGGTCCGGCTCAGGTAGCTGTTGATGAGGTTATAAAGAATGTAAAGGCTACATACGGCAAGGATGTTAAAGAGCTTAAGGTTTACATCAAGCCCGACGAGAGCAAGGCTTACTTTGTAGCAGACGGCGTTGAAGGCGAAATGGACGTATATTTCTGCTGATTAGCCGATTAAAATTAAAAGTTAAAGGACAGGGTGAACCTGTCCTTTTTGTTTTACTAAGGAAACACTGATTAAATCGTTTGTGCATATTGCGCCGTCAGATTTTTTGGGCAGGCTGACGGAAAAGATGCAAGCAAGATGTGCAAACAATCTTATGATGTGATTTATTCAGTATTTCCCTAATACTAATGCCCAACTAAATTTGGCTTATGGTCAATAGTTGGTGCAAGTACGAAAATGAATAATTGAACATAAAAAGCGGCGGCGTTAGATAAACGCAAATTCAGATGGAACGCAAATAAAAAAGAGGCAGTTTAAAACTGTCTCTTTTTTATTATAAAAACACAAATTAAGAAATTAGGAGAAAAGGAAAGCTAATTAAATATTGAGAATAAATCCTCAACTGAACAGGGGCTGTTTTTGTAGTAACATTGGAAACCGCCGCCCCAGCTGTTGTGCTCTACACAAAAGTCGGTTTCGCCGCCGCAAATGTTCCTGATTTCGTCATTAAGCTCGGAATAGCTTATCCCAGAATCAAACAGGTCGAAAGCCAGATTAGTAGATTCCAAAACAGGCTCTCCTTCGGGACAAAGCCCGAAATCGTGCCATATTTCCTGAATGCTTCTGACATCCTTGACAAGCTCAATAGTCTTGGGACTCTTAACATTTACGGTTATATAAAAGTTTACACTTGGATTTGCTTGGGGAATAACAGCTCCGTTACTCATAATGTTGTGCGAAAACAGCATCGTGTTAGAGTTTATGCAAAGATACCTGTAAATTCCCGCTTCACATATATAATCATCTTTAAAGGGAGCAGAGGAATGATGAAAAAGCTTTTGACCCTCAGGAGCAAGGTCACCGTTAATAACCTCACAGCCAAAGGTTTCGGAGAGACGTTTATCGAACAACATAGAAATTTCGGTGTTTCCTTTATACAAGAATCCAACCATTATCAGCGTCGCTCCCTTCAAGATGTTGTCTGTATTATAAATCCCTTATGTGAAACATCAAGAATAGTTATATGAAGATTACTTGAAAATATTACGAACAAACAGAGAAAACTGCATAATTATTGTATTTATCAAAATTGTTGGAACTTCTATACGAAAAAGAGCCTGATTTTAAACCAGACTCTTTTGAATATTCTTTAGACTTTTCAGTTTTTATTTTTTACCGTGAATTTCATTTAAAATTTTATCAATTTCGTCTTCGGCGTTGGTAGAGGATTTTTTGTAATCGCCCACAGAATAATTATCGAAGAAATCGTCATTATCTTCTGATAAAGGCTTTTTATTGCTATTGTTTTTATTGCCGTTATCTGCCGTGGGCTTTCTGTGACGGTCTCCCTCATATTCTTCAATATCCAGGTCAACATCCAGTTCGGGCTCGGGCATATTGCGTTTTTTGCTGAAGAACATATCCCCCAAAAACAGGCCGAAAATGCTCGACACGAGATAAATTGCAACAAAAATAATGTTGCCGGCGCTTATTCCGTTATAAATGAGCATACTGGGAATATAGATAATCGGAGCTACCAGAGAAAAGAAAAAGTCGATTCCGTATTTACCGCCGTAAATAAGAGAAGATATAATTGCCGTCAGCGGAAAAACAATGTCGTACAAAACGGGGGTAAAGTCCTGATATGCCGCTCCGGTAAACACAAAAAACAGGGGCGTAAGCATATAGACAAGCAGTATTACAACAGCGTATGGAACATATTTTTTTACTGTACTCAACATAACGATTACCTCTGGATATAATAAATTATAGAATAATTATATATGGTTTCCGAAAGAAAATCAAGGAATAAAAATACTATCTTAAAAATTACTTAAATCTTACATTTACTTAATTGACAATGACCGATAAAAGGTATAAAATTAGTCGGTAGAGTGTTATATTTTTTTAAAAAGTGAGGCGAAAAAAATGGATGCAGACGGTAATAAAGGCACACACGGGCGAAGTTTCGCATTATACGGATGTACTTTTGTCGGTGCGTTCGTTGTTTTTTGATAAAACTTGCCTTGTGTCTTTACTCCGAATTATGAATTAAGGAGGAAAGATAATGGAAAATACTCTAACGCCCTTGACCGAAACGATTAAGGTGCTTTTGGAAGAGAAAAAGTACAGCACCCTGCGGGATATTTTGGAAACTATGAATCCCGTGGATATTGCAGAGCTTTTTGAAGAATTACAGGATGAGAAGGAGCCGATTTTATTCAGGCTTTTGCCGAAAGAATTAGCGGCGGACACTTTTGTAGAAATGGACGACGAAACCCAGGAATTTTTAATTCACGGTTTTTCGGACAGCGAGCTTAAAGAAGTAGTAGACGAGCTTTTCGTGGATGATGCCGTTGACATCATCGAGGAAATGCCCGCAAATGTTGTTAAGCGTATTCTCCGCCAGGCAGACCCCGTGACGAGAAAAGCCATTAATGAGCTTTTGAAATATCCCGACGACAGCGCAGGCTCAATTATGACAACGGAGTTCATCAGCCTGCGGCCTTCAATGTCAGTAGAAGAGGCGATTAAGCGCATACGCCGTACGGGCGTTGATAAGGAAACTATCTACACCTGCTATGTTACGGATAACCTGAACAGACTTATCGGCATTATGACTGTTAAAACCCTTCTGCTTTCCGACGAAAGCGAAAAAGTTGCCGACCTTATGGAGGAAAATGTAATCTCCGTTAATACCCTTGATGACCAGGAGGAGGTTGCCCAGCTTTTAAGCAAGTATAATTTTCTTGCGCTTCCGGTTGTTGATACGGAAAACCGCCTTGTGGGAATTGTCACCATTGACGACGCTATGGACGTTCTTGAAGAAGAGGTGACGGAGGATATCGAAAAGATGGCCGCCGTTATGCCCTCCGACAAGCCATATATGAAAACAAGCGTTCTCGGCTTGTGCAGAAAGCGTATTCCGTGGCTGTTGATACTTATGGTGTCGGCAACGTTTACAGGCGCAATTATCACAGGCTTTGAGTCAGCCTTGGCGGCAAATATGGCGCTGTCGGCGTTTATTCCAATGCTTATGTCAACAGGCGGTAACGCAGGAAGCCAGTCGTCTGTTTCCGTAATCCGTGCAATATCCCTGGGCGAGGTAACATTCAAGGATTTATTTAAGGTTATGTGGAAAGAAATCCGGGTTGCCGTTATATGCGGAGTGGTTCTGGCTGCTGCAAATTTCGTTAAAATTATGATTTGGGACTTCCGTGGAATGGTTTTTGCAGAGGCGTTCCCGGTGGCTCTTGTAGTGTGCCTTACCTTGGTTGTGGCTGTTACCCTTGCAAAGATGATAGGCTGTTTTTTGCCGCTTCTTATGGATAAAATCGGCTTCGACCCGGCCGTTATGGCAAGCCCGTTCATATCAACAGTCCTTGACGCATTGTCGCTGCTTGTTTATTTTACATTTGCAACGATTATTCTGCACTGATTATTGATTACGGTAAAAGAAGTTTAAAATTTATAGGGACTGCTTGCGTCACAGAGCAGTCCTTATGTTTTATTTTGATGTAATGCAGAAGAATATTTAAAAATAAAAACGATAAAAGCGAGGATTTAAATATGTCTGAAAAAGGAAAAACAGCCAGAGAATATTTTGAACAAGGATATAATTGCAGTCAGGCGGTGGTGTTGGCATTTGCTCCCGATTTAGGTCTTGACGAAAAAACAGCGGTTCTTGTTTCGTCTGCATTCGGCGGCGGAATGGGCAGGCTCAGAGAGGTTTGCGGTACCGTAAGCGGAATGTTTATGGTGCTTGGAATGAAGTACGGCAGCGACTCTCCTGATGATTACGGCAAAAAGAAAGAGCTTTACCGCAGAGTGCAAAGCCTTGCCGAAGAATTCAAACGTGACAACGGCTCAATAATATGCCGTGACTTATTGGGACTGACGGAGAAAAAGCCGGACTCCTACGCTCCCGAAAAACGCAGTGCAGAATATTACAAAAAGCGTCCTTGCTCCGAGCTTGTGGAGTATGCCGCCAACCTTCTTAACGAATATATAAAACAAAATCCCGAGGACCGCTGAATGAATACAATCCCGGATTTTGTATGAATTAAAGTCGTTTCAGCTCTGTTAATCGTCGTAGTTATTGTTTAACAAACAGAATTTAAGTTGCTCATTGTTGCTAAAACGGAAGTGCCGATATAAAGGAATTATCAAATTTTATTATGCAGAAAGAATGTTGATTATGGAATTTAATGAAAAATTACAGGAACTGAGAAAGCAAAGAGGACTTACCCGGGAAGAACTTGCAGAAGGGTTATATGTATCCCGTACTGCTGTTTCAAAGTGGGAATCAGGCAGGGGAGTTCCGAATATTGAATCCCTGAAAGCAATATCTAAATTTTTTTCGGACAGAATTCTGTATTAAAAGGAAATATACAGCGATAAAAAAGTGATATAGCAATAAAAATATTGTTGAAACTCCGCAAGTTAAATCAAGCGCTGTGTTTCCTGATTCTGTATAATAAACTCAGACAGTACAAAGGGGGTGCAAAGATGCACGATTGGTACAGGAATATTCAAAAAATTGTTGACGAGATTGACAGCTGTATAAAGAATAAAAACGATGAAGACATAACGCTGAGCAGACTTGCCGGTAAGCTGGGATATTCCGAATTTTATGTGTCGAGAAAATTCAGAGAGATTTCCGGAATGCAGCTTCGGGATTATCTTCGTTACAGAAGGCTTGCTTTTGCCCTGAAGGATATCCGGGATACTGACGACGGGATTTTAGATATTGCTCTCAACTATGGATTTTCTTCACACGAGGCATTTACCCGTGCATTTAAGGAGGCATACGGAATTACACCTTGCAGATACCGCCAAAATCCGATTCCCGTTGTGCTTCGGACTGTTATAAAGCCCTTTGACTGTTATTTATTAGGAATTGGAGGTACAGGTATGGCAAAATCAGACGGAAGTGTAAAGACTTATTTTGTTACTATTCCTGCCCATAAGTTTTTGCACATCAGAAATTACGAAAGCATCGGTTACTGGGATTTTTGGCAAAAACAGAGTCTTATTCCGGGGCAGGACTGTGAAACGATTTGCGGACTTCTGGACAGTATAAAGGGAAAATTGGACGACGCAGGCGGAGATGAAGCCGACAGCGGCAGCGGTCAGCTTATGGCATTCATTAACGAGCCGACAGGCAGAATATGCAGTTGGGGGATTCCGCTTGCAGAGGCTTACGGCGTGCGTCTGCCTGCTGATTATGACGGAGAAATACCGCCGCAAATGCAGATTATGGACGTTCCTCAGGGAGAGTACATCGTTTTTGAACACGGTGCCTTTGATTTCGAGACTGAAAACGCCGTTGTTGAAGCTGAAATCGAAAAAGCAATGAAAGAGTTTGATTATTCAAAAAGCGGATATATTCTTGATACTGCGCCGGGCAGAGTGTTTTATTTTTACCACGACTGCAAGCGGTTTTGGAAATATGTAAGACCTGTTAAAAGAGCGTAAAACACGATGGATTATTTTGTGTACCCCCGAGGAGATAAAACCCTCGGGGGTTTATTCATATGAAATTTGTCAGCAAATTCAAAATATATTTGATAAGCAATATTGATTCTTGATTTTGCGTATATATTATGATAAAATTAAGTGCAAATGAGGATAAGTAATTTTTTACGATTAGTTTTTAATACTGAAAATTCGGGAAAGGATGATACAGATGAACAGTGATAAAATAAAAAAAGGTATAAACGCCGCTCCTCAGCGTACGCTTTTGCATGCGCTGGGCTTGACGGACGAGGAAATTAAAAAGCCCTTAATCGGTATTGTAAGCTCAAAAAACGACATTGTACCCGGTCATATGAACATTGACAAGGTTGTTGAGGCTGTAAAGACGGGCGTGTCGCTTGCAGGCGGCGTGCCTATTGTGTTCCCTGCTATTGCTGTTTGCGACGGTATCGCTATGGGTCACGAGGGTATGAAATATTCTCTTGTTACTCGTGAACTTATTGCCGATTCCACAGAGGCTATGGCTAAGGCTCATGCTTTTGACGGGCTTGTTATGGTGCCTAACTGCGACAAAAATGTCCCGGGCCTGCTTATGGCGGCGGCAAGACTTAATATTCCTTCAATATTTGTCAGCGGAGGTCCTATGCTTGCAGGCAGAGTTGACGGCAAGATGATAAGCTACTCAACTGTTTCGGAGGCAGTTTCACGCTATAAAGTCGGCGAAATAGACGACGAAAAGCTTAGTGAATACGAAAACAGCGCCTGCCCAACCTGCGGCAGCTGTTCGGGAATGTTTACGGCAAACTCAATGAACTGCTTAAGCGAGGTTTTGGGTATGGCTCTTAAGGGAAACGGAACAATTCCCGCCGTTTATTCTCAGCGTTTACAGCTCGCAAAGCACGCAGGTATGCAGATTATGGAGCTTGTAAATAACAACATCCGCCCCCGTGACATTATGACCGAAGAAGCATTTGAAAACGCTCTTACTGTTGATATGGCTTTGGGATGCAGTACAAACAGTATGCTTCATCTTCCTGCAATCGCTCACGAATGCGGTATTGATTTACACCTTGACATTGCAAACAATATTTCTGCAAAAACTCCTAACCTTTGTCACCTTGCTCCGGCAGGCGACCACTTTATTGAACAGCTTAACGAGGCAGGCGGAGTGTATGCAGTTATGAACGAGCTTGCAAAACACGGTCTTATCCATACCGATATTAAAACCTGCACAGGCAAAACAGTCGGCGAGAACATCAGCGGATGTGCAATCAAAAATACTGAAATCATAAGAACATACGACAATCCGTACAGTAAAACAGGCGGTATCGCCGTGCTCAGAGGAAACCTTGCTCCCGACGGCTGTGTAGTTAAGCGCAGTGCGGTAGCACAGGAGATGATGCACCACAAGGGTAAGGCGAGGGTGTTTGACTGTGAGGAGGACGCTTTGAACGCAATCTACGAGGGCAAAATCAACCCGGGCGAGGTTGTTGTTATCCGTTATGAAGGCCCTAAGGGCGGTCCCGGAATGAGAGAAATGCTCAATCCTACATCGGCAATTATGGGCAGCGGTTTAGGCAACTGCGTTGCGCTTATTACCGACGGACGCTTCTCAGGCGCAACAAGAGGCGCCGCAATCGGACACGTTTCTCCCGAGGCAGCCGTTGGCGGCAACATTGCCCTTATACACGAGGGGGATATGATTGAAATTGATATTCCTGCAAATACAATAAATATTCTTGTGTCCGACGAGGAGCTTGAAAAGAGAAGGGCTCAGTGGAAACCCAGACAGCCGAAAATCACAACCGGATATCTTGCCCGTTATGCAAAGCTTGTTTCTTCCGGTGCGTCCGGCGCAGTTTTGGACTGATTTTTTAATTGTGATTTTTAACAATTTATAGGCTTGGTTTTTGTATAATCGGAGTAAAGTTTAAATTTTCATATGCAAATTGCACAACTCACCTTTTGAATTATTGTTCAAGGGGTGAGTTTTTTATGCTTTTGGATAATCCTATTGTAATTCTTATACAAAAGTGATATAATTACCACATCATAGTTTATGTAATTGTAAAAAATAACTATATTTGTTACTATAGGTCGAAAGGAGCATAACATTGTGAAACAATATAATGCGAAAAAAATATTAAATATAGCGTTGGCAGGTCACAGCGGTTCGGGAAAAACCTCCGTTGCAGAGTCTATTCTTTATCTGACCGGCGCAACAGATCGACTGGGAAAAATATCCGACGGAAACACAACCCTGGATTTTGACACCGAGGAAATCAAGAGAAAAAGCTCGGTTATGACTGCGGTTGCGCCTGTTGAATGGAAAAATACAAAGATAAACCTGATTGATACTCCCGGTCTGTTTGACTTTGAGGGAGGCGTGTACGAGGGTATGCGTGCGGCGGATTCGGCATTGATTGTAGTATCCGGCAAGGACGGAGTAAATGTGGGAACCGAAAAAGCCGTTAAAATTGCAGAGAAACAGGGGCTTACCAAGATTTTCTTCGTAAACGGTCTTTGCGACGAAAGCGCAAGATTTTACAGGGTTTTTGAAAATCTAAAGGCAACCTTCGGTCCGTCGGTTTGTCCTGTTGTAGTTCCGTATATTGTGGACGGTCAGGCTAATATATATGTAAATCTTTTTGAATACAAGGCTTATAAATATGAAAACGGTACGGTAACAGCTACGGATATGCCCGATATGGGCGACAGGTTTGAGGGTCTGCGTGAGGCTATTAAGGAGGCGGTTGCCGAAACCTCGGAGGAGCTCCTTGATAAATTCATTATGGGCGAGGAGTTTACCCCCGAAGAAATTATTATGGGCGTAAGTCAGGGCGTCAAAGACGGCACAATCTGCCCGGTATTCTGCGGTGACGCACACAACACCTTTGCAATCGACCAGCTTCTCAACAGCCTGGTATGGCTTGCCCCGAAGGCCTGCGACAAAGGCGACGAAATCGGCGTTGACCCTAACGGAGAGCCTGTTGAGGTCAGCGTAAATGAAGACGCGGCTACAGCGGCAATCGTTTTCAAAACTGTTGCTGACCCCTTTGTAGGCAAGCTTTCATACATAAAGGTAGTGTCGGGCAAAGTGTCCGTTGATACTCCTCTTATCAATATGCGCACGGGAAGCCAGGAAAGAATTACAAAGGTTATTACCGTTAAGGGCAAAAAGCAGGAGGACGCCGCCTACATAGGCGCAGGCGATATAGGCGCAATTCCAAAGCTTGCATCAACAAAAACAGGAGATACCCTTTGTTCTCCCTTGAGAAAGGTTACTCTTGACGGCATTGATTATCCTGCCTCCTCATATTCAATGGCAATTTACCCGGCTAAAAAAGGCGACGAAGATAAGGTCGCACAGGGAATTGCTAAAATCAGCGAGGAGGATCCCACCGTTAAGCTGACAAATAATCACGAAACCCACGAGATGATTCTTTCAGGTATGGGCGAACAGCACCTTGATGTGGTTATCTCTAAGTTAAAAACAAAATATAATGTTGACGCATCCCTGCAGCAGCCGAAGATTGCATACAGAGAAACTATCCGCAAGAGCGTTAAGGTTCAGGGCAGACACAAAAAGCAGTCCGGCGGTCACGGCCAGTTCGGCGACGTATGGATTGAGTTTGAACCCTGCGATTGCGACGGATTGGAATTTGCAGAGAGAATTGTGGGCGGAGCAGTACCAAAGGGATTTTTCCCTGCTGTTGAAAAAGGACTGCGTGAGTCAATACAGAAAGGACCTCTGGCAGGTTATCCCATGGTGGGAGTTAAGGCTACCCTTTACGACGGCTCGTACCACCCTGTTGATTCATCGGAAATGTCCTTTAAAATGGCGGCAAGTATCGCATACAAAAACGGTATGCCCCAGGCTTCTCCTGCATTGCTTGAGCCAATCGGCGCCTTGCATGCAACCGTACCCGATGCAAATATGGGTGATGTTATGGGCGAAGTCAACAAGCGCAGAGGCAGAGTGCTGGGTATGAATCCTGCCGAAAACGGAATGCAGATAGTAGAGGCAGAGGTGCCTATGGCTGAAATGAGCGATTTCGCTACATATATCCGCCAGGTAACTCAGGGCAGAGGCTCCTTTGTGTTTGAGTTTGTCCGTTATGAGGAAGCCCCGGCAAATGTCGCCAAAAAAGTAATAGAAAACTCTGAAAATAAAGAATAATTTAAAAGACGGGACATTCCTCTTGGGAATGTCCCGATTTACAGGGGGATATTTATGATAACCGATATACATATGCACATTGGCGGAGAGGCGCTGGGTTTTCATATGACCAAGGAAATGGTGCTGGAGGTTTTTGAAAAATACAACGTTGGCTACGGTATGATTTCTGACTGCGACGGCGGTGAGTGCGACAATCAGCATAACATTATTCCGGAGGAACTTCAGGTTACGCAGGAGGAGTCTTTGAGAAACGCCGTGGAATTTGCCCGTGAAAATCCCGGAAAGTTTTGTGTTGCGGCGTGGATAAGACCTCGTGTTCAGGGAATAACAGATGAATTTTGCAATATTGTTGAGGAAAACCTTGATATTATAAAAGCCATAAAAATTCACCCGTTTGCCTCCGATGTTTCTCCTGTTGATAAAAGAGTGATTCCATACATTGAATTAGCAAAAAAGCATAATCTATTTATTATTTCTCATACAGGCGGAAGCGAAAAAGCCTCTTGCGAGAACCTTTATCGGGCGGCAAAAATGTTCCCGTCCATCCCCTTTGTTATGGCGCATATGGGGCTTGGCACAGATAATTCTCAGGCGCTGGAGTTGATGAATAAAGCCGACAATCTGTTCGGCGATACGGCGTGGGTGCCGATGGAAACCGCCGTAAAAGCCGTGGAAAGATTCGGAAGCGAAAAGATGTTTTTTGGCACGGACGCTCCCATTGACGGCGTGGATACATACAAGTGCAATCCAAGGGGAGAGAGGTCTGTGTATGTTGACTATTTTGAAAAACTGCCTCAGATAATCGGTGACAGAGCGTATGAAGATTTGATGTATAAAAACGCACGGGACATTTTAAATGTATATCCTGCAAAATAAGGTAAAACTAAAATCATCACCCAAGCTCAGAATTATTGCTGAAACTCAATATTGGCGTTAATGCTAAAATAAGAAACGACCGCTTTGTATTTGTTACAACAGCGGTCGTTATTTTGTCATTTCTACCGTCAACCGTACCGCCGCTTTCAGGCGGTCAAGGTAGGTTGTACCGGGCTTAAAGCTTCGTATTTCCAGCCGTTTCGGCGGAATGTTGGAGGCGCCGGGCAGGGTGTGCATACGCATATTTATCTCTTCGTGCTGAACAAGGGCAAAAAGCTGGTCAATAGATTTGCAGTTATCAACAGCTTTAAGCAGTTCAGCCTTGGTTTTCTTTTTTTTATAACCGTAAACGCCCATACAAAAAATCTCCAAAATTTTTCCGATTTATTGCTATTATACATTTTTTCGCCACATTATTCAAGACGAAAACCAATTATTATTTTTTGTGTTTACAGGTGTTTTTATTTGTGCTATTCTTATGGTATTGTTATACAACAACGGAATAGTGGTGAGTTAATGAAACGCAAATTTATTAAAACAGTCCTTTTGATTTCGGTTATTGCGTCTTCGCTTTTGACTTGTTCCTGTAATAAGCCCGATGACGGCGGAAAAATTGCGGAGGTAACCGTCGCTTCGTCTTTTGCCGATTATTCGTATAATAACGAAAGCAGTACAACTTCCCTGAATATTAGCGCAAATTCTCAGCAAAACAGCGGAGTGTTTGACAAGAGCATAGGACTTGATTTGAATAATTTTGTCAGAGAAGGAAATTTCATAACATATAACGGAGATGAGCTTACCCCCGTTCAGGGGACGGATATATCCTCTTACAGCGGACAGGTTGATTTTGGCGCACTTAAAGCCAGCGGAATTGATTTTGTTATGGTTCGCTTAGGCGGCAGAGGCTATGGCGAATCCGGCGCTTTGTATGCTGACGATTTTGCTCTGTCAAATATCAAAAGTGCCAAGTCAGCAGGCTTAAAGGTCGGTGCTTACTTCTTTTCTCAGGCGATTAGTGAGGAGGAGGCAAAGGAGGAGGCGGACTATGCCTCTGAGATTTTGCAGGGTGAAGCCCTTGATTTTCCCGTTGCCTTTGACTGGGAAAACATAGAGGGCGAAAGCGCAAGAACAGACAGCGTTGATAACAGCACCTTGACCGGATTTGCCAAAGCCTTTTGTGAAGAAATAAAAAGCAAAGGCTATACTCCTATGATTTATGCCAAGTCTGCGGTTTTTGAAAGATATAATCTTGATTCCCTTGAAAATATAGATTTTTGGTACGCCGAATACGCCGACATTCCCTCTGTAACAAAAGGCTACACAATGTGGCAGTACAGCGAGAGCGCAGAGCTTGACGGAATATCCGGCGGCGCAGATTTGAATCTGTGCTTTGTTGAGTATTGAAAGGAAGTATATTATGAACAGAATAGAAAGCTTTAAGGTTAATCACGATTTGCTTGAGCCCGGCGTGTATATCTCAAGGGTGGACGGCGACATTACCACCTTTGATATGCGTTTTGTCAAGCCAAACACACCGCCCTTTTTGCCTAACCCCGTTATGCACACCATAGAGCATTTGTTTGCAACCTATTCACGAAACAGCCGGTATAGCGACAAGATTGTGTATTTCGGACCTATGGGCTGCCGCACGGGCTTTTACTTTTTGGTACGGGATATGGATAATGAAACAGCCCTGCGGCTTATTAAGGATGTAATTTTTCAGTGCATAAATCATAAGGGCGATATACCCGGGAACACCCGACAGGAGTGCGGAAATTACCTTGAACACGACGCTGAGGGCGCAAATAAGGCGTTAAATGAGTATTACTCATTGTTGAAAGATAAAACAGTTGATAACTTAGCGTATAATAATTAGCAAAAATACAACAAAATTTCAGATAAAAGCTCCTATCTATTAGGCTATTCTTACAAATATTACGCAAAAGGTTGCAATCTTGTAATAACTTGTTATAATTGAAGAGTAGTTTTGTTACAAACCTGTAACAATTTATTTAGTTAGGAGAATTTTACTTGAAGACTAAATTTATTGGTTTAGACGGATATCACGAGATTGAAACTCTTAAAACCACCAGGAAAGTAAAAAAACATTATATCAGGCGTACGGTAAAGTTCATTAAGAAATCGGTGCAGATTGTTTACTGCCTTTCCAAAAGCCTCGAAAAGCCAAAGAGACGGGTGCCTAAGTCAACCCCGACCTTGGACGCTTGTTACAGAAACGCAAGAAACGGCAAAAAGTACGAATATTCCGTAAAGGTTCTGGATTTTAAACGTCACGCTAAAAAGCAAATAAATAAAAAACAGCCCTGTGCTGTTCGCTACACCAGAAACTTTAAGCCTGTGTCAAATAACTTCTTAAAGCACAAGGCAGCTTTGGGAGCCATGACAGCCAGCGCAGCCTGTGTGTTTGTTGCTCTGACGGCAGTCAGCACATTGGGCGTGGGCGCAACGGAAAACGGCGGAACAACATCGTCACTTTCCGCACCGCTGAGCTATAATCAGACTTTAGGCGGCGAGCAGTTTACTCCGAAGGCTGTAAACGGAAGCGTCGGCGCAGAAAATTCTTCAATATATACAAATATTGCCTTGGCGGTGTCGGGAGAAAAGACAGCCACCAAGTCGGCAGGACTTTACATTGACGGCGAGTATATCGGTGCAGTATCCGATGAATACGCTCTGTACGAAGAGCTTGACAGCTTCCTGCGTGAATATATGGCAGGATATGACGATACAACTTCGGTTAAGTACGAAAGCGATGTTGAGGTTAAAACAGGCGATTATGACCCTGCCGAAATAATGACTGCTGAAAATCTGGTTAAGAAGGCAAGCGAGGTTGTTAAGGTTGCCCTTACCACAGATGTTATATATGACAGAGATATTCCTTACGATACAGATGTTGAGTACGACGATACCGAAAGCGCCGACTACGAAGAGGTTAAGCAACAAGGCAAAAAGGGCACCGAGTCCGTAACCTGCACTGCAACCTTTGTCAACGGTGTTCTTACGGAGTCCATTGAAAAATCCGCAAAGGTTACAAGCGAGCCTGTAAACGAGATTGTTGTCAGAGGCACCAAGGAGGGCTCATCAAGCGGTTCATACAAGCCATCGTCAGGAACCGGTGCATCCACAGGTTCATTTATCTGGCCTGTTCCCAACACTCACAACATTACAAGCGGTTACGGATACCGATGGGGTTCGCTCCACACGGGAATCGACATTTCAAACGGAGTTACCGGCGAAGCGATAGTAGCTTCCGACGGCGGAACGGTAACCTGGGCAGGATACGATAACAGCGGTTACGGCAACTATGTTATCATAGACCACGGCAACGGTTATCAGACCTTGTACGGACATTGCAGTACCGTTTATGTTTCTGCAGGCGAGTATGTGTCACAGGGTCAGACTATTGCAGGTATGGGCTCCACAGGCTACTCTACGGGAACTCATCTTCACTTTGAAATTCGTATGGGTTCTTCAAGACTTGACCCGTCGGGATTTGTTTCATAAAAATGATAAAACTGATAACGCTGTTCCTTTTGGGGACAGCGTTTTTTTGTGTTATAGGAAATTGCTCGGCTGCGCTCGGGCATAAAAGGATGTTTTCAGCAAAAGCTGTCTGCACGAATTGCGTGTCGAGGTACTCGACTTTTTTGAAAATTACAAAACGCTCCCGGGCAGACTGCACTGCTCAGGGGCGTTTTCATCATTCAAAACCAAATTAAATTTTATTTCAACATATACTGGGCTGTTTCAATAAGCGAGCCGAAGGTCTGCATTGCACGGTTGGCTTTTTTGCGCATTTTTGGGTTTTCGTCAACCATTTTTTTGCCGGCAACTCCCACGGCTACGCCGGCAATCAGACCCACTGCGGCGCCCTTTACCACATTCATTATTTGATTGTTGTTCATATTTTACCTCCTGTAATTATTTGCAGATACCTGCGTATTTATTGTTGGCGGTTTTTCGGGGGTTAATATAGATAACTTTTGGAATATTATTTTCATAATGCGACAACCGTATGCGACAGCTTTTTTCTGAGTAATAAACTATATTTATTTTATTATTAAGAAGAAGGTTAGGGCTTATGAACGACGGCGAAAAGGCAGTTATTTACGACGAGATAAAGAAAATCGCAGATTTGCTGGAGGACTATGAATCGTACAGAATTGAAAACAGCCGTCATTTTAAAAGAAAAATTATTTTTGAAAAATTGTGGACAGGCTCGGGGATTTGCCTGTGGTTTATTACACTGATTCTTGGAATTGCGGGATTTTGCACTGCAAATGTTTACGGAATCACGGAATTTATTTTTGCGGTGGCTTTGATGTTTATTTCGGCGGCCGTTCTTGTTGTTACTGCGTCTTTGTTGGCGTTTAGACTTGATAACCAAAAGCATTTTATTACCGATGGTGAATTTGAGATTTACTGTAAAAACAAAAAAGCGTTTATATCCGTTAAAGAGCTTGCTTTTCCTAAAGACTATATGTGCAGTGGATATGCAAAGGCGGTGCTAAAAGAAATAAAATACAGGCAAAAAGCCGATTTGGGTGATATTTATAAAAAATGCAAGTTCATTGAATATGATATTCTCAGAGATAATTCTGCTGAATTTATACGCTTTAACAGGGGCTATGTGCAGAAAATTCAGGCGTTTATGGGTTTGTAATACAAAGATAATAATGCGTTGGAGTCGGACAAAACCTAAAAACTGTCGCATAAAAAACTAAAAAGCGGGATATGATTTTTCGCTGAAATCTGATATAATTACCCTCAGAGGTGATTTTTTTGGCAACGCTTAATATAGTTATGGTTGAACCCGAAATTCCCCAGAATACAGGCAATGTGGCACGAACCTGTGCCGCAACGGGAGCAAGACTTCATCTTGTGAAGCCCATGGGGTTTGAAATTGACGATAAAAAATTAAAGAGAGCCGGTCTTGATTACTGGCATTTTCTTGACATTACCTACTATGAAAATTTGCAGGAATTTTTTGAAAAAACGAAAGGCGGGAGATATTTTTATTTTTCCACCAAAGGAAGACATATTCATTCGGATGTGAGCTTTCCCGATAATTCCTACCTGCTTTTCGGAAAAGAGACAAAAGGTCTGCCGGAGGAGCTTTTACAGCAAAATCCAAAGGAGACACTGCGTATTCCTATGATAGACGAGGCAAGAAGCCTTAATCTCTCAAATTCCGTTGCAATAGCAGTTTACGAGGTCCTTCGTCAGTGGGATTATCCACAGCTGAAATGCAAAGGTCAGCTCCATAATCTAAAGTGGAGTGACGAGGAATAAATATTATCATAATTATTTCGGCTTTACGGTTTATTTTCATTTTATTATTTGCGAAAGTACATAAATAATTATTATAAATAATCATTCCTTTTCACGATTTTTTAACGATGAATTGAATTTCTAATACCGAATAATAAGGTTGCAGTACCGCTTAATAAGCTACTTTAAAAGATAAAATGCGACAACAAGATGTATAAATTTACTAAATATTTTCGACATACACAAAATATTTTAATAAAACCTATTGCAAAAATGAAAATTGTGTGATATCATTCTCGTTGAAGTAAAGGCTATGTATGGTGGTTTTTACTAATCGGTTGAAAATTTTATAATAAAGGAGAATGACAACGTGAAAAAATTATCGAAAATTGTTGCATTTGGAATGGCCGGATGTATGATGGCATCTGCATTTGCAGGATGTTCCGGCGGAAATCAGCCGGCATCCGATGCTGAAGGCAGCAAGACCGACGCAAAGGGCGGAAAGGTTTATTATCTGAACTTTAAACCCGAGCAGGATGAAAAGTGGCAGAACCTCGCCAAGGCTTACACCGAAGAAACAGGCGTTAAGGTTGAGGTTGTAACAGCCGCAGAGGGCACTTATGAGCAGACTCTTACATCCGAAATGGATAAAAAGGACGCTCCTACACTGTTTCAGGTAAACGGTCCCGTAGGACTTGCAAACTGGAAGGACTATTGCTATAATCTGGCAGACTCCGACCTTTATAAGCAGGTTAAGAGCGACGACTTCGTTCTTAAAGAAGACGGCGAGGTTTACGGCGTAGCATATGTAATCGAAACATACGGCATTATCTACAACAAGACTCTTCTTGACAAATATTTTGCCTCTGATTTTGCAACAGTAAAATCAGCTGCCGAGATTAACAGCTTTGACAAGCTTAAGACAGTTGCTACGGAAATTCAGGCTAACAAAGATGCTTTAGGCGTTGACGGCGCATTTACTTCAGCAGGTATGGACGCTTCTTCAGACTGGAGATTCAAGACTCACCTTGCTAATATGCCTATCTATTACGAGTACAAGGATAAGGGTATTTCCTCAACAGAAGCTATCGAGGGCAAATACCTTGATAACTACAAGCAGATTTGGGACCTCTATATTGACAACGCAACCTGCGACAAGACTGCTCTTGCAAGCAAGACAGGTACAGACGCAGAGACAGAGTTCAAGACCGGCAAGGCTGTATTCTATCAGAACGGTACATGGGCTTATGACGCTTGCAAATACAACGGGGAAACAGGCGAAGGCTTGAAAGACGAAGAGTTAGGTATGCTTCCTATCTACATCGGCGTTGAAGGCGAAAAGAATCAGGGTCTCTGCACAGGTTCAGAGAACTACTGGTGCATTAACAAGAACGCTTCCGAGGAAGACATTCAGGCTACTCTTGATTTCGTTTCCTGGTGCGTAACCAGCGATAAGGGAACAACCGCTCTTGCAGACGATATGGGCTTTGTAATTCCTTTCCAGAAAGCAAAGGCAGCTTCTAATCCTCTTGTTGCTATTGCAGACCAGTATGTAAGCGAAGGCAAAACTTCTGTTTCTTGGAACTTCTCATCAATTCCTTCAGAAACATGGAAGAACGGCGTTGGCACTGCTCTTACTCAGTATGCAGCAGGCACAGGCAGCTGGGACTCTGTTGTAACAGCGTTTGTTGACGGTTGGAAAACAGAATACGCCGCTGCTCATCAGTAATATTCAGTATTAAGCGAGAGGAGCGTTTATCGCTCCTCTCTTTTCTATGTTTTAGAGGGAGGTAACTCTTTGATTAAGAAAAATAAAAGATATTTTTTGATATTTGTTTTACCTACTCTGGCGGCATTTATAATGGCGTTTGTATGGCCGTTTTTTCAGGGGATTTACCTGTCCTTCTGCAAGTTCGTTACAATCAGCAAGGCTGAGTTTGTAGGCTTTGACAATTACATTGCGGCGTTCCAGGACGAGACTTTTATGAGCGCCTTTTGGTTTACTGTTGCCTTTGTTATTGTGACGGTTGTGTTTATAAATGTCATAGCATTTGCAATAGGCTATGTCCTCACAATGGGAATCAGAGGTTCAAATATTTTCCGTACAACATTCTTTATGCCAAACCTTATCGGCGGCATTGTTTTGGGATATATCTGGCAGCTTATTTTTAACGGAGTTCTGCTGACCTACGGAAAGACCATTGTTTCCGACGCAACCTTTGGCTTTTGGGGACTGGTAATACTTGTGTGCTGGCAGCAGATAGGTTATATGATGATAATATATATTGCAGGATTCCAGGGAATTCCCGCAGATTTGTACGAGGCTGCACGCATTGACGGCGCCAGCAAGCCTCAGCTTTTGAAGAACATTACAATTCCGATGATGGCTCCTTCAATTACCATATGCTCGTTCCTTACCCTTACAAACTCATTTAAGCTGTTTGACCAAAACCTGGCTTTAACAAACGGCTTGCCGGGAGTTGTTCAGGCTTCGGGAACAACAGTTTATACAACTCAGATGCTTGCGCTGAATATTTATAACACATTCTATCAGAATGCAAATACAAGAGGCGTAGGACAAGCTAAGGCAGTTATCTTCTTTGTAATTGTTGTTGCTATTGCGCTGTTACAGCTCTATTTCACACGAAAGAGGGAGGTACAGCAGTAATGGAAAAAACTAAGAAGAAAAGTGCAGGAAAAACCATATTGACGATAATTTTGTCTATTGTAGCTGTGCTCTATGTTTCTCCGATTTTTATAGTGCTGATTAACTCCTTTAAGCTTAAGTCACAAATAAGTTCAGACCCTTTCAGTCTGCCTAACGCAGAATCCTTTGTTGGGTTTGACAACTATATAAACGGTATTTTTTACGGTAATTATCCCTTTTATAAGGCGGTAGGCATAAGCTTGTTTATTACCGTTGCCACGGTGTTTGTTATCTTAATCTGCACATCTATGTGTGCGTGGTATCTTTCAAGAGTGAACAATGTTCTGTGCAAGATAATCTATTATTTCTGCGTGTTCTCTATGATTGTGCCTTTCCAGATGGTTATGTTTACGCTGGCTAATACTGCGGACTCTCTGGAACTTAATAACCCTGTGGGCATAATAATTGTTTATTTGGGTTTCGGCGCCGGACTGGCGGTGTTTATGTTCAGCGGCTTTGTAAAATCCATTCCCATAGAAATTGAGGAGGCGGCAAGCATTGACGGCGCAGGTCCGCTGAGGACTTTCTTCGGCGTTGTTCTGCCCATAATGAAGCCGACCTTTATTTCCGTAGGAATTTTGGAAACGATGTGGATTTGGAACGACTATCTGCTTCCGTATTTGGTATTGGATATTAAAAAATACAGAACTATACCAATCCAGATTCAGTACCTTAACGGCAGTTACGGTCAGACGGACTTCGGTGCGATTATGGCTTTGATTATTCTGAGTATAATACCGATTATTATTTTCTACTTTGCGTGTCAAAAGCACATTATCAAGGGTATTGTGTCAGGCGCAGTAAAAGGATAAAGCAAAATTCAAAATTACTCAACGGCTGTTCGTTTTTATGGGCAGTCGTTTTTGTTTTGGATGTTTAGTTTCATTTATCTTTGATGCAAAATTTTTTGTTGCCGATGTTCTTGTTTCCGTCGTTTCGTGTTGCGGGTGTTTTTGGTTCATATGTTTCTGATATGTCTTAACATAATTTATATTTTATATGCTGTGTTTACAGCGGTTTTTTTCTGACCGCAACTTGCTTTTGTCCGACAATACGGGAAAATTCGGTTTTGCATAAAAATTGGGATAATAAGAGGTTAAAAGTGATTATACCCAAGAAAAAGTTGGGCTAAACTATTGATAATATTTGCAAATTGTTATATAATAACCTATATCTGTGAAATTTGTAATTTTGCAATATGGCTACTAATTATGGAAAGGAAGCAAAAAAATGAAATTAAACAAAGTTACTGTTGACGACATCAATGTTAAGGGCAAGAAGGTTCTTGTTCGCTGTGATTTTAACGTACCTCTTAAAGACGGCGTGATTACTAACGATAACAGAATCACTGCCGCACTTCCTACAATCAAAAAGCTTATTAACGACGGCGGCAAGGTAATCCTTTGCTCTCACTTGGGAAAACCCAAGAACGGTCCTGAGGAGAAGTTCTCTCTTGCCCCTGTTGCAGTAAGACTTTCTGAGCTTTTAGGTAAGGAAGTTGTTTTTGCAAATGATGATAATGTTGTAGGCGAAAATGCTAAAAAGGCTGTTGCGGAAATGAACAACGGCGACGTTGTACTTCTCCAGAACACAAGATTCAGAAAAGAAGAAACAAAGAACGAAGAGCCGTTCTCATCAGAGCTTGCTTCTCTCGCAGAAGTATTTGTTATGGACGCTTTCGGCAGTGCACACAGAGCTCACTGCTCAACAGTAGGCGTTACTGCTCACATAAAAGAAACAGCAGTCGGTTACCTTATGCAGAAAGAAATTGCTTACCTGGGCAATGCAGTTGAAGACCCCGTAAGACCGTTCGTTGCAATTCTGGGCGGCGCAAAGGTTGCGGACAAGCTGAATGTTATTTCAAATCTTCTTGATAAATGCGATACTCTTATTATCGGCGGCGGAATGTCTTATACATTCTTAAAGGCTATGGGCAAGGAAGTCGGTACATCACTTGTTGATGACACAAAGCTTGACTACTGCAAGGAAATGGTAGAAAAGGCGGAGAAGCTGGGCAAGACTTTGCTTCTCCCGAAAGATACAGTTATCACCAAGGATTTCCCCGATCCTATTGATAAGCCCGTTGACGACGCAGCTCCTGCATCGGTTGACGCTATTCCTGCTGATAAAATGGGACTTGACATCGGACCTGAAACAGCAAAGAGATATGCAGAGGCTGTTAAATCTGCAAAGACAGTTGTTTGGAACGGACCTATGGGCGTTTCCGAGAACCCAACATTTGCAAACGGTACTATTTCCGTTGCTAAGGCTCTTGCAGAAACAGACGCTACTACAATTATCGGCGGCGGCGACAGCGCAGCAGCAGTAATCAACCTTGGTTTTGCAGATAAGATGAGCCATATTTCAACAGGCGGCGGCGCTTCTCTTGAATATCTTGAGGGTAAAGAGCTCCCCGGAATTGCAGCAATCGCTGACAAATAATTGAAAGATACCACAGGGCGGGCTCAATGTTCGCCCTTGATTTACTTATTGAAAGACGAAAAAGACGAAAGGTGTATAATTATGAACAAGCAATTAAGAAAGGCAATTATTGCCGGAAACTGGAAAATGAATAAAACTCCTGCAGAGGCTAAGGTGCTTTTGGAGCAGGTTGCTCCTTTGGTAAAGGACGCCGACTGTCAGGTTATCGCTTGCGTTCCCTTTGTAGATTTGCAGACTGCTCTTGAGGCAACTAAGGGCACCAATGTTAAAATCGGCGCAGAGAACTGCCATTGGGAAGAAAGCGGTGCATACACAGGCGAAATCTCTGCAAAAATGCTTACCTCGATGGGCGTCGAGTATGTAGTTTTAGGTCACAGCGAAAGAAGACAGTACTTTGGCGAAACCGACGAAACTGTTAATAAGAGAACAAAGGCTGCTATTGCAGCAGGCTTAAAGCCAATCGTCTGCGTAGGCGAGCTTCTTTGGGAGAGAGAATGTAACATTACCGAAGAGGTTATCGCAAGACAGATTAAGCTTGACTTGTTTGGCGTAACAGCTGAAGAGCTTAAGAATGTTGTAATCGCTTACGAGCCCGTATGGGCAATCGGCACAGGCAAAACCGCTACTGCCGACCAGGCTGAGGAGGTTTGCGGATTTATCCGTGCAACTCTTGCAAAGCTTTATTCACAGGCAGACGCTGACGCTGTTACAATCCAGTACGGCGGTTCTATGAACGACGGCAACGCAGACGAACTTCTCTCAAAGGAGAATGTTGACGGCGGACTTATCGGCGGAGCTTCTTTGGTTGCAGAGAAATTTGCAGCTATTGTAAAAGCGGCTTCAAAATAATTACCCTTTAATTACCCTTACGGATAAATTTCTGTATTTTACGGGAGAGATTGTATATGAAAAAACCTTTGATTTTAATGATACTTGACGGATTTGGCATTGCTCCCGAAAACGGCAACGCCATTAAGGCTGCAAAAAAGCCGAACATAGACAGACTTTTTTCGTCTAATCCTATTACTCAAATCGGCGCTTCCGGTATGGATGTCGGCTTGCCTGACGGACAGATGGGCAACAGCGAGGTGGGTCACACCAACATAGGCGCAGGCAGAGTAGTATATCAGGAGCTTACAAGAATTACAAAGTCTATTGACGACGGAGATTTCTTTGAAAACGAGGCTCTGTGCAAGGCTATGGATAACGCAAAGGAAAAAGATTCCGCTTTGCACATTATGGGACTTCTTTCCGACGGCGGCGTTCACAGCCACAACAAGCACCTTTACGGAATCCTTGAAATGGCAAAGAAAAAGGGACTTTCCAAGGTGTATGTCCACGCTTTTCTTGACGGACGAGATGTTCCTCCCTCCAGCGGTAAGGATTTTGTAGTTGACTGCTGTGAAAAAATCAAGGAAATCGGCGTTGGTAAAATTGCTACGGTAATGGGCCGTTACTATGCTATGGACAGGGATAATCGCTGGGAGAGAGTGGAAAAGGCTTATGCCGCCATGGTTTACGGCGAAGGCGTACAGGCTGACGACCCGGCAGAGGCTGTTGAGGCTTCTTACAAGGACGGCGTTACCGATGAGTTTGTTGTTCCTGCCGTAATTAAGGGCGGCGCAAAAATTCAGGCTGACGACAGCGTGGTTTTCTTTAACTTCCGCCCCGACAGAGCAAGAGAAATTACAAGAACTTTTGTTGACCCCGATTTTGACGGCTTTGATAGAAAGAACGGATTTTTCCCGCTTAGCTATGTTTGTATGACTCAGTACGACGCAACTATGCCCAATGTTATGGTTGCATTTAAGCCCGAAAGCCTGAGAAACACTTTAGGCGAGTATATTTCGGACAAAAATATGACTCAGCTCAGAATTGCCGAAACCGAAAAGTACGCTCATGTTACTTTCTTCTTTAACGGCGGAGTTGAGAAACAGTATCCCGGCGAGGACAGAATACTTGTAAAGTCCCCTGCTGTTGCAACATATGATTTACAGCCCGAGATGAGCGCATATGAGGTTACGGACAAGCTGGTTCCGGCTATTGAATCAGGAAAGTACGACGTAATTATTCTTAACTTTGCAAACTGCGATATGGTTGGCCACACTGGCGTGTTTGATGCGGCTGTTAAAGCGGTTGAAGCCGTTGATACCTGCGTTGGCAAGGTTACGGACGCTATTGCAAAAATGGGCGGAGTTGCGCTGATTACTGCTGACCACGGCAATGCCGACAGAATGGTTGACGACGACGGCGAACCCTTTACTGCTCATACTACAAACCCGGTGCCGTTCTGCGTTGTAGGTTATCCCTGCAAGCTGAGAAAAGGCGGAAAGCTTGCCGATATTGCACCTACAATGCTTGAGATTCTTAATCTTGAACAGCCTGCTGAAATGACAGGCGAATCCTTGATTGAGAAATAATTGCTGTAAAGTATCAGAATTTTTAATTTAATGTAATATTAAGAGCCTTGGCATAAAACCTGATTGCCAAGGCTCTTTTTGTTTGACTTTTTAAGTATAAAATTGCTTTTTGGTAAACTCTGACTCAGCTGTTGTTACTCAATATTATTATTTAGATGAATCGTTCAACCAGCTTTTAATAATGCCTATATCCTCCTCGTGAATACCGTGAATATCGTCATCGTAAGCCTTGAAAAGATTATTGGGATTATTATTTTCAATCTCTTTTGCAAGCTGTTCCGCCTGCCCGAAAGACACCTGCTTGTCCTGACGACTGTGAATAATCAAAGTTGGTACGGTTAGTTTTTCGCTCCAGCATAAAGCGGAGCGCTTTTTGTATCTGTCGGGGAAAGCGTCCGGAGAACCGCCGATTATATTGTTCAGAAGCTTAGCCATATCCTCTCTTTCGTTATAGCACAGAGCAAGGTCGGCAGGGGCTGAAATCCCGATTATCCGCTTAATTCGGCTGTCTTTCGAAGCGCAAATATAGGTCATCATACCGCCCCGTGAAACTCCTGACATACACAAATCATCAATATCGGCAAAAGCAAAATTTTCGCATAAATCAATAAGTTTCAGTACATCGTTAATATCGCTTCCGCCTAATTCATCTTTTGAGCTTTCTCCGTTAAATCCCCTGTACTGGGAAGCGATTACAATGCGATTTATTTCGGTACATATTTCAGCTGTGTCGTTATCCTGCAGAGCTCCGATTTTGCCAAGATTATTTCCGCCTCGGTTGTAAATCATTACTTTGCAGGGAGTTTTGCTTTGAATACAATCAATGGGAACAGATATATATCCCAATATATCGCCTCCGTCTGTTTCGTAAGTGAATTTATAGGAAAGGCAGGCGGGATATACGTTGTTGTTTGCTAACTGTTCGATGTTTTTAATGCCGTTTATACCGTCGTAAGTTTCAAAATTGTATTCATTATCCGGCAGGTGAATTATATCGTTTTTATTACATCCGCTTAGAAAAAACACAATTAACAGCAGCATCAATACTATTGAAGTGATATGTTTCATAATGTTAACCCCTTATCAGAGATTTATGTAAAATGGGATAATATCCTCAAATTTTCCGTCTTTAAGGCGGAAACCGCCCTTAATCGTGCCTAACTTTATAAATCCAAGCTTTTCATAAAGCTTAATAGCAGGGGTGTTGGATTTTACCACGGCGTTAAATTGAAGAATTTTAAATCCCAGTTGTTTCGCCTTTTTCATACAATGGCGCACAAGGGCTTCGCCGATTCCTGCGCCTCTTTTTGATATATCCACAGCGTAGCTTGCGTTTGAAATATGTCCGCACCTGCCAACGTTGTTGGGGTGGAGTATATAAAGCCCCAATACCTCGTTGCTCTCATTGTCAAGAGCAACGGCGGTGAAGCTTTGTGATTTAAAAAATTCAATTCCCTGCGGGATGGTCATCGGTTCTTCCTGAGGGAATGCGTTGCCTTGCCCGACGACCTGGTTCCAAATTCCGACTGCGCTGTCGGCGAATTTTTCATTAAACTCTACTATTTCATAACTCATTTCTATCCTCAAAAAATAATGGCAGAGTAAAAACTCTGCCATTAATATCAATCAGTAATAATTAGCCTAATTCAGCAAAATATTTGATTGTTCTAACCATCTGGCTTGTGTAGCTGTTCTCATTATCGTACCAAGAAACAACCTGAACCTCATAAAGGTCGTCTGCAATCTTAGATACCATTGTCTGAGTAGCGTCAAAGAGTGAACCGTAACGCATACCGATAACGTCTGAAGAAACGATAGGATCTTCGTTATAACCGAAAGACTCGGAAGCAGCAGCCTTCATAGCGGCGTTGATGCCCTCAACTGTAACGTCCTTGCCCTTAACAACAGCAGTAAGGATTGTTGTTGAACCTGTAGGACCAGGAACACGCTGAGCAGAACCGATGAGCTTGCCGTTAAGCTCGGGGATAACAAGACCGATAGCCTTTGCAGCACCTGTTGAGTTAGGAACGATGTTAGCAGCGCCGGCTCTTGCTCTTCTCAGGTCGCCCTTTCTGTGAGGACCGTCAAGAATCATCTGGTCGCCTGTGTAAGCGTGGATAGTTGACATAATACCGCTCTGGATTTCAGCATACTTGTTAAGAGTATCAGCCATAGGAGCCAGGCAGTTTGTTGTGCAGGAAGCAGCAGAGATGATTGTGTCATCAGCTGTAAGAGTTTTCTCGTTTACGCTGTAAACGATAGTTTTAAGGTCATTGCCGGCAGGAGCAGAAATAACAACCTTCTTAGCGCCTGCGTCAAGGTGAGCCTGTGACTTAGCCTTCGAAGTATAGAAGCCTGTGCACTCCAAAACTACATCTACGCCGATTTCGCCCCAAGGAAGCTCAGCAGCGTTTGGCTTAGCGTAAATTGTGATTTCCTTGCCGTCTACGATAATTGAGTTTTCGCCAGCTTCAACAGTGTGAAGCTTCTCGCCGATTCTGCCGCAGTAGCCGCCCTGTGCTGTATCATACTTTAAAAGATCAGCAAGCATTTTAGGATCTGTAAGATCGTTGATAGCTACTACTTCGTAACCCTCTGCACCAAACATCTGTCTGAATGCAAGACGGCCGATACGGCCGAAACCATTGATTGCAACTTTTACTGACATTATAATATTCCTCCTGTTAATTTAAGGTATCTATATGATATTACATTTTTGTAGGAATTTCAAGGGCTTTGATAAAAATTTAACAAAAATTTTCCCATTTTTATAATTTGCTGTAAAACCGGCTGATATACGGTGCAAATTTGTATATTTATAAATAAAAACAGTCATTTTTGCTAATAAATTTCCTAATAATAATTATTTATTTGCAAAATAAGCCGAATTATTCTTGACAACGCCGAGTATATAATATAAAATGTATGTGTGCAGTTAAAATGGTGCAGAATAGGCGAGTTTAGAATTCGCTTATTCATTTTTTAATCAGACTCTTAACGAGCCGTTATTTATAGATATTTTTTAATTTATATCCATTTTTTATTTTTGTCTGCCTGTAAAACCTTTATCAAACCGGTTTTGCGTGCGGAGTTGATATATCCTTTATTAAAATATTTTTTGGAAAATTGAATATCTTTACTTTAACGGCACCGGTGAGTTGATTTTGATTGTATTAATTAATTGGAAATCATCAAATCAAGGAGGTGTCAGTAAAATGGAACTTTGGTTGTCTATCGTGCTTATTGCCGCAGGTGTGGCAGTCGGCTGTGCAGTCGGTATTGCAGTGGGAATCGCCTATCGCAAAAGCGTTGCGGAAAAAGAAATCGGCAGCGCCGAGCAAGAGGCTAACAAGATAGTTTCAGAGGCTATTAAAACAGCGGAAGCCAAGAAAAAAGAGGCTATCTTAGAGGGAAAGGACGAGCTTCATCGTCTAAGGAACGAAAACGACAAGGAAATTGCTGACAGAAGAAAGGAAGTTCAGCGCCAGGAGAGGCGTATCCAGCAGAAAGAGGAAACTCTTGACAAAAAAATTGACAACTTAGAGGCAAAAGAGGACCGTGTTAATAAGCGCCTTAAGGATGTTGAAAACAGGCTTGCTGAGGTTGAGCAGGTTAAGAAAAGCCAGTTTGAGATGTTGGAGAGAATCTCGGGCTATACTGCTGAGCAGGCAAAAGAGTATTTGCTTGCTCAGATTGAGCAGGAGTTAACCCACGAAAAAGCTGTCAAGATTATGGACTTTGAACAGCAGATTAAGGACGAGTCGGATAGACTTGCAAGAAATGTAATTTCCCTTTCCATTCAAAGGCTTGCGGCTGACCAGGTGGCAGAGGCTACCGTGTCCGTTGTACCTTTGCCTAACGACGAAATGAAAGGCAGAATTATCGGCAGAGAGGGCAGAAATATCAGAGCTATTGAAACAATCACGGGTGTTGACCTTATTATTGACGACACACCCGAGGCAATTACGCTTTCAAGCTTTGAGCCTGTAAGGCGTGAAATTGCAAGAATTGCCCTGGAGAAGCTGATTGCCGACGGCAGAATTCATCCGGCAAGAATTGAAGAAATGGTTGACAAGGCTCGCCGTGAGGTTGAGGCTACAATCAAGCAAGAGGGCGAAAGAGCCGTTATGGAGGTTGGCGTCAACGGTATTCATCCCGAGCTTATTAAGCTTTTGGGTAAGCTTAAATACCGCACCAGCTACGGCCAGAATGTTTTGAATCATTCAATAGAGGTTGCATATCTCTCCGGTATTATGGCGTCAGAGCTTGGACTTGACCCGACTATTGCAAAGCGTGCAGGCTTGCTTCACGATATAGGCAAGGCGCTTGACCACGAGATGGAAGGCACCCATATTGAATTGGGAGTTAATGTTGCAAGAAAATACAAGGAGAGCGACGCAGTTATTCATGCTATTCAGGCTCATCACGGCGATGTTGAGGCTAAAACCGTAGTTGCCTGTCTTGTTCAGGCGGCTGACGCAATATCTGCGGCTCGCCCGGGCGCAAGGCGTGAAAACCTTGAAAATTACATTAAGCGTCTCCAAAGACTTGAGGAGGTTGCGTCCTCTTTTGAGGGAGTTGAGCGTTCCTTTGCAATTCAGGCGGGTCGTGAGGTTAGGATTATGGTTAAGCCCGAGGTTATAAATGATGAGCGAATGGTTCCTCTTGCAAGAGAAATCTGTAATAAGATTGAGGAAGACCTTGAATATCCCGGACAGATTAAAGTTAATATAATAAGAGAAAACCGTGCGGTTGACTTTGCAAAATAAATGCAGGTTTTCTTGATTGACTTTTTTAGTTCACATTAAAAATCAGGCGGTGCTTAGCACCGCCTTTTTACATTATAGGTTATAGAAAATTGCTATAGTTTATAGAGAATTGCTCGGATGTACTCGGGCATAAAAGGTTATTGCCGGCAAAAGTTGTTTGCCCGGATTGCGTGTCGAGGTACTCAAATATTTGATTTTATTGGAAATCGCTTTTATCGGTCGGGCGACATAGTGTTCTGCAAAATCAATCTTTCTTCCCGGATTGCGTGTCGAGGTACTCGACATAGGATTTAAGTTGAGATATAGAAATTTACATTAAAATTCAATGCCTTTTCTTGCTCTGAATCCGTTGTCATAGGGATGCTTTACTTTTTTCATACGGGTGATGTAGTCTGCAATATCAAGGAATTTTTCACCCGGATTATGACCCGTCATAATTATCTCAAGGTGTGAAGGGGCGTCGGTTAAAAAATTGTAAACCTGATTTTCGCTGAGCATACCGGCATTTATGGCGTCAAATATTTCATCGAAAATTAAAATATTGTAATTGGACATAAGGGCGGTTCTGACCGAGCTTTCAAACATATCTCTGTAAATTTTAGAAGCCTGTGCTTTTTGTGTTTCGGTCATATTAAAGGTAAAATCAAGCTCTAAGGGGCAGGGGGTGAGGTCGATTCCGTCTAAATCGGAAAGCGCTTCTCTTTCACCCGTGTCGTTTTTCTTTAAAAACTGCACAAAGAGAACTTTCATTCCTCTGCCGCAGGCACGCACGGCGGCTCCGATTGCGGCGGTGGTTTTTCCCTTGCCGTCACCGTAATAAATTTGAATCAAAATCAGCGCCTCCCCCTTGATTTATCAGTGATACACTATTATTATATATTTTAAAAGTGTAATTTTCAAGACTGTTATTCCTGAATTATACAAATTTTTTTATATTTTGGAGAAGATTATATGAAAAAGAAGAAAAACCGCAGTAACACGAGAGGTTTATTGGTGAGGATTACCGCATTGACAATAGCCGGACTTATGGTTTTGTCTGTGTTCGGAGTGTTGATTTACTCGAATTTTCAATAACCAGTGCATATTTGTGCATTGTCAATAAAAAAACAGCGAAAAGCACTCAAAAATTCTAAGAATGATTTTTATCTAAACATTGCAAAATATAGGCATATATTGTATAATATCACTTGCGTGACTGCACATTAGATATGCGTTGAAGCGGGAGGTTGCGGCTGAAAAAGGCCGGTTTTTCCGTGGAGTATGTCCGATTTTAAACCGGGCGAATCATTATTAAGATTTGTGGAGTATTTATGGCAATGGGGTTGCTGTGCCATATTGTGCTCTTTTGCTTTTCAAGACGTTCCCGGTTAACTGAAAAGTTAAACGGGTTTTTTAATGCAGGGTGAAGAAACACCCGACAGCGTTGAAAGGTTTTGCAAGCAAAACGCCCGCCAACTACGAAGGACCGAAGCTAAAGATTTTAGGTAATCCGAGGCGCAGGTCTATAAGAATTTTAAGGAGGCGACGACAATGGCAGTCAAGGAAAAAATAAGGATAAGGCTTAAGGGTTATGATCATCAGTTGGTTGACCAGTCAGCCGAGAAGATCGTTGCAACAGCTAAGCGTACGGGAGCAAGAGTTTCAGGTCCCGTTCCGCTTCCCACAGAGAAGCAGGTTGTTACAATTCTCCGTGCTGTTCATAAGTACAAGGACAGCCGTGAGCAGTTCGAGATGAGAACTCACAAGCGTCTTATCGACATTTTAAGACCGTCAAACAAGACAGTCGAGGCTCTTATGAGCTTAGAACTCCCTGCCGGCGTTGATATTGAGATTAAATTATAATCAATACCAACCTACAAGCAGACAGGGTCAAGTTGGCAAAGCCAACCAATAACCTACAAGGAGGATACAGGTAATGCAAAAAGCATTGATCGGAAAAAAGATCGGTATGACACAGGTCTTTGACGAAAAGGGTAACGTTGTTCCCGTTACTGTTGTTGAAGCAGGCCCATGCGTTGTTTCAACAAAGAAAACAGTAGAAAACGACGGATACGCAGCAGTACAGCTGGGCTACGGCGACTTAAAGCCAAGCAAGGTCAACAAGCCAATGAAGGGCTTTTTTGACAAGGCAGACGTAGCGCCTAAGAAAACTCTCAAGGAGTTCCGTTTTGAGGACACAGACGCTTACAACGTAGGCGACATCCTTAAGGCAGACGTCTTTGAAGCAGGCAACAAGATTGACGTTACAGGCACCAGCAAAGGTAAAGGTACAGCAGGCGTTATTAAGAGATGGAACTTCCAGCGTCTTAAGGAATCTCACGGTACAGGCCCCTGCGTTCGTCACGGCGGCTCAATCGGCGCTTGTTCTTCTCCCTCAAGAGTATGGAAGGGCAAGAGAATGGCAGGTCACTTAGGTGCAGAAAAGGTTACTGTTCAGAACCTTACAATTGTTAAGGTAGACGCAGAAAACAACCTTATTGCTATTAAGGGTGCGATTCCCGGTCCTAACAAGGGCATTGTAGTAATTAAAGATTCCGTTAAGGCTTAAAGGAAGGAGGATTATATATGCCTAATTTTGCAGTTGTAAATATGGAAGGCAAAGAGGTTTCAACAATCGACCTTGCCGAGTCCGTATTCGGAATTGAGCCAAACGCTGCCGTTATGCACCAGATGGTTGTAAACTATCTTGCAAATCAGCGTCAGGGCACACAGTCGGCTTTAACAAGATCCGAGGTATCAGGCGGCGGTAAAAAGCCGTGGAGGCAAAAGGGAACAGGTCGTGCAAGACAGGGTTCAACAAGAGCTCCTCAGTGGACGCACGGCGGCGTTGTATTTGCTCCAAAGCCGAGAAGTTACAGTTTTACAGTAAATAAGAAGGTTAGAAGACTTGCTTTAAAGTCTGCTCTTTCTACAAAGGCTGCTTCACAGGAAATTGTAATTCTTGATGAGATTAAGCTTGATGAATACAAAACTAAGGTTATCGTTAATATGCTCAGCGCTATCGGCGCAACTAAAAAAGCGCTTATCGTTTTGCCTGAGGTTGACGGTAAGGTTATTAAATCAGCTAACAATATTAAGGGCGTAAAAACTGCCCAGGTAAACGAGCTTAACGTGTATGATATTCTTAACGCTGACAAGCTTGTTATTGTTAAGGATGCTGTTAGCAAAATCGAGGAGGTTTACGCATGATAGCACAGGATATTATCATCCGCCCTGTAATTACTGAGAAAAGTATGCTGGGCGCTGCTGAAAAAAAGTACACCTTTGAGGTTGCAAAATCAGCTAACAAAATTGAAATCGCAAAAGCTTGCGAAGAGCTTTTCAAGGTTGAAGTTGCTAAGGTAAACACCGTTTCAGTCAGAGGACGCTTCCGTCGTCAGGGCAGAAACAACGGCGGCTACACAAAGTCCTGGAAAAAGGCCGTTGTAACCCTCAAGAGCGACAGCAAACCAATCGAATTTTTTGAAGGCATGATGTAAGCCTGAAGAAATACAAATATTTTCAGGCAGAATGTATGGGGAAAGCCATTTCCCCGCAAAGCCATCATGAGGAGAGTGAAATCAAATGGCAATTAAAGTTTACAAGCCGACCATTAACTCACGCAGAAATATGTCGGTTACTGATTTTTCAGGTCTTTCCAAAGTTGCCCCCGAAAAAAGCTTGCTTGCTCCTTTGAAGAAAAAATCAGGACGTAACAGCTACGGCAGAATTACAGTTCGCCACAGAGGCGGCGGAAACAGAAGAAAGTACCGTATTATTGATTTTAAGCGTCAGAAATTTGACGTTGAGGGTAAGGTAGTAACATTAGAGTACGATCCTAACCGTTCAGCTTTTATCGCACTTGTTGAGTATGCAGACGGCGAGAAGAGTTACATTCTTGCTCCCGAGGGACTCAAGGTAGGCGATACGATTGTTGCCGGCGAAAATGCAGATATCAAGCCCGGTAACGCATTGCCGCTTTCGGCTATTCCGGTAGGTACATTCATCCACAACGTGGAGCTTTATCCCGGCAGAGGCGCACAGCTTGCAAGAGCAGCCGGCAATATGGCTCAGCTTATGGCTAAAGAAAACGGTCTTGCACTTTTAAGACTCCCTTCGGGCGAGCTTAGAAATGTTTCCGATAAATGTATGGCTACAATCGGTCAGGTCGGAAATGTTGACCACGAGAATGTTAAAATCGGTAAAGCAGGAAGAAAGAGAAATATGGGTTGGAGACCTACCGTGCGTGGTTCTGTAATGAACCCTAACGACCACCCCCACGGCGGTGGTGAAGGTAAATCTCCTGTCGGACGTCCCGGTCCTGTTACCCCTTGGGGTAAGCCGGCTTTGGGCTATAAGACAAGAAAAACTCATAAGTCAAGCGATAAGTTTATCGTTCGCAGAAGAAACGGTAAATAAGGCTGACAGAAAGGAGCTTATGTTATGAGTAGAAGTACAAAAAAAGGCCCTTTTGTCCAGCCTGTATTGCTCAAAAGGGTTCAGCAGATGAACGAAGCAGGCGAGAAGAGAATCTTGAAGACTTGGTCAAGAAGCTCAACAATCTTTCCTGATTTTGTAGGTCACACTTTTGCAGTCCATGACGGACGCAAGCACGTTCCGGTATATGTAACCGAAGATATGGTTGGTCACAAGCTCGGAGAGTTTGCTCCCACCCGTACATTCAGAGGTCACGCCGGTTCAAAAACCAGTAAGTAAGCGGAAGGAGAGTATTGCAAATGGAAGCTAAGGCATATGCAAAATATGTCCGTATTTCACCACGCAAGGTTACGGTTGTTCTTGATTTAATCAGAGGCAAAGACGTAGTTCTTGCTGAGGCTATTCTTAAGCATACCCCAAAGGCCGCTTGCGAGCCGCTTTTAAAGCTGCTTAAATCAGCTGTGGCTAATGCAGAGAATAACCACGATATGGATACATCTAAACTCTATGTTGCAGAGTGTAACGCAACAGCAGGCCCAATCCTCAAACGTATTCAACCCAGAGCACAGGGCAGGGCCTACAGAATAAATAAGAGAACATCCCACATTTCCCTTGTGCTCAAGGAAAAAGAAGAATAAGGGGAGGTAAATAATATGGGACAGAAAGTTAATCCGCACGGTTTGCGTGTAGGCATTATTAAAGATTGGGATTCCCGCTGGTTCGCTGATAAAAAGACTTTCGGTGATACTCTTGTAGAGGATTACAACCTTAGAAAGGCTCTTAAGAAACAGCTTTATCCGGCAGGCATTTCAAAAATCGAAATTGAGCGTGACGGCAAAAAGGTAAGACTTCACATTCACTGCGCTAAGCCCGGTATGATTATCGGTAAGGGCGGCAGCGAGATTGAGAAGCTGAGAGTTCAGTGCGAAAAAATGCTGAACAAGCCTGTTGCTATCAATATTGTAGAAATCAAGTCACCTGACTTGAACGCACAGCTTGTTGCAGAGAGCATTGCTCAGCAGCTTGAAAAGAGAATTTCTTTCCGCCGTGCTATGAAGCAGGCAATCGGCAGAGCTATGAAGTTTGGTGCAAAGGGTATCAAAACACAGTGCTCAGGCCGTTTGGGCGGTGCGGAAATCGCAAGAGCAGAGCAGTACCACGAGGGTACTATTCCGCTTCAGACCTTAAGAGCAGACATTGACTACGGCTTTGCCGAGGCTAACACAACCTACGGCAAAATCGGCGTTAAGGTTTGGCTTTACAAGGGCGAAGTTCTCAACGAGGCTAAAGACAGAAAGCCTAAGAGGGAAGGAGGCAGAAAATAATGCTGTTACCAAAGCGTGTTAAGTACAGAAGAGTACACAGAGGCCGTATGACAGGTAAAGCATACCGTGGCAACAAGGTTACCTACGGTGATTTCGGTCTCCAGGCTTTAGAGCCGGCATGGATTACATCAAACCAGATTGAAGCAGCCCGTGTTGCAATGACTCGTTACTGCAAGAGATTCGGTAAGGTTTGGATTAAAATATTCCCCGATAAGCCTGTTTCAAAGAAGCCTTTGGAAACTCGAATGGGTAAAGGTAAAGGCGCCCCCGAGTATTGGGTAGCCGTTGTTAAGCCCGGCAGAGTTATGTTTGAATTGGGCGGAGTTGACGAGACAATCGCCAGAGAGGCTATGCGTCTTGCTTCAGCTAAGCTGCCTATCAAATGCAAGTTTGTTAAGAAAGAAGAAACGGAGGTTGAGCAGTAATGAAAGCATCAGAACTCAGAGAATTATCATCAGAAGAGCTCCAGATTAAGCTCAAAGACCTCAAGCAGGAATTATTCAATCTTCGTTTTCAGCTTGCTGTAAATCAGCTTGAAAACCCAATGCGCATTTCCGCTGTTAAGAAGGACATCGCAAGAGTGTCTACAATCCTTCGTCAGCGTGAACTTAGCGGTGAAGCTTAAGGGAGGAGGACTTAACGGTGAGTGAAAGAAATATGAGAAAAACCGCTGTCGGCAAGGTAGTAAGCGACAAAATGGATAAGACTATCGTTGTTGCAATCGAAGACAGCGTAAAGCACAAGCTTTATAACAAGGTCGTTAAGCGTACCGTTCGTCTTAAGGCTCATGATGAGAACAACGAATGCGGTATCGGCGATCGTGTAAAGGTTATGGAGACCCGTCCTCTTTCTAAGGATAAAAGATGGAGACTCGTCGAGATTATTGAGAAAGCAAAATAATTCCGTTATATCGGCTTTGAGAAAAAGGAGGAACGCACTGTGATACAGCAGCAAACTTACCTCAAGGTTGCCGACAACACCGGCGCTAAGGAACTTATGTGCATTCGTGTTCTCGGCGGAACCAGAAGAAGGTATGCCAATATAGGCGACGTTGTGGTTGCTTCAGTTAAAAAAGCAGCACCTGGCGGCGTTGTTAAAAAAGGCGAAGTAGTAAAAGCAGTTATTGTACGCTCTGCTAAAGGCGTACGCAGAGAAGACGGCACTTACATCCGTTTTGATGAAAATGCAGCCGTTATCATAAAAGAAGATAAAAATCCAAGAGGTACTCGTATCTTTGGACCAGTTGCAAGAGAGCTTCGTGATAAGGACTATATGAAGATTCTTTCTCTTGCACCTGAAGTACTTTAATGGAGGTGTCAAATTATGAATAACAAGGTTCATGTTAAAACAGGCGACACCGTTGTAGTACTCAGCGGAAAAGATAAGGGCAAAAAAGGTCAGGTTATGGCTGTCAGCCCTAAAGAAGGAAAAGTTATCGTTGAAAAGGTTAATATGGTTTCCAAGCATGTTAAACCTAAGAAAATGGGCGAGCCCGGCGGCATTATTAAGGCAGAGGGCGCTATGTACGCAAGCAAGGTACAAGTTGTTTGCCCTCGCTGCAAAAAGCCTACCCGTGTAGGCCACAAGGTAAACGAAGACGGCTCCAAAGATCGTATTTGCAAAAAATGCGGCGAAACGCTTTAAGGAGGATATAAGAAGTGGCAAGACTCAGAGATTACTACAAAAAAGAAGTTGCACCTGCTCTTATGAACAAATTCTCTTACAAGAGCGTTATGCAAATTCCAAAGCTTGACAAAATCGTCGTAAATGTCGGCGCAGGCGAAGCTAAAGAAAATTCAAAGGTTATTGATGCAATCGTAGCAGACCTTTCTGCTATTACAGGTCAGAAGCCATTGATTACAAGAGCAAGAAAATCAGTTGCTAACTTTAAACTCCGTGAGGGTATGGCTATCGGCGCCAAGGTTACCCTCAGAGGCGACAGAATGTATGAGTTCTTAGACAGACTCTTCAATGTTGCTTTGCCGAGAGTTCGTGACTTCAGAGGAATCAACCCCGATTCTTTTGACGGACGAGGAAACTACAATATGGGTATCAAGGAGCAGTTGATTTTCCCTGAAATCGATTATGATAAAATCGACAAGGTAAGAGGCATGGATATTTGCTTTGTTACCACAGCACAGACAGACGAAGAAGCTCGTGAGTTGTTAACTCTTATGGGCGCACCATTTGCAAAGTAAGGAGGGATTGTTGTGGCTAAAACTGCTATGAAAATGAAGCAGCAGAAAAAACAGAAATTCTCAACAAGAGAATATTCAAGATGTAAAATCTGCGGTAGACCACACGCCTACCTTCGTAAATTCGGTATTTGCCGTATTTGCTTCCGTGAACTCGCTTACAAGGGCGAAATTCCGGGCGTAAAGAAAGCAAGCTGGTAAGCAAGGGAGGTAAAAGGTATGCAGATTACTGATACAATAGCAGACTTGCTTACAAGAATTCGTAATGCAAGCTCAGCAAAACACGATACTGTTGAAATACCTGCGTCTAATTTAAAGAAGGACATTTGTCAGATTCTTGTTGACGAGGGTTACATTAAGAGCTTCACAGTTATGGAAGACGGCAAGCAGGGCGTAATTAAGGTTGTTCTTAAGTACACCGAGGGCAAAACTCCTGTAATCACAGGTTTGCGTCGTGTGTCAAAGCCCGGTTTGCGTATATACAGCAATGTTGAGGATATGCCAAAGGTTATGAAAGGTCTGGGTGTAGCTATTATATCTACATCTAAGGGAGTTATGACCGACCGCCAGGCTCGCAAGGAGCATGTAGGCGGCGAAGTCCTCGCATATATCTGGTAATAGGAGGTGCGAAAATGTCTCGAATTGGAAGAAAACCTATAAATATTCCCGCAGGAGTTGACGTAAAAGTTGACAACGGCGTAATTACTGTTAAAGGTCCCAAGGGCACTCTTGATTATGCATATAATCAGAATATGACAGTAGAAATCAACGGAACAGAAATTGAAGTTAAGCGTCCTAACGACGACAAGCTTAACCGTTCTCTGCACGGACTTACAAGAACACTTATCGCTAATATGATTACAGGTGTTACCGAAGGTTATCAGAAGGTTCTTGAGGTAAACGGCGTAGGTTACCGTGTTCAGAAGCAGGGTAAGAAGTGTGTTATGAACCTGGGATTTTCACATCAGGTAATCGTTGAGGATACTGACGATATTACAATCGAAGTTCCCGATCCTAACAAAATCATCATCCACGGCATTGATAAGCAGAAGGTAGGTCAGTTTGCTGCCGAGGTTAGAGAAAAGCGTCCGCCGGAGCCGTATAAGGGCAAAGGTATTAAGTACGCTGACGAAGTTATCCGCCGCAAGGAAGGCAAAGCCGGTAAGGGCAAGTAATTAAGGAGTGAATGACTAATGGTAAAGAGACCTGACACTAAAAAGGCTCGACTCATGCGCCACAAGAGAGTCCGTGGTAAAGTTAGCGGTACAGCAGCTTGTCCGCGTTTGTGCGTTTTCCGCTCCACCAATAACATCTACGCTCAGATTATTGACGATGTAAAGGGTGTTACACTTGTTTCGGCTTCAAGCCTTGACAAGAGCATTGATGGCAATGGCGGTAACAAAGAAGCAGCTAAAGCAGTAGGTAAGCTTATTGCTCAGCGTGCAGCAGAGAAAAACATCACCGACGTAGTATTTGACAGAGGTGGCAATATCTATCACGGCCGTGTTAAGGAATTGGCCGAAGGCGCCCGTGAGGGCGGCCTCAATTTCTAAGGAAGGGGAGGAATAACTTTGGCTAATATTGAACAGACAACCGAAATGAAAGAAAGAGTTGTTGCCATTAACCGTGTATCTAAAACAGTTAAGGGCGGTCGTATATTCAAGTTTGCAGCTTTGGTAGTTGTAGGCGACGGCGAAGGAACAGTAGGTTTTGGTATCGGCAAAGCAGGCGAAGTTCCCGACGCTATCCGTAAGGGTATCGAAGACGCAAAGAAAAACCTCGTTAAAATTTCTCTTAAGGGCTCAACAATCCCTCACGAGATTATCGGCGAGTTCGGCGCAGGCAGAGTTCTGATGAAACCTGCTGCTCCCGGTACCGGCGTTATCGCCGGCGGTCCTGTTCGTGCTGTTGTTGAAGCAGCAGGAATCAAGGATATCAGAGCAAAGGCATTACGTTCAAACAATCCTTGCAATGTAGTTCGTGCAACCCTCCAGGGCTTGAGCGCACTTCGTAACGCAGAGGAAGTTGCGGCTATCCGCGGCAAATCTGTAAAGGATATTTTATAATAGGGAGGTTGTATAAATGAAAATTACATTAGTTAAAAGCCTCATCGGCTCTAAGAAAGATCAGATTGCAACCGCCCACGCTTTAGGTCTTAAGAAAATCGGCGATGTTACAACGCAGCCCGACAATCCTCAGACTAAGGGCAAAATCGCAAAAATCATCCACCTTATAGAGGTAACTGAAGCGTAAGCAAGGAGGTGCTAAAAATGAAGTTAAACGAACTTTCACCGGCCGAAGGCTCTAAAAAGGCTCCAAAGAGAATAGGCAGAGGTCACGGCTCAGGCCAGGGCAAAACTGCCGGCAAGGGTCATAAAGGTCAGAAAGCAAGATCCGGTAAGGGTATGCGTGTTGGATTTGAAGGCGGTCAGATGCCCCTTCAGAGACGTATCCCTAAGAGAGGCTTCAATAATATTTTTGCAAAGAAAATTGCTACTGTAAATCTCAGCACTCTTAACAGCAAGTTTGATGACGGCGCTGTTGTAGATGTTAAGGCTCTTACAGACGCAGGCGTTGTTAAGAATTCTTTTGACGCTGTAAAGATTCTCGGTAACGGAAAGATTGAAAAGAAGCTTACAGTTAAGGTTTCCGCTTTCTCCGAGTCAGCAAAATCAAAAATTGAAGCTGCCGGCGGAAAGACAGAGGTGGTATAATTGTTACAAACAATTAAGAACGCTTGGTCAATTCCGGATTTAAGAAAGAAAATACTTTTTACATTGTTGATTATCGTTGTATTCAGAATCGGCTCGGTTATTCCTGTTCCGTTTTTGGATATGCAGGCATTAAGCCAGTTGATGGTTGACAACGGCGTTAACACAAGCAACTCTGTACTTGCTTATCTTAACACCTTGTCCGGCGGCGCATTTTCAAATGCAACGCTTTTCGCAATGGGCGTAACGCCGTACATCAACAGTTCAATTATTATGCAGCTTCTCTGCGTAGCGATTCCTCCTCTTGAAAGAATGGCAAAAGAGGGCGAAGCAGGCAGAAAGAAGATTGCAACAATCACCCGTTATGTAACAGTCGGCCTTGGACTTATTCAGGGCACTGCTTACTACTTCTATCTGCTCAATTCAGGTGTTACAACTTACAAAGAAGGTTTCTCTCTTTGGTTTGCAGCTGTTGTAATCATCCTATGCTTTACCGCAGGTACAGCCCTGATGATGTGGTTAGGCGAGCAGATTAACGAAAAGGGTATCGGCAACGGTATTTCGATTCTGCTTTTTGCAGGCATCGTTGCAAGAATGCCTTACACAATCAATATGCTTGGTCAGTACTGGAGCCTTGGTCTTCAGGGTTCAACACAGTTCTTCTTCTTTGTTCCTTTTTGGATTATTGTTTTCCTTGCAGTTATATGGGTTATTACTTTTATGCAGGATTCAGAAAGAAGAATTCCGATTCAGTACGCAAAGCGTGTTGTCGGCAGAAAAATGTACGGCGGACAGTCAAGCCATCTTCCTATTAAGGTAGCTCTCGGCGGCGTTCTCCCAATCATTTTCGCCAGCTCAATTCTTTCAATTCCAAGTACAATCCAGATGTTCTGGAATCCTACTGATGGCTTCTGGGCTTCGTTCTTTGCAGCATTCAGCACAACGGGCTGGCTGTATATGGTACTGTACTTCTTATTGATTATAATGTTTGCTTATTTCTATACGACAATTCAGTACAATCCTATTGAAATGGCTAACAACTTAAAGCAGAACAACGGTACAATTCCCGGTATCCGTCCGGGCGCACCCACAGCCGAGTTTATCAGAAAGATTCTCTCCAGAATCACTCTTATCGGCTCAATGTTCCTTGCTTTAATCGCACTGTTCCCGCTTATTTATGCTGCAACAACAGGTATGGGCGGTATGTCCATGGGCGGTACTTCCGTTATCATCCTTGTAGGTGTTGCTCTTGAAACAGTTAAGCAGATGGAGTCACAGATGATGATGCGCCATTACAAAGGATTCCTTGATTAAGTGACAGGAGATAATTTATGAACATTATTCTATTAGGTGCTCCCGGAGCAGGAAAAGGCACACAAGCCGCTGTTCTTTCCGAGCATTACAACATTCCCACTATTTCCACAGGAAATATCATCAGAGAAGCGCTGAGAACCGGCACGGAGATGGGAAAGAAAGCAAAGTCTTATATGGATGCTGGACAGCTTGTCCCCGATGAAGTTGTTATCGGAATCGTTAAAGACAGACTTGCTGAGGACGACTGCAAGAATGGATTTATTCTTGACGGTTTTCCGAGAACCATTCCTCAGGCTGAGGCTCTGGACAAAATGGGCGTCAACATTGAATATGTAATTGATATTGAAGTTTCCGACGAGAGAATTATTAACCGTTTGTCCGGACGCCGTGTTTGCGAAAAGTGCGGCAGACCTTATCATTTGGTTAATCTTAAACCAAAGAAAGAGGGTATCTGCGACGCTTGCGGCGGCACCCTTGTTCAGCGCAAGGACGACCACATTGATACAATCAAGAATCGTCTTGAGGTATATCACAAGGAAACTGAGCCTTTGGTTGATTATTACAAAAACCAGGGCAAGCTTCAGGTAGTTCACGGCAGCGACAGCGTCGAAGACACTATGGCTGATATGATGAAGATATTCGAGGCTTGATATGGTAGTAATCAGAACTTCCAGAGAGCTTGCGCTTATGAAAGAAGCGTGCAGGATTTCCGCAAACGCTTTAAAGCTTGCGGGAACAGCCGTTCAGCCGGGAGTTTCTACATTAGAAATAGATAATTTAGTCCGCAAGTATATCGAGAAAGAGGGAGCGACTCCCTCGTTTCTCGGATACGGCGGCTTTCCGGGAAGCGCATGCATATCAGTGAACAATGTAGTTATCCATGGCATACCCAGTAAGAAATGCATACTTAAAGAGGGCGATATAGTCAGCGTTGATGTGGGAGCTTTCATCGACGGCTTTCACGGCGACAATGCCTACACTTTCCCCTGCGGAAAAATCAGCCCCGAAGCGCAGGCGTTGCTTGACGCTACAAAGGAGAGCCTCTATGAGGGAATAAAGGCGGCTCTTGCCGGCAATCGCATCGGCGATATAGGCAGTGCAGTTCAGAAGTATGTCGAAGATCGCAGTTACTCGGTGGTACGAGATTTTGTCGGCCACGGCGTAGGTGCGAAGTTACACGAAGATCCGGCAGTACCAAATTACGGAACACCGGGAAGAGGTGTTCGCTTAGTGCCGGGTATGACAATAGCCATTGAACCTATGGTTACTGCAGGCGACTACCATGTCAAGGTGCTTGACGACGAATGGACAACGGTTACCGTTGACGGAAGTCTGGCGGCACATTTTGAACATTCCGTAGCTATTACGGCGGACGGTCCGAAAATTCTGACCATACCCGATTAAGGTGGAGCTATGGAGATTGTAAAGGGCAGCGTAGTTATAGCTAAAGCGGGCAGAGATAAAGGCAATATGTTTGTTGTGACAGATTTAGCCGAGGGTTTTGCTTATATTTCCGACGGAAAAAGCAGACCCGTTGAAAGACCGAAAAGGAAAAATCTGATGCACCTACAGCCAACCTCTGTGGTTTTAGCTGAAAACCTTGATACTAACCGTAAAATCAAAAAAGCCTTAAGTAATTTAAAAAACTCTTAATGGAGGTTATTGTATGTCTAAACAGGACGTAATCGAGATAGAAGGTACTGTAACCGAGGCTTTGCCAAACGCTCAGTTTAAGGTAGAGCTTCCTAACGGACACGAAATTTTAGCAGTAATTTCCGGCAAACTGAGAATGAACTTCATTCGTATTTTGCCCGGAGATAAGGTAACGGTGGAGATGAGTCCATACGACCTGACAAGAGGCAGAATTACTTGGAGAACCAAGTAATAAAACCAAGTGTTATTTATTAGGAAAGGAATGATTATTGATGAAAGTCAGACCTTCAGTAAAGAAAATGTGCGAAAAGTGCAAAGTTATCAAAAGAAAAGGTAAGATTTTAGTAATCTGCGAAAACCCCAAGCACAAACAGCGCCAGGGCTGATAGCAGAAAAAACATTGGGCGTACGCCCGCAATATTTAAAATTATATGGAGGTGCAACTAAATGGCTCGTATAGCAGGTGTTGACTTACCAAGAGATAAAAGAGTCGAAATCGGTTTGACATATATCTACGGTATCGGACGTAAAACTGCAAGTGACATTATTGCTGCAACAGGAGTAAATCCCGACACTCGTGTCAGAGATTTAACAGAAGATGATGTTTCAAAGCTCAGAGAATATATAGACCATAACTGTCGTGTAGAAGGTGACCTTCGCCGTGACATAGCTTTTGACATCAAAAGACTTATTGAAATCGGCTGTTACCGTGGTGTTCGTCACAGAAAAGGCTTACCCGTAAGAGGTCAGCGTTCAAAGACTAACGCTCGTACCCGCAAGGGACCACGCAAGACAATGGCTAACAAGAAGAAGTAAGGAGGGCAAGTCTTATGGCAGCACCAAAAGGTGGAAAAAAGGTTATTCGCCGCCGTCGTGAACGTAAGAATATTGAAAGAGGTCAGGCTCATATTCAGTCAACCTTTAACAATACAATAGTTACAATTTCAGATACACAGGGTAATGCAGTGTCCTGGGCAAGCGCAGGAGAGCTGGGCTTCAGAGGTTCAAGAAAGTCAACTCCTTTTGCCGCTCAGTCAGCAGCAGAAACAGCAGCCAGGGCCGCTATGGAACACGGTATGAAATCCGTTGAAGTTTTCGTTAAGGGTCCCGGACAGGGCAGAGAAGCTGCAATCAGAGCATTGCAGTCCGCAGGACTTGAAGTAACAATGATTAAGGATGTTACCCCAATTCCCCACAACGGATGCCGTCCTCCAAAGAGAAGACGTGTATAGTATAAAAAAAGGAGGAAATTTCTATGGCTAAGAATATGCAGCCAATCGCAAAGCGTTGCAGAACACTTGGAATATCACCTGCCGTTATGGGTTACTCTAAGAAAAGTTCCAACAGAAACCCCGGCGGAAAAATGAGAAGAAAAAAGAGTGAATACAGCCTCCAGCTTACCGAGAAACAGAAGGTTAAGTTTATTTACGGTATTATGGAGAAGCAGTTCAGAGCTTACTACGAAAAGGCAGAAAAAGCAGAGGGAAAAACAGGCGCCGCTTTGCTGTCAATCATTGAGAGCAGACTGGACAATGTAGTATTCAGACTGGGTCTTGCCGCTACAAGAAGAGAAGCAAGACAGCTTGTTAATCACGGACACTTTACCGTAAACGGTAAAAAAGTAAATATTCCTTCATACCTTGTAAAGGTCGGCGATGTTATTGAAGTTAAGGAGAAGAGCCGTTCAACAACAAGATTCAAGTCAATTGCTGACGGCGAAACAGCTGCAATGGCTGCTCCGAAATGGCTTCAGAAGGACGAAAGCCTCTTAGGCGGTAAGGTAATTGCTGCTCCTCAGAGAGAGGACATCGACTTCCCGGTAGAAGAACACCTTATTGTCGAGCTGTACTCCAAGTAATCCACTTAATAAAAAATCAGATTACACAAGCGGCGGCTTAATCGCCGCCTAATAAGGAGGATTCGCTAATGATAGAGATAGAAAAGCCAAGAATCGAAACCGAAGAATTGTCTGAGGACGGAAGGTACGGCAGATTCGTTGTTGAACCCCTTGAGAGAGGTTTCGGCAACACATTGGGCAACAGTTTAAGAAGAGTTCTGCTATCATCACTTGAGGGCGTTGCGGTTACATCTGTTAAGATTGACGGTGTATTACACGAATTTTCCACAATTCCAGGAGTTAAGGAAGATGTAACGGAGATTATTCTTAACCTGAAGAGCCTCGTTGCAAAGCTTCACGAAACAAGTCCCAAGGTAGTTGAGATTTCTGCCGAGGGTCCCTGCGAAGTTACAGCGTCGGCGATTCAGTGCGACAGCGAAGTAGAAATTCTTACACCGGATCTTCATATTGCAACTCTCGGCGATGACGCTAAGCTTAATATGGAGATAACCCTTGATAAGGGCAGAGGATATATTCCCGCAGAGCGCAACAAAATAATCAGCGGAAACAATGTAATTGGAGTTCTGCCTGTAGATTCCATCTATACTCCGGTTATCAAGGTGAATTACACAGTCGATAACACCCGTGTTGGTCAGATAACCGACTACGACAAGCTTACTCTGGATGTTTGGACTAACGGCGTTATTAACGCTCAGGAGGCGGTTTCTCTTGCAGCCAAGGTACTTACAGAGCACCTTAACCTGTTTGTAAACCTTTCCGATAAGGGCTCCAACACAGAGATTATGGTAGAAAAAGACGACAAAGGAAAGGAAAAGGTTCTGGAAATGACCATTGAAGAGCTTGACCTCTCTGTTCGTTCGTTTAACTGCCTGAAGCGTGCAGGAATCAATACGGTTGAAGATTTGACCAACAAAACCGAGGAAGATATGATGAAGGTTCGTAACCTTGGTCGCAAATCTCTTGAAGAGGTTGTGTATAAGCTTAATTCTCTCGGTTTCAGTCTTCAGAAGGAAGACGAATAATAACCTAATCAGACGGTAAAGGAGTGAACAAAATGCCAGGTACAAGAAAATTGGGAAGAACTACTGCCCAGAGAACCGCTATGCTCAGAGCTATGGTTACTTTCCTTTTTGAGAACGGCAAGATTGAAACAACAGTTACTCGTGCTAAAGAGGTATCCTCTATGGCTGAGAAATTTATAACAATCGCTAAGGAAAACAATCTTCACAACAAGCGTATGGTAATGTCTTTTGTCACAAAGGAAGATGTTGTTTACAAGCTTTTTGATGAAATTGCTCCAAAATATAAAGATACTAAGGGCGGATATACCCGTATTACAAAAATCGGACCTCGCCGTGGTGACGCCGCAGAGATGGCAGTAATAGAGCTTATCTGATAAGCGCACAAATTAGTATAGCAAATTTATTCGGACGGAGATTTTCTCCGTCCGTTTTTGCGTTTTTATGGATGGATTTTGACAGATTCTTTGTTATGCGGGCAATACTCCGCAGGAGAGATGATGTCTTTTGTGGACAGCCTTGTAAGCTTTGAAAGTTTGTAAGAAAATATGTTAATTAGATATTTAGTTTTTAATTAGATTTTAGTTTTTACTATAAGGCAAATACTATGAATTTTTGCTGATATTGAGCCCTTTTCAGAAAATGCGATAATATTTTAAAGCAGGTCATATTATAATTTAATTGGGTTTCCGTGTTTCGTAGAAATATCACCGGCATGTGGGAATTTTGCTGAAAATTTTATATACTGCTTAATCAGGAATTAGTATAAAACCGTTTTCTGCAAATCAGGTGCAATAATGAATACAAAAGATTTAGGATGAAAATATTACAAATAAGCAAAAAATGACAATAAAAATTAAAAATTTCGATAATTAGAAAAAGTACACTAAAAATCATCTGCAAAATTTTATTTTTGCTTGAAATTAACAAATATATTTGCTATTATATATATGGATGAATATAATTTTTAGCCTTTAGGGAGGTATTTATATCGTGAATTACAATTTTAACGACCTTAGACCGGCGCTTAAACTGTTTCACGACGGAGATGCAGTCCGTGCATATGAGATTATGGGAGCACATCCTGCCCGGTGGGACGGCAGGCGGGGCTATGTATTCAGAGTTTGGGCGCCCAACGCCTTGTCAGTTTCTGTTGTCGGGGATTTTAACGATTGGGATCCCCGTGCCGACTATATGTATAAGGTCGGTGATAAGGGAGTGTGGGAAGCGTTCATTGAGGGCGTTGAAGAATATACGGTGTATAAGTATTGTGTAGAAACCGAGGATAGCCAAAAGCTGTTTAAGGCTGACCCTTATGCTTTTCATACTCAGACCAGACCTGATAATGGCTCACGGCTGTATAATTTAGACAAGTATGCGTGGGGTGACGAGCAGTGGTTTAATTCACGGAATGTTACACAGCATAAGGATATGCCTCTGAATATTTACGAGGTTCACGCAGGTTCATGGAGAAGGTACGAAGACGGAAATTCTTTTAATTACATCAAGCTTGCAGAAGAGCTTGTACCTTATGTTAAGGAGATGGGCTATACCCATATTGAGCTTATGCCTATTACCGAATATCCCTACGACGGTTCATGGGGCTATCAGGTTACTGGGTATTTTGCGCCTACATCACGCTACGGCGAGCCCACAGACTTTATGACCTTTGTTGACAAGTGCCACCAAAATAATATCGGCGTTATTATAGATTGGGTTCCGGCTCATTTTCCCAAGGACGATTTCGGACTTGGAAGATTTGACGGCACCTGCTGTTATGAATATCCCGACCCCAGAAAAGGAGAGCACAAGGAATGGGGTACATATGTTTTTGATTATTCAAGATATGAGGTAATCAGCTTTTTGGTTTCAAGCGCAATGTTCTGGGTTGATAAGTATCATATTGACGGAATAAGAGTTGACGCCGTTGCCTCTATGCTTTATCTTGACTATAACCGCCGTGACGGTCAGTGGGTAAAAAACGCAAAGGGCGGAAAAGAAAATCTTGAGGCGGTTGAATTTATAAAAAGGCTTAATACAGCCGTACATATGTATCATCCCTCCGTTATGATGATAGCCGAAGAAAGCACCTCTTGGCCGATGGTTTCAAAGCCAATTGATGAGGGCGGACTGGGATTTGACTACAAGTGGAATATGGGCTGGATGAACGATATGCTTCACTATATGTCATTAGATCCTTTGTGGAGACCGTTTAACCACGATAATTTAACATTTAGCTTTTTGTACGCTTTTTCCGAGAATTTCATTTTACCTATTTCTCACGACGAAGTGGTTTACGGCAAAAAATCGTTGCTTGAAAAAATGCCCGGAAACGAAGACGAAAAATACGCCGGAGTAAGAGCTTTCGTTTCATATATGATGGCGCACCCCGGTAAAAAATTGATGTTTATGGGCGCAGAGATTGGTCAGCACGAGGAATGGAATACCGATTCCGAGCTTAATTGGGGCGGATTGCAGGATGAAAAAAATGCAAAGCTCAACCGATTTTTCCGTGATATAAACAGGTTTTATGCAGAGCATACGGAGCTTTACGAAATAGATTTTGACTGGGACGGTTTTGACTGGATTCACCATGACGACTATGTTCAGAGCGTAATCGCTTTCAGGAGAATTGACAGGGCAGGCAACGATATAATCGCCGTATGTAATTTTCAGCCGACAATTCGTGATAAATACTATGTGGGCGTGCCTAAGCGAGGTATTTACAAAGAAGTTTTTAATTCTGATGATGAAAAATACGGTGGAACAGGCGTGACAAACGGCAAGGAAATTATGACCGAGGATATGGCAATCCACGGCTGTAAGCAAGCGCTGTATCTTACTTTGCCTCCTTTAAGCGTTATGTATTTCAAGTGCGAAAAGGTTGTTCCCAAGCCGAGAAAAAAGGTTACTCTTGAGGAAAAACTTAAAAAAGCCGGAAAGATTGGCAATAAAGCTATAAGCAAAGATAATACTGAGAAAGATAACTCTGCCGTTGCAAAGGATAAGCCTGCCGGAAGCAGCAAAGCAATAAAAAATAAAACAACAGAGGATAAACCGGAAAAAGCAACCGGCAGTTCATCCGATAAAAAGACATCGACAAAAGGCGCAGTTAAGTCCGAGCCAAAGGCAAATAAAAAGGCACCGACAAAAAGCGCAGTTAAGTCCGAGGCGGAGGCAAAAGCGTCGGCAAAGAAAAAGCCTGCCGAAAAGTCTTCGGCAAAAACCAAAGCAAAGGTGTCGCCTGAAACAAAATCAGGCGGTAAAGCCACAAAAAAGAAATCTGCAAAATCCGAAAAATCCGATGTATCAACAAAAACTAAACCGTCGAAAACAACCACCGACGGAAAAAATAAAAGCAAATAAGCGGGAGGTAAAACAAATAATGTTCCCAAAACAAGAAGTAGTAGCAATGTTGCTGGCAGGTGGTCAGGGTTCAAGACTTGGCGTCCTGACCAAGAAAATTGCGAAGCCGGCAGTTCCCTTTGGCGGCAAATACAGAATCATTGATTTTCCTTTGTCAAACTGCGTTAATTCAGGCATTGAGGCGGTCGGAATACTAACCCAGTATCAGCCCCTTGAGCTGAACGAATACATAGGCAACGGCCAGCCATGGGATTTGGACGGTATGCATTCGGGCGTCAGCTGTTTAAGCCCTTATCAGGCTGTTGACGGCGCAGACTGGTACTCAGGAACGGCGAATGCAATTTATCAGAATATTGATTTTATCAATAGGTATAATCCTGAGTATGTTGTGATTTTGTCCGGCGACCATATTTATAAAATGGACTATAATCAGATGATTAAATTCCACAAAGAAAACGACGCAGCCTGCACAATAGCCGTTATTGATGTTCCTATGGAGGAAGCGTCAAGGTTCGGCATACTTAACACTAATGCCGACGGCTCAATCTATGAGTTTGATGAAAAGCCCGAACATCCCAAGAGCACCAATGCATCTATGGGCATTTATGTGTTCAGCTGGAAAAAGCTCAAAAAGTATCTAATTGAGGATGCGGCAAATCCCGATTCCTCCAACGATTTCGGAAAAGACGTTCTTCCTGCAATGCTTAATTCAGGGGAGAGAATGTTTGCATATCCCTTTGAGGGCTACTGGAAAGACGTCGGCACAATCGACAGCCTTTGGGAGGCAAATATGGACTTGCTGGATCCCAATGTCACCCTGGATTTAACCGACATTTTCTCAAAAAATCCCATGATGCCGCCTCACTATATTGCAGACGAGGCAAAAATTCAGAATTCGCTTGTTGCCGATGGCTGTAATGTGTACGGAAATGTTGAATTTTCTATACTTTTTGCAGGCGTTAACATCGGAAAAGGCGCAACGGTAAATTCTTCGATTATTATGCCGGGCGCAGTAATTGAGGACGGAGCAGTTGTTCAGTATGCAATAGTAGCCGAAAACACTGTTGTGGGCAAAAATGCAGTTATAGGTGAAAAGCCTGAAAATGTAGCAAACCGAGATGACTGGGGCGTTACCGTACTGGGAGATAATTTAAAAATCGGTGACAATACGGTGATTTTGCCAAAGTCTATGATAGATAAAAATGTGGGGGTGAAGGACGATGAGGAATAACGATGTTTTGGGAATAGTATTTTCCAATACCAATGAAGAAGCACTGTCCGAGCTTACCGCAAGGCGCACAACCGCCAGCGTGCCAATCGGCGGAAAGTACAGGATTATTGATTTTATACTCTCGGACCTTTCAAATGCCGGCATAAATAATGTAGGTATAATTACAAATAAGAATTATATGTCCCTTATGGACCATGTCGGTTCAGGCAAGGCTTGGGACCTTTCAAAAAGAAGAAGCGGACTGACGATTCTTCCGCCTTATGACGGCAAGGATTATTCCAATGTTCTGGAGATGCTTTACAACGCAAGGGGCTACCTTGAAAGCTGCCGTGAACAGTATGTTCTGATTTGCAACAGCAGTATCGTTTCTAATATGGATTTCGGCGAGGTAATTAAGTTCCACAGCGAAAAAGACGCCGATGTAACCGTTGTTTACGAAGAAATGCAGGCTCCTCAGGGCATAGAGCGTCCTATGATTCTGCGTGCAGGCGAAGACGGTAAAATTGACGAGATATTGATAACCCCCAATCCAACGGGAGTATGCAACATAACCTTCGGCACAATGCTGGTTGCAAAGGATTTGCTTCTTTCCATTGTAAAAGAGGAGCTGAGCTTAAACCACACAAATTATAAGAAGGTTATTCAGGAAGTTGTTTCGGAGTATAATGTCTACGGATACAAGAACACCAATTACAGTGCGGCAATCACCTCAATTAAGGAATATTTTAATTTCAATATGGATTTAATGAATCCAAATGTAAGAGCAGAGCTGTTCAGCAGTGAAAGACCGATTTACACAAAAGTTCGTGACGATACACCCTGCCGCTACGGATTAAACTGCGAGGTCAAACGCTCTCTTATTTCGCAGGGCTGTGTAATTGACGGAACGGTTGAGAACTGTGTGCTTTCAAAGGGCGTACATATTGGCGAGGGCTCGGTTGTTAAAAACTGCATAATTATGCAGGATACCGAAATAGGAAAAAATGTAAACCTAAGCTATGTTATTATAGATAAAGATGTAGTAATACAGGACGGAAGGTCGCTTATGGGTTACGAGTCCTATCCTATCTACATTTCAAAAAGATCAAAAGTATAAATTAACAAAGACCGAAAAATCGGTTTTGTCAGGAGGTAAATAATATGAGAATTTTATACTGTGCGTCAGAGGCAAACCCATTTGCAGGCAGCGGCGGACTTGCAGACGTTGCGGGCAGTCTTCCTCAGGCATTATGCAGAAGAGGTCAGGATTGCAGAATAGTTATGCCTTTGTACGGCTCAATTCCTCAAAGCTTAAAGAATACTATGAAATTTATTACGAATTTTACGGTGCCGGTAGCTTGGAGGCACCAGTACTGCGGACTTTTTTGGGCAAGATGGAATGACTGCACATATTACTTTATAGATAACGAGTACTATTTCAAAAGGGGCACTCTCTACGGCTCTTATGACGATGCAGAAAGATTTGCTTTCTTTTCAAGAGCCATTTTGGAGATGCTTCCGTATATTGATTTTCATCCGGACATAATTCACTGCAACGATTGGCAGACAGCGCTTGTGCCTACCTATTACTATCTTTTCTATTCTCACAGACCCTGGTATGCCAACATCAAGAGCATTTTCACAATTCATAATATTCAGTATCAGGGAATGTACGGCTGGGAGGTAAATACTCAGTGCGTAGGTATTCCACCCACAGAAACAAAGATTCTCGAAATGGACGGCAAGCTGAATATGGTTAAGGGCGCTATTGAAACCTCTACAAGAGTCACAACAGTGTCACCGAGCTATGCGGCAGAAATAAGAGATCCTTGGTACAGTTTCGGTCTTGACCCGGAGCTTAACCTCAGACACTACAAGCTGTGCGGAATTAAGAACGGCATTGACGTTGACAGCTACAATCCCGAAACAGATTACCAGCTTTACCGCAATTATTCAAAGGACGATATGAGTGGAAAGGGCGAATGCAAGCGTGCTTTGCAGGAGCGTTTGGGACTGGAGCAGAGATGGGATGTGCCCATAGTTGCAATGGTAACAAGGCTTGTTGCTCATAAAGGCCTTGACCTTGTAAGAATGGGACTTCAGGAGCTTATGAACACCGAGAATATGCAGTTTGTAATTTTAGGCTCAGGCGATGCAGAATACGAACAGTTCTTCAGAGATATGCAGTGGAAGTATCCGGGCAGACTCTGTTCCTGCCACGGCTTTGTGCCGGAGCTTGCAAGAAAGATTTACTCCGGAGCAGATATATTCCTTATGCCTTCAAAGCAGGAGCCGTGCGGACTTTCTCAGATGATTGCTTTGCGCTACGGCACCATTCCCGTTGTTCGTGAGGTAGGCGGATTAAAGGATTCTGTTTTTGACAGCGCAGACCATTACGGAAACGGCTTTACATTTAAGAATTATTATACAGCCGATATGATTGGAGCCGTAAGGCGAGCCCTGTGGGGAATCCGTGACAATGCAGGCTGGCACCAGCTTATGTGGCGTGCAATGATGAGCGACAACAGCTGGAACCGCTCTGCAAACGATTATATCAATCTGTATAACGACACTCTTAAGTGGAATTGATTTAAAAGTAAAAAGCAATAATTTATTATAAAAATAAAACTGCACCCCTATGTCAAAGTTTAAAACAAAACCTGACAATAAGGGTGCAGTTTTTATAAGAGCGTATAGCTATTTAGTTATAATACCAATACCTATTAAAACTATATTATATTTTGGTATCAGACTTCATCAGCCAAATCCCACTTAGGAATATAGCTGTCATCGGCAGATGACAGCTCCTGCATATATCCGTCAAGGTCAAGACTGAACATACAGTCGGCAACCTTGTCGTATTCACGCTTTGTTATTTTTCGGCTGAGTTTCGGGTATTCTTTTGCTCTGCCCCAGGGAATATACTGACCCATAAGGCTCACAAGAATGCTATCGCCGAAGTTTTCGCTTAGGATTTTCAGTGCATCTATACTGTTGGCAGTGTGATTGGGCAAAATCAAATGCCGTACAATCACGCCTTTTAAAATCATACCGTTTTCATCAAATTGGGGTCTGCCGGTTTGCCTTACCATTACTGAGATTGCACTAAGGGCAGTCTCTCTGTAATTTCCGGCTGATGAATATTCAAGGGCAAGTGAATTGTCGCTGTATTTAAAATCGGGAAGATATACATCGACGATTCCGTCAAGCATTTTCAGCGACTCTGTCTTTTCATATCCCGAGCTGTTGTAAACTATGGGAATCTTCGGGCGGTAAATATTAAAGCTATCTAAAACCGAGGGGAGATAATGACAGCAGTTTACCAAATTGATGTTATGTACGCCCATATCCTCAAGACTTTTGTAATGCCCTGCAAGCTCACCGGAGGTAACAAATCTGCCTCGGTTAAGTGCGGAAATCTCGTAGTTTTGGCAGAATACGCATTTTAAATTGCAGCCGCTGAAAAATACCGCTCCGGAGCCTTTTGTTCCGCTTATACACGGTTCTTCTCCGAAATGAGGTGCAACCCGTGCGATTCTTGCTTTTGTTCCGCAGCAGCAATATCCGTTTCCTTTTGTTTCTGTCCTTTGTGCGCTGCAATTTCTCGGGCATATGTTACACAGCATAATCATCACCGGTACTATTATATCATACCCGACAAAAATAAAAAAGACAGACCTTAAGAAACCGCTGAATAAATCATGCAAAAGCTGTTGCACATCTTGGTTGCATTTTACTATATTGCCCTATATTGCCCTATATTGCCCTATATTTCCCAAAGTTTCACACACAGACAACAGCCGGTGTGCAAAATTTTAAACAATCAAATACCAATACTAAAATTCGGCGATGTAATATGCACAAATAACTTAATAAGCGCTTTCTTAGCTTACCTTGGTTTTGCTCAACCGGACAAAAAATCCTCCAGAACATCGTCAAAGTTTACGGGAGATACCTGGCATCTTGTGCACATTTCCGCAAAGCTGTATGCCTTTTCTTCCGAATAAGAAATCGAACTTACTGATTTTAATAAAATTTTGTCTTTAAAAATCATAATCCCATAAGAATCCTGATCTTCACCGTTAGAATTTTCTGACTCTGAAAATACGGTGAATATATACATTTTTACCACCTGCCATAAAAGTGGATTCAATTCACTAATGGTATTATATCATTACTTGTGTCCAAAAGTCAATAAAAAATGACTTTAGGTTCTATGTTTGTTAATAAGCAACAAACATATTCGCCTAATTTTGCGTTTTTTGATATAATTATCTATATTAATTTGGCGTTATCTCGGTGTATAAGTTAAATAAATACTGAGCGAGAACATAGGCTGAATTTGCTTAGATACAAATACAGAATTAAATATTTGTATGTTTTTACCATACAAAATGTAGAAATGCACAAAAAACGTTACAAAACTTTGGCTGTCAAACATTGGCATTGTTCTTTATGGGCATTTATTAAGTGACTGTTATGTGATAATATTATTATGATAAACGTGGTAAAATCACAAAAAATATAAGGAGTGATAATGTTGAAATTTCGCAGAATAATGTCATTGGTGCTTACCATTGTTCTGCTTGCAGCCGCAACGGTTTTGCCCGCTAATGCTGCAACAACAGATGAGCAAGAGTCCGGTGCAACCTACTATAACCTAAACAAGTACTCTTCTCAGATTTACAGCGGAGAAGATTTAGGTTCCACCTATTCTCCGACTTCAACAACGTGGAAGGTTTGGTCACCGGGAGCAACCTCCGTAAAACTTAAAATTTACAAAACAGGTTCCGATAACGAAGCAGGAGCAGGTGTTGTCGGTACATATGACCTTGCAAAGAGCTCGTCATTCTCCTCAAACGGAATATGGGAGCTTACTCTTACAGGCGACTACAAGAATTTGTACTATACCTATCTTGTTACCTGCGACGGTCAAACAAAGGAAACACAGGATGTTTACTCAAGGGCAACAGGCGTAAACGGCAATCGTACCATGGTTGTCGACCTTGATTCTACCGACCCCGAGGGCTGGAGCTCTGACAAGCATGTCTTGTTTGATAATATGACCGAAGCCGCTGTCTGGGAAGTTCATATCCGTGACTTCTCTATTGCAGACAATTCGGGTATCAGCGAAACAAACAAGGGTAAATATCTTGCATTTACAGAGGGCGGTACAACCCTCAACAGCGACACAAGTGCAGACGCTGTTAAAACAGGTATTGATTATCTTGTAGAGCAGGGCATAAACTGTGTTCAGATTATGCCTATGTACGACTTTGCATCTGTAAAGGAAGATAAGGCGTCCTCATCGACCAACAGAAACTGGGGATACGACCCGCAGAACTACAATGTTCCCGAGGGCTCATATTCTTCAAACCCCTATGACGGTAATGTAAGAATCACCGAGATGAAGCAGATGATTCAGGCACTCCACGACAGAGGAATTTCAGTTGTTATGGATGTTGTTTATAACCATACATTTGTAACTGAGGAATCTTGCTTCGGCAGAACCGTTCCGGGATATTACTACAGAATGTCAAATTCAACAACATACATTAACGGTTCAGGCTGCGGCAACGTTGTTGCTACCGAGAATCAGATGGCACGCAATTATATTACCCAGTCTGTTAAGTACTGGGCAGATGAGTATCATATTGACGGATTCCGCTTTGACTTAATGGGCTGTATCGACGTTGCAACTATGAATGCAGTTCGTACAGCACTTGACGGCCTTTATTCAGACGGCTCCGGCAAAAAGATTCTTGTTTACGGCGAGCCTTGGGAGGCGGCAAAATCTTATGCACAGACAGGTGCTACAACAGCAAACGCTTCAAAGCTTAATTCAAGAGTCGGTATGTTCTCCGACGGTATGAGAAATGCCTTAACAGGCGGAACCGACGCTTCCAACAAGGGTTGGATTGAAGGCGTTACGGACAATACCGGAGCTGTTGTAAACGGTATGAAGGCATCTATTGTAAATTCGTCAAATACAACCCAAACGGTTACTTACGCCGCTTGTCACGATAATTACGCACTTTGGGATCATCTGACAAGAGGTGCATATGACTCAACATCCTCCACATATATTAACGAGATGAAGGTTGCTTACGGTGCAACTCTGCTTTCTCAGGGCATCAAGTTCGGTTTGGCCGGCGACGAGTTTGCAAGAACCAAGAGAGGCGACCACAACAGCTATAAATCTTCCGACGCAGTAAACAAGCTTGACTGGTCAAGGGTTAAGACATATTCAAGCCTTGTAAACTATATTAAGGGGCTTCGCCTTTTGAACGAAGTTTACACCCCGTTCCACGATGACACTACAACATCTAAAAATGCTATGAATTTTGTATCAAGCTACGGCTATGTTGTAGGTTACACATTAGAGAACAAAACGTCTAATGCCTCAAACGAGTGGGGCAAGGTTGCTGTTCTTATAAACAGCGGAACGCAGGGATATTCAATTAGCCTGGGCTCAAGCGGATGGACTGTTGTTGCCAATGAGAATTCCGCAGGAATTACAAGTCTCGGCACGGTTTCAGGCAGCAGCTATACAGTTCCTGCCCGTTCGGTTGCAGTCCTTGTAGAAAGCTCAACCTTCTCAAGACTTAAAAATGCCGCTCCTACATACGGAACTCTTACAACTGAGCACTATGTTGACGGCGTTTTGAAAAAGTCTGCAACTGCAACATACAGAACAGGCTCAACCTACCGTGCGCTTCCCGACCAGGATATTCTTTTTGATGCAAATGTTGAAAAGGTAGAGGGCACAACAAGCGGCACCGTTACTCAGGGTATGAGCAATACCGTTAAATATTACTACAAGAGTACTGGTGTTAACAGCGGTTACCTTACCGTTAAATATGTTGATGCAAGCGGCAAGAGTATTGCAGACGACAGCGTAACACGCTACCGTGAAGGAGACAGCTATCAGGTTCCGGCAATATCAAAACAGGGCTATCAGCTTGATACTGCAAAATATCCGGCAGACACCTACGGAACATTTGACGGCAATTCAAAGACAATTACATTTACCTACAATCAGCTTTCATCAACTTCCACAGTAGTTCATTACTACAATTCAAATAACTGGAGCAATGTACGCTGCTACGCATATACAGACGACGGCGTAGAGCCTAACGGTACTTGGGATACGGCAACTATTATGACGTCTGATTCTTCAATGGGCAGCGGATGGCTTAAAGCTACCATCCCGGCAGGAAGCTGTTACGTAATGTTCCACCCCGCTTCAGGTTCTTCACAGGAGCCCGGTCAGGGTGCAAGCGGTTATCCTGTATCGGGCGAAGGATGGATTCAGAATAAAACCGTAACATTTAACTGCCAGATTATCACAAGCCACATTGATGAAGCAACCGGTAAACAGCTTACAGCTGATGAGGTGCAGTCGCTTAATAAGGTTACAAGCAGCGGTGCTTATTCAACATCTCCAAAGACAGAGCTGGGAACAGTGATAGCTGCTCCTGTAAATGCTTCCGGCAATTACACCGCAGGCGTTACAAATGTAGTTTATCTGTATAACACAGGAGTTGTACCTACAACTTCACCTGTTACAACATCACCTCAGCCGACAACACAGCCTGCAACTTCAGTGTCGGAAATTATTATAGGCGATACAAATCTCAATAATATAGTTGACATAAGAGACGCATCCCTGCTTCAGTCATTCCTTGCAAAGAGCGATGATTTGACTCAGTACCAGAAGATGGCGGCAGATGTTGACGGCGACGAAACCATAAGCATCAGAGACGCTACGTGTATCCAGAGTTATCTTGCAAAGGATTACAGCAACTCAGGCAATGCAGGCAAGGTTATCGAGATTGTAATGCCTACAACTCCTCCGGAACCGACTACTCAGCCTGTTACCGAGGCTCCCACAACGGCTCCGCCGACAACTGAACCTCCGACAACAGAGCCTCCGGCAGGTTCATACACAGTTAAGTTCTCCAACTCTCAGCACTGGAGCGGAACAATTTACTGCTATTACTGGGCAGATGACGGAACAGCTCCTGCAGAGTGGCCGGGAACTCAGATGACATTTGTTAAGACCAATGACTACGGTGAGGATGTTTACTCTATTGATGTTCCCTCAAGCTATACAAATCTGATTTTCACTAATAATGCTAAAAAGCAGACAAATGATATAGTTTATGATGGCTCAGAGGGCTACTATGCAAGCACAACAACGAGCACCGATCTTTACGGCAACACAGTATACCAGGCAAAACCCTGGGCATAACTGAATATCAGCTATATTGCTAATCTTGCGATTAGAGATATACACAAACACACAAACCAAAAAGCCGCCCGACAGGGTGGCTTTTTGGTTTCCTGAGGCTATCCAAAAATATGATAATACAGAATTGTTTATCCGTAAAACCTATCCGTAACTTAAAATTCATACGAATACATTGCAATTATGTCGTTGAGTTTCAGCGAAAAAATATAACAGACAGATTTGTTATTATCATTAAAAATATATATCATTTCTTCATTTCATACCCTTATTTTATATTTTATTGAAAAAGCAAAATATGTTTTGACACAGCAGACATATTGTGCTAAAATATATATGTTAATAATATAATGCGATAGAATGTGTTGGGAGTAGACAAAATGCAAACATCGGTTATAAATTGGCTTGACAATGTTGTAACGCAATTTCCGAATAAGACAGCGTTTTATGACACAAGCTCACAAATTACTTTTTCAGAATTTAATGAATATACAAAAAACATCGGAACCTTTGTTGCTCAGAGAGTGAGCCCCCTTAGTCCCGTTATTGTAATGACCGGACGGCACATTATGACTCCTGCGTGTTATCTGGGCGTAGCAAGGGCAGGCTGCTTTTATGCAGCTATGGATGCTGCAATGCCTGTGCATAGGCTTAACCAGATTATCGGAGTAATTAAGTCGGCTCATATGATTGTGGACCGTGAACACCTGGAAATTGCCGAAAGTCTGGATTTCAGCGGTGATATTTATATTCTTGAGGATATATTGGAGACACCGTCTAATGCAGAGCTGCTTACAAAAGCTACAACAAATATCACGGAGCAAACGCCCCTTTATGCGATTTTCACCTCGGGTTCAACAGGCGTTCCCAAGGGAGTTATCACTTCCCATCATTCCTTGATGTGCTATATTGACGCAGTAAACAATGTTCTTAAGCTTACTCCGGATGATGTGCTGGGCAATCAGTCGCCCCTTGATTATATTGCGGCGGTAAGAGATATATACCTTCCCCTGAGAACGGGCGCTTCAACAGTTATAATTCCGAAAAATGAATTTGCAATGCCTGCGCAGCTTTTTGAAACACTTAATAATTATAAGGTAACAACGCTGTGCTGGAGTGTTGCAGGCATTGAATTGCCGGCTAAGTTGGGCGCATTTGACATTATAAAACCGCAGTACCTTAACAAGGTTATTTTCTCAGGTTCGGTTATGCCGTGCAAATATCTGAAAATATGGCAGGAGAATTTGCCCGATGCAATGTTTGTAAATCAGTATGGACCTACTGAGGCTACCGCTTCCTGCACATACTATGTCGTAAAGGAAAAGGTGGAGGACGATACCGTTCTTCCTATCGGCGTTCCCTATGAAAATTACAGGGTTGTTCTTCTTAACGAGGACGGAACTCCCACAAAGCAGGGAGAAATCGGCGAGATATGCGTTTCCGGACCTATTCTTGCCCTGGGATATTACGGGGAAAAGGAAAAAACCGAGGCTTCGTTTGTTCAAAATCCCCTTAACCCCAATTACCGTGATTTAATTTATAAAACCGGAGATTTAGGAAGTATCAGGGAAGACGGAGTGCTTGAGTTTCACGGAAGGAAAGACCGCCAGATAAAGCATATGGGTCACCGAATTGAACTTGGCGAAATAGAAGAGACAGCAAAACAAATCAGCGGTGTTACCGATTGCTGTTCTCTGTATTATAAAGAAAAAGAAAAGCTGTATCTGTTTTATACAGGCGACGCAGACGCTAAAGAGATTGTTCTGCATTTCAGAAAAAATCTCCCTGCGTTTATGACGCCGAGAAAGCTTGTTAATCTCGAAGAGATGCCTCATTTGCCTAACGGCAAGATTGATATGCAGGCGTTAAAATCTCAAATGAAATAAATTTATTACAAACAGTAAAGGAGTAATTATCATGGATGAACTTATGGAAATTCTTGAAGAATTAAGACCTGATGTAGATTTTGAAAATGAGAAGGCGCTTATTACCGACGGCGTTCTTGATTCTTTTGATATTGTTGCGCTGGTAGGCGAACTTAACGACGCTTTTGATGTTGAGATTAAGCCCAACAACCTCGTTCCGGATAACTTCAATTCAGCCGAGGCAATGTGGCAGCTTATTACAAAGCTTCAGGACGAATAAGAGGTCAAATATGACAGACAATTTGCGCAAAGAGCTTGCTCAGGAATTGGGAACTCCCTCATATATTTATGATGAAGACGAGTTTTTTCAGAGAGTACAGCTTGTAAAAAAAGAATTCGGTGAAAAGGTGGGTATTTGCTTTTCTATAAAAGCAAATCCCTTTTTACTGGCAAATCTCCCTTCGGAATTTGACAAAATTGAAGTTTGCAGTCCGGGGGAACTGACAATTTGTGAAAAAACAAACACCGATATGAGCAAAATCATATTTTCCGGTGTAAATAAGACAATGCCCGATGTTGAACGTGCGATGTCTAACTGCGTGGGAACCTTCACGGCAGAGAGCCTTATGCATGTAAATTTGATTAACGAGAGCGCCTGCAAACACGGCAAGCGTGTGCCGGTGCTTCTGCGATTAACAGGCGGCAGTCAGTTTGGTATGGATGAGCCCGAGTTCCTTGATGTTGTAAAAAACCGAGAAAGCTACAAAGGCATTGAGATTGTGGGCGTTCACTATTTTACAGGAACACAAAAGCGTAAACCGGCGGCGATTATTAAAGAGCTTGATTTGGTTGACAGCTTTGTAGATAAGGTAAAATCTGAACTGGGCTTTGAGCTTAAGCGTGTTGAATACGGCACAGGATTGGCTGTTGATTACTTTAACGAAAACGGCGACGCCACCGAGGCAGAGAGACTTTCTGCTATTTCCGAAAGGGTAAGGGAGCTTGGCGAAAAGGTGGAGCTTACCGTAGAAATGGGCAGATTTTTTGCGGCGCCCTGCGGACATTATTTTACAAAGGTAATTGACACAAAAACAAATATGGGAATAAATTACGCTATATGCGACGGCGGACTTAATCAGCTGAAGTATGACGGACAAATTCAGGGAATGCAGATTCCGTCTATAAATCACATTAAGTTCAGAGATGCCGAAAGCGAAGCGTCCGCAAAGCCCTGGACTTTGTGCGGAAGCCTTTGCACTACGGCGGACGTTCTTGCACGAAATGTAGAATTAACCGATTTGCAAAGCGGCGATGTACTTGTTTTTAACCGTACCGGCGCATATTCCGTTATGGAAGGTATGGCGGTTTTCCTCAGCAGGGAGATGCCGAAAATTGCTCTTTATTCCCGAGAAAAGGGACTTAGGGTTATCAGGAATTTTATTCATTCCGATATTTTTAACACACCTGATTTGGGGTAACGGAAAGGTAGAAATCTGTGAAAGAAATTCTGAATTTTGCATCGCTTAATTTTTTAGCGTTTGTATCTGTTACAATTTTACTGTACTTTTTGTTTCCGCTGAAAAAGCAAAAATGGGTGGTATTGCTTGTATCAAGCTATACTTTTTATTTGCTTGCAGGCTACAAGTATGCATACTTTATTGTGTTCACCACAATAACAACCTACCTTACGGCGCTTTGGCTTGACAGAATATCAAAAAACTCCAAAGCAAAAATAAAGCAAAACAAAGCCCAATGGTCACGGGAAGAAAAGAAAAAGTACAAAAGCAGTATAAAAATAAAAAAACGCCTTGTAATGGCGCTTGTTTTAGTTGTAAACTTTGGCATACTGGGATTTTTGAAGTATTATAATTTCTTCTCAGGAAGCTTAAACGATGTTTTAGGCGTTTTCGGCGTCAGCTTTTCTGCGCCGACGCTGAAGCTTGTTCTGCCCTTGGGTATTTCTTTCTATACTTTTCAGTCAATGGGTTACATAGTAGATGTTTACCGTGAAAAGGTGGCGGCAGAGAAAAATCCGGCAAAGCTTGCTTTGTTTGTTTCGTTTTTTCCGCAGATTATCCAAGGTCCTATCAGCTTTTATGACCAGCTTGCTCACCAGCTTTACGAGCCTCATAATTTTGATTTTACCAGGTTTAAGTACGGTATGGAGCTTATACTTTGGGGATTTTTCAAAAAGCTGGTTATCGCCGACAGAGCGGTAATTGCTATACAGGCGTTCCAAAAGGGAAACACCGACTTTGGCGGAACGACAATAACATTTATAATTCTTCTCTATGCGCTTCAGCTTTACGCTGATTTTTCCGGCGGTATAGATATTTCAAGAGGTATTGCCCAGATTTTTGGCATTGATATGGTTGATAACTTTAAGCGGCCGTATTTTGCAAAGAGTATCAACGATTACTGGCGCAGATGGCATATTACGCTGGGAGCCTGGCTAAAAAATTATCTGTTCTATCCCATTGCTATGTCCAATGTATTTATAAACGCCAGCAAAAAAATGAAGAATACAAAGTTCGGCGCAACAAAGGCAGGAGCGCATATTGCAAAGGTGCTCCCCACAAGCTTTGCGTCTTTGGTCGTGTTCCTTGTTGTGGGTATTTGGCACGGAGCAAACTGGAAATATGTGGCATTCGGTCTTTGGAACGGCCTTATTATTATGATTTCCATTTTGCTTAAGCCCGTTTTTGACTGGACTCTGGCTAAGCTCAGGATAAATCCCAAAAGCTTCCTGTACGGCGTGTTCCAGATGTTCAGAACCTTTATTGTAGTTATTATCGGATATGTATTTGATGTTGCCATTAACTTTACCGGTTCTATGAGAATGCTTAAAAGGGCAGTATTTAACCAGAATTTTGCAGAAGGCTGGAGCCAGATAAGCAATTTCGGACTGGGTAAAAAGGATTATCTGATATTGCTTATGGGTGCGCTGGTAATTTTTGTTGTAAGCGTAATCCAAGAGAGAAACAGCACGACTACGTTGCGGGAAATCCTTGATAAAAAGTCAATTTTGGTAAGATGGAGTCTTATCTTCGTATGTCTGGTAACAATTTTGATTTTTGGAATTTACGGTCCCGGATACAATCCGGCAGAATTTGTTTATGCACAGTTTTAGGAGCGTAGAATATGAAGGGTAAAGGCAAGGTTTACATTAAGAGAGCTGTAAGCATTGCAGCAATGGTGCTTGCGCTGGTTTTGTTTGTATTATTTTCGCAGGAATTCTTCTTGGCACGCTTCGATTCTAACGAAATTCGTGTTGACGGATTTTATGCCGAGGACAAAAATTCTGTGGATGTTGTGCTGATAGGAGCGAGCGATCTGTATTCAGGCTATTCTCCGGGAATTGCCTATGATAAATTCGGTTATACAAGCTACTTGTTTGCTACCGGTGCAAATCCTATTTCTATATATGAATCGCAGATTAAAGAGGTACTTGCACATCAGTCGCCTAAGATGATTGTTATAGAAGTGAACGGCGCCCTTTATAAGGACAGCAAAAAGCTTTATGATACGGGGAATCTTCATAAATATATTGACGATATGCCGTATTCGCTGAATAAACTGCAAACAATAGCACAGCTTATTCCCTTTGAAAAGCAGTCGGAGTTTTACATTCCGTTTTTGAAATATCACGGCATATGGTCTGATTATCCCAGCGAGAAAAAAGAAAAGTGTCTTACAGCACGCTGGCAGCTTCAGTCAAGAGGATACTCACTTTTGAAAGGCAGTAATATAATTGCCGACATTGCAAAGCCGGCTAAGGATGTAAAACAAGATTTAAGCGATGACGACTCAAGACTTCCTTTGGATCCCGAGTCGGAGGAGTATTTTAGAAATCTGCTCACATATTTAAAGGATAATAACATAAACAATGTGGTATTTGTCCGTTTTCCCCACCATGTTGACAATAAGGTTTACGACAGGTATCAGCGTACTAACCGCATCGGCGACATTATTGAGGAGTACGGATATGACTTCTACAATTATGAGCGTTATATGGATAAAGTCGGCATTGACCTGAATACCGACTTTGGAAACAGTGAGCATTTGAATGTTTACGGTAATGAAAAGATGACCGATTGCATTGGCAAGCTTTTAACGGAGGAGTACGGTGTTACGCCCTCACAGCTTACAGACAAGCAGAAAGAAGAGTGGAAAAACTCTGTTGATTACACCAAACGCTACATAGAATATGTTAAGGAAAAAACAGACTCAAAGTCCGGCGAGTGGATTGCAGAAGACAGCAAAACAGTAGCTGTATTGGATTCTATGCCGTCGCAGGCGTAAAGCTTCATTTACAGATATACCCTCTAACTTGTACATAGTGCCGGTTTTGGATTATTTACAGCGTTTATCGTGGTATTTACCGTTTATAATGTTTATAATACGGTTATTTAGCTAAAAAAGAACAGGCAAAAGCGTACATCATATTTTGATGTACGCTTTTTTAGTTGGTTAGGTAATATATGGAATCGTTATTCTTACTTTTCGATTGAACAAAATTATATCCAATATTATATATATTAAAATTTATTAACTTAATTGTAAAATAAAACACCTTACTTATTATATTCCTATTTACACCACGAGTCTTCAGGTATTTCAACAAAGAATTTATTTCGACCGGTGTTCAAATTTTCATTTGATCGTATTCAATGTTGATAAAGAACTCATAACGCCTAAAGGAAATAACCCCTCAATGTCATATATGCTCGCCGAATCTTTGATTATCAGTTATTGATGTATTCACAAATGTCAAACATTACGAACAAACACTTATAACAATTTCACGATTATGCAAGCTTCCAAAACTATATGTACAGTTTTCCTGCAAAAATCTCCGTTTTACAAGTCGTAAGTGCAACGCACCGAAATTGCGGCTGAATACATCATACGCATTTTAATTTACAGAAACTTTTAAATCTGCAAAGGAGACACTCCCGGGGATACGGAAAAGTTCTGATTTTGATTGCTGACATTAAATCCTATCATTTCTTTCAATTTGCACATTGTGTGCCTGTGATTAAGCTTTGCAATAATTTAATCTAATCTTTCCGTATGAAGTTAATATAAGGCAAAATATTATTATTTTCTCATCGGACTCACCTACTGATTATTTTAGGAGGATATCTCCTTTTGTTGTATATATTATATTAAATAAACTAACAAATGTCAATAGTTTTATTGAAAATTGTTATACAAACAATGAATTACAGATTTATTGAATATGACAACAGAAATTATCAATATTGCCAAAATATTAAAAATAAATTAGTAATTGTAACAAATGCTTTGCAGATAATCTTAATTTATTGACGGCGGTGCCTGTGTTCCGGCAGGGCTCGTGTCGCCATCGCAAAGATGCATCATACCGTTTGCGTCGGTGGTATAATCCCCTTGGGGCAAAAGCTGTGATATAGGCACTATTTCGTATCCTTTCTCCCTAATGGCGTCAATTACCGCAGGAAGCGCTTCGGGCGTGTTTGTTGCTCCGTTATGCATCAAAATTATGCTTCCGCAATTTATTTTGTCCGAAATAGTTTTAACAATTTGCTGTGGGCTGGGGTCTTTCCAGTCAAGGGAGTCAACATCCCACTGCATACAGTACATATCTGCCGATTTAACAGCTTTTACGACAGCGTTATTGTAGTCGCCGTAGGGCGCTCTGAACAAAGTAGGTTTACAGCCAGTAAGGGCTTCTATTTTTTCATTGCAGGAGTCAATTTCTTCTTTCATTTTGCTTTCGGAAAGCTGAGACATATACGGGTGTGTGTTGCTGTGATTTTCCACATCGTGGCCACGCTGAGCGATTTCCTTTACTGAATCAGGATATTTATCCACCCAATCGCCCACAAGGAAAAATGTAGTTTTAACATTTTTTTCGTCAAGAATATTCAAAAGCTGAGTTGTCTGCTCGTTTCCCCAGGCGGCGTCAAAGGAAAGCGCCACCTTTTTTTCGTCGGTGTCAACGCAGTATATGGGTATTTCTCTGGGTTCGGTCGCCGTCTGTACTGTTTTGGTGACGGCACCAAAGGATATAACTCCTGCCAGCACGGCAATAAACAGGCATACAAACATTATTGACAAGGACTTTTTGGTTAATATCAGAAGCTTCATAAATAAATCCCCCCATAAAAATATATGAGGGGATATACATAGGTTATTCAAAAAATTTTCTTAATTTTCAAACTTCCAAGTAACGCCTTGGGGTGTGTCTATCAAAACAATTCCACGGGCTTTCAGGTCGTCTCTTATTGCGTCTGCCGAGGTCCAGTCTTTGTTTTTTCTTGCCTCGTTGCGCTTTTCAATAAGCGCCGTAATTTCTTCGTTAAGGTCTTCATTGTTGTCTTCGGATTTTTCTGAGGACTCTAAATCAAGTGACAGAACAGAATCAAATTCCTTAACAAGCGCAAGCTTTTCGCTGTCATTTAAGTCCTGAGCTTTCAGAACATCATAAAGGCAGGTCACGGCAAGAGAAGTGTTAAGGTCATTGTCCATTGCAGATTTAAAGCTGTTTTGATAAGGCTTAAGCTTTGCGTCGTCAATATCAAGCCGACTGTCAAGGGCAGAAACTCTGCTTTTAAGCTTTGAATAAGCGGTGGCGGCATTATCAAGACTCTCGTAACTGAAGGTGAGCGGTTTTCTGTAATGGGATTGCAGGCAGAAAAGACGGTAGGCGAGAGGGTTGTAGCCCTTTGATTCAAGGAGAGAAACGGTAAGAAAATCACCGCTTGATTTACTCATTTTACCTCTGGCATCGTTCAGATGGAGTACATGAAACCAATATTTGCACCAAGGATGACCTAAAAATGCCTCGCTTTGGGCGATTTCGTTGGTATGATGGGGGAAAGCGTTGTCGATTCCTCCGCAGTGAATATCAAGGTGTCCGCCCAGGTGCTTAATGCTTATTGATGAACATTCTATGTGCCACCCCGGGTAGCCGACGCCCCAGGGGCTGTCCCATTTCAGCTCCTGGTCTTCAAATTTTGATTTTGTAAACCAAAGCACAAAGTCACTTTTATTGCGTTTGTTTGCGTCTTCATCCACGCTGTCACGAACGCCCACAGCTAAATCTTCCTCTTTAAAATTGCCGAATACATAGTAATTATTAAGCTTAGATGTGTCAAAATATACATTTCCGCCTGCGATATAAGCGTATCCATTTTCAAGGAGTACGGTTACCATATTGATAAAGTCGTCTATGCAGTTTGTGGCTGGCTCAACAACATCCGGAGTTTTAATATTCAGCTTCTTGCAGTCATTGAAAAATGCGTCTGTATAGAATTTAGCGATTTCCATAACGGATTTATGCTCTCTTTTTGCACCCTTGAGCATCTTATCCTCGCCTGTATCTGCATCGCTGGAGAGATGTCCCACATCGGTAATGTTCATTACTCGCTTCACGTCGTATCCGCTGTATCGCAGATACTTTTCCAGTATATCCTCCATAATGTAGGTTCTGAGGTTGCCTATGTGAGCGTAGTGGTAAACGGTGGGACCGCAGGTGTACATTCTGACTTTCCTGCCCTCATAGGGGACGAACTCCTGTTTTGTCTGTCCTAAAGTATTATACAGAATCATTTTTCTTTTCCTCCGAATTTCTCAGTTTTATCTCAATTCTTGACAGCTTTGCCTCAATTCCGCAAAGACTAAGCGCAACAGGGTCGGAAACATGAATTTGATCCAGAGCTTCGCTGCGCACGCCGTTTACTTTTACAATCCTTGCAGGCACTCCCACAGCAGTTGAATTTGCGGGAACCTCATTAAGCACTACGGCGCCGGCTGCGATTCTTGCGTTATCGCCGACTTTAAAAGGCCCAAGTACTTTTGCCCCTGCGCCGACAAGTACATTGTTGCCCAGTGTTGGGTGGCGCTTGCCGTGCTCTTTTCCTGTTCCGCCTAAGGTAACGTTCTGATAAATAGTGCAGTTGTCGCCTATAACGGTTGTTTCGCCGATTACAACGCCCATACCGTGGTCGATAAAAAGTCCTTTTCCGATTTGTGCACCGGGGTGAATTTCAATTCCTGTTTTGTGACGGCTTCTCTGGGAAATATATCTGGCTAAAAATTTAAGATTGTGCCGAAAGCACCAGTTTGCCCTTCTGTGAGAACGGACGGCTTTAAAACCCGAATATAAAAAGAAAACTTCAAGCTTTGATCTTGCCGCAGGGTCACGCTCCATTATTGCGTTAATATCTTCTCTTAAAGTTTTGAACATTTTTTCACCTCCAAAGTCGAGTACCTCGACACGCAATTCGTGCAGACAGCTACTGCTGAAAACAACCTTTTACGCCCGAGCACAGCCGAGCAATTTTTTATAATGCAAATATTCGAGTGCCTCGACACGCAATTCGTGCAGATAGAAAGATTTTTCAAAGCACTATGTTGCCCGACCGTTAAAAGCATTTTCCGATAAAGTAAAACATTCGAGTACCTCGACACGCAATTCGTGCAGACAGCTTCTGCTGAAAACAGTCTTTTATGCCCGAGCGAAACCGTGAAATCTACTATAATGCAAAAAAACGCCATCCCAAAAGGGACGACGCAGTCGTGGTTCCACCCAATTTCAATAGATTGCCATAACTTAATTCATCATTAAGCATAGGCAAATCTGTCCTCAAAGCCTTTAACGCAGGCAAAACGCACGGAAATACTGATTGATTCACAATAACAAATCACACAGAAAAGTGGTGAATCAAGGTTCCTGCCGTAAGCTCAAAGGTGCATTTCACGAAAAATCCGTCAAGAGCGCTCTCAGCATACACGCTCCTCTCTGATGACGCAAAATCCGATACTTCTCCTTGTCATCGCCTTTAAAATACTATCTACACTATATTATATACAATTTGTCAAAAAAAGCAAATATTATTTTCCGGAAATATACTCCTTGTTTTCATAAACATAAACAACGCCGGAAATAACAGCAAAGGCTGTCGAAATCCAGAGAAGCACCTCTCCGATAATAAAAAACACAGAGGTCAAATAAGAGTATATTTCGAGGTTCAATGGGATAATTCCCATTGAAATAAGCTCCAGAAAATACTGTATCACAAAAACCGTTACAATCGCCGTCATTTGCGTTACGGTCTTAATTTTACCGTAGATGTTTGCGGCGACTACCTTGCCTTTTGAAGCGGCGGCAAGACGAACCGAGGTTACGGTAAATTCTCTGAACAGCACAATAATAACAAGAATGCAGTCGCAAAGCCCTGTACCTACAAAACATACCAATGCGGAAATTACCAGTATTTTATCGGCAAGCGGGTCGAGAAATTTGCCGAAATCGGTGACAAGATTCCGCTTTCTTGCTATTTTACCGTCAAGACAGTCCGTTACCGAGGCGACGGTAAAAATCAGAAGAGCCGCAAGAAAATGGTGGGGAAAGGGGATGAGCAAAGCGGCAACGAAAACAGGAACAAGCACCATCCGAATAATAGTTAGTTTATTAGGTAGATTCATATTGAGCCTCGTCTAAATCATTTCTCCGATAGGGTCACAGCCAAGGTAATCGTCAATTTTAACCTGAACAAAATCTCCCGGAGCAGGTTTTGCACCGCTGCAGTTAAAGAACACAACTCCGTCAACCTCGGGGGCGTCTGCCTGGGACCTGCCAAAGTAACACTCGGCGTAGCGGTCATATCCCTCGCACAAAACCGTTATGGTTTTGCCCATAAGCTGTTTGCAGTATTCCTCCATAATAAGCTGCTGCTGTTCCATAATAATATCGGCACGCTTTTGCTTGATTTCCGGGTCAATCTGCATTGACATTTCAGCGGCTTTGGTGTTTTCCTCCTGAGAATATGCAAAGCAACCTAAACGCTGGAATTTCATTTCCTTGGCAAATTCCGCAAGGTCTTCAAAATCCTCCCGGGTTTCTCCCGGAAATCCCGTAATAAAGGTCGTTCGTATTGTTATATCCGGAATCTTCTCTCTGAGCTTTTCAACTTTTGCTTTAAGCGTGTCACGGTCGCCCTTGCGGTTCATATTATGAAGAACCTGAGCACTGCAATGCTGCATAGGCAGGTCAATGTATTTTACTATTTTTTCCTCCTGAGCCATAGTGTCAATAAGCTCGTCGGTTAGGTTTTCGGGATAGCAGTACAGCACCCTTATCCATTTTAATTTTTCAATTTTGCACAGTTCTTTAAGAAGCTTTGCCAGAGACGGCTCGCCGTACAGGTCAACCCCGTACTTTGTAGTATCCTGAGCTATTACAATAAGCTCTTTAACGCCGTTTTCTGCAAGGCGATTTGCCTCTTCAATGATATTTTCCATTTTTCTGCTGCGAAATTTGCCCCTGATAAGGGGAATTGCGCAGTAGGAACAGCAGTTTGAACAGCCCTCGGCGATTTTAATATAAGCGTAGTAACCGGGCGTGCTTTGAACCCTTCCGCCCTCAAGGGGAAGCAGAGTTTTTTCGGGAAATTCCTCAACATTTTCTCCCTGAACAGTTCGCATAACTATGTCGGCAATATCGCTGTTTGCTCCGATTCCTGCAACAGCGTCAACCTCAAACATATTCTGCATAATTTCGGATTTATATCTTTGTGCAAGACAGCCCGTTACAATAATTTTCTTTATCTTACCCTCGGCTTTAAGCTTGCCCAGTTCGATTATTTCGTCAATGCTCTCCTGTTTTGCAGACTCAATAAATCCGCAGGTGTTTACTATTGCAACGTCGCACATTGCAGGGTCGTCAACAATGGTAAAACCCTTTTCCTTAAGCTTGTAAAGGAGCATTTCTGCGTCCACACGGTTTTTTTCGCATCCTAAGGATACGATTCCTACCTTGTAATTCATATCAATATTCATCCTCAATATATTCCCGAATAACGGAATTTATGTCACTGTAGCTGTAACCCAGCCTTTGAAGCCCCATAACACACCGCCGTTTGCCCTTTTCGTCGGAAAGATTTTTGGCATATTTTTTTTCGATTACGGCTCTGATGTTCTGTTGCGGGTCAATTTCAAGCTGTTCGATTATTTCTTCGGCTAAGTCTTTGTCTATGCCCTTTTGAATCAGCTTGTATTTTATGCCTTTTTGGGCCAAGTGCTTGTTTTCCGAAAGCTCACGGGCGTATCTTTCTGCAAAGGCTTCGTCGTTAATAAGACCCAGTTCCTCCATTCTGTCAGCCGCAAGCTCTGCTGATTCTCTGGGAACGGTGACTGCGATTTTGTCAATAAGCTCTTTTCTTGAATGGTCACGGCTTGAAATAAGCCAAAGGGCTTTTTCCTTAGCTCTGCGGAAATCTGAAAGCTCAATGTATTCTCTGAGGGTTTCATCATCTATTTCGTCACCGGGGGCAATGCCCTCCTCTAAAACCGTTCGTGAGTCCAGCTTTACTGCAAATTCGCCGTCAATATATATGGAGGAAAGATACTTTCTGCACTTTTTAATCTGGGTGATTTTCATCATTCTTCAACCAAAACATCAATCTTTTTTTCAGAGGCGGAGGTACTTTCTGCCTCGTCGTCAATTTTGGCGGCTGCCTTTACGGTTGTGCCTTTTTTGCCCTTAGGTTTTTTGTTTTTTATTTTATCAATATTTTTCATCAGCTCGGCTTCAATTTCTCCGGCAAGCTGTGTATCATTTTTAAGAAGTTCCTTAACCTTATCTCTGCCTTGTCCCAGTCGGTTACCGTTATAGCTGAACCAAGCACCGGCTTTCTGAACAACGTCAGCCTCAACCGCAAGGTCAAGAAGCTCGCCGATTCTTGAAATTCCCTCGCCGTACATTATGTCAAATTCAGCCTCTTTAAAGGGAGGCGCCATCTTGTTTTTGACAACCTTTGCTCTTGTGCGTGAGCCGATAATTTCGCCGTTTACCTTGATTGCCTCGGCTTTTCTGATGTCAATACGAACGGAGCTGTAGAATTTCAGCGCACGTCCGCCGGTTGTTACCTCGGGACTGCCGTAAATTACGCCGACCTTTTCACGGAGCTGGTTAATAAATATAGCAACGCAGTTGGATTTTGAAATTGCGCCTGCAAGTTTTCTCAACGCCTGGGACATAAGGCGTGCGTGAAGACCCACGTGGCTGTCGCCCATTTCGCCCTCAATCTCTGCCTTTGGAACAAGTGCGGCAACCGAGTCGATTACGATTACATCAATGGCACCGCTTCGGATAAGCGCTTCGGCAATTTCCAAAGCGTCCTCGCCTGTGTCAGGCTGTGAAACCAAAAGTGAATCCACATCTACGCCTAATGCAGCGGCATAGGTAGGGTCAAGAGCATGCTCAACATCAATAAAAGCAGCGTTTCCTCCGTCTTTCTGTCCCTCTGCAATGCAGTGAAGTGACAGGGTTGTTTTTCCCGATGATTCGGGTCCGTATATTTCTACAATTCTTCCTCTGGGAAGTCCGCCGATTCCCAAAGCGATATCTAAGGATAAGGAGCCTGTTGAGATGTGGCTGACATTCATAGAAGTGTTCTGTCCCAAGCGCATAACCGCACCCTTACCGAACTGCTTTTCAATCTGACTTAAGGCTGTTTCCAAAGCCTTATTTTTATCTACTGCCATTTCATAACCTCCCACTGCTAAGAGCAGTTTTTATTTAATCGAGTAATAATATTATAATTTAATCGGGGCAAAAAAGCAACGATTTGAGGGCATAATATACGAACAAATTTTCTATTTTTTGAGCAAAGTACCGATTATAGCCCTTTGCGTCCCCCCTAAATCAACTTTAAATTTGATATTTTCCAGTCCTTGAGCAAGCATCATTTGTCTTACATCGTCAAACTGATTTTCTCCCAGCTCAAATGCCATAACACCGCCGCAATTTAGCTTTTTTGTCCATTGAGATGTAATAAACCGGTAAAAATCCAAGCCGTCCTCACCGCCGTCAAGAGCCATAGAAGGTTCCATACGGACTTCCTTTTGCAGAGTTTTAATCTCATCGGAAATAACATAGGGGGGATTTGAAACTATTATGTCAAAGCTGTTATCGGAAAAATCGTCAAAGCAAGTAAATATGTCCTTTTGCATAGCCTTGACCGAAACGCCGTTTGATTTTATATTTTTTTCAAGATATTCAAAAGCCCGTGGAGAAAGCTCCACCGCAGTAACATTTGAATTTTTAAATGCCTTTGCAAGCACAACCGCAATGGCTCCGCTTCCGGAGCACAGGTCGAGAATTTCAAGCTTTGCGTTCGGACCGGCGCTTTCAATACAGAGGTTTACCACCTCGCAGGTGTCCTCTCTGGGAATCAGCACGCCTTTTCCCACAGCAAAGTCACACCCCATAAAGCTCCAGCTTCCTAAAATATACTGCAAAGGCTCAAAACTGCACCTGCGTTCCACAAGAGAACAAAAAAGCTGTGCGGATTTATCGTCAGCTTTTGTATCACCCCGTGCAATAAGCGCCGTGCGGTCAAATCCAAAAACTTTTTCGATTATACATAAAGCGTCAAAGGCAGGAGAATCAATTCCTGCCTCTTGAAGCCTTTGCTTTGCTGTTTTGTATAGTTCTTCAACCGTAACAGAATTCATTTTAGGGTTTATTCCTTTGCAAGTTTACTTAAGGAAACACTGATTAAATCGTTTGTGCAAACAGTTTTCAGCGTGATTTATTCAGTGCTTACTTAATTATATCCGTGCCGTCGTCGGGGATAACGGCTTTCATAGCCTTAATTGCAACCTCGCACATTTTTTTATCAGGCTCTTTTGTTGTTATTCTCTGCGCCCAAAGACCGGGAGCCGCAATTATCCTTGTAATCACATTGTCGTGCTTTCCGCATATTTTAATAAGCTCATAGCCTACTCCGCAGGATACGGGGAGCAGTAAAATCTTAATTACCGGTCTTAATGCAGAGATTCCGAAGGGGGCAACAGGTACAAACAGACCTACAATAATTCCTACAATTAACATCAGAATCATAAAGCTTGTTCCGCATCTGGGGTGGAATCTGCTTTGCTTTTTTACATTTTCTACCGTAAGCTCTTCTTCGTTTTCGTAACAGAAAATAGTTTTGTGTTCTGCACCGTGGTACATAAATACCCTCTTCATTTCGGTCATTTGAGAGCAAACAACAATGTAGAGCAGGAACAGGATGATTTTTAAGACGCCTTCAAATACGGATTTGTAAAAAACTACATCGCCCGATTCACCTTGGAATGCAGGCACAATATTTGAGGTAAGGTCAAACAAAAATGTAGGCAGAAAGAAGAAAAGAAGTACGGCAAGCGCAACGCCGAGAATCGAGGAGAAAACCATAAGCACTTTCATTATTTTATCTCCGAATTTCTCGTCAATCCATTTTTCAAACTTACCGGGCTCTTCCTCTTCAATCTCGCCTGCCTCAACAGCCTTGTTGGCAGAGAGCATAAGCGCCTTGTAGCTTAAGCGCATTGAATCAATAAGTCCTGCGATTCCACGCAAAAAAGGCAGTTTAAAGGCTTTGCATTTTTCGGGAATTGTGGTTATGCTTATATCTTCCGTGTAAATATCGTCTTCGCCCATTCTTACGGCGACGGTGGTTCTTTTGGGACCACGCATCATAATTCCTTCAATCAGAGCGCTTCCGCCGATTGAGGTGATTTTTTTAGTGTTTATTTTTGCCATTTTCCATTACCTTTCGTAAGTAAAATGCACCGTAAACTGTGAATACATAAATTAAGATTGTTTCATATTTACGATTGTTTCTGCGGATTATTTAAATTCTGACTACCTCTGTCTGAGGAATGTCCGGGTTTTTGTTTTCGTTGTATATGGGGAAAGTAAGCGTAACGGTAGTACCGACGCCTACTCCGCTTTCAATATCAAGAGAGCCGTTGTGCAGCGTCATTATTTCGTCCGCTACTGCAAGGCCGATTCCCGAACCGTTTACCTTTTGATTTGCCTTGTAGAATTTTTCTTTAACCTTAGGCAAATCCTCCGGTGCAATTCCGCAGCCGGTATCGGTTACTACAACCTTGATTTTATCAGGCTCCTGCTTTTTGTCATAAATTATCTGAATTGCCACAACACCGCCTGCAGGCGTATATTTCAGGGCGTTGTCTATAATGTTGAGGAACACCTGTTTCAGCCTGTTTCTGTCGCCGTAAACAGGGGGGAAGGTGGTTTCGGGCTCATCGTATAAAAGATGCTTGTTTTCTGATATAGCCCTCTCTTTGAGCATATATACGGTTTCGTCAAGCTCGGCAAGTATATCGAGCTTTTCGTTCATAAGCACCATTCTGCCGCTTTGAAGTCTGCTGAAATCCAATAGTTCCTCTACAATGCTGGTCAGTCTTGATGATTCCTTTATGATAACATTCATACCCTTTTCAAAAGTGGCACGGTCGATTTTGCCCTCGGAGTTAAGCTGCATTGTTTCCGCCCAGCCTTTAATGGCGGTCAGAGGAGTTCTCAGCTCGTGAGAAACACGGGAGATAAAGTCGTTTTTCATCTGGTCTGTTGCCTGCAAATCTGTTGACATATCCTTAACTGCGTCACAAAGCTCGCCGATTTCGTCATCGTATTTTTTATTGGCCGTAACCGAAAAATCCCCGTGTGCAATTTTTTTCGCCATATCCGAAAGCTCGTTGACGGGTTTAACAATAGAGCGTATAAAGTATATGCCCATCATCACAACTATTGCAATAATAAGCAATCCGACAGCGGTAATGACCAGAGAAATGCCTAAAATTCTGCCGTTCACCGTCTCAAGAGAGGTGATATACCTTATGGCTCCCACGCAGATGCCGTTTTGATTGGTGATTATCCTTGTAACTGCGGTAACATTTTCTCCCGATTTTAAATTACCGCTCCATCTGCCGACGCCGTCCTCACTGCTTGAGGCAGAGTCAAAATCCGGCATAGGCTGATCCTCATCCGGGGTGAAACCCGTGGAAGTCATCATAATTCTTCCGGAGGCGTTAATAACCATAATTTCCATTTTTTCTTTGTAAAAAAAGTTTTCTATGTATTCTCTTGAGGAGTTCATAAATGTACCGGAAGTTTCGGTTTTGTAACCCTGAAACACGGTGGAAAGCTCGTTGCACGCTGAGTTAAGCGTCTGCTGTACCGTGGTGTTGTAAACATCGGATACCGCAAAAAGGAGTCCGGCAATAACCAGCACAACTATTGTAACCACAACACTGAGATTGCTCAGCATCCAGCGCTTAGTTATGCCTTTTGTAAAGTGTTTCAGCACATTGCCGCCTCCTTAAATAAAATAAATTAAAAATACTAAGCCTAAATAATAGTTAATCGGTAAAGTTTGAATAAAAGCTAATAAGCTGAGCCTGAACAAAGGCTAATCAGCTCAGCTTGAATAAAAGCTAATCGGTGCTTGCTTAAGCATCCCATTTGTAGCCCAAACCCCAAACGGTTATAATATACTTCGGGTTGGAAGGTTCGTTTTCAACCTTCATTCTTAATCGCCTGATGTTGACATCAACGATTTTTTCTTCGCCAACATACGCCTCGCCCCAGACATGGTTAAGTATGTCTGTTCTGTCAAGAGCAACGCCGGGATTGGAGAAGAAATATTCCATAATCTGAAATTCAACCTGAGTAAGTTCAATAACCTTGCCGCTTTTCATAAGTGTTCGGTTGCGCAAATTAAGAGTGAATTCTCCGGATTTTAGTTCTTCTTTAAAGTTGTTTTCCGAGTGTGACTGTGCAAGGGATACTCGTCTGTAAAGTGAGTCAACTCTTGCCAGCAATTCGCTGGGAGAAAACGGCTTTGCAACATAGTCGTCGGCGCCCAGCATAAGTCCCGTTACCTTGTCCATTTCCTGTGTTTTTGCAGAAAGCATAATAATTCCGATTCCGCCGTTTCGGCTTCTCAGTTCCTTGCAAACCTGAAATCCGTCAATACCGGGCATCATAACATCAAGAATTGCAACATCAAAGTCGCCGCCGCATTCATCGTACTTTTTCAGGGCGGTTTCACCGCAGTCTGCCTCAACAACATCATAACCTGCCCGCTGAAGATTTATAACCACAAAGTCACGGATTGCGGCTTCGTCCTCGCATACAAGAATTTTCTTCATAAAAAATACCTCCGTTAATTTAATCGTTAATTTCAAATTTACCGCTGCCTGATTTAATAACATACACGGTAAAGGCTGAATTTTTGTTATTTTTCATAATAGTCCGAAAAAAGTCTGAACGACTGCTGTATGTCTTCGTCGCTGAAGCTAAAAGAGCCCTGAACGTCATGAATTTTATAGTAATAAGACTTTGCGCCTTCTTCACGAATCAGCGTATAGCCCTGGGGCTTGCCGGTTTTTGTTAAATCTTCGGTGTTGAATATTTTTATTGTCAGCAGAGGATTCTGAATGTTACCGTCAGACCATTCGTAAACGGTTACAGAGCTGTCTTCTGCATCGATTCTTGCAGTGGTTTTTTCAAGGGCTTCTTTACTTAGCTGAAAATAAAACCCGAAATTATACAAAACCATCATATAGCAGTTTTCCGCAAGGGTAGCCGAGGCAGTATCAAATTCGTTCCAGACTGCCGAGGTAACAACAAATTCGGCATTTTCTCCGCCGGTGTAAGGCATTTTGGACAAAACGGGTATCTCAATAATATTGTCATCGTCAATATCCATACAATAGGTTTTTCCGTCACGGATTGTAGGATTGGGTGCAGGACCTGAGTCGCTGTAAAGTGCGTTTACCAAACTGTTTGAACGGCTGTCAAAGTAAATAATCTGCGTACACAGCTTATCGTTGGAAACAATGCCGTCAACGGCTGCGCCTACTGTGTCGGAATTAAGCATACCGCTTGCAATATTTTCAAAGCCCGTAACATTCTGGTCCAGCTTTACCGAGGAACTAATCTGCATTTTCTGCCGGCTTTCGTCATAGCTTAAAAGGGAAGCCTCGGAATTTTTGTCGGCATATATTGACAGGGCCAGTATGTCGTTTTTTTGGTCGCCGTTAAAATCGTTCAGCACAAAGCTTGTGTAAGTATGTGAAACATCCATCTGAGATGCATTTCCATCTTCATAAGAAAAAATTACAAGCTGATTTACATTTGAATTAAAGGTTTTAAAACCGCATATAATCTCAAGCTTACCGTTTCCGGTAATATCGGAAAAATCTACTCTGTCGATGTTTGTATTCAGCGTTTTGTAGCTTCCGGCAATCTCCCATCCCTGACTGCCTTCGTGCATAACAAGCATATATGTGGTGGCGTCCTTGTTTACTGTAACCTGATAAAACGCAACGGCTTCGCTTTCACCGTCAAAATCAAGGTCACGGATAATTATAGAGGAGCGGTTTCCGCCGTTTTCGGGATATTTCAAGGTATATCCCGTTCCGGCGTTTTTTTCAATTAAAGCGGTGATTTGCTGTTCGTCGCCGGAGGTTTTCGGGGGCTTCATCAGCTCGCCGCTGCCTATACCCAAAGGAGAGCATCCGCATAAAAAAACAGTCATAATGCATAAAATCAACGCAAAAGATAATAACCGTTTCACATAAACGCCTCCTTAATTATAAAATCAAAGGTTACTGCACCTTTTTAACAATACAAAACTTAATGTTGATTCCCTGTTCGGAAAACATTTTCTCGTGTTCGGTTTCAACATTGTCCTCATAACCGCTGCTGTGCAAATCCATAGTCTTATAAATGAGCTTAAATCCACATTCTTCAAAATATTCAAGGCTTTCAAGAAAAAGCTCGTCGTTATCGGTTTTAAAGTGAATTTCACCGCCGTCCACAAGAAATTCCCTGTACATTTTAAGCTTTCTCGGAAACGTAAGTCTGCGCTTTTTGTGCTTTGCCCTCGGCCACGGATTGCAGAAATTTATGTATATCCTGCCGATTTTGTCTTCCGGGGCAAGGATTTTGTCAATTTGGTCAACATTGTATGCGGTGAGCAGAATGTTGCCAATTTGTTTGTTTTCTTCTTCAAAAAGCTTAACAATATTTCGTCTGGCAACGCCCAGCATATCGCTTTTAATATCAACTGCAAGGAAATTTATGTCCGGCTTGTTAAGTGCGGTTTGTCCGACAAATCCGCCCTTTCCGCATCCAACCTCAAGGTACAGCGGTTGTGTAAGCTTAAACCGTGTGTTCCATTTTCCGCGCAGATTTTCGGGTTCTTTTATAAAAAACGGACACACCGCAAGCTCCGGTTCAGCCCAGGGCTTTTTCCTTATTCTCAAATTATTCACCCTATTCCAACAGCGGTATATGCCGTAAAAAGACATTATACTACATATAGTTATTCATTAAAATATTATACCAAACTATGTGTTTATTTGCAATGATTTTTTCATAGTTTTGTAATATACAGCGCAAAAAATCGGCGCACAGGCAAAAAGTCTGTACGCCGAAATCTGTACACCGAAAAAATTAGGTTTTTATTTTTGATTTTATTAAATATAGTTCATACAGTCGGTGCAGGTCTTGGACTCGTAAAAACTTACACCCTCAAACCTGCGGGCAAGCTTTTCCGTCAGCGGTTTAATTACCACATTTTCCGTTTTAAAATGCCCTGCGTCTACTACGGAAAGTCCCATTCTGCAAGCGTCCAAAATCTGATTGTGTTTTATCTCACCCGTAACAAGCACCTGAGCGCCTGTATTCAGCGCATTATAGATTTCGCTTCCGCCTGCTCCCGACGATACGGCGACTCTGCATACGGTGTTGCCGATTTCGGTAAAACGAACGCCTTTGCAGCCAAGCTTCAATTTTACAAATTCGGCAAACTGCCTTTCGTTCAGCGGAGTTTTAAGGTCGCCTGCCGCAAGGCATATTTCTTTTTCGCCGTCCATAAAAAATCGTATGTTATTAAGCTCCAGCTTTTCTGCGAGGCAAGTGTTTACGCCGAATTTTTCTGATAAATCAAGATTTGTATGAAGGCAAAAGGCCGAAATGCCCTTTTGCGCTAAAAGATAGGGAACATCACTCTGCGAAAGCTGTTTTATTCCGTTAAAAATAACGGGGTGATGGCTGATTATCAGATTAGCTCCCAGGTCTTCGGCTTCGCTGACAACATCGGGAGTAATGTCAAGGCAAACCAGCACAGCCTCTGCGGTTGTATCTTTATCGCCGACCAAAAGTCCGCAGTTGTCAAAACTCATTGCGGTGTCAAGGGGCGCAAAAGTTTCGGTGAATTCAATAATATCTCTAATCTTGGTCATTGCATTGCTCCTTCGCAAACGGCTCTGAGTTTTTGAGCTGTCTGCAAATAATTAGGGTTTCCCTTAGCCTTGTTCTCCAGATTTCGGATTTCTTTTTCTATGTATTTTTTGTCTTCGGCGCAGGAACACGGCGAAAGCTTCCCCAAATAATAAAATTCTTTGGGATAATCTTTTACTTCGCCCGAATACTCCGCCAGAATAACGGTATAGATTTTTTTGTCAAAACAGCACCTTTGGGCAAGTATTTCGTAGCCGTTTTTACACAGATATTCAATCAGCAGTTCGGATTTTGTCATAGGCTGAAGGATAAAATGCTTTCCGAAAGAATTGGAGTACCGCCAGCTGTTAATAATATGCACAATGGTTTCTCCGCCCATACCGGCTATTACAATATCGTCGGCTTCCGAGGGCGCAACGCCCGAAAGCCCGTCGCACAGGCGGGTTTTCACCTGTTCACCGGCGTTGTACCGCTTGATCGTTTCTTTGCCGTTTTGCAAAGGCTCCTGCCCGATGTCGCAGGCAAGAGCCGACTTTGCAATATTCATCTTGCACAGCCATACAGGCAGATAGGCATGATCCGTTCCTATGTCGGCAACGGCAGAGCCTTGGCGCACAAATTCGGCACAAAGCCTCAGCCTCGGATTAAGCCTGAAAGGCTCATTATAACTGTTCATTGATTATTTTACGGCTTGCTTTAATTTTTCAACAAGTGCGTCAGCGTCGGTACCGTGAACGGCGCACGCCTGCTCAACTGTTTCTCCTCTTGAAGCCGGACAGCCCAGACAGTGCATTCCGATTTCAAAGAAATACTCCGCTGTTTCCGGGTAAGCGTCAAGAATATCGCCGATAATTGAATTTTTAGTAATTTCCATAATTTTATACCTCCGTTTTGGATTTGTTTATCATTATATAAGGCATATCTGCCTTTATATCAAGCGTAATAAGTTTTTTATACATCCGTTATTGTTTGCGTTAATTAAACGATAATTCCAAGAGCAATTAAGAACGCTTTAAAATCAGGTTGTTATTTACCGGAGAATCGGTTTTGTTTTTAATTAAATCTCTGAACATAACAAAGGTGTAATAAAGATAAGTAAGAAGATAAATCAGGGCAACAACCTTGGTGTTCAAAGCGTCATAATAGAACAGATAATGACAATATGACAGCATACTGACCGAAATGCACATAAGCGGAAGCCATATGCGTCTGAACGTAAATGCAGCTAAAATAATCGTCAGAACATCCATAACATATGTGTATCTTTCGTGCATTGATGTAAGGAACATAATGCAGGTAAATATGGTCCAGATTGCAACCATTATAAAGTTTTCATAATTATTCAGGTTGACATTTTTATGTATTATTATGTAATAGCCCATTCCCAGTATCAGGAAGGTAAGAACAATGGTAAAGGTTTTAAGCATTGCGTAATAGCTTTCGTTTACGCCGTCGCAAAGTAAAGCATAAAAGTTTGGACAATTCTCCTGAAGGTGCTGAACGTTATTGGTTTGTTTAAGGTATATTCCTATCATATCCCAAATGGGACGACCCATCAAAAATGCCGGTATGCACATAATAAAATCTACTGCCGGTATAATCAAAAAGTGCAGAATCGAGTACTTTTTTGTCATAATATAGTATATGAAAAAAGCAGGGAGAATAAACACAGCCTGAAGCTTAAAGCCGAAAGCAAGTCCCATACATACAAAGCTTGGAATATGCTTTTCTTTGATAAGAAAATACACCGCAAAAATTATAAAAGATGTGTAGATTGAGTCGCACTGTGACCAAAAGCCGGAATTGAACACAACCGTAATACAGCAAAATGTCAGAAAATACGATATTGCGCCTTTTAGCTTGACATTGTTTTTTGCCAACGACATAACAATAAGCGCCGCACCGCCCGAAAGCAGAAAATCAAATATAACCGAAAGCCCCTTATAGGCGTAAATTGGCTCAATGGGCAGGTTTATCATCAGAGCAATCAAAATCTGATAGGGCAGGTTGTAGTTGCCGATTTCCCTTGCAAGTCCCTGAAATCCGTAGGTTTTAAACTCATTCCACCAAGGCTCCAGAAATACATAAAAGTCTCCGCTTTCAAAAGCAACGGCAGACCAGCGCATTGCAAGACCTGCTATTGTACCGAATATTACAAACAGAAGTAAAACGTGTTTTTGAATCCAGCTTATTGCTTTGTTTTCAGCTACTGTCAACTTGCAGCGCCTCCTTCACGATATTCTAATGTGCTTATGATAACATATAAATGTGCGGTTAGCAAATATTTTATTACATAACAATTATCTTACAATAATATTACATTGTTTTACAATTTATTTTCTAAATAGTTTTGTTAATAGTTTCTTTGACAAAAACCACGGACCGTATTCCAAGAAATCGTATGCAAAGAAGACATATGCTCTATATATTCTCCTTGGCAAGTGCTTACTTAAATATGTAAGCCTTGATGGCTTTCTCAAAAATCTTTTTAAGAAAGTATCTTTGTATTCCTCGCAAGAAGATTTGGCGTCCTCGTTTCCCCATGACCCAACGCCGAAATGATGAAAGTTCTTGGAGTACTCATCTAAGCTTATAAAGGCCATATTATCGTTTTTTTGAGTTATACCGATGGGATGGAAATCTTTTAGTGTTTTTTCTATTACATATGTGTTTATGGACGGGCACGGCGTAAGGTCAAAATCTCCATTTTTTTTGACAAAATGACGGTCATTATAGTCATCCAAAATAGCTTTTACTAATTTGTTGTTTTTCTTTGCTCCGAATCCCAAGCCTGTAGCAATGTCAACTGATTCAAAAAACATAAATGAATCATATGACAGCAGTTCACCAAAATCTCCTTTTATTTCTACATCGGTATCCATATATATTCCGCCGTAATTGTATATTATCCAAAGTCTTGCAACATCTGAAACGAAAGCCCATTTTCTATTTTCGTATGCTTCCTTAGTGTACGGAAACATGTTTATGTCAAAGTTGTTTTCGTTCCATTCTTTTATTTCAAAATCAGGACACTTTTCCTTCCAGCTTGCCATGCATTTTTTAACTATTTCAGGTTTTTCGTTTCCCCCAAACCAACAATAATGTATTATTTTAGGTATGGTTGTATTTGAATTCATTTGTTTTAACCTCCGTTTTGAGAAAAATATCAAAGTTAGAGCATAAAGTTAGATTGACTAAAACAAATTACAAACAAATTTGTAACAAAAAATTATATGCGAAAGGGCAATACAAAGACATATAAAACGCCCTCCTCAGGAGGGCGTTTCTGCATATGTTGTAAGGAACCTAATATTCCGTCCGCTTATGACATCTCTGCTTCTTTTCTCTTTGCAAAGCATTCGCTGCAATAATACTCTTTGCCTTCTGTGGGCTTAAAGGGGATCTTTGCCTCGCCGCCGCAATCGGCACAGGTAGTAGTGTACATTTCACGATTGGATCTTGCAGCGTTCTTACGGGCGATTCTGCATTCTTTGCAACGCTGCGGCTCATTTACAAAGCCTTTTTCTGCATAGAATTCCTGTTCGCCGGCGGTAAATACAAATTCTTTACCGCATTCTTTGCAAATGAGTGTCTTGTCTTCGTACATTGGTTGTTACCTCTCTTTGGTATAAAATAAAATTAACCCCCGGCGGAGTTGCACCGCCAACACTGCTTGGGTCATATTTGATTTATCTTAATTTGGGCAAAAGCTAAGCCGTATTTTGTCCACCCAGTTTTCGCTTTATGCGCTGAAGGGCATTGTCAACGGATTTTTTGCTCAAGCCCGCCTTTTCCGCTATTTCATCATAGGTAAGCCCCTGCAGATACAGACAGATTACTTTAATCTCCATATCCGAAAGGCTGTTTTTCAGCTGTATCAGCATCTCATCAAGACGCTCTCTTGATACAATAAGCTCCTCAGGGTCGGGGTTATCTCTGTCCGGAATTTCCACATCTTCAATGGATATCATACTGCTTTTCGGAACAGATGCGCCGGAGCTCTGTTTTCTTTTAAGCGAAATCAATCTGCGCTTAATGCACAGGGCGGTGTAATTTTTAAATGAAGCGCCGTTTTCTTCCTTAAAGGTTTTGCAGGCGGAAAGCAGACCCAGCAGACCCTCCTGGGTAAAGTCGCAAAGCTCATCCTCTTCCGAACAAAACCTGCGTGCCACAGAGTGAATGAAATTCCTGTATCTGTGGGATATTTCTTCAAAAGCAGAGCCGTCTCCGTCTTTAACCATACGGACAAGCTGTAAATCCCCAAGACTGCTCAAGCTGTTGTTTTGATTCATCGTATCACCCCGAACGCAGCACCGCACTAATATAATACATTAACGGTTGTTTTATGTCAATAAATTTTCGTAAGATTAGCAAAAATTATAATAAACCTGCATACAATCTATGCAGATTATACAATAAAATATCGAAAAAATAGTGAATTTGTCTTGTGAAATATTATTATGTATGATACAATACTATTACGGAAACACTGAATAAATCACGCTTAAAGCTGTTTACACATCTTGCTTGCATATTTTCCGCAGGTTTGCCCAAAAAATCCTCGTAATGCGACAGCATTACTGCGGTTTATTTGTGCAACCTGACAAAAAACTTACGGCGCAATATGCACAAACGATTTAATCAGCATTTCCTTAAATTAACAATTTGGAGGAAATTTAGAATGGTTGTAAAGTGCAGAAGCTTCGGACTTTACGGCATCGACAGCTATCCCGTTGAGGTTGAAGCGTCGGTTACCGTAGGGATGCCTGCTTTTGATATCGTCGGTCTTCCGGACACGGCTGTCAAGGAAAGCCGTGACAGGGTGAGGAGCGCCGTGAAAAACTGCGGATTTGAATTTCCTGCCGCAAGAATAACGGTTAATCTTGCGCCTGCCGATATAAAAAAAGAAGGTCCTATTTACGATTTACCCATACTTATTTCTATACTTAAAGCGTCGGGACAGGTTAATGCCGATTTTTCACCCTATGCCTTTGTGGGAGAGCTTTCCCTTTCCGGTGAGTTAAGGACTGTAAACGGAATATTGCCCATGGTTATTAAGGCGAGAGAAAGAGGGGTTAAGGGTGTTTTTGTACCCTTTGAAAACGGCAGCGAGGGAGCAGTTGTTGATGGGATAGAGGTTTATCCCGTAAAAAGCGTTTTCGATTTGATAAGGCATTTTACAGACCGCAATTTTTCTATAAGTCCTGCAAAACCTGCGCAGGAGCAGAATTCGTACACGCCTGACACGGCGGATTTCTCTCAGGTAAGGGGTCAGTACGAGGCAAAAAGAGCTATGGAAATTGCTGCCGCCGGCTCTCACAATGTTTTGCTTATCGGACCTCCCGGTTCGGGCAAAAGTATGCTGGCAAAAAGGATGCCTTCTATTTTGCCGGATATGACATTTGAAGAGAAAATTGAAACTACCAAAATTCACTCCATTGCAGGAGTTTTAGAAAAGAATTCTCCCCTTGTTTCACACCGCCCGTTCAGAGCTCCCCACCATAACATTAGCTCTGCCGGAATGACGGGAGGCGGAGCATTCCCGAAGCCCGGCGAAATATCCCTTGCCCACAACGGCGTTTTGTTTTTAGACGAGCTTCCGGAGTTTTCACGGACAACTATGGAAGCGCTCAGACAGCCTATTGAGGACGGCAAGGTTACGATTTCAAGGGCAAAAATTTCTCTCAGTTACCCATGCTCATTTATGTTGATTGCGGCAATGAACCCGTGTCCCTGCGGATATTACAATCATCCCACACGCAGGTGCAGCTGTTCTCAAAATATGATTTCAAAGTATCTTAACAAGGTGTCGGGGCCAATTCTCGACAGGTTTGATATACATATCGAGGTGCCTCCTGTGGAATACGACGATTTGTCCTCGGCACAGCCGGAGGAAAGCTCTGCCGAAATAAAAAAGCGTGTTGATAAGGCAAGGGAAATTCAGCGACTGCGATTTAAAGACACGGGTATTACCTGCAACGCAAGGATTGACGCTTCAATGTTCCATAAGGTTTGCGAGGTTTCTCCGGAAGCGAATACTCTGCTTAAAGATGCCTTTGAAAACCTTGGACTTTCCGCAAGAGCCTACGACAGAATACTCAAGGTTGCACGCACAATCGCAGATTTGGATAACAGCCTAATGATAAAGTCCGACCATATTGCCGAGGCAATACAGTACAGAAGTCTTGACAGAAAATATTGGGACAGGGTTGAATAAAAAGATTAACAGAATTTTCACAACAACAAAAAAGCCTTTATCTCAGTTTGCACGGTCAGAATTATATATGCTTTTATTGTTAATATTTTCTTTGTAATATTTTCTTTGAATAAATTTCTTTTTATGATAATAATATCAATGGTATTGACAAACATAATTGTTTGTAATACAATGTAATACAGGAGATGGTATTATGACGATTTCATTAAGGCTTAACGATGAAGATACAAAGCTTATTAAGAAATACGCAGAAATAAACAACATCAGTATATCTGATTTGTTCCGCCAGTCTGTTCTGGAAAGAATAGAGGATGAATATGACTTGGAGTGTTACAACAAAGCTATGGCAGAATACAAAAACAATCCGGTAACTCATACTCTGGATGATGTTAAGAAGGAATTGGGACTATGAGTTATAGCCTTGAGTTTACCGACAAAGCATTAAAACAGCTGAAAAAAATGGACAAAGCGACAGCCGCTTTGATTATCGGCTGGCTTGAGAAGAATGTTCAGGGATGTGATAATCCTCGATTGCACGGAAAACCTTTGACGGCAAATCGTATTGGACAATGGCGGTACAGGATAGGCGATTACAGGGTCATAACGGAAATTGAGGATAACCGACTTGTTGTAATTGTGATTACAGTCGGGCACAGAAGAGAAATATATAATCCATAGTAGGGGATTTCATCAGGATTTGAGTCCCTTTCAGAAAATAAAAAGCGGACAGCAACAAATGCTGTCCGTTCTTTATTGGTACGATGAAAAAGTGTCCGTATTGAGCGCAGTGTCACGCTGCCGGTCGGATTCGACCTCTTTATCTGATAATTATAATAATTTTTAAGCATAATAAGTTTTAAGCGACGAATCCCACTAACCACTTGTATGCTTTAGGAAAATATTCAGACCATGCAGCTTCGTTATGATCTTTGGTGGTGTCTGTAAGTGTATTAAGCTTATCTTCAGGATAACTGTTTTCTAACATTTTATTGTAAACCAAATCTACATAAGGAATCGTATCTTTCTCCATTTGGTTTGCTCCGCCGACATAAAGGAAAACTTTTGGAGGATTGTCAGTATTACTGTAATCATATGAGTCAACTACTGAAGCAATAGTATCTTCACTATACATCCAGAACGCAGGAGAAAATGAGAGCACCTGACCAAACACATCAGGATATTTCATACCTATGTAATAAGAAATCAAGCCTCCCATTGAGCTACCGCCGATACCGGTACTGTTTTTATCGGTACGAACATTATAGTGACTGTCAATATACGGTTTTAATGTATTAACAATAAATTCACCGTATTTATCTCCTGACGGATTATCAACAAATTGTGCACAATCTCCGGCTGATGAATTATTCGGCAATGAAGAACCGACATTAACCCATTCCGGACTGTATTCATTCCACCTGTCTGCTGAATTTTCAATGCCTACAATTATTGCGCCCTCATATCCGTTATCCATCATATCGGCAATAGCCTCGTCAACCATCCATTCACCCGCATATGATGTATACATATCAAAAAGATTCTGCCCGTCCTGCATATAAAATACAGGATATTTTTTATCTGTATTTTTTGAGTCATAACCATCGGGAAGCCAGACATTGATTTTTCTTGTTCGGTTATCGGAATACTGCGGCATATCAAGCGTGAAGGTGTCAAGAGTTCCGCTTGTTATCGTTGTATTGCCCAAATCATTTTTAAACATTGCTACTGTATCGTTAATATTATAATTTTGTTTTTCAATAGTAAAGGTACGGTTACTTATGTCACCGCCGGTTGAAGTTCCTTCAACTCTTGCCCATATTTTCTGTCCTGTGGTTTGGCTGTTCTGAATAGTATATTTGTAGTTTATTTCTTTTCCTATGTTTTCAGAATCAAGTTCAACGTAAAGATTATAATGCAAATCATCAATTTTATTCATAAACCACTCAGAGTCGGCAGGATTCCAATTATTCAGATTAGTGCCTATACTTAAATGGTCGTTCTCCTTAAGGGGTTCCGGAATAGTAACGTTAAATGTAATCTGTATTTTATTTTCTATGGGGAATTTATTGGTTACATTTGCAAGAAAGCACTGAATCTCTGTTGCATCATTTATGCTTAAATCCTCATTACCGGTAACATTTGCAGCAATAAGGTCAATATCATCTTCTGGAATTAAATTAGCTAAATAAAGTTGAATGCAGGTAGCATCTTGAATAGTAACTTCACCGCTGCCGTCAGCGTCACCGATAACTTTGTCAACCGAAGCAGATGATGTTTCAATTATTTCAGTTTGAGCCGCAACGACATAAAAATCAGAGTTAATAAACAAAAATGTTATTGCTGAAAATACCATTAAAACGGATAAAACAAAAGACAAAGGTCTTTTAAATGTTTTTTTCATATGCATCGCCGCCTTTCGGCTTTAGTATAGAAAATAACATTTATTATGTCAAGTAATATGTAATGAAAATTATTATAATTTATTTATTTTATTGTTATTCTTGACACATAAAATTATTAGCACTATAATGAAAGCGGAGTATGAACTTCCGAAAAAACCTACTAAGGGGGATTGAAAATGTATAAAACGGCAAAAAAATTGATAAGTTTGTTCCTGATTGTTTCGATTGGTTTCTCTTGCTTTATGCTGAATGTGCAGGCTGTTGAAACTGATGAAGACTTTTCGGGTACCGCAACCTATCTTTACGGTGACGCCGATAAAGATAATGAAATAACGGTTATGGATGCCACCACAATTCAGTTGTATCTTACCAAAATGCAATCCTTCGACGAAGTATCAACACATATTTCCGATGTTGATATGTCGGGTGATGTGGATATTAACGATGTTACACAAATACAAAAGTTTATCGCCAATCTCATGGATGTGTTTCCGTCGGGTGAATACTATACCGTCGGCGACACCGATTGGCGTACATCTACAATATCTTATGAAATTTTTGTCCGCAGTTTTTGTGACAGCGACGGGGATGGAATAGGTGATTTCAGGGGTATTGCTTCAAAGGCTTCTTATCTTAAGGAGCTTAATGTGGGTTGTGTATGGCTTATGCCCATTCATGAATCGCCCTCGTACCACGGCTATGATGTAATTGATTACTATTCAACTAATGAGGATTACGGCACAATAGATGATTTTAAATATATGCTGGATGTTTTACATCGGTATGATATAAAAGTTCTGATAGATTTTGTTGCAAATCATACCTCATCACAAAACTCATGGTTTCTTGACGCTTTGAGCAATCCTGACAGTCCTTATGCTGATTATTACGAATTTACAGATGAACCGGATTCAACTTCAGGCTGGAGATATAACGAAAAGTACGATAAATATTACAGAGGTAATTTTTCAGAGGGAATGCCTGACTTAAACTTCCAAAATAACGCCGTATGGACAGAAATGAAAAACGCCGCCGGTTATTGGCTCGACATTGGAGTTGACGGTTTCAGACTTGACGCTTCAATGCATATTGATCCAGATTGGGATATGACTCAAGAGTGGTGGATGGATTTTGAAACCTATGTAAAGTCAAAAAAACCTAATGCATTCGTAGTAGGTGAAAACTGGACTACAAACCCTGACCCTGTTGCTTCGTTTTTTAAATGTATGGATTCTTCCTTTGATTTCCCACTTCAAGAACAGATTATGAAACTTGCCGGAGGAGAGCAACTAAATATTGTGGGATTTGTAAACAGGGAATTACAACTGCAAAAAAGGTATGCAGACACAACTCCCAATGTTCCAAAAACATCTGTAATGACAACATTTTTAAATAATCATGACCAGACAAGAACAGTATCTTATTTGGGTTCTGTTGAAAAAGCAAAGCTTGCCGCCGCAATTCAGTTAACCTTGCCCGGAATGCCATTCATATATTACGGTGAAGAGCTGGGACAACTTAGTAATTCTACCGATCCAAACAGACGAGAGGCTATGGACTGGTATGCTTCCGCCAAAGGGGAAGGTATGTGTGTTTTAGATGAAAAATTCTTTGGAGTGCCTTCAAAATACACTAAAGCTAATGACGGTATTTCTTTGGAAGAAGAAATTAATGATGAAAACAGCATTTATAACTATTACAAAAAGCTTACTCAGCTTCGTACAGATAATCCAATATTCTTCAGCGGTAATTATTTTTCAATAGAGTCAAAAAGCTTGAATTGTTATACTGTTACTGATGAAAATTATCCTTACGGTATGTTTGTTGCACACAATGTAACAGGAAGTAGGCTAGAATTAAATACATTATATGATTTTATCGATTTGCTAAGCGGAAAAAGTTATAAGGCGGGCGATACGGTTACAATTGCTCCTTACACAACAATTGTTGCAAAATATGACGGAACAGATAAAAAGTTTTCACTATTTAAAGAAATACAAAGTAAAGATATTCCTGTTACATTTAATGTAACGATACCGGAAAAATTACCTGAGGGGGCAAATGTAAGTATTGGAACTAATTTGAACGGTTGGAATCCTGCAGATACCGATTGGTTTATGAAAAAAATAGATGACCTTCACTATCAACTAACCGTAAATTTGGACTCTACTTATGTAAATGAAGCTATGGAATATAAATATACGGTTCAATTAAACGGTCAGAGCAATGCATGGGCTCATACTGAGGGTGACGCAAATGGTAATGATATAAGTAACCGAATTTATGGATTAGATTATGAGGATAATGTAATAAATGATACGGTATTATCATTTTTACGAATGTAGATTATTGATACCTACAAATAATGTATAGCGGAAATAACGGTTTGAGTTGAATCATAAAACAAAAAGCGGACAGCGATAAATGCTGTCCGTTTTCTATTGGCGCGCTGAAAGTGTTGTGCATCTGAATATATATTCATCTCGCCTGTTGCCGTTGAAAAAGAGAAAAAGTACATCAACGCTCCTCCTTAAAAATGTGCCACAGGCACATTTTCTTAACAGTCGGCTTCGAGTCCCCTTCAGAAAATAAAAAGCGGACAGCGATAAATGCTGTCCGTTTTCTATTGGCGCGCTGAAAGGGACTCGAACCCCCGACCTACTGGTTCGTAGCCAGTCACTCTATCCAGCTGAGCTATCAGCGCAAATGGTCTTTTCAAACCGCCTGACTATTCTATCACACTTGTACTTAAAATGCAAGCAAAATTTTAAAATATAATAGTTTTATAGTATTATACAGTAATTTTATGCAAAAAAACTCCCCTCGGCTTACCGTTAAGGTACACAAGCCGAGGGGAAAATTTTTAGAATCAGTTGTTTTCAAAGAACGAGTAGAATGCCTTGTACGCCATATAAACATCTACCTTTGAAATAATCTCAAAGGGTGCGTGCATGGAAAGTACCGGAACGCCCAAATCTACAACATCTACATTCATATTGGCAACATATTTTGCGATAGTTCCGCCGCCGCCCTGGTCAACCTTGCCAAGCTCGCCAACCTGCCAGAGAATGTGGTTTTTCTCAAGCATAGCGCGGATTTCTCCCATATATTCGGCAGAAGCGTCAGATGTATCGTACTTGCCGCCGTGACCTGTATATTTTGAAATTATTACGCCTCGGTTAATATAAGAGCTGTTATTTTCCTCGTAAACAGAAGCATAGGTGGGGTCAAAAGCTGCGCTTACATCGGCAGAAAGGCATTTGCTTCTTGACAGCGCCCTGTAACCCTCAATTCCGTCAGCGCCGGCAAGGTCGTAAATGAAGAATCGCAAAAAGTCGCTCTGCATACCCGTGTTGCCGTCGCTTCCGACTTCTTCTTTATCGGTAAGATAGGTGATTGCGGTCTTTTCCGGTTTGTCACAGTTAAGAGCCGCCATAAGAGCAGGATAAGCACAAACCTTATCGTCATGACCGTAACCGCCCAGCATACTTCTGTCAAAGCCGATATCTCTTGTTTTAAATGACGGTACAAGGCACAGCTCCGCAGAAAGGAAGTCGTCCTCTTTTATTCCGTACTTCTTATTTAAAATGTTTAAGACATTCAGCTTTACAAGCTCTGTTTCGTCATCCTTTGTGTCATAGGGACGAGAACCCACAAGAACATTCATATCTTCGCCGGTAAAAGCCTTGTTCATAGGCTTAGTGCTTTGCTGTTGAGCCAAATGGGGAAGAAGGTCGGTAATGCAGAAGCAAGGCTCGTCGTCGCTGTCGCCTAAGCAAATATCAACCTTTGTTCCGTCAAGCTTTACAACCGTACCGTGGAGAGTAAGGGGAATTGAGGTCCACTGATACTTTTTTAATCCGCCGTAGTAGTGGGTTTTAAAGAGAGCAAGGTCGTTTTTTTCATAAAGAGGATTCGGCTTTAAATCAATTCTCGGTGAATCAATGTGGGCTATTGCAAGATTTGCGCCGTCCTTAACACCGTTTTTTCCTATAACAGCCAGCGCAACCGCCTTGTCACGGTTTACGAGATAAACTTTATCGCCGGGCTTGTATTTTTTGTCCTGCTTAAATTCCTTAAATCCCGCTTCTTTCGCAAGATTAACCGTGTATCGCACAGCCTCACGCTCAATAGGTGAGTTGTCAAGAAATTTTACATATCCTTTGCAGAATTCGTCAGCTTTTTTAATTTCTTCCTTAGAAATTGATTTAATTCCTTGGTCGGAGTTCATCATAAGCTCTTCTTTAAGCTTTTTTGTTTTTGATTTTTCATCTTTCTTTTCGGACATATTTATCCTCCTTAACTGTAATAAAATGTAATTGAAATCAGCGCAGAGTGTTAGAACACACGCTTTTGTTTATGTTTATTTTAGCTGAAATACAGCTCTTTATACTTTGCTTTGGCAGACAAAACCTTGTCAACATAAGCGTCGGTTTCGGGATAGGGAATGTTGTCAAGGGTAACGCCGTCGGAACTGTAATCGGGATTTTCAAGCCATTCTCCCACCACAAAGCCTGCGTTATAGGCGGCAATAGCCGTCTGCTCGGTGCCGTATAAATCCAAAAAATATCTCAAAAGATAACAACCGTAATCGATGTTGATTTCAGGGGTAAAGAGGTCGCTTTCAGTATATTTTCCGTCAACTCCCCGTATTGTCTGAAGCCAATCAAAGGAATCGGGCATAATCTGCATCAAGCCTTTTGCGCCCACATACGACTCCGCATCAGGGTCAAAGTTGCTTTCTGTTTTGATAATACCGAATATAAGCTCCTCCTTAAGATTGTAATCCTTGGAGGCTTTTTCAACATATTCCTTATAATCCAGAGGATACATTGCGTTTGAAACGCTCTTTTGCGATTCGGACATAAGATATACAGAAAATAAAATTGCCGTCGCAGAAACAGCCAGAACTAAAATCCAGGCAACTGGTTTCGGTATTACTTTAACTTTTTTATTATGTACGGGGCGAGCCAAAAAATCACTCCTGTTTTTCAATTATGTTCAAAACTTCGTCCGCCTTTGCATAAAGAGACTGCAAATCGGAATCGTTGTATATGCAAAAATCCGAACGCTTTTTGTAGTATTCGTCGGGCATTTGAGCGTTTATCCTTTCAAGCGCCTGTTTTGAATTTATGTTATCACGGGCTTTTATTCTGTCTATGCGTATTTGTTTGGGACAAATCACCGATATTACAAAATCGCACATCATATCGCCGTTGCTCTCCAAAAGCTGGGGAGCGTCATAAATAAATCGTGAAACGCCTATTTGAGAAAGCTCACGGAGCTTCTTAAAAACCTCTAAATATACAAAGGGATGAGTAATATCGTTTAACAGCTGTGTCTGCTCCTTGTTTGCAAAGGCGAGAGAGGCAAGCTTTTTTCTGTCAAGAGAGCCGTCGGGATTGATTATTTCATTTCCGAAAGCGCCGGCAAGAGTTTTAAGGCATACGCTGTGGGGGGAAGTAACCTGACGTGCGATTTTGTCTGCGTTAATAATCGTATAGCCTTGTTTTGCAAAATATTCTGCAATGAGTGTTTTTCCGGAACCGGTAGGCCCCGTAAGACCGATTATTTTAAATTTCCGCAAGGTCTTTCACCTCAAATCCTGCCGCTCTGATAAGTCTGTTATAAACAGCCAGCCCAACGCCGTTTATATCGGGGCATCTGGCGTAGACGGCAGTTATTTCCGGGTTAAGGTCAATTTGCCTAAGCACATCAAAAAGCCTGTGAGCCTGTTGGGCGCTGTCTGATTTACTGCCCAGCAAAAACTTATTTCCTTTGATAAACGGTGCGTCCTCATCATAGCATATTACTGCCCTATTGCTGTGGGAATTAGCATTTACAAAATCGTAAAAATCCCTGTTGCCGCCCTTTAAGATGGTTACATTTGCCTTCGGAGCGTAGTGCTTGTATTTCATTCCGGGACTTGCTGCTCTTCTGCCTTCTTTCAGTTTGTGAAGAACAGCGTCATCAAGAGCAACCTCGCCTAATGCGTCCCTGAGCTGTTCAAGGGTTATTCCGCCGGGGCGCAGAAGTCTTGGGGGATTTTCGGTAAGGGTTATTACCGTGCTTTCAAGCCCCACATTACAAATACCGCCGTCAATAATAGCAGGGATTTTACCCTTTAAATCCCTCATAACGTGTTGGGGCGTTGTAGGACTGGGACTGCCGGAAAGATTCGCTGAGGGAGCCGCAACAGGCAGCCCTGCAAAGCTGATGAGCTTTTGTGCAACAGGATGCGACGGAAAGCGAAGAGCCACGGTGTCAAGTCCTGCGCTGACTTCGTCGGGCACGGCTTTGCCTTTTTTTACAATCATTGTCAGCGGACCCGGCCAAAACTTTTCCGCAAGAATTTTTGCATATTCGGGGATTTCTTCTGCAAGGGAGAATTTTTCAATTTGAGAAACATCACTTATATGAACAATCAGCGGATTATCCGCCGGTCTGCCCTTTGCTTTAAAAATATCCAGAACAGCCTTTGGGTTAAGGGCGTTTGCGCCGAGACCGTAAACAGTTTCCGTAGGCATTCCCACAAGACCGCCGTTTTTGATTATTTCGGCGGCTTTTTTTATATCTTCATCAGTATCTTTAAGCAAAACAGTATTCATAAAATCAGTCTTTCATACTATTTTTGAGTTTTTCTGCTCTGTCGGCGGCAATAAGAGGCTCAATCAAAAGCTCCAGTCCGCCGTCAAGCACTTCTTCAAGTTTATATATTGTCAGCCCGATTCTGTGGTCGGTAACTCTGCTTTGGGGGTAGTTATATGTGCGTATTCTTTCGCTTCTGTCGCCTGTGCCCACCTGACTTTTTCTTTCGGCGGCAATTTCACCCTGCTGTTTTGTAACTTCTGCGTCCAGCAGACGGCTTTTAAGTACTCGCATAGCTTTGTCCTTGTTTTTATGTTGACTTCTCTCGTCCTGACATTCCACTACCGTTCCCGTAGGAATATGGGTGATTCTGATGGCGGAGGAGGTTTTGTTTATGTGCTGACCGCCTGCGCCGCTGCTGCGGAATGTGTCGATTTTCAGGTCGTTGGGGTTTATCTCCAGCTCAACGTCGTCAGCCTCGGGCAAAACAGCAACGGTTACCGTGGAGGTGTGAATTCTTCCCTGACTTTCGGTTTCGGGAACACGCTGAACACGGTGTACTCCGCTTTCGTATTTCAGCAGTGAGTAAGCACCGTCGCCCTCAATCATAAAGGAAATTTCCTTGTAGCCTCCAAGCTCGGTTTCGTTTGTGTTGATTACATCAATTTTAAAGCCGTTTTTTTCGGCGTACATACTGTACATTCTGAATAAAACAGAGCAAAACAGCGCCGCCTCTTCACCGCCTGCTCCGCCTCTGATTTCCACAATAACGTTTTTGTCGTCGTTGGGGTCTTTGGGAAGAAGCAAAATTTTCAGCTCATCGCTTAATGATTCCAGCAGAGCCTTCGACTCGTCAAGCTCTGACTGTGCCATTTTCTTAAATTCCGGGTCAGACGAGGAATCGTTCAATATTTCCAGAGCCTCGTCGGCGCACTCCTGCGCTTTTTTGTACTCCCGGTACTTTTGAACAATAGGCTCTATGGACTTGATTTCTTTCATTATTTTTTGATATTCGTCTGCATTAGAAGCCACCGAAGGGTCATAGAGCTTTGTGTTAAGTTCGCAGAATCTTTTATCAAAAATTTCTATTTTTTCAAACAAATATATCTTCCTTTACATAAGCGCAGCTGCGCCGTAAATATAATTTGCACTTTATTCCTGCGGGTTTGAGAGGATTTTTTTAATATTTTTTTCCGCCTTGCTTCTGGGAATCATAAATTGATGACCGCATTTTTCACATTGAAGCTTAAAATCCATACCGACTCTCAAAACTAAAAAGTTTTTGCAGGAGCAGGGGTGGGGCTTTTTCATTTCCAGTCTGTCGCCAACCTTGATGTCCACAAAAACACCTCCAAAACAGATAACAGTCGTCAAAAATATTACTTCTTATAATTATACTACTTTGTTAATAAAATATCAAGCCGTGCAAAAGCTGAGGCTTATTTGAAAATTTACAGTTTTCAAGGAATTTTCATAACCTTAAAACAGGCACTCAGTCAATTTTGTATTGCTCCAGAAGAGCGTAGGTTTTTTTGTCAACCAATGCGTCGGTTCTTATTCCGTCGCTAAGGTATTCTTCTGAGAAAACCGTGCCGTTTTTTCGGATTTCCGCTGAAAGTCCGCCTTTTGAAAATGGGATAAGGAACACCGCCCGTATTTTTTTTACGGGAAGATTACTTTCTATTGCATTGAGAAGCTCGGGAATACCCCTGTTGTATTTTGCGCTGATTCTCACACAGTTTTCGCCTAACGGCAGCAGCATATCCTCCTGCAAAAGGTCGCATTTATTAAAAACGGTAATAATCGGCGTGTCACCGCATCCAAGCTCGTACAGCAAGTCCTTTGTAACCTGCATATGCACTCTTGCCTCTTCACTGCTTGCGTCGCATACATTCAAAATTATATCGGAGTTTGCCGCCTCCTCAAGGGTGGACTTAAACGCTTCTACAAGATGATGAGGGAGCCGTCTGATAAGCCCAACGGTATCAATAAGCATAACCGTGTTGCCCTGCGGTAGTTTCAGCGCTCTTGAGGTTGGGTCAAGGGTTGCGAACAACTTATCCTGGGCAAGCACGCCTGCGTCTGTCAGCAGGTTCATCAGGGTGCTTTTGCCAGCGTTTGTGTAGCCCACTATGGCAACGGTTACAACGCCTTCCTTTTCACGCCTTGTACGCAGGCGATTGCGGTGTTTTTCAACATCGTTTAATTGTTCTTTCAGGCTTTCCATACGCTTTCTGATGTGGCGTCTGTCTGTTTCAAGCTTTGTTTCGCCGGGACCTCTTGTGCCGATTCCTCCGCCCAGACGGGACATTTCAATTCCTTTACCCGTAAGTCTTGGCAAAAGGTACTTAAGCTGAGCCAGCTCAACCTGAAGTTTGCCCTCTTTGGATTTTGCCCTCAGTGCAAAAATGTCAAGAATCAGCATTGTTCTGTCGATTACCCTTATTTCTGTTTCTGACTCAATGTTTTTGATTTGTGAGGGAGTAAGCTCGCTGTCGAAAACAAGCAAATCAATTTCATTTGCTTTTGAGGCTTCTTTGATTTCCAAAAGCTTTCCGCTTCCTACAAAGGTTGCGCTTTCGGGCTTAGCAAGCTTTTGACAAACGGAAATTACAGGCTCTGCGCCTGCGCTTTTTACAAGCTCAAACAGCTCCTCAAGGGACGCTTCTGCGTCAAAATCCCCTGTATCCACGCTTATGAGCATTGCTCTTGTTATTTTTTCTTCGTTGCTTTTCAGCTCCATATGGATTACTCCTTGCTAAAATTACGCTTGTTATAGGCGTAAATTACTTGTAAATATTTATAGGCGATTTCTTCTTAAATATATTGAAACTTTACTGTAAAATGTAGTATAATATAAATTAAAGATTTTGTAAACTTAATTTAACAGGGGTCTTAATTATGGATAATCGGTACGATGTTGTAATAGTCGGCACGGGGGTTGCGGGATTATACGCCGCACTTCAGTTTTCATCCGAATACAAGGTTTTGCTTCTTGCAAAGCGTGAGCTGACTCTCTCAAACAGTTCTTTGGCTCAGGGCGGAGTTGCGGCTGTTTTGGATAAAAACAACGATAATTACAAACTTCACATTGCAGATACCCTTATTGCAGGCAAATACAAAAATAATCTGTCGGCTGTTGAAAAGCTTGTTACCGAAGGTCCCGACGATGTTCTCAGGCTCAAAGAAATGGGCGTCGAATTTGACCTTGAACAGGACGGCAAGCTGTCTAAAACGCTGGAGGCAGGCCATTCCCGCCACAGAATTGTCCATCATAAAGACTCAACGGGCAAGGCGATAGTGGACAAGCTGTTGAGCGTTGTTGAAAAAAAGCCTAATGTTACAATTTGCGAGGATTCAATAGTTTATGCAATAGAAAAGGTGGAAAACGGCTTTTGCGTTTGTTACCTTCAAGACGGACAAAACCTAAGGGTATGCTGTAATTTTACAATTATATGCACAGGCGGTATAGGCAGAGTTTATAAGTACACCACAAATTCCGCCATAGCCACAGGCGACGGAATCGCATTTGCCTATATGCTGGGTGCCAAGATTAAGCATTTGTCAAGGGTGCAGTTTCATCCCACGGCCTTTGCCGCAGAGAAAAACCGGGAGCGTTTCCTTATCAGCGAGGCTGTAAGGGGCGAGGGCGCTGTGCTGCTTAATTGTAACGGCAGGCGTTTTGCCTTTGATTATGATGAAAGGGGAGAGCTTGCCCCCAGAGATGTTGTTTCAAATGCAATTATGCTTGAAGCAAAAAAAACAAACAGCGAGAATTTTTATCTTGATATTACCGATAAAGACCCGGAATTTTTAAAACGGCGTTTTCCTATGATTTACAGCAGATGCTTAGAGGAGGGCGTGGATATTACAAAGGACAGAATTCCCGTGTTCCCCTGTCAGCACTACCTTATGGGAGGAATAAATGTTGACCTTAACGCAAGAACCTCTGTAGATGGCTTATACGCCGCAGGCGAATGTTCCCACACGGGAGTACACGGCGCAAACCGCCTTGCAAGCAACTCATTGCTTGAAGCGCTGGTATTTTCAAGGAGCGCCGCCGATGATATTATGGAGCATATACGCAAAAACGGCAGACAGCCTTTGGACGATATGCCTGAGGAAATCCCCGTTACCGGCAAAAAACTTCCCTCGGGAATCAGAACAAGAATCCGTGAAATAATGCAGGATACATATTTTGTTATTCCCAAAAAAGAAAAATTTGAGGAAAGCTACCGTGAGGTTGACGAAATTCTAAGCAAGCTTATATCGGAAAAATACGAAATTACCGCCGACTATGTTGAGGCACGAAGTCTTGCAATAGTGGCAGGAATTATACTTGACGAACTCAGAGAGGGAATTAACTTATGATATTAAACCAAATTTACATTGATGAGCTTATAAAAAGGGCGTTGCTTGAGGACATTAACTACATAGACACCACCACCGATTATCTGATTCCCGAGGAACAGCAGGGAAGCGCAGATTTTCTGGCAAAATCCGACGGCGTTTTGTGCGGTATGGAGGTTGCGTTAAGAGTTTTTCAGCTTTTACAGCCTGATGTCAAGTGCGAGGTTTACAAAAATGACGGCGACAGCCTTAAAAAAGGCGAGATTTTTGCAAAAATCCACGGCAAAACAAGAACTATCTTAAAAGGCGAAAGAACGGCTCTTAACTTAATTCAGCATATGAGCGGAATTGCAACTGCAACAAACGAAGCCGTTAAAATTGTTGAGGGTACAAACGCTTCAATAGCAGACACAAGGAAAACCCTGCCGGGCTTAAGACCTATTCAGAAATACGCCGTAACCGTAGGCGGCGGCAGAAACCACCGCTACAATCTTTCGGATGCGGCAATGCTTAAAGATAACCACATCGACGCAGGGGGAGGAATTGAAAATGCCGTAAAAACCCTTAAAAAACGCCTTGGCCATATGACAAAGGTTGAGCTTGAGGTTAGAAATCTTGATGAATTACATCAGGCTCTAAATGCAGGCGTTGATGTTATTATGCTTGACAATATGAGCTGTGAAATGATGAAAGAGGCGGTTGAAATCACGGCAGGCAGAGCCTTGCTTGAGGCAAGCGGAGGAATCACCAATGAAACTCTCAGAGCCGTTGCGGAAACAGGCGTTGATATAATTTCTATCGGTGCGCTGACCCATTCCGTAAAGGCGTTTGATATATCTCTTAAAATCGAGAAATAGACAGTGCAGGTTCTACGGCGTGAGTATTATAATTCAATTGCGGAGGCTTAAACTATGAAATATCCGTGGATTGATGAATTTCTTTTAGAGAAAAAAGCCGTTACAAAGGATTTGCAGGCTGAATGGAATTGGATAAGGTACTTAATAGGCGGAAAGATGTTTGCGGCAATTTGTCTTGATGACAACGATGAGCCTTACTATATTACCCTTAAGCTGGAACCGTCGGAGGGCGAATTTTTCAGAGGTCAGTACTCCGATATTATCCCCGGTTACTATATGAATAAAGTCCATTGGAATTCAATAAAGGCGGACGGCGATGTGCCCGATGAGCTTATGAAAGAAATGCTTGATAAATCTTACAGCTTAGTGCTTAAAGGCTTCAGCAAAAAGAAACAGCAGGAATTGCTTTTGTAACTCATTGTAATGTTATAAAATAAGCATAGACAAAACACCTTGTTCATATTTATGAGCGAGGTGTTTTTTATGATATACAAAAAGATTTTTGCCTTTCTTATGGTCTTTTGCCTTATGGCAACGGCGGTGTCGTTTCCTGCAAATTCTTTAAGCGAAGAGGAAATAACAGCCCCCTCGGCAATTTTGATGGAGCCTGCAAGCAAGGAGATTCTTTACGAGCAGAATTCTCACGAACAGCGTGCCTGCGCTTCCGTTACAAAAATTATGACTTTGCTTTTGGTAATGGAGGCTCTGGACAGCGGAAAAATTACCCTTGACGAAACGGTAACGGCGTCTGCCAAGGCGGCGTCAATGGGCGGCTCAGACATTTGGCTTGAAGAGGGAGAGCAGATGTCGGTGGACGATTTAATCAAGGCAACGGCAGTTGCCTCTGCCAACGATGCGGCGGTAGCTCTTGCGGAGCATATCTGCGGTGATTTGGGTGAATTTATCGCCCAAATGAACAATAAAGCAAAGGAACTGGGAATGAACGATACGACCTTTAAAAATTGCAACGGACTTGACGAGGAGGGTCATGTTACCTCTGCTTACGATGTTGCTCTTATGTCTGCGGCTCTTATGGAGCATCCCAAAATTTTTGGTTATACTTCAATTTGGATGGATAATTTAAGAGGCGGAGAAACACAGATTGTAAACACTAACAAGCTTTTAAAAACCTACAACGGAATCACGGGACTTAAAACCGGCACCACCGACGACGCAGGGTGCTGTATGTCGGCAAGCGCCTGCCGTGACGGTCTTAATCTTGTGGCGGTTGTGCTTGGATGCAAAACAGGCACACAGCGGTTTAAAGAGGCGGCGGCTCTGCTTGATTACGGCTTTGCAAACTACAAATATACAAACCTGTCCGTTCCCGAAGATTTCCCCCAAGAGATAGAGGTTGTGGGCGGAATGATTCCCCAAACCTCATTAAGCTGTAATGTAAGTCAGGGCGCTCTGCTTCCCAAAAGCCAGTCGGCAGAAATAAAGTGGGAGATTGATTTGCCCGAATCAGTGGAAGCTCCCGTAGAAAGCGGTCAGACCATCGGCACGCTCATATGCTCCTGTGTTGATAAGGAGCTTGGCAGATTTGATATTACCGCAAACGAAGACATAGCCTCCATCGGTTTTTCCCCTGTGTTGAGCTTGATTTATAATGCCTTAATAGCATTATAAGAAATGCCAAAAAAATGTTGCAAATAAAGCCGCTTTATAGTATAATAAACCCATAAATATTACAAAGTGGCTTAATTCAGCCTTTTTGACCATCAGGAGGAGATTGAAATGTCAACAAAACTTAGCGATAAGTACCTTAACGGTTTTGTGGAGGAGCAGGAATATACCGCAATGTCACAGCAGGTAAAGACTGCCCACAAAATGCTTCATTCGGGTACAGGCTTGGGCAATGACTTTTTAGGATGGCTTACACTTCCTACCGATTACGATAAGGAAGAGTTCGACCGCATTAAGAAAGCGGCTGAAAAAATCAAAAAGGATACCGACGTGTTTGTTGTTATCGGTATCGGCGGTTCTTATTTGGGCGCAAGGGCGGCTATTGAGTTTTTAAATTCTCAGAACTACAACGCTTTGGCTAAGGATACGCCTCAGATTTACTTTACGGGTAATTCAATCAGTTCTTCCGCTCTTGCAGATATTATGGAGCTTTGCGAGGGCAAGGATGTTTCTATCAATATGATTTCAAAATCAGGCACAACCACAGAGCCTGCCATCGCTTTCAGAGTATTCAGAGAAATGCTTGAGAAGAAGTACGGCAAAGAGGGCGCAAGGGAGAGAATCTACTGCACAACAGATAAGGCAAGGGGAACTCTTAAGGAGCTTGCCGACAAGGAAGGCTACGAAACCTTTGTGGTTCCCGATAATGTAGGCGGAAGATACTCCGTTTTGACCGCTGTGGGACTTTTGCCCATTGCCGTTTCCGGCGCAGACATTGACGCTCTTATGGCAGGTGCAAAAAAGGCTCAGGACGATTTTGATAACGACAATTTAGCAACAAACGACTGCTATAAATATGCCGCTTTAAGAAACATTTTGTATAATAAGGGCAAAACTACTGAAATTCTCGTTTCTTACGAGCCTGCTTTTACAATGATGTCCGAGTGGTTTAAACAGCTTTACGCAGAGAGCGAGGGTAAGAATAACAAGGGAATTTTCCCGGCAAGCGTTATTTTCTCTACAGATTTGCACTCTCTGGGACAGTATATTCAAAGCGGAAGAAGAAACCTCTTTGAAACAGTCGTTCTGTTTGATAAATGCAAAAAAGAAGTTACTCTTGGCACAGACCCAACAAATGTTGACGGACTTAACTTCCTTTCGGGCAAAACGATGGGATATGTAAACCGTAAAGCATTTGAGGGTACCGTTCTTGCTCATAACGACGGCGGAGTACCGAACATCGTTCTTAATGTTGAAGAAATGAACGAGTCCGAGCTGGGCTACCTGATTTATTTCTTTGAAAAGGCTTGCGCAATTTCAGGCTATCTCCTGGGGGTTAATCCCTTTGACCAGCCCGGCGTTGAAAGCTACAAGAAAAATATGTTCGCTCTTCTCGGAAAGCCCGGTTATGAGGATATGAAGGCGGAGCTTGAGGCAAGATTAAAATAAAAAATGACTATCTTGGAGGAATTACAATGGTTACTTTAATTATCGGAAAAAAAGGATCTGGAAAAACAAAAAAACTTATCCAGCTTGCTAACGAGGCTGTTGCCGCTTCTTCAGGCAATGTGGTTGTTATTGAAAAGGGCGCAAAGCTTACCTATGACGTAACACACAAGGCAAGACTTATCGACACCGACCAGTATCTTATCAGCGGTTACGATATGCTCTTTGGTTTTATCAGCGGTATTTGCGCAGGCAATTACGATGTTACCGATATTCTCGTAGATTCTACATTTAAAATTTGCCCCGAGGGTATTCCCGGCATTGAGAACTTTGTAAAGAAGCTTAACGAGCTTGCAGAAACAGCAGAAACAAACATTGTTCTTCTCGTTTCTGCCGCTGACGATGAGCTTCCCAGCTCTATCAACGCTGTTTGCGAGAAAATCTGATTTTTCTGAGATTATAAAAATAAAACGCTACATACTAAGGCAAGGACGGATTTTGTCCTTGCCTTTTTGTCAATTTATGAGATGCCTAATTTTCCGCTTTTTCTGATATAGCTTTGGATTTGCGGTTGATTTTTTTGCAAATTGTGTTGACAGGGATACATAAAAGCCCCCACAGCATACTGTAAAAGGGACAAATCTGACCCAGTATGTTTAGCTTTGCCTTTGAGTAATCCCAAACATTCAGTTTCATTTTTAAGTTTACTATGCATCCGCACAAAAATTCTATGGATGTAATTATACAGCTGCCGATACAGCACTTCTTCACAAGGGGCATTTTTTCATGTCCGGAGAAAAATTTAAAAAGAGATAAAAAGCATGCTCCGCCTGTTAATACCATTGTCCAGTGGGTTTTTCTGCGCCACAGTATTTCTATTGCGCCGTAGGCAAGCCCTCCAAATGCAAAAAGCTTTGCATCCGTTTTTAGTTTATTTATAAAAATCACCGCCTTTGGTCTTATGTTAGTATTATCCAAAGACGGTGGTTTTATTTTTATTTTAACGGATTGAAAATGAAATCGAATAGAAAGCTTTATAATAATTTTATTTTGAATCAAGAATCTCCTGCAATTTTTCCTCCAGCTCATTTGGAGTTAAAAGGCAGTTTAGAGCCTCAATCATTGCATTTGTTGTCAGATAACAGGGCAAATTCAGGCTTTTAAGCAGTAATGTTCTTAATGCTTTTGAGTTTTCTCTGCCTGTCAGACCTAAAGCGTAGAATTGTTGTTTTGTAATTTCTCCGCAGTTTTCCTTGTTTTCGTGGGGCTTTTCGTCAAGAACGGTTGCACCGCTGTTTTTAACAGCCTGTATAATTACGCTGTCCGAAACTCCCTCAACACCTAAAAATCCCTGACAGGAGGGTTGTTCCTTGCGCTTTTCCTTGCCTTTAATCTGCGGTATGTAACAGTTCTTGATTTTATCTAAGGGGACGGTTCCCTTCAAGAAATTCCTTATTACAAATCCTGCGCCGTCGCTGTCGGTCATAATAAGCAGACCTCGGCTTAGTGCTGCGCTGCGAATTAAATTCTGCTTTTCCTTATCCTTAAAAACTCTGAAGCCGTTTGTGCATATAACAGGGGCGTCAATAATTGATTTCAGCTTTATTCTGTCGTATTTTCCCTCAACTATTACCGTCTCTTTGATTTTAAGCATAGGAACGCCCCTTTTTTGCTATGGATAACAGCTTGCACACAAGCTCCTCAAGAATCAGCCTGTTGTCAATGCCGGAGCTTTTCATAGTCGTGTCCGCTTCAATAAGCAGGCTTATGCTGTCACGGAGAGCCCCTGTGGGCAGAGATGTTTTTCTGTTCAGGGCAAACGCTCTGTTTCGATAGTTGAATTTTTCAGCAACGCTTTTAGTGCTTACTCCGCATTCGTAGGCGATTCTGCCCCGGTAAAAGTCAATGTATGCGTTGGAAAGGACAGTCAGCACGGCGATAGGCTCTTCACGCTGATAAAAAAGTCCGTCCAGTATTTTAATTGCATCATCGTTTCTGCCTCTTGTTACTGCGTCTGCAAGAGAGAACACCTTTGCTTCAAAGTTTTCCGTTACCAAAAGCTCAATGTCTTTTAGAGTGATTTCACCGTTTTCACCCACATAAGCACAAATCTTGTCAATTTCATTTGCAAGGGCAGTAAGGTCGTTGCCGCAGATGCTTATGATTTTGTCGGCATTTACCGCAGAAAGAGCCACGTTTTGCCTTGACGCAAGGGTGACAAGGTGTTTTTCAAGTGCCAAATCGCCCATTTTTATAAATTCTACCGCAACGCCGTTTTTTTCGGCCTCCGTAAGAACTTTTTTAAAATCTCCCGGCTTTTTTTCGTTTATTTCCAGTGTGGGCATTGTAAAAATAACAACCGTGCCCTGTGGAATGCTTTTAATCGCCTTAAAAAGCTCGTCCTTTTCTTCTTTGAGTAAATCGCCGAAATTTAAATCGGTGATTTTTACCACGTTGTATTTGTTCATAAAAGGAACGGTAAGCATTGCAAGGCAAATTTGGTGAATATCATAGTCATGGCTGAACTCGTGATAATTAAATTCCGATGGATGTTTTCCGCAGATTTTTTCAGTCAGAGTATTTGTATATGACTTAACATATTTTTTTTCATCGCCCCAAATGGCATAAAGGGGCGCGAAGTTTTTTGAAGAAATATGCTTTTTAAATTCAGTTTCCGTCATTTTTGCCATTACATTCACTCCTTTATGGGGATATTAACCGTTGTTTCACCTGCATAGACGATTTCGTCTGCAATTAAGGAAAACCTTTCCGAATGTTTTTTTATATTTTCTTCTTTGCCTGTGTAAATAATCTCCGGGCAGGTAAGCGTCGATATATTTTCGGGACAGTCGCACATAACAGCCAAATCGGCGCTTCTGTACTTTTCAGGAAGGTTTGCACAGTCGCCCTTCGGCGGGAAAATAAGCACGGAAAAATTGTCGCCGTAAATGTATTCGTAAGTTTTTCCGTCAATATTGAGAGCATCAATGCAGATTTCATCCCACAATTCAACATAGACGCTTGAATTTTCTCTAAGCGTCGCAATTCCCTGCGCATCTTCCGTGTTTCTTATGAGACTTTCGCTTGTTTTATCAGTATCATATAACAAAACGGAGGAACAGTCAAATTCTTCTGCAATTTCTGCGCTGTACCGTGACAGCTCATTGCTGTTGTCGGGAACTGCCAGAAAATCTATTGAGCCTGTTGCTTTTGAAAGCTCGTCAATTATATGGGAAGTTTTCCCGCTTGTACCTCCGCAGGACAAAACCGCAAGCCCCTTTGACCCCCGCAGAGTTACGGTAGAGCCTGAGCCTGCGCCTATAACGGAAAGGCAGGGGCTTTTTGGCAAAAGAGTTAAGGAAAATCCCGTCAGCACAATAAGAGTCAGCATAAAGCCTGCGTATTTTGCGCCTTTTAAAGCGTTTTTGAAAAGCAGTGCGGCAGCGGCAAGTATACATAAGGCGGCAACATAAACGATTGCCTGAATGTTGTTTACATAAACCGTTGCAAAGTCAATCTGCGCCAGAGTGCCAATGACGGAAATAATGAATTTGTTTATCAGGCATGCCGTAAAAGCATAGGGATAAGCAAGCACCGTCAAAATTCCCGTGCAATAAAGCAAGGCGCACAGAAATGTGCATATAATTGAAGCCTCTATAAATATTGTAATAATAACCGAAGCGATAAAAACAATAGGGGAGAAGCTGCCGAAAGCAAGCACGGTAATAGGGGTTGTGAAGACAACCGCCGAAAGGGTCAGTAAAATTGTTTTTAATACATACTTTATTGCATTTAGTTTGAAAAATCTGCAATTTTCTGTTTTTTTCAGAACATAATCAGATAAAACAGGGTAGAGAATTATTATTCCGAGCGTTGCAGAAAAAGACAGGAGCATTCCTATATCGCCCGAGGCGTAAGGGTTTGGCAAACACATGAACAATGCGGCTATTCCCAAAGAATTAAGACTGTCCGATTCATAGAAAAATTCCTTGCCGATAAGATAAATTATCATCATTATTCCCGAACGGATTACCGAGGAGGTGAAGCCTGTCAGCGCCATATAAATCATTACAAACGCCATAGACAAGGGATAAACAAGGTGCCTTTTTCTAAGGAGTTTTTTGAGCAATTTGGTGACAAACGCCGAGGCAAGAGCCATATGAAATCCCGAAACTACTATCAGATATGAAGTACCTGTTTTTCTGAAATCTTCCCTTAAAGACGGCTCCATTGAAAATCTATCGCCGAAAGCTACTGCATTGGAAAGCTGTGCAAGCTCTTGAGGCATCATCACATTTACGGCGTGAGAGAGTTTTTGCCTTAGCTGTATTGCATAATAATAGGGCGGTTTGTCTTCGGCTTGTGTAACATCATAGTCGAAGTTGTATTCCGTTGAAGCCGAGTAGGCAAAGCCCTTGGAGAGATAATAGTTATTATCGCATTTTTCTAAGGTTACCGTACAGTCAATATAATCGTAGGGCTGTATGTCCAGAGCATCGCCGGTTTTTAAAAGTATTTTTATATCCTTTGGCTGTCCGTCGATTTTTTCGGTTTGCAGAGCATAATAGCTGCTTCCGTAGGACTTGCGGGGCTGTTCCGTAAGACGGGCGTAAATCTGCACCTCACGATGATTATACTCCTGCTGTGCAGGGGCAAAAACAAGCAGAGAGTAACTGCAAAAAACAACGCTCGCAAGGGTTGCGGCGGCACAGGCAAGGCAAAGCGTTTTGCGCGGATAGCCCTTTTTTACGGCAAAGAAAAATACAACTGCACAGACAAATGAGGCACAGGCAATAATCAGACCTACTTCTGCGGAAGTATAAAAAACGGCAGTCTGCACTGCCAGGTATATAAGTCCGAAGAGCGCAAACGGCCGTTTCATAAAATCATCCTTACATTGTATTTTGAGCATACCAGCTCAGTTGGAGTTAAAGCTATACATTATATTCTGAGCGTGCCGGCTCAGATAAAGTTAAAAGTTACTTAAAGAACAGGGGAAGCTCCTCTAAATAGACGAGGTCTTTTCTTTTCGCTGCGTCACCCTCAGCCAGAACAGCCGCCTGGCATACTATTTTGCCCTCTGACGCTTCAACGATTTTTTCAAGGGCGGCAAGGCTTTCGCCTGTGGAAACCACATCGTCAACAATCAAGACACGCTTGTCCCTGAGCATTGCTATATCTTCCTGTCCCAAATACATTACCTGTGTGTTTTTGGTGGTGATTGAATTAAGCTTAAACTCAACCGGGTCGGTCATATAGATTTTTTTGCCCTTTCTTGCCACTACATAGGGCTTGCCTGACTGGCGTGCCATTTCGTAGCAAAGGGGTATGCCCTTTGCTTCTGCAGTAAGAAGAACGTCAAAGTCAGGGCATTTTTCAAGAAGTTCCGACGCACTTGCAACGGTAACCTCTGTGTCGCCGAACATTATAAATGCGGCGATAGACAGCTTTTCATTTACCGGAAACAGAGGAAGTCTGCGCTTTAATCCGGCTATGGTCATCTCGTAATATTCCATTTTTTACATCTCCTTATGCAAGCTGTGGGTTAAGCTTTTTTCCGCCTAAAATGTGAAAGTGCAGGTGCATAACAGACTGACATCCGTCCTCACCGCAGTTGGTTACAACACGGTAGCCGTTTTTAAGCCCCAGTTCCTTGGCGATTTGGGGGATTTTTGAGAATATGTACCCAACAATTTCACAGTTTTCATCGTTAAGCTTGTCAGCGCAACAAATATGCTCCTTGGGAATTACAAGAACATGCACGGGAGCCATCGGGCTTATGTCGTGAAAAGCCAATATTTTATCGTCCTCATAAACTTTTTTTGAGGGGATTTCTCCGTTAATAATTTTACAAAATAAGCAATCCATTTTCCTATCTCCTTAATTATTTTATAGCTAAAAATCCTGCCTGCATATATGAATACCACAGGATTTCCGCAGATTTGAAACCACATTCTTTCAGCAGATATAAATGTTCCGAAACAGTAATGGGAAAATACTCTGTGCCTCTGCGGTTAAAATGATTTTCAACCTCATCCTGACTTCTGCCTGCGCTCAGCATATATTCTCCCCAGCGCTTAATATACAGCTTTTTAACACTTTCTGCCTGAGGTTCAATGTTCTCAAAGGTTATGTAAATACCACCGGGCTTGAGGGCGTTAAAGGCGTTCTTTGTTGCGGTTTTTCGCTGTTCCGGATTAAAATAATGGTTCGACATTACAGCGCTTACTATATCAAATTCGTTGCTGAAATTTATCTTATCGTTGGAACAGTTTATGTATTCTGCGACAACAGAGCTGTTTTTCAGCTTTTCTTCGGCAGTTTTCAGCATAGGCTCCGAAATATCGCAGAGAGTAAATTTGCAGTTGCTTATTGCATTGGCCGCCTTACAGGCAAGAGTACCCGTACCGCAGCCTAAGTCAAGCCAGCGAAGATTATCAGCGTCAATACAATTTGCTGCATCAATAATCTGACGGTGAAATTCATTGTAGTAGGGCAAAACCTTATTTACATTTGCGTCATAGTCCGAGCTTGTATAGGCTGATTTGTTATCTTTCATATTTTACTCCAAAATAAAATACCGCAGGAAATATTCCAACGGTATTATTTTAATCTTATTGTTTTATCAAGTCAATAGTTTAGAAGAGTAAAGTTACTTCTTTGCAGAAATTTTCTTTTCCTCACCGTTCATTATGCGCTTGATGTTGTCCTTGTGCTTGATTATTACAAAAGCGCCTATGAGGAATGAGCAAAGCGTACAGAAAATTACATAGGTAAGGGAGTAGCCTGCCCCGGAGAAAAAGTCGTATGTAAGCGAGATTATCAGAGTGTAAAATCCGTAAAGCGCCGCACAGGAAAGGCTGGCAACGGAAATTGTTTTTGTAGCAAGAAATACAATTAAAAATGTACCCAGTATCAGCAAAAACACCCTCCAGTCCGACACAAGCATAAGTGCGGCGGCTGTAACAACGCCTTTTCCGCCCTTGAAGTGAAAATATACGGGGTAGGAGTGACCTAAAATACAGCACACGCCTGCAACATATTTGCCCACAGCCATAAACTCGTTTGTCAAAACGGGATTTGCATCCGGTGGCAGCGGAACAGACAAGAAAATCAATCCTCCGATTGCAACTGCAGCAACACCTTTGAGAAAATCAAAAATAATTGTGAATACGGCAGGAGCCTTGCCCACACTTCTTAAAACATTGGTAAAGCCGGCGTTGCCGCTGCCCATTTTACGGATGTCCTTGCCTGTAACAATTTTTGTTATAATAACAGCGGTATTTATACTGCCCAGCAAATAGGCGATAACGGCAGAAAGGAGTATCCTCCACCAGTTATCGGCAAAAAATACAACATAGTCCATTTATTTTTCTCCTCTCTCTCTGATAACAAGTCTTATAGGCGTTCCCTCAAGACCGAAGCTTTCCCTGATTCTGTTTTCCAGATACCTTTGGTAGGAAAAATGGAACAACTCCGCTTTGTTGCAAAAGCACACAAAGGTTGGTGGATTTGTGGAGGCCTGAGTCATATAATAAATTTTTAGTCTTTTTCCCTTGTCGGTCGGCGGCTGAACTCTTGTGGTCGCCTGCGCCAAAAGCTCGTTGAGCATACCGGTTTTGATTCTCATAGAGTTGGAAGAAGCGGCAAGGTTAATAAGAGAAAACAGCTTGTCAATTCTGAGTCCTGTTTTTGCAGAGATAAATACAAAGGGAGCGTAGGACATAAAGGCAAATTCCGTTTGCAGGCGTTTTGTAAATTCGCTCATTGTTTTGTCATTTTTGGCAATAGCGTCCCACTTGTTTACGGCAATAACACAGCCTTTGCCGGCTTCACAGGCAAGCCCTGCAACCTTGCTGTCCTGTTCGGTGTAGCCAACCTCTGCGTCTATCATAATAACGCAGACATCACTTCGCTCAATGGCCATTTTTGCACGGAGAAAGCTGTATTTTTCTATGTCGTCGTCAATACGGCTTTTTCTGCGTATTCCGGCGGTGTCAATAAAGTTGTATTTGCCGTACTTGTTTTCTATTTTAGTATCAACGCTGTCACGGGTGGTTCCTGCTATGTCGGATACAATGCACCTCTCCTCGTTTGTAACAAAGTTGATAAGGGAGGATTTGCCCACGTTGGGTTTTCCGATAAGCGCAACATTTATAACAGAGCCGTCGTCATCATCTTCGCTGTCAAAATCAAGATGAGAAAATACCTCGTCCAGCAAATCGCCCGTACCATGACCGTGAACGGCAGATACCTGAAAAGGCTCGCCGATGCCCAAATTGTAAAATTCATAGAATTCGGCAGGAGGCTCGCCGATAGAATCGCATTTGTTGACGCACAAAACAACAGGCTTTCCGCTTTTTTGGAGCATAGAGGCTACTTCCATATCGGTAGCCACAAGGCCTGCTTTCATATCGGTAACAAGGATTATAGCCTGAGCAGTGTCGATGGCAAGCTGAGCCTGTCTTCTCATCTGAGATAGGATAATATCGTCCGACTTCGGCTCGATTCCGCCTGTGTCAATGATAACGGCTTTCTTGTTTTGCCATTCACATTCGCCGTAGATTCTGTCACGGGTAACGCCCGGTGTATCGTCAACTATTGACAGCCGTTTGCCTATTAACTTGTTAAAAAGAGTGGATTTGCCTACATTAGGTCTTCCGACTATTGCAATAACGGGCTTTGACATATTTTTTCTCCTTAAAAAATATACATAACAGTTTTATTATTTTTTGATAAAAAGAAATTACTCCAAAGAACGGGGAATAAGATGATATTTTTATATTACACTTAAACGGCGTAATTTGCAAAGGTTTTTTGCAAGTTATAGGAGTTTACAAAACAAAAAGGCGGTCGGAAAACCGCCGCCCATAATTGTTGTATTGTAGAATTAAGCTTCTTCCTTAACAATTACCTGTCTGCCTTTATACATACCGCAGGTTGTGCAAGCCTTGTGAGCCGCAGTAAGCTGTCCGCAGTTAGGGCAAACTGTGAGAGCAGGAGCGTTAAGCTTCCATACAGTTGAACGTCTTGAGTGTTTTCTTGCCAATGAAGTTTTTCTCTTTGGTACTGCCATTACAAAGACCTCCTTAAAATTTTATATCAATCAATAAGCTGTTTAAGTATCTCAAGTCTGGGGTCAACCTTGGTTTTGTCGCATTGGCAAACGCCGCAGTTAAGATTTTGTCCGCATTTCTGGCAAAGTCCCTTGCAATCCTCTCTGCAAAGATTTTTTGAGGGAAGATTAAGTATTATGTCAGAAATCACAAGGTCGTCAAGCTCCAGCTTGTAGTCAGGTGTTTCAATATAATCGTCGTTTTCGTCGTTTTCCAAAGATACAGCCAGCTTATGGTTAAAGGTCATTTCCATTTCTCTTGAAAATTCTTCAAAGCACCTGTCGCAATTACGGATGTAGAGAAACTTAACGCTTATCTCCAAGTCAACAAGGCTTGCTCTGTTGACCGACAATGCGCTGACACTGACAGGCGATTTGAATGGATAAACGCCGTCATACTCAATGTCGCTCATTGACAAGGAATAGTCAACCTGTTTTTGAGAGCCTTCGTTCTGAAAGATTTCCTTTAAATCAAGAAGCATATCCGCACCTCTTAACGCATATACGCATACTGAAACGCTGTTTTTAATTATACAAAATTGTTACGGTTTTGTCAACATCAATTTGGAGTTTTTTATTTACATCTGCAAAACACCGCAAAATATTTCGAATTCAGAAAATTAAAATACTAAAATCCCATAATATCCGCAATTATACCTGCAAAGCATCCGACTCTGACAGAGTTTTTTGCTTTATCAGCGAAAAAATGACGGAAAGTGAATTTTATTTTAATTCAATTATGGTGACTCCGCTTTCGCCCTCGCCGAATACACCCAGCCGGTAGGATTTTACGGCTCGGTGGTTTTTCAGGTGTTTGCCGATTTCCGTGCGCAAAACACCCGTGCCTTTGCCGTGAATAACGGTAATCTGGTTAATGTTAGAAAGTATTGCGCTGTCAATTGCGCTGTCAACTGCCATAATCGCTTCTTCGGGGTACTGCCCCCTTACGTCAATCTCTGTTGCAGGGTGAATATCAACCGCAGAACGGACGTTGCGTTTGTTGGAGAAAACAGGCTTTTTGATGTTTTCCTGCTTTATTAGCCTTAAATTTGAAACAGGCACCCTTGTTTTGATTATTCCTGCCTGTACCTGAACGGTGTTGTCCCTGTCGGGCAGGGTAAGTACGGTTGCCTTTTTGTCAATATCGTAAATAAGCACGCTGTCGCCGATTTTCAGAGGACGGGGAAGAATATAGCCGTCGTCCTTTGATTTTGTTGTAACAGGGTCGGCGGTTGCCTCCATTTTTTTGATGTCACGCCTGAGCTTTGATTTATCGGCAGATGACATTTCCTTTTCTTTTCTTGCTTTGTCAAGCTCTTCCATAAGGCTTTCAGCCTGAGAAACTGTCTTGTCAATAATTTTCTGCGCCTGGGCTTTTGCAAGCTCAATCTCTTTTTTCGCCTGCTCCTTGGATTTTCTAAGTTCGTTTTCTGCCTTTTGCTTTTCTGTGTTTGCTTTTGCTGTAAGCTTTTGGGCGTTTGCAAGCTGTTTTTCAAGACTTTGCCTGCGTGCTTCCAGAGTTTGAACTACGCTTTCAAATTCTCTGTTTTCCGAGGATACAAGCTCCTTAGCCCTTGCAATAACCTCGTCCCTCATACCCAAACGCTTTGATATTGCAAAAGCGTTGCTCTTGCCGGGCATACCGATAAGCAGACGGTAGGTGGGCTTTAGAGTCGCAACATCAAATTCACAACATCCGTTTTCTACGCCGTCCGTTTGCAGGGCAAATTCTTTCAGTTCCGGATAATGGGTTGTAGAGGCGATTTTTGCGCCTTTATTCCGCAAAAATTCAAGTATTGCAACGGCAAGCGCCGCACCCTCCACAGGGTCTGTTCCTGCACCTAATTCGTCAATCAGCACCAGCGAAGATTCGTCGGCAGTTTTCATTATCTTCGTTATGTTTGTCATATGGGCGGAAAATGTTGAAAGTGACTGTTCAATGCTCTGCTCATCGCCGATGTCTGCAAGAACGGTTTTAAAAACAGACAGTCTGCTGTTGTCTGCACAGGGAACCATAAGTCCGCACATAGCCATTAAGGTAAAAAGACCGATTGTCTTTAAGGTTACGGTTTTACCGCCTGTGTTTGGACCTGTAATCATAAGAGTGTCAAAGTCTTCTCCCAGGCGAATGTCGGTAGCTACAACGGAGTCCTTGTCAATGAGAGGATGCCGAGCCTGCTTTAAGTCGATAATGCCCTTATCGTTCATAACGGGCATAGAGGCTTTCATTTTATAGGAAAGGTTTGCCTTTGCAAAAATCAGATTAAGCTCCATCAGATTTTCGTAACTGCCGATTATGCTGTCGGCGTATGTTCCGGCAGCGGCGGAAAGCTCAAAGAGAATACGCTCAATTTCTGCGTCCTCTTTGGATTTAAGTATGCGGATATCGTTGTTTGCCTGAACAACGCCCATAGGCTCAATGAACACCGTTGCTCCGCTGGAGGAGCTGTCGTGAACAAGACCGGGAACATTGCCTCTGCACTCTGCCTTGACAGGCACAACATATCTGCCGTCACGCTGGGTGACGATCGAATCCTGAAGATATTTTTGAAAATTTGTGCTGTGTATAATTTTATCAAGAACCTCCCTTGCTTTTGAAGATGCGGTTCTGATTTTTCTCCTTATGTCATATAAGACAGGGGAGGCGTTGTCGGCAAATTCGTCCTCTGCAATAATACAGGAGGTGATTTTGTCCTCTAAAAATTTATTGGCGCAAAGTCCCGAAAAAAGATTGTCAAGGGAGGTTTCCACTCCTGCCGAGTTGCTTTTCCACTGGCGCAGAGAACGGATAATCCGCAGGGTTTCGGCAATTCGCAAAAGCTCTGTTGTGGTAAGGCAGGCACCTGCCCTTGCTCTTGACAGGGCGTTTGTAATGTTCTTTGCTCCGCCGAAGGAGGGCGTGCCGAATCTGCCCGACAGTATGTAAGCGTCGTCGGTTTGCTTAAGCAGAAAATTAACCCTTTTCAAAGAAGCTGAGGGCTTTAGCTCCAGCGCCATAACCGCCGCATCCTCGCAGGTTGCCTCCTTTGAGAGCATATTCAGTATTTTGTCAAGCTCTAAGGCTTTGTAGTGTTTGTCCATATTATTATCCTTGTTTATTTGCAATGGTTTTATAAAACTGTAATGTTTTGAAATTTCTTTCAAGCATATTAAAAATGTAAGTTTCGGTTACGGTGTTAAGCTGTTTAAGGTCGTCCTCGGGAAGAGAAAAAGAAAACAGCCTGCCGTCGTCTGCATAAATTGTATGGCGCAGAGCAGTTGTCACGCCCTTGCTCATAGGTATTTTTACAGCCTCGGTTATTGTGTCTTCACAGTCGCCGCACACAAGAAAACCCTTTTGAGGAAGAAAATACATAAGGGGGCTTTCATAAACACCGCATTCTCTGCACATTGTAAGGTCGGGCATATATCCCGAAAGGGCGAGCATACGCATTTCAAAACAGGCTTTTACAAGCAGAGGGGGCTTTTTTTCTTTTGAAAGCAGATACAGGCTGTTGAGCATAAGCTTTAAACAGACCTCGGCATTTTGCTCTCTGGGGCATACTGCCGAGGCAAGCTCGCAAAAATACTGGGCTAGGCACATATTATCCATATTGTTCCGCAAGCCCATAAACATTTCAATGGATTTTGCGTCGCCGATTATGTAGCTGTCCCGCATTTTGTTTAAAGTCATACGGGAGTAGCATAAAAGCTGAGTTGAGGCGCATTTTTGGTTCTTAATATTCTTTGCACCCTTAGAAAAGGCTCTGATAATCCCCTTTGAGGATGTCAGCACGGTTACAAGCCTGTCTTGCTCACCGATACTCTGTTCCTTGATTATCAGACCGTCCGTCTTGAATTTCATCTTTGTCCTCCGCAGAAGTATCTGCGCCTGTTTCTTTGCTGTTCTGTATTGATTTGTAACGAAGATAGTCCAGAACGCTTCCTGTGGTAAAAAATGCCGTCCAGGCGTTAAGTTCATCCATATTTATCACCCAAAACTATTATAGCTTTTTAAAGTTGTGATATAGGGTGTAAAATGTAGAAACTAAAACTTTACTTTAATAGAAATTTTTGGAAATCATCTCGGCGCAAAAGGCTTTTGATACGGTATAAGAAAAATCAGTCGAAATCCTTTGGGTCAAAGCCGAAGTTTTTCAGCACTCCGCTTCTGTTGCGCCAGCCCTCTTTAACCTTAAGCCAGGTTTGCAGATTGACCTTACAGCCGAAAAAGTTTTCCATATCCTGTCTTGCAAAGGTGCTGATTTTCTTAATCATAGCGCCGTTTTTGCCGATTATTATCCGCTTGTGACTTTCTTTTTCGCAGTAAATCGTTGCGTCAATATCAAGAATTTCGCTGTCCTCTCTTTGGCGGAGCTTTTCTATTACAACGGCGGTGCCGTGGGGGATTTCCTTTTCGCACAGCCTTAGAATTTTCTCCCTTATCATCTCAGCCGCAATTACTCTTTCGGGCTGGTCGGTAAGGGTATCGTCCTCAAAGAAGTGTCCTCCGGGCTGAGCGTGATTTTTAAGCTCTCCGATTAAGTCCTCCAAACCCTGATCTGTTTCGGCAGAAACAGGAACGATAGCGTCAAAATCAAACTTTTTACTGTAAGAAAGAATCTGCGCCAGCAAAACATCCTTTTCCTTTACGGTATCGATTTTGTTAATGGCAAGCACAGCGGGGATTTTCTGTTCTGAAAATCTTTTCATCAGATTTTCTTCTGTAGGTGTGATTTCCTTTCCTGCTTCGGTAACAAGCAGGCACATATCAACCCCTGCCACCGATTCGGTAACAGAGCGCACCATATACTTGCCCAGCTCGTTTTTGGGTTTGTGCATACCCGGCGTGTCGATAAAAACAAGCTGTGTATCCCCCTGGGTGAGAATACCCGTAATCCTTGTTCTTGTGGTCTGGGGCTTGCTTGAAACAATGGCGATTTTCTGACCTAAAATTCGGTTAAGTATTGAGGATTTGCCCACGTTTGGTCTGCCGACTATGGCTATAAACGCCGATTTTTGATTTTCGTTATTTATCATTATTCCCTCCGTAAATATGGGTATTTTACTTTTTTCTTCTACATTGTACCATAAATTTTTACAATAAAAAAGTACCTATAAAAAACAAAACCGCACTTATGCGGTTTTGGTGGAATTCTATTTTTTCAGAGGCTTATTGTTGTGTAAGTCCGATTTTGAACGAAATTTTACAACAAACAATACGCACAATGCAATATACATAAGAGCAAAAACAATATACACGGGATTAGCCGTGAAAAAGCCTGCCAACTCTGCGATTTTATCGGGCTTTATAAAGATAAAACAGCCTGCTCCCACACTGCCTGCTGCAGCAATCAAAACTGCGCCTGCACCTGCGTCTTTAGCGATTTTTATCAGGGGTTGGTACTTTTCACTGCAAAAGTCACATACACGCTCTATTGCAGTGTTCACAAGCTCCAGAGCCGTTACGAGAGCGATTACTGTGCAAAGTACAGCCCACTCCGTCCGGCTTATTCGGAATAACACGCCCAGTATTACTGCGCTTACTGCCGCAACAATGTGAAAGCGCATATGCGCTTCGCTTCGTATTGTGTAAATAACACCCTCAAAGGCGTATTTAAAGCTTTTTATCTGCTTAATCATACCTCGTCGTCAACAACATAGCTTGAAGATGCAGGAAGTCCCAGCTGTTCCATAACAAGCTCTTCTTTTTCACGCATATGTATGCGCTCTATATTGTCCTCGTGGTCGTAGCCCAGAAGATGGAGCATACTGTGAGCCGTCAGATAGCCTACCTCTCTCTGGAGTGAGTGACCGAAACGGTCAGCCTGCTCAACTGCTTTTTCCATAGAGATTACAATGTCGCCCAAAATCTGTGCGCCTGTTTCCATATTCAAGTCGTACTTGTCGTTTTCGCCCATAGGGAACGACAGCACGTCGGTTTCCATATCCTTGTTTCTGTATTGTGCATTAAGCTTTTTAATCTGCGCATTGTCGGTAAAGGTAACGCTGATTTCGGCAGGACCCTGGAAGTTTTCAAGTCTTAATACTGCGTTGCAGCAGCGCCTAATAAGCATTCTGAGTCCTGTGGGTATTTTTACTGCTTTCTGATTATTTGTGATGATAACTCTTATTTTATTGTCTGTCATGTTTTTTCTGAGCCTCCTCGCTTTTTTCATAAGCGTTAATAATGTCCTGAACAAGCTTGTGTCTGACAACGTCCTTTGCGTCAAACCTGCATTGGGCGATGTCCTGAATATTGCGCAGTATTTTAATGCAGTCCTTTAGACCGGACTTTGCGCCGTGAGGCAAATCAATCTGCGTAATATCTCCCGTTATTACCATTTTTGAGTTAAAGCCAAGCCTTGTCAAAAACATTTTCATTTGTTCTTTGGTTGTATTTTGAGCCTCATCAAGAATGATAAAGCTGTCGTCAAGAGTTCGTCCTCTCATATAAGCAAGAGGAGCAACCTCAATATTGCCTCGTTCCACATATTTTTGGTAGGTTTCTGCTCCGAGCATATCAAACAGAGCGTCATACAACGGTCTTAAATAGGGGTCAACCTTGCTCTGCAAATCTCCGGGCAAAAATCCCAGCTTTTCGCCTGCTTCAACTGCAGGCCTTGTTAAGATAATGCGGTTTACCTGTTTTGCACGGAACGCCGTAACAGCCATTGCCACGGCAAGGTAGGTTTTGCCTGTTCCTGCAGGGCCGACGCCGAAGGTGATGGTGTTTTGAGAAATTGCGGTGCAATAACGCTTCTGACCTATTGTTTTCGGCTTTATCGGCTTACCTTTTGAGGTGATACAGATGCAGTCGCCTGCAAGCTGTTCAATTTTGTCCTCGCTTCCGTCGTTGACAAGGGACATACAGTAGCGGACGTTTTGCTCCGACAGAGCCTCGCCCCGATTGATAAAGGTAAGCAGACTTTCGATAACCTTGCACGCCTTGGCAACATTCTCGGTCTCGCCGTTTATTTTCAGCTCGCTGTCACGACCGATAACCCTGACGCTGTATTCGTTTTCAATGAGCTTAATATTTTCATCAAAACTCCCGAACAGAGCAACAGCATGCTCCATACGGTCAATGTTGATTATTTGTTCCGTAACTAAAACTCCTACTTTCCTATTTTTAGTATGACTTTATTATACCATATATTTTCTAAAAGTCACGATATTTTTTAAAAAATCTTTACAAATTTAACAGTTTTGTATAAAAAGTGCAAAACTCACCTGTGAAAAGCTTGCTGATTGTGAAATAATTAACTAAGTCCGCTGAGTAAATCACGCTGAAAAGCTGTGTGCACATCTTGCCTGCATATTTCCCGCCATATTGCCGAAATTCCGCACACATCTGCACACAGAAAAAACAATAAAATCCGAAGCAATACTTGACAAATGCTAAACAGGCTGATATAATCAGCAGGTGTAAAGCAAAAAACTTTACACCTTGATTTTGACGGAGTGATTTTTCTTGGAGAAGAATATTGAAATTTCACTGCTTTTTGATTTTTACAAGCCGTTGCTGACCGAGTCTCAACAGCAGGCGGTTGAGCTTTATTATAACGACGATTATTCTCTGGCGGAGATTGCTCAGGAAATGAACATTACCAGGCAGGGCGTCAGAGATTTGGTGAAAAGAAGCGAAAATCTTTTGTTTGCTTACGAGGAAAAGCTTGGGCTTTTTAAGCGTTTTAACCTTATTGAAAACGGACTTGACGAGATTTGCAGTCTTGCGCAGAACATAATAGACAAAACAGATGACTCTTCGGCAAAGAGCAACGCCCAAAAAATTTTAACCTTTGCGGAGGGTCTGAAAGAATAGAGGTGGCAGTATGGCATTTGAGGGATTATCCGATAAATTAAGCAGAGCCTTTAAAAAGCTCAGGAACAAGGGTAAATTAAGCGAGGCTGACGTTAAAGAGGCAATGCGTGAAGTAAGGCTTGCCCTTTTGGAAGCCGATGTAAACTTCAGAGTTGCAAAGAACTTTACAAACAAGGTTACCGAGCGTGCAGTAGGCGCAGATGTTATGGAGAGCCTTACTCCGGCGCAGATGGTAATAAAAATAGTAAACGAAGAGCTGACTAACCTTATGGGCGGCGAAACGGCAAGGATTGAATACGCATCTCATCCGCCTACGGTTATTATGCTTTGCGGACTTCAGGGCTCAGGTAAAACCACCCACGCAGGCAAGCTTTCAAAAATGCTTAAAGAGCAGGGACACAGACCCATGCTTGTTGCCTGTGATATTTACCGTCCGGCGGCTATTGAGCAGTTAAAGGTTGTAGGCGCAAAGGCAAACGTGCCTGTTTTTGAAATGGGCAAAGAAAACCCCGTTAAGATTGCAAAAGAGGCAATTAAGCACGCCAAGGACTACGGCAACGATATTGTAATTTTAGATACAGCTGGACGTTTGCATATTGACGAAGAGCTTATGAACGAGCTTAAAAAAATCAAAGCAGAGGTACAGCCTCAGGAGATTTTGCTTGTTATCGACTCAATGACCGGTCAGGACGCAGTGAATGTTGCAAACAGCTTTAATGATTTGCTTGACATTACAGGCGTTATTCTGACAAAGCTCGACGGCGATACAAGAGGCGGTGCGGCGCTTTCCGTTAAGGCAGTAACCGGCAAGCCTATTAAATTTGCAGGCGTCGGCGAAAAGCTTGAGGATATTGAGGCTTTTCATCCCGACAGAATGGCAAGCCGTATTCTCGGTATGGGCGATGTGCTTACTCTTATTGAAGAAGCCGAAAATAAGCTTGATAAGAAAAAGGCTGAGCAAATGGCAGAAAAAATGCTCCATAACAAAATGGACTTTAACGATTTGCTCGACCAGTTTGAACAGATAAAAAAGATGGGACCATTAAAGGGAATCCTCTCCAAAATCCCGGGAGTTGGCAAACAGCTTGAAAATGTTGATATAGACGACAGACAGATTGATTGGACTCAGGCGCTTATTCTCTCTATGACGCCGGAAGAAAGAGAAAACCCATCTCTTCTTAATCTTTCAAGAAAAAAGAGAATTGCCGAAGGCTCCGGCAGAAGCCTTGAAGAAGTAAACCGCCTCGTAAAACAGCTTGAACAAATGCAGAAAATGATGAAAAAGCTGAAAAATCAGGGCAAAAATTCAAAAGGCAAAAAGAAAAAAATGAAAAATCTCCCCGGCTTGGGCGGTGCGCCCTGGGGCGGAGGCAACGGGGGTTTCCCCGGAATGTAAAAAGCTGTTCACCCGATTTTTCCTAAATTGGTGAATTATAGATAAGTTTTTTCGGAGGTGAAAGAAATGGCAGTAAAAATCAGACTTAAAAGAGTAGGCGCGAAGAAGGATCCTTTCTACCGTGTTGTTGTTGCAGATTCAAGATACCCCAGAAACGGACGTTTTATTGAGGAAATCGGCACATATGACATTCTTAAAAACCCTTCTGAGTTCAAGGTTGACGCTGAAGCTGTTAAGAAGTGGATGGCAAACGGAGCACAGCCTACCGATACCGTAAAGGCTCTTCTCAAGAAGAACGGCATTATCGGCTGATAAAATCGGTCAATTTGCGAAAGGAAATGTCAAATGAAAGAATTACTGGAAATTATCGCAAAGGGATTGGTAGAATTGCCGGAGCAGGTGTCTGTTGAAGCTGACGCTCCCGATGAAGAGGGCACGGTTGTGTACCATATTCATGTTGCAGAAAGCGATATGGGCAGAATAATCGGCAAGCAGGGCAGAATAGCCAAGGCTATCCGCACTATTGCCCGCAGCGCAGCAATTCACAACAATGAAAAAATTGCAGTTGAAATTGACTGATACGGTGTTTCTACCTGATTACGGGCGCTGAAATATAAAAGAGATGCTTTTATAAAAGCGTCCGGCATAAAATGAGCGAAGTGCGAAAGTACTTTGCTTTTTTTATTTTTTGTGATATATTAAATAAAAGCTTTTATTTATTCTATGTTTTCTATAATTTGGGTGCATTTATGAAGATTTCTGACAAGAATATAGATAACGGCAGAGCCTTTGACTGGGGCTTGGTTTCAGATGAATACGCAAAATTCCGTGATATATATCCTCGGGTGTTTTATGAAAAAATAATCCAGAGAGGTATTGGAATCAAGGGACAGAAAATTTTGGATTTAGGTACAGGCACCGGAGTTTTGCCGAGAAATATGTTTAAGTACGGGGCAGAATGGATAGGAACGGATATATCCGAAAACCAGATTTTGCAGGCTGAAAAACTATCGGACGAAAGCGGTATGAATATTGAATTTCTTGTTTGTCCTGCGGAAAAAATAAATTTTCCCGAAGCTTCCTTTGATGCGGTAACTGCCTGCCAGTGCTTTTGGTATTTTGATTTTGATAAGCTTGCGCCCGTATTGACTGAAATTCTAAATAAAAACGGTAAATTTTTGCTTTTGTATATGGCGTGGCTTCCTTTTGAAGATAGGATTGCAGGGGCAAGCGAGGAGCTTGTTTTAAAGTACAACCCCGATTGGAGCGGAGCCGGAGAAACAAGGCATCCCATATTTATTCCCGACAGGCTGACGGAATATTTTGATGTTACATATCACGAAGAATATGACATAAAAATACCCTTTACAAAAGCCTCCTGGCACGGCAGAATGAAAGCGTGCAGAGGCGTCGGTGCGTCGCTGTCATCGGCTGAGCTGAAAAATTGGGAACGGGAGCATATGAATATGCTCGAAAAAATTGCTCCGGAAAAATTTGAGGTTCTGCACTATTGCGCAATGACCGAACTAACGGTTAAAAATTAACGGTTATGTAATATCTGTGTTCATAAAATATTCATACGCATAACAAATTTTACTGACTTTTCTGACAGAACAGGTGATTATATGAAAAAACAGTTTCTTGAAATAGGAAAAATCGTAGGAACTCACGGACTGAAGGGCGAGGTGCGTGTTGAGTGCTGGTGCGACAGTCCGCAATTTTTGTGCTGTTTCGATACTCTTTATTACGACGGCGGAAAAAAGGCGGTGCAGATTAAAAGCAGACCCCACAAAAATATTGCCCTTGCAAAAATAAAGGGGGTTGATACCGTTGAACAGGCTGACCTTTTAAGGGGCAGAGTGCTTTATCTTAACCGTGATGACGTAAGCTTTGACGACGGCGTTAATTTTGTTCAGGATATTATTGATTCAAAGGTTATTGACGAAGAAACGGGAAAAGAATACGGCGTTGTTACCGATGTTTTGTTTACAGGAGCTAACGATGTGTACGAGATGGCCGATAACAATGGAAAGAAGTTTTATATTCCTGTTATAGACTCTGTCGTGGTTGAAAAGGATATTGACAATTCAATTATCAAAATCAGACCGATGAAAGGACTTTTTGACGATGAGGATTGATTTTATTACCCTTTTTCCCGAAATGTGCGAGGCTGTTATGAGCGAAAGCGTAATAGGCAGAGCCAGAAAAAGCGGTGCCCTGGAGGTTGTGTGCCATCAGCTGAGAGATTACGCTTTTGACAAGCACAAGAGGGTTGACGACACTACCTACGGCGGAGGAATGGGTATGCTGATGAAGGCGGAGCCTATTGCCCTTTGCTTTGAGGATATTTGCAGACAAAACGGAAGCAGACCCCACTTTGTATATATGTCGCCTCAGGGGAAAACCCTTACTCAGCAGAGAATCAAGGAGCTGTCGTGTCTTGAAAGTATGTGCATTTTGTGCGGACACTACGAGGGCGTTGACCGGCGTGTTCTTGACAAATATGTTGACGAAGAAATCTCTATCGGCGACTATGTGCTGACAGGCGGAGAAATGCCTGCTTTAGTCCTTGCGGACGCAGTTGCAAGGCTTGTGCCGGGAGTGCTTTCAAACAACGAGTGCTTTACCGAGGAGAGTCATTATAACGGGCTTTTGGAGTATCCCCAATACACAAAACCCATAGACTGGCGTGGGGAGCAGGTGCCCGAAGTGCTTTACAGCGGAAATCATGCCAATGTTGACAAATGGCGTTACGAACAAAGCCTGATTACAACAGCTCAAAAACGCCCCGAAATGCTCAGGGGATATAATCTTTCCGAATTGGACAAAATGATACTGAGGAATGCAGGGTTTGATGTTGAATAATTTTATATCAGTTGTATAAAAATTAGTTGCTGAATCCGTTAAGTTGCACAATAAATGGGTTGGAAATTTAAGCGTTAATAGTGTATCAAAACGAAAATGAAAAATTTTGTTGACCTTGTCCTTTTTTGTGAGTATAATAACATACAAGTTTAAATGTTATTTTACCTTAAAAATCTTAATAAAGTCAGTGAGGGTTTTAGTATGTATGTTAAGGATGTATTAGTTCAGAACAAAGCAGGCTTACACGCTCGTCCGGCAACCTTTTTTATTCAGAAGGCTAACGAGTACAAGTCTTCCGTATGGGTTGAAAAGGAAGAGAGAAGGGTAAACGCTAAGAGCTTACTGGGCGTTTTGTCCTTGGGAATTATGGGCGGTACTACCATTAAGGTTATCGCTGACGGTTCCGACGAAAAAGAGGCTGTTGAGGGTTTGGTAGCCCTCATTGAGTCCGGTTTTGCCGGCTGATTTTCCCCCTCATCTCCCATAAACAAATTTAAAAAAGTCGGGCGGATTTTATCCGCCCTTTTTGTTTTATTTCAGCATTTATTAAGCATTTATTTAAGAATTTTTATTTCAGCATTTTGCTATACCTAATATTTAGTTTTCGGAGAAATAATGAACGAGAAATTACAGGAATTAAGAAAAAAAGCGATGGCTCTGCCTCTTTTGCCGGGAGTATATATAATGCACGACAAAAGCGGTAAGATTATATATATCGGCAAGGCTAAGGCTCTGAAAAACCGAGTAAGCCAATACTTCGGCTCGCCTAAAAATCATCCGGAAAAAGTGCGCAGAATGGTGGATAATGTTGACGATTTTGAGTACATTATTACCGACAGCGAATTTGAGGCGCTTATTCTGGAATGCAGTCTTATTAAACAGCATACACCCAAGTACAATATTCTGCTCAAGGACGACAAGGGTTACAGCTATATTAAAATCAGCGGAGGTAAGTGGAGGAGAATTTCTTATGCTCTGCAAAAAGCCGACGACGGCGACGAGTATATCGGCCCCTATAAAAGCAGTTACTATGTAAAAAATGCCGTTGAGGAGGCTGTTAAAATTTTTAAGCTCCCCACCTGCAACAAAAAATTCCCTCAGGATTTCGGAAAAACACGGCCGTGCCTGAATTATCATATTAAGCAGTGTATGGCACCGTGCAGAGGGAAAATCAGTCTTCAGGAGTACGAAGAAAGCGTAAATCAGGCTGTGGAGTTTTTAAAGGGAGGCAGCAGCGCTTCCGTTAAACAGCTTACAAAAGAGATGAATGACGCTGCGGAAAATCTTGAATTTGAAAAAGCCGCAAGAATCAGGGACAGAATCAACGCCGTGCGGAAAATGAGCACAAAGCAAAAGGTGGTTGCAAACAAGGTTAAAGATCAGGATGTAATCGCTTTTATGTCCGACGGAGAAAAGGGCTGTTTTCAGGTGTTCTGTTTTGAAAACGGCAGTCTTACGGATCGGGAAAGCTTTATCGTAAACGGCGCTTCGGGTACGGAGGAGGAGCTGAGCGAATTTTTAATTTCGTACTATACAATGCGTGATTTTGTTCCGAAGAACGTTACCCTTGACAGAGAGATTTCGGACAAAGAAGTAACCGAAAGATGGCTCAGCGAAAAAAGAGGAAACCGGGTGTATATTAACGCTCCAAAAATCGGAGAGCAGGCACAGCTGGTGCAAATGTGCCGCAACAACGCCGCCGAGGCTGTTGCCCAGCTAAACGGCAGAACAAGCCGTGAATATACGGTTTTGGAGGAGCTGAAAGACATATTAGGGCTTAGCTCTATTCCCGAATACATTGAATCTTACGATATTTCAAACCTTGCAGGAACAGAAAATGTTGCGGGTATGGTAGTTTACGAAAAGGGCAAGCCTCTTAAATCAGCCTACAAAAAGTTTAAAATCAAGGGCTTTCAAGGACAGGACGATTACGCCTCTATGGCAGAGGTGCTTTCAAGGCGTATGGACGAGTATTTTGAAAATAAGGACAGCGGAGAGGGCTTTGGCAGACTTCCCGATTTGATTTTGCTTGACGGCGGTAAGGGACAGGTGTCTGCCGTAAGGAGCGTGCTTTCGCAAAAGGGAGTGAACATTCCCCTTTTCGGTATGGTTAAGGACTCCAAACACCGCACAAGAGCCGTTACCGATGAGGGCAGAGAGATTTCAATTAGCTCCAATCGACGGGTTTTTGCGTTTGTAAGCTCAATTCAGGACGAGGTTCACAGGTTTGCAATCGGTTACCATAGGAAAAGCAGGAGCAAATCTGTTTTCAAAAGCTCTCTTACCGATATTGAGGGAATCGGCGAAACAAGGGCAAAAGCGTTGCTTAAATATTTCAGAACAGTTGAAAATATACGCAACGCTGATTTAAAGGAACTGGAGCAGGCGCCGAAGATGAATAAAACTTCTGCTCTCGCAGTGTTCAGATATTTTCATCAGGAACAGGAATAATGTCTTATAAGTCGTTTTTTTACGTTATAGGAAATTGCTCGGCTGTGCTCGGGTATAACAGGCTGTTTTCAGCAAAACCTGTCTGCACGGAATGCCTGTCGAGGTTTTTTGCTCCGGGCAGATAGCTTAATCTAATTGGTAAAGCTTTATGCCCGACCGCTTTATTCCGGGGGAATAGATTCATCTATGGTGCTGTTCGCCCGGATTGCCTGTCGAGGTACTCGAATGATTGCACTTTATTGGAAATTGCTTTTAACGGTCGGGCAAATAAGATTAAATTATATCAAGCTATCTGCACGAATTGCGTGTCGAGGTACTCGAATGATTGCACTTTATTGGAAACTGCTTTTAACGGTCGGGCAAATAAGATTAAATTATATCAAGCTGTCTGCACGAATTGCGTGTCGAGGTACTCGAATGATTGCACTTTATTGGAAACTGCTTTTAACAGTCGGGCAAATAAGATTAAATTATATCAAGCTGTCTGCACGAATTGCGTGTCGAGGTTCTCGACTTTTTTAAAAATTAAATGGGTTTTATTTCTTTTTTCGACTTAAATATTAAAAATAACAAAAAACTACAATTATTTATTATAATTCTTATATCTAATTATAAAGGTTACAATTTTGTGATATAATGTAGTGCAACTACAAAGGAGAAGCGTATGAGAGTTATCACAGGCTCTGCAAGGGGCAGACGCCTTGAAACTTTGTCCGGAGAGGATGTAAGGCCTACAACCGACAGAGTAAAAGAGGCTGTTTTTTCGATAGTTCAGTTTCAGATTCAGGGCAGAGATTTTCTTGACCTTTTTGCAGGCAGCGGACAAATGGGCATTGAGGCTTTAAGCCGAGGCGCAAGGTCGGCTGTGTTTGTTGACAGCAGCAGGCATTCTCTTGAGGTGGTCAGGAAAAACCTTAAAACCACGGGACTTGCAGAAAATGCAAAGGTTTTGGGAATGGACAGCGTTGGATTTTTGTCTATGAAACAAGGAGAATTCGATATTGCTTTTCTTGACCCTCCGTACGGTACGGGCTTGCTTCAAAAATCCCTTAGGCTTGTTCCCGATGTAATGAAAAAAACAGGCGTGATTTTGTGCGAAAATCCTCTGGATGAGGAAATGCCGCAAACTGCCGGGGATTTTGTTCTTGACAGGCAGTACCGCTATGGTAAAATAAAAATAACTGCTTACAGGCACGGGGAGTATATTTGAGGTGATAATTTGGGTAAGACAGTGATTTGTCCGGGTAGTTTTGACCCGGTTACCTTGGGACACTTGGATATTATCAGCCGTGCCTCAAAGATGTTTGACCATGTTATTGTGGCTGTTTTGGTTAATCCCGCAAAGGAACAATCAAGCTTTTCCATTCAGGAGCGCATTGAGCTTTTGGTAGAGGCTACAAAGGGACTGGATAATATTGAAATAGTCAGTTTTCAGGGACTTCTTGCGGAATACGCCAAAGAGCGCAATGTAACGGTGATAGTTAAAGGCTTGAGGGCTGTTTCGGATTTTGAGTATGAGTTCCAGATGGCGCTTACCAACAAGCGGATTAACCCCGAGCTTGAAACAATTTTTCTTACCACCGAATCAAAATATATGTATTTAAGCTCAAGCATTGTAAAGCAGATTGCCTCTTTGGGAGGGAGCATAAAGGGCTTTGTGCCTGACTGTGTTCTTGACAGAATTGTAGAAAGGCTTTCTAAAAAACAGCTTCCCGAAAATTCCGAGGATTGATTTTTGTTTATAATATTTTTTATATATTGATATTGGTTTAATTTTTGAATTTTGAATTATCATATTTTTTACATAAGGAGAGTGGGCCCATATGAAAATGGAAGATTTGGTTAATGAATTGCAGGAAATGGTAAACGACGCAAAGGGAATGCCTTTTGCAAACGACAAGGTTTTGCTTAACAGAGATACGGTACTTGATATTCTTGACGAAATTGAGGACGCCGTACCCACAGAGGTAAGACAGGCTAAGAATATTGTAAATGACAGAAATCAGATTCTTACCCAGGCAAAGCGTGAGGCAGAAGAGATTATCAAGCAGGCTGAGGAACGCAGAAAAGCAATGATAAATCAGCACGAGATTACCAAGCAGGCTCAGGCTCAGGCTAATGAAATTGTCAGCGAAGCTAAGGCAAAAGCGGCAGGAATCAAGAAGGCTACAAATCAGTATGTTGATGATATTATGAAAGCCGCCGAGGATTCTCTTGCAGGACAGTACAGCGAAATCAAAAGAACAAGGCAGAATATTCTTGACACATCAAAGAAGGCAAGAAGCTGATTTTGTTCAGCCTTTCGTTTCGGGATTTGCGAAAAAGCATACAAAAAAGCATATATAGTACATATATAGTATATGTTATGCAAAAAGTCCCATAGAAAATTTTACAACAGTTATTAACTGTCTCACCAATAGGTGGGGCAGTTTTTTATGCTATAGGAAATTGCTCGGTTTCGCTCGGGTATAGAAGTTTGTTTTCAGCAGAAGCTGTCTGCACGGATTGCGTGTCGAGGCTTTTTGCTTCGGGGAGATAGCTTCATCTAATTGGTAAAGTTTTATGCCCGACCGTTTTCCGCCGAGAAAAGGCTGGTTTATAACATAAAACATATATATCCGGCCGTTTTATTCCGGGGAAATAGCTTCATCTATGTTGCTGTTCGCTCGGATTGCGTGTCGAGGTACTCAACTTGAAAAGTTAAAATTTTATTTAAAAAATTTATCAAAAATGAAACATTTGTCTTGCTTTTTATATAAAAGTAGATTATAATGTTTGTAAGGTGTCAATTTGTGTCATAATAGATACATTGGGTGACATTATTTGCTGAAAATAATCAAGTTTTAAGGAAGGCGGTAAAATGTTTTCGGGAACATCAAATCATTCCATAGACGCTAAAGGCAGAATCGTTTTGCCGCAGAAATTCCGTGAAGAGCTTGGCGAAACTTTTTATGTTACAAAGGGCTTTACAGACTGCGTTCAGGTAATGTCCGTTGAGCAGTTTGAGCATTTGCGCCGCCAGATACTTCAGCTCCCTGCCGACAAGGCTATGAGTCTGCAATATATTATGATTTCACCTGCGGTAGAGGTTGCGCCTAATTCTCAGGGAAGAATCCCTATTCCGCAAACTCTCCGTGAGTCGGCAGGACTTGAAAAAGAAGCGGTAGTGGTCGGTATGGATTCTCGTGTTGAGATATGGGATAAGGCAAAATTTGAGGAGTTTATGCGCTTACAGCAGCAGAATTTAAGCGGAGCGCTGGAACTGCTCAGGCTGTAAGGTGGGCGCTATGGAATTTTCACACATTCCCGTTTTGCTCAGCGAAACCATAGACGGCTTAAATATTAAACCCGACGGCGTTTATGTTGACGGTACGGCAGGCGGCGGAGGCCATTCAGCGGAGATTCTGAAAAGACTCACAGACGGAAAGCTGTACTCGATTGACCGGGATCCGGACGCAATACAAACCGTTACCGAAAGATTCAGAGATAACGATAATTCGGTTATCATACAGGGTAATTTTTCCGAGATGAAAGAGCTCTTAAACTCTCGGGGAGTGTTTTCTGTTGACGGAGTGCTTTTGGATATAGGCGTTTCGTCACATCAGCTGGATACTGCCGACAGGGGATTTTCTTTTCACGAGGACGCACCCCTTGATATGCGTATGAGCCAAAGCGGTACAACGGCGGCAGATTTGGTGAACAGTTTGAGCTTTGAAGAGCTTACAAAAATTTTGTATGAATACGGCGAGGAAAAATACGCAGGTTCTATTGTTAAGACGATTATAAAAGAAAGGGAAAAAAAGCCGATTACAACAACCCTTGAACTGGCGGAGATTGTGAAGGAGTCGGTTCCTCAGCGAGTCAGGCGTGACGGACATCCTGCAAGAAAGACCTTTCAGGCGCTGAGAATTGCAGTAAATCACGAGCTTGACGCCTTGGAAAAAGGAATGGACAGCGCCTTTGAATTGCTTAATCCCAAGGGAAGACTTGCAATAATTACTTTCCATTCACTTGAAGACAGAATAGTAAAAAGAAAGATGGCGCAGTGGTATCAGGGTTGTACCTGTCCTAAGGATTTTCCCGTTTGCGTTTGCGGAAAAAAACCAAAGGCAAAAGCCGTAACCAAAAAGCCGATTACAGCAAATTCGTTAGAAATAAATCAAAATTCACGCTCACGTAGTGCAAAACTTAGAATATGCGAAAAAATTTAATTTTATTAAATTATAGTATAGACAATTACATGGTTTTGTAGTAAAATATAACAAGAATGTAAAGATTGTTACAACACAAGCTTTTGTGTCATGATGAGAATTTATCCACAATATATTCTATTAAAGAACAAAATTTGTGCGGTTGAAACAGTAAAACATTTAAGAACAAATAATAATTGTTAAAAATTTGTTATTTTTATTATTTTAAAGAAATTTAGTCGAATTTATGACGAGTTTGTCGAGAAAATTCAGGTTTACAGCTAAACGGTTTAATCATATGCGAGGTGCATATTTATGACATATAATAAAACAGCGGCCTATGATTTGTCGCTATTTGATACATCGGAAAAAATCGAGAAAAAACAGGATAAAAAACCAAAAAACAAATCAAAAGTTGTACATATGCCGGAAGAGGCAATTAACAAAATAAGATACCGCAAGCATAATCCTTTGAAGGTTTTTTTCGGGACACTGGGCGTTTGTGCCGCCACGGCGGTTATAGCCGCAATTATAGTGGGACAGGTTCAGCTTACCGAGCTTAACCAAAAAATTATCACTGCGGAAAATACCCTTTCTAACGAAAAGAGTGTTTACACTCAAACCCAAATGGCGGTGCAGTCTAATTTGTCAACATCGGGTATTCAGCAGTATGCTGAGGAGCAGTTGGGAATGACCAAGGCGGAGAATTCACAGAAAGAATTTATTGAATTGTCTCAGGGCGACAAGGCAGAGGTTACAGCCGACTCAAACGGAGATTTCTTCAGTTGGATTGCCAAAGCAGTATCCGGACTGTGGTCATAACCTATTATTAAACTTAATATAATTGTGTTATGAAGAAATTAGAGTTGAGATTATATCTTAACTCTTTTTTCGATAATTAGCGGATTGATTTTCATTTATTTAACAGGAAAGGCAGATTGCATTGTCAAAGGGATATGTAAAATATCACAAAAAATCCGATATGGGGCCAAACCAAAGGCTGAGACGGCGATCGGTGATTCTGATACTAACAATACTCGTTGCAGGGTTCGGTGCAATAATTTCAAGGCTGGCGTGCTTACAGCTTGTTCAGGGAACATATCTCCAGGAAAAAGCCGTGGAACAACAGCTTACGGATACCACCATAAACGCCAAGCGAGGTACAATTTACGACACAAACGGCAAGGTGCTGGCTCAAAGTGCGTCGGTGTGGAAGGTTGTGCTTGCTCCGGCATATTTTGAAACGGAAGAACAGCGTGTCAGCGTTGCTAAGGACTTAGCCGAAATTCTTGATTTGGACGAAAGCAATGTTTATGAAAAAACAAAGCAGAACAGCTACTATGTAATTGTAAAACGCAAGATAGAAAGCGACACACGTGAAGAAATAATAAAGCTACAGGAAAAAATCGAAAAGGAATACAATCTGACAAACGTGGTTCAGCTTCTTGACGATTACAAACGCTATTATCCTCACAACGACCTTGCCTCAAGCGTTATCGGGTTTACCGGCAGTGACGACCAGGGACTTGAGGGTGTTGAGTATAAATACAACAAATACTTAACGGGAACTCCCGGAAGAATAGTAACCGCCGCTAATGCAAACGGAACCGATATGCCTTTTCAGTATGAGCAGAATGTTGAGGCTGAAGAGGGCAACAGCATTTATCTGACCATAGACGAAACAATTCAGTCTATCTGCGAAAAGTATATGAAACAGGGACTTGCGGATAATGATGTTAAAAACAGAGGCGGCTGCATAGCTATGGATGTGGACACGGGAGCCGTGCTTGCAATGGTAACGGTTGGCGGATATGACCTTAACAATCCTTACAAGCTTTCTCAGGAAGCCCAGGAGAAAATAGATAAGCTCCCGGAGGATGAGCAGGACGCCGCAACCAGCGAGGCGCTTTCGCAGATGTGGCGTAACAAAGCCATAAGCGACACATATTACCCCGGTTCCGTATTTAAAATGGTAACTGCGTCAATGGCACTTAACGAGGGCGTTGTCAATGATAATTCAACGTTCTTCTGTTCAGGCTCAATGACTATTGCCGACGCAAAGCCAATCGGCTGTCATCTGCGTTCGGGACACGGAACTCAGACCTTTACCCAGGCAATATGCAATTCCTGCAACCCTGCATTTATTCAAATCGGTCAGCTTGTAGGAGCAGAAAAGTTCTGGCAGTATTATCAGGGATTCGGTTTCAGCGAAAAGACCGGAATCGATTTGCCCGGCGAATCCGAGGACTTGTTCTTCAGCGATAACGGCGAAATGACCTCCGTGGATTTGGCAGTATCCTCTTTCGGACAGGGTCTTGCAATTACGCCTATACAGATGATAACTGCCTGCGCCGCTGTTGCAAACGGCGGAAACCTTGTTCAGCCCTATGTTGTGCGCCAGATTGTAAACGGCGAGGGGAATGTAATTGAAAACACCGAGAGCAAGATAAAACGCCAGGTTATCTCTTCGGGAGTTTCTAAGAAAATGAACGAAATACTTGAATACAATACCACAACCGGCGGAGCAAACAACGGCTATATTGCAGGTTACCGTGTAGCCGGAAAAACCGGTACCTCCGAGAAGCTTACTTCTACTTACGGAAGCGAAGACTATATCGCATCATTCTGCGGATACGCCCCAGCCGATAAGCCGAAAATCGCAATGCTTGTGTTCTTTGATACGCCTACCGGCGGTTCTTATTACGGAAGCAAGGTTTCTTCTCCCGTGTTTATCAACATTATGTCCGAAGTTCTGCCCTATTTGCAGATTCATACGGAATATACCGACAGCGAGATGCAGTATGTTGATGCTAATGCAGGAGCATATGTGGGTATGGATGTTGATGAGGCTAAGACAAAGGCTGAGCAGGCAGGCTTTACCGTAACCGTAAAGGGAGAAGGAAGTACGGTTGTTTCGCAGATTCCTGCGGTATCGGCAAAGATACCCAACGGCGGAAACATTGTTTTATATACAGACGAAAACAGTAAGAGTGAAAAGGTTTTAGTGCCCAATCTTGTGGGCTTCTCAATAAGCGAGGTAAACTCCCTTGCGTCAAACGGCGGAGTGAACGCCAGCATTTCAAATGTGGGTGCGTCTGGCAACGTGGTATCTGTTTCTCAGGATATTGAACCCGGAACCGAGGTAAGTCCGGGAACGGTAATTACCGTTAAGTTTGCCAGCGCCGAAGCATTAAATGACTAAAGGGGAAAACGAGTATGATTTCTTTTGCAAATACCGATAATCAAAGTCTTAAAAAGCTCATTGGCGTCTTTTTGGAAAAAAGCGGTTTCTCGCCCGATGAAAGCGTTTTTGTTGTAACCGACAAGGAACAGTCCTGCGAAAGGGGCAGTCAGGTTTATGTGGTACCCTATGATTACAGGGGCGAAACCTTCGGTAAAACCTTTACATATTCCCTGAACAATAATAATGCCGATGCGGTACTGATAAATATTCAGAATCATACCGACAGCAAAAGCTTTGAAATTTTGACAAATGAGGGAATGGGGCGTGTGTTTATCAACAATAAAAACAGCGCTCCCGTAGAGGATGTGCTGATATGTGCGGCGGTTTTTCTTGCATTGGGAATGGAGCTTCAGCAGGTGCTGGATGTGCTTAACGGAATATTAAGGAAGCACTGATTAAATCGCTTGTGTATATTGCACCGAAAATGCGCAAGCAAGATGTGCAAACGGCTTTTCAGCGTGATTTGTTCAGCGGTTCCTTAAATAAAAATCGGATGTAATGATGAAAGGAAAGATTATCTATGGTTTATGGAATATGGACTCTGCTTACTGCGGCGGCGGCATTTGCAATAACCGCAATTTTGGGCAAGTACCTGATACCTTATTTGCATAAACTCCATTTTGGTCAGACTATCCTGGAAATAGGCCCTAAGTGGCACGAAAAAAAGCAGGGAACACCCACAATGGGCGGTATTATGTTTATTGCGGGAATTTCCGTAACGGCAATTTTAAGCGTGGCTTTGTACCTGGCGTTCGGCGCAGATATGTTTGATTTGTATCTGCCACATATGGAACCCCAGAAGGTAACATTATTTGCAGGTCTTGCAATGGCAATCTGCTACGGCTTGGTAGGATTTTTGGACGACTATATCAAGGTCGTAAAAAAGCGTAATTTGGGGCTGACTGCTGTGCAGAAGCTTGTGCTTCAGTTCGGCATTGCGGCAATTTACCTTTCTGTTCTTGCGGCTTTCGGAATTGACACTCAGACTCTTATACCTTTTGTGGGATATGTGGATTTGGGATTTTTCTATTATATTATTGCCGCTGTTGTTATTGTGGGAATCGTAAACGCCGTAAATTTGACCGATGGAATTGACGGGCTTGACGGTTCGATTACATTTTTTGTTGCGCTTACATTTATGCTTATCGGCAGTACAATAAGCTACCTCGGCGTAACGGCTTTAAGTGCGGCAGTCGCCGGAGGATGTCTGGGATTCTTGGTTTGGAACTTCCACCCGGCAAAGGTGTTTATGGGCGATACAGGCTCGCTGTTTTTAGGCGGAATAGTCTGTGCTGTTGCATTTGCGCTGGATATGCCTGTTTTACTGCTTCCTGTGGGAATTGTATATCTTTGCGAAATGTTCTCCGTTATACTTCAGGTTGCGTATTTTAAAATTACTCACGGAAAAAGGCTGTTTAAAATGAGCCCGATTCATCATCATTTTGAAATGTGCGGATGGAGCGAGGTAAAGATAGTTGTTGTGTTCAGCATTGTTACGGCTGTTTTCGGAGCCATCGCTTTCTTTGCCGTAATGTTCGGCGCAACCCCGGCGGCATAGGTCGGTTTTGATTTTGTGTTTATTATTTTGTGTTTGTGTGTTTGTTTTATATAAATTTTCGGGAGGGATAAAAAGGATGACATCACTGCAATCGGTTGTTTTAAAGGCGGATATTAACCGTATATATGATGAAAAATACCGTGAAGCTTCCGCAGTAAAACCCAAAAAGCATTATGCTCGTCCCGAAAAAAAGCCGAAAAGCAGAAAAAACGGTTGGTTTATTAAAGGAATGGGCATTGACTTGCCTTTTCTGCTGATAATACTGGTGCTTCTCATAATCGGAATGATTATGATGTTTTCGGCAAGCTATCCGGTAGCCTACTATACTCAAAACGACAGCTACTATTACCTGAAGCGACAGATTGTGTTTGCCGTAATCGGTGTTGCCGCCATGTTAGGTCTGTCGTTTTTTAACTATAATAAACTGCATAAGATTGCGCCTTTTGTCTTGGGGCTTTCTTATTTTTCGCTGGTGGTTGTACTTTTTCTGCCCGGCGTCAACGGCGTACACCGATGGATAGGCGTAGGTACTTTCGGAATTCAGGCTTCGGAAATTACAAAATTTGCAATCGTTTTGTTTTTTGCCCATTGGGGCAGTAAATATTACAACAAAATGCAGCTTGCAAAGTACAGTATTCTGCCCGGATTTATCATTTTCGGAACTACTGCGGTGCTTTTGATTCTTGAACCGCATTTTTCCTGTACGGTTATTGTGTTTATTCTTACTGTGCTGATGCTGTATATTTCGGGTATGAGATTGAAATACATAGTTTTGGGAGCTGTGGGAATTGCTGCCGCTGTAGGTGTTTTGTGGGCTACAGGCGGACTTGGATATGCAATGACCCGAATGGGCGGCTGGGGACAGGCGCTTGTCTACACCAACGACCAAATGTGGCAGGAAACCTGGCAGACGAGAAACTCCCTTTATGCCATCGGTTCCGGCGGACTTTGGGGGCTGGGACTTGGCCAGTCAAGGCAAAAATACCTGTATCTCCCGGAACCTCAGAACGATTTTGTGTTTGCAATAGTGTGCGAGGAATTGGGACTTATCGGCGCAATAATAATACTTTTGATTTTTGCATTGCTTGTTTGGAGAGGCATTACCCTCTCTCTGCGTGCTAAGGATAAATTCGGCAAGCTTCTGGGAATCGGCTTAACGGCACAGATAGGATTGCAGGTAATACTGAATATTCTGGTTATTACCGACTGGCTCCCTAACACGGGTATCAGTCTGCCGTTTTTCAGTTACGGAGGCAGTTCGCTTATTATGCTTCTCTCTCAGATGGGGCTTGTGCTGTCAATTTCAAGGACGGCAAATATTGAAAAACAGTAAAGGTTTATATCCATTTTTACATCAGGTGGAGGATAATATATGAGAATTCTTTTTGCAGGAGGAGGCACCGCAGGACATATAAATCCTGCCTTGGCAATAGCGGGTTATTTCCGCTCCAAAAATCCCGACGCACAGATACTTTTTGTGGGCAATAAAGGCGGAATGGAGGAAAGGCTTGTTCCAAAGGCAGGCTTTGACTTTGCACCCATTGTAATAAGCGGTTTTAAAAGGCAGATTTCGCCTAAGGCTGTTGCTCACAATGTAAAAACCGTAAAACGGATTGTTACTTCCTCAATGGAGTCAAAGAAGATTTTGACTGAATTTAAGCCCGACCTTTGCGTAGGTACGGGAGGATATGTCAGCGGACCTGTTTTGCGCAAAGCGGCAAAAATGGGAATACCCATAATAATTCACGAGCAGAACGCCTTTCCCGGCGTTACCACAAAAATGCTCTCAAAGAACGCCAAACGAGTTATGCTGGCAATAGAGGACGCAAAAAAATATCTGGACAAGGACTGCAATTTTGTGGTTACGGGCAATCCCGTCAGAGAAGACATACTGAAGGTTACAAAGGAACAGGCAAGAAAACAGTTAGGTCTTGACAGCCGTCCCGTAGTGCTTTCTTTCGGCGGAAGCTTAGGCGCAAGGAAAATAAACGAAGCCCTTGCCGATGTTATTGCAAGAAGCGGAAAAGACGGAAGGTATCAGCATATACACGCCTACGGTCAGTACGGAAAGTGGTTTCCACAGCTTGTAAAGGATAAGGGAACCGATATTGAAAAATGTCCTAATCTTGACATAAGAGAATTTATTGATGATATGCCGGTTTGTATGGCGGCGGCAGATGTTGTTGTAAGCAGAGCCGGCGCAATTACATTAAGCGAGATTCAGGCAATGGGCAAGCCTGCAATTTTAATACCGTCGCCCAATGTTGCCGAAAATCACCAGTATTACAACGCAATGGCGCTTGTAAACGCAGGTGCGGCAGAGATAATAGAGGAAAAAGATTTAACCGAAACAGCAGTAACGGAAAAGCTGGATTCCCTTTTGGAAAGCGAAGAAAAGCTGAAAGAATTTTCTGCAAATTCCGCCAAAATGGCGATTACCGACGCAAACGAAAGAATCTACTCCGTTATGAAAAAAATACTGAATATGGTTTAATCCGAACAAGTAACAAAGCCACCCTTTACTCATAGAATATAAAGGTTAATATATTCCGATGAAAGGGTGTTTGCTGTGTCTAAAATGCTTATAGAAGGAGCGAGAAAACTTTCCGGAGAAGTTGAGGTTCAAGGAGCAAAAAACAGTGCGCTGCCAATTCTTGCGGCTACTATTTTGTCCGGAGGAGAGAATGTGCTCTGCAACTGTGCAAATATAAGCGACATAGACGCAGCGGTGGGAATTTTAAGATATTTAGGCGGCAGCGTAAGCCGTCACCACACAACTATGCTTGTAAACACCGACTCTTTGTGTCGGTTTGACATACCCCACGATTTAATGCGTGAAATGCGAAGCTCCATTGTCTTTTTAGGCGCAGTTTTGTCAAGGCATAAACGGGCAAGGCTGTCTTTCCCGGGAGGCTGTGAGCTTGGTCCGAGGCCTATTGATTTGCACCTGAAAGCCCTCAGGCAGATGGGTGCTGTTATTAACGAACATCACGGAATACTTGACTGTTATGCTCCGAAAGGCTTAATGGGAACTAAAATTTCTCTTTCTTTTCCCAGCGTAGGCGCAACGGAGAACATATTGCTTGCAGCCGTTAATGCAAAGGGAACAACCACCCTGACAAATGCCGCCCGTGAGCCGGAGATAGTGGATTTGGCAGAGTATCTTAACAAATGCGGAGCCAAGATATACGGCGCTGGAGAAGGGATTATTGTTGTTGACGGCGTAGGAAAACTCCACGGCACACAGCACACCATAATCCCGGACAGAATAGTTGCCTCAACGCTTTTATCCTGTGCGGCTGTTACAGGCTCTGAGATTTTGCTCAAGGGCATTATCTCACAGCATTTAAGCAGCGTGATTTCCATTTTTGAAGAAGCGGGATGCAAGGTTAAAGCCGACAAAGGCGAAATCAGTTTTTGCGCACCTGAAAGGCTCAATGCCGTAAAGAACATACGGACAATGCCCTACCCGGGATTCCCCACAGACGCTCAGGCGCCGTTAATGTCTGCGTTGACTGTGGCAAGAGGTACCTCGTGCTTTGTGGAAAATATTTTTGAAAGCCGATTTAAGCATGTGGGAGAGCTTTTAAGACTGGGCGCAAACATTAAGGTAGAGGGAAAGGTTGCAGTAGTTGAAGGCGTATCGGGATTGTCGGGCGCACTGGTTGAGGCGCAGGATTTGAGAGGAGCAGCGGCGCTTATAACCGCCGGACTTGCCGCAGAAGGCACCACAGAGGTAACGGGAATCAAGTACCTTGAGCGTGGTTACGACAGCTTTGAAACGGTGCTGTCAGATTTGGGAGCGAGCGTTAGAAAAGTTTAAGGAATGTGTGTGTATTGGAATTGACATATGAAGGTTTGTTTTTAACAATCGGTGTTTATAAAAACAGGAATGTGAAAGGAGGGCTGTTCTGTGGATTCAAAAAATAAGAGTAACGGTAAAGAACGGGCAAAAATGCAGAAAGAACGCAGACAGAAGATTCGTGAAGCAAAGAATTATCAGAAAAATCGGAAAAAGAGTCAAGACATAAAGCAGAACGGTTCTTCAAAAAATACAGGTTCACTTAAAAACGATAATTTCAAAGAAAACAGTGCCCGCAGGGTCAGTTTGCCCAAGGACGTTTACAACGACAGCTTTTATACAGACGAAACAAAAGAGCGAAGAGAAAAGGCAAGGCGTGAAAAGCACGCAAGGCAGAAAAAGCAGAAAACACCTCTTACGCCCCACCGCAGAAAGGTCAGACGAGTGGTTACATATTGTCTGATTTTTGCAGTTATTCTGACAATAGGAACAGTTTTGTGTATGACTGTCTTGTTCAAGACGGAGAAAATAAATGTTCAGGGCAACACACTCTACGACGAAAGCAAAATTGTTCAGCTAAGCGGAGTTAATCTTGAGGAAAATATATTCCTTTCAAAAATAAAGTCAACACCGCAAAAGATTGTTGACGCACTGCCGTATATTGAAGAGGCAAGGGTGGATTTCAGAATTCCGGACACCATAAACATAACGGTGAAAAATGCAGAAGCGGCGTATGTCATTATAAGCGGCGGACAGTTCTATAAAATCAGCGCAAGCGGCAGGATTCTTGAAGTTTCCGATGACAACATCGACAACCTGCCCATCATTCTTTGCTCGGAGCTGAGCAATACCGAGGTGGGAAAGTATGTTGAATTTGCCGACGAAAAGACAAATACTCTGATTAAAGAAATTGACGACTGCATAACTGAAAATGGTTTTGATAACATAAACTATGTAGATGTCAGAGATATGTCAGACATAAGTATGGTATATGACGAGAGAATCAAGATTATAATCGGTTTGCCGGAAAATATACCTTACAAGCTAAAGACCGCTATGACGATTATTAACGAGAAGCTTGATGTCAACGGCAGTGCAAATCCTTCGGGCACTCTTGATGTTTCCCAGTGCAAAAACACCAAAAAATCGTATTTTAAAGACGGCGAAATTTCTCTTGATATAACTATGCCCCAGCCGACAACACAGCCTGTTACCACAATTCCCGAGACAACGGCGCCGACAGAAGCACCTTCAAGCGAGCCTGATTATTACGGCGGCGACTATCAGTGGACGCCCTCCGACGACACAAATACGGGTAGTGCCGACAGCTCGGTTGATTTGTCAGAGTGGGGCTGGTATGATGAAAACGGTAATTACTACGACGGCAACGGAAACCTTGTTCCGTAGGTTCGGAAATATGCCGATTTAAAGGCGCTTGGAGAGTATATTGGTTAAATTTACGGATATTTTTGTTAAAAATATGTCATAAACAGAGATTTTATTGATTTTTATTAAAAAATATATTGATATTTATTTAAAAATATGTTAATTTAATGTAGTAGCGTAAAATAATGCAGTATAATAGCTTGTACTAAAATATTCGGAAAAAGTAAATGCAAGGAGGACGTATAAATGGCTTTCGATTTAGAAATGGAAAATGAATTTATGCCCGTAATTAAGGTAATTGGTGTCGGCGGAGGCGGCGGAAACGCCATCAACCGAATGATAAAAATGGCAGTAAAAAATGTTGAGTTTATTGCAATAAACACCGACGAGCATGTTCTGAGATTATCTCAGGCTCCGACAAAAATTCAGATAGGCGAAAAGATGACCAAGGGCAAGGGCGCCGGCTCTATGCCGGAGGTAGGCAAAAAAGCCGCCGAAGAAAGCAAGGACGAGATTACTGCTTTGCTTAAGGATACCGATATGGTATTTGTTACAGCCGGAATGGGCGGCGGAACAGGTACAGGTGCGGCGCCTGTTGTTGCAAAAATTGCAAGAGATTTGGGAATTTTGACTGTTGCAGTTGTTACAAAGCCCTTTGCTTTTGAGGGCAAGAGGCGTATGGCTCAGGCAGAACAGGGAATTGCCGAGCTTGCAAGCTGTGTTGATTCTTTGATTATTGTTCCTAACGAGAGATTAAAGTATGTTTCCGACCAGAGCATCACATTGCAGAATGCCTTTGCAATCGCAGACGATGTATTAAGACAGGGTGTTCAGAGTATTTCCGACCTTATTCTTGTACCGGGTATGGTAAACCTTGACTTTGCCGATGTTACTTCCGTTATGAAGAACGCAGGCTATGCACATATGGGAATGGGCAGCGCTACCGGAAAGGACAAGGCTTCTGTTGCCGCTGATTTGGCTATTTCAAGCCCCTTGCTTGAAACCTCTATTGACGGCGCAAAGGGCGTAATAATCAACATTACCGCTTCGCCTGATATAAGCCTTGATGATATTGATGCAGCTTCTACTATGATTAAGGACAAGGTGTCCGATGACGCTAACATCATCTGGGGTGCTGTAATTGATGAGAAAATGGATGACGCAATCAGCGTTACCGTAATTGCAACAGGCTTTGCGGCAGACGGCAAGGCTTCTTCCGGAAAAGTTAAAAAAGAAGATGATAATGTGCTCAGCAGTTCATCTCCTGCTAAGGCTGAAAAGGTGGAAGAGGACGAAGACGATACTTTCTATGACATTATGTCAATTTTTAATAAGTAATTAAGTTTAAGTTAATGTGCTTAATACAATAAAAATTTTGCGGCAGTTCATTTTGAACTGCCGTTTTTTGTGCTCCTTAGATTATTTATATGTATGAAAATTGCCTGCGGATTCAAGAATCATTCCGCAGGCAATTACTTTTCATTTTATTATCAACAATTTTACAATATATTATGGTTTAAAAACATAATTGTTATATCCATCTTCGTCATTTACAGGCTGAGTGGTTGTTGCAGACGGAGCAGTGGTAGACGGCGGAGTGGTTGTGTTAATGGGGAGGGATGAATATATACCTGCCAAAAACATCTGTAAAATTGTGACATCTCTGATGTTTACAAACGAATCCCGGTCCAGGTCAGCCGCTAATACATAATAGCTGTAATCTTCAGGTGCTTCATCCTTAGTTATACATCTTTGAATATATGAGCAATCCCGAATACTTACAAAGCCGTCTTTATCAGCATCACCGTATAGAGTAACGTTTTCCGAAGAAGTATTACTCTGGGCGGCACCTACGGGCACAGCACAAACAATCAGCAAAATAATTATAGAAACAATGGACACACTTACCGTAATAAATTTTTTGAAATTATGACAAATCATCTTTTGACAAATCATCCAAATTCACCTCCGCATTATTCTTTCTTTGTTTTACCATCTGTTGAGCAACTGCTAAGTATCAAACAAAACAATCAGGTTTCATAAATCTATGAATAAGTAATGCTCTTCATATCTTTTTAAATAATGTTCTGATATGTTTTGATTTTTAGCTGTGGTTTAGACTGTAGGAAAATACCCTTTATCGCTGAGGTATGTTCTTGTGGTCTCATAATTAGTACTGCATCCGCCATATACTTTCGTGCCTGTATAGTCTTGATAATAAGTTCTGTAAAGACCGTTTGCATCCTGATAACGGAGATATGGTCTTGCAATAATGTTTTGCTTTTTGGCACTTTCAATCTGAGCATCAGTTTTTCCGACAGTATTATATGAGATTACCATTGAGTAAATTCTGTAATCCGAAAAATTCCTGTGGTCAAGAATATCGGTGTTTTTGTTATATCCGCCTACGCTGCTTGTGCAGTCAACATTTGACACAAATTTATAGTCGGTAGTTGTATCTACGCCGTTAACGTTAGTATCTTTATACTCAAGGCACTTGCCGGAATCTTTATTTAGGTACTTGTCGGCAGTTGCCTCTTTGGCAATTACATATCCGTAACTGAGAGATTGAGGCGTATATGTACCGTATGCTTTCTTAAACAGAGAGCTTGTCTGACTCAGTATATCTTCCTTAATACAGGTTATGAATCTTAATCCGTCCGTGTCAAAGTGCGGTGACTGACCGGTGCCTGTTCCCCTGCCGTTTGGATAGTTATCATCCTTCTCCTCATAACGAATCTGAACACCAAGCAAATCTATACCGGGCAGTAATCCGGAGGATACTGTTGACTTATCAAGAATCTTTTTGTCCGACTCATCCTGTGAAACTGTTCCCACATCTATCCAATGGGCATAAATATCTGTATCCTCGGTATATGCTTTATTATCCCATTGTATCGGGTTTATGTCAACATCATTATCCTTATCGGCATACCAACCCTTAAAGATTTTACCGTTTGTTGATATTGGAGTCGGAATGTCATAGAAAGATTTTATATGATTGTTGCTTTCTAGGTGTTTTATTTCGTAGTCGGTATTCAAACGGGCTGTTTGCGATATATCAACGCTTGTGGGATAATAAACCCTGTAAAGGTCAGCGTCGGGGTTAGTTACTGTTGATACAGTATCTTTATCGTTGATGTGGAACTTAACCTTGCACGCCAATCCATATCTTGCATAAATAACCGCCGGCGTCTGAGTTTCGATGTTTTTATCGCTGGTGGAGAAATACGGCTCTATTGTGTAGCTGTGGTCTGTTGTAGAAGAAAGCTTGTTTCCTTCGTCATCATACCAGCCAAGGAATTTATAGCCTGTATTTTCTTTAGACGACGCATTTACCACATTGTAAAATTCTGATGTAAAGGTAAATTTGTCAGTGTAATCAATGGATTCTCCGGTGCCGTACACCTTTCCGCTGTCGTCAGTAATATCCATTGTATGGTTTGTCAGGGATACCTGGCCGCCGATTCCGCTGTCTGCAAAAGAACCGTCAAGCTGTTCCGTCTGGGCAACTACCGATGTTTTATATTCCCAATTTGCAACAAATACTCCGCCGTTATAGGCGTTAATTTTTCCCTCGTATTTGCCGTCGGAAATTATAAAATCTACATCTCTTGCCTTCTTTAAAAATAATTCTTCTTGTTCGTTAGGCGTTAATCCTTCTTTTTCTTCATCCGTAAGCGTCGGAACTGTGTAGCTGACCTTTACATCTTTTGCAAACAAAACCTTTTCATCTTCAGGCACAGGCGTATTGTCGGACAAATCAGTTATACTGCCGCCGACAAGCTCCCATCCTTTGAAAACAACGCTTTTGTTATCTTCCCACCACTGACAGGCAGTAGATGTATATGTACCGCTTGCCTTTTCATAGAAACGGGCAATATTTGAATTACTTCCACGCCAATCTATATCACCGGTATATGAACCGTTATGAACTGAATACGCTTCGCCCCCGTTGGCATTATAGGTCATTGTATATACTTCTGAATATACTAACTCAACAATAACCCTGCCCGATACATTAGATTGACCATATGAATAGGTTTTCACTCCGTTTTCGTCTTCGGTTTCGGAGAAATAAACGGCGTTATCCGAACCGACGGCTGTGGCCGGGTAATATTGTCTTTTACCGTCGATGGTTATATACGCACCTAAAAAGGTGTTTTGAATTTTATTGCCGTCAGCGTCTAACCTTGGTACTTCATTTCCGTTTTCATCGGTAGTTGTAGAATACCTTGGGGTAACATCCAAGGTGAATGTTGAGTTTTCATCAACCATTATTGATTGTGCCGGCTCGCCTGATTTAAGTTCGGATGTTTCCAGCTGATTCTTATATACATAGGTAAGCACAGCGTCGCCGCCTGTAAATGATACCGATGAGGCAGGATAGTACAGGTCAAAATTAACCCCGTCCAGGAGATTGCCGTAGGTATTCATTTTTGCTGTGTTGTTGCCTATATAATAGCTGTCTTCTTTTTCGTTAGTGCCTTTATATGCTGTAAAGGCAAATATCGAATCAGTCTGTCCCTCAGGCACATTGTATATGCTGTACAAATCTTCCTCGTTTTCGCCGTAGGTTTGCCAGCTTGAGTCACCTGAACAAATTATGGTGATATCCCATCTTTCTGAAAAAACAGTAGATTCCGTTGAGCTGAAATATGTTGCGTTGTCGCTTACAAAACCGCCTTTTTCTGCAAAAGGCTTTGAATATACGGTTACCCTAACCGGATCGCACCTATAATCATTCGACTTTCTTTCATTATTAGACTGAGCGGCTTCAATTTCCGCAATCTTATCCTTAACATCGGGATAATAATCTTTGTTATTCTTTACCCAGTCAACCATCTGCATAAATTGGTCGCTGTCTAATCTATCGCCTTTTTTGCCGGGAGCCTTGTCCTGCTTTGGACCTATAATAAGAGCCATAATATCAGCACCATATCTGCCCCTGTGAGAAAGACTCCATTTGTATTGACTTCCGGCTTCTGTTTTTATGTACTGATACAATGTACTTGCCTGTTCGGCGTTTAATTCAGCAGACTGCTTGCCCTCAAAAACTGCTTTTTCTCCATAAATAAAATGGGCGCTGTTTCTATTGTTGTTATCAATGAAAAGCTCTATCTTGTTGTCAGTCGATGTGGTAAACCAAGAGGGAACATCATTATGATTTGCCTGGTAAAAAAAAGTGCTTGTATAATCCGAAATTTGCGGTTTTTCAAATCCGCCGTTTTGCAGATTGCTGTATTCGGTGACCTCTGTACCGGTTTTTTCAACTAAGAAACTAACATCGTCTGTAAGGGGACTTCCCTTGTAAGAAATCAATGAATAATAAATCGACGAAGAATTTTTATTCAGCGTGTACGGTGTTGTTGCAGGATTTGAAACGGTTGTCCAGTCTGTTGAGGCTGTTCTGAACAAAGATACTGATAATTTTTCTGTACAGTACATTGTGGGAACAAGACTGAAATTAGGCCTGCCCACACCAAATTTTCCGTCATCAAAAGTACCGTCAGCTTTAAACGGTTTTGAATAAACAATAACAGTGTACTGCCCGTCAGCAGGCACCTTTTTGTCAATTTTTTTCTTCTTCATCCAATCAACCATTTGTCTTAATTGGTCTGATTGGCCGTCAGCGCCGGTAGGTTCGTTCAATCCTAATACAAGAGCCACAATATCGTCCGCTTTTGTGCTCTTATATTTTAATTCCCATTGAAATGTTGAGCCCTGGATGAATTCTGTGCCGTCGTCTTTTGTGACAGCCTGATAAACAGCATCTTCTCCGTCTGTTAGTTCAAGGGCGTTTGTGCCTTCTGCGCCCTCTCCGTCCTTTAGCGTAATTTCTCCGCTTGCTTTATGCCAATCGCTGATATAACCTTCGTCAAATGAAGGGTTTTTCAAAGCATTTACAGTATTACTTTCTGCATAAACCATTGGCATTGATGATGTTACAATAGTGATAACAAGCACAAAGGAGAGAAGCAACTTAGCTTTGAATAAATGTCCGGAAAATCTCAATGTCTTTTTCATTAAATCCTCCTATAAAAGCTCTCGTTCTGAAATGTTTGCGTACCGATAATATGCAGCAAAAATAACTAATCAATTATAATTTTATTATTTTCCATATTTTTATACTTTATCTTAGCACGATATAAAAGAGAATTCAATATAAAATCAATATTTTTTATTAAAGTTTTGTTCTTTTGTTATAATTTTTTATAAGATTGCAACAGACTATTTGCAGATTTAGCCAAAAAGCACAAACATCGCTTATGATAAACGGCAAAAAACGGCGGAACATTCATCGTTACCTTTCATAGTTACCCTTTCTGCCCTGACGGATTGTGTTTCCTCGGTTTATTTCTGCTTGTGGAAAAATCCCGATTTTATCGGGTATTTCAATGTTTAATTGCCTTTAGGGAAAAATAAAGGGGCTGTCATATTGACAGCCCCGACAGACGCCCCATATGAGGTGCTTGTGTAAATCATTAGTTTACCGATGGTTTTGATTTTGTATGATTTTACTGCACAATCAGGTGTGCAGATAATATGAAGAACCCTATGTGTATTACATATTCTCCTGTACGGTTTTTTCAAGCTCTTCGATAATACGATTGAGGGTATTAAAATCGTATTTTTTATACATTGATGAAAAAAGCTTTTTAAGGTTTTTTTCAAAATCCTTCGGTAGAATACTGCACTTTTCCTTGCAAATTTTAATCAGCTTTTTTTCACCGGGATGGGTCATCCTGTTCAGCGCAAAGATAATGTCAAAGTAGCTTTCCAAGAATCCTGTCGTACGGTGGTTAATGCTTACAAGGTCGTTCCTCTCCACAGCTTTTTTTATTTGGTTATCGTAGCTTGGAAGCTGACCGTGGATAAGCTTCATATTGCGCTCAATTATATCCCTGCGCATTTTGTCCGGGTACTGGTCAATAAGTCCCTGCTGAAGCTTTGAAAACGCTCCCGATTTATCATAGATGATTTTGCAGGTTGCAATGTTGTGCAGAAAACAGGTGGAGTAACCGTTTTTGCTTCCGAATAAAAAGTCAAAGGTCACATTTTTGTCGGTAAACACCATAATCGGACGGTAAATAATGTCCATAGGCGTGCCGTCGTCAAGTATGCAGTTGTCCTCGTATTCCCAGTAGTGATTGCCTATTTCAAGAGCCCGGCAGCAAGGCTCCAAAAGGTTTCTTCGCTGTTGTTCGTCCGGCTTCTGCATAAAGTAAACATATACATCGTAGTCGGAATTTTCGTCGGCATTTCCCGATGCTCTGCTTCCGCCAATGGCAACGGCGTCAACGCCCTGAAGCTTGCACAGCTCCTCTATAATTTTTTCAGCAGTCATAATAACCTCCGATAGATTGATTTTGGATATACAATTTAATACATATCAGTATAATTTTCACAGTGTTAAATGTCAATGATTTTTTACACACGGCAAACTGTCCTTATAAAATTTTCAAAAATTGTCTGTTTTAACCAAGACAAATTTGTCGTATTATAGTGTCAATTCATTGATGGAGTGAAGCAAATGAACAAAACAGCTGCTGTTATTAACGACCTTTCGGGCTTCGGAAAGTGTTCGTTGTGCGCCGCTATCGGCGTTTTGTCGGTTATGGGGGTATCTCCGTGCGCTCTGCCTACGGCCATCCTTACAAATCAGACAGGCTACCAAAACCATTATTCCTTTGATTTCAGCGGTAATATGCCTAAGTACATAGAAATGTGGAAGAAAAACAACGCTTCCTTTGACGCTGTGTATTCCGGTTATGTGGCTAACAAAGAGCAGGTTGATTTTATCGGCGAATTTATAGATGAATTCCGCAAGCCGTCAACGCTTGTGCTGGTTGACCCGGTTATGGCTGATAATGGCAGACTTTATTCTGCCTACGGCAAAGATACCTGCGAAAAAATAAAGGAGCTTGCCAAAAAGGCTGATATTATTACGCCTAATCTTACGGAGCTGTGTATTCTTGCAGACGAGGACTACGAGCTTGTTACTTCAAACAGCAATTCCCCGGATTATTTTCAGCAGATAGGCAAAATTGCCTCCAGTGTTGTAGGCGACAGCAGTTTGAAGATTGCCGTGACAGGCATCAAAACCGACAAATTTATATACAACGGTTTGTTTGAAAGGGGCAACGCCGAATTTTTTAAATCTAACATTTACGGCACAAGTTTTTCGGGAACCGGGGATATTTTTGCTTCGATTGTTTGCGGAGGATTGCTTAACGGGCTGAGTGCTTCACAGTCCGTACAAAAGGCGACGGCTTTTTTGGAAGAGGTTATAGCCGATACCGTAAAAGAACCCTACACATCCAATTACGGAGTAAATTACGAAAAATTTTTGCATAAGCTACACATCAGCAAGGAGTGATTGAAATGAAAAACAGTGGAGAACTGGTAACAGCAAAAAAAGGAACAAACATTAAGCTTATCACCGTTACCGCTATGTTTGCGGCACTGGTAACGGTGGCAACAGCGTTCATTAAAATTCCGTCGGCGTTTGGATATGCCCATCCGGGAGATTCGATGGTATATCTTGCCGCCTGCGTATTGCCGGGTCCTTACGGAATAATTGCCTCGTCAATCGGCGGAGCTCTTGCCGACTTAATCGCAGGTTATCCCCAGTGGATTTTGCCCACATTTATCATAAAGGGTCTTAACGCAGTACCCTTTGTTATGTGCAGATATTTTCTGAAAAAGGCCGGAAAAGACGAAAGAATAATAAATATTCCGAACCTTCTAATGCTTTTGCCCACAACCTTTGTAACCGTTTTCGGATATTTTATCGGCAACGGACTTCTTTACGGCTGGGGCGGAGCAATCGCAGAGCTTGCAATGTGGTGGTTACAGCCCTCTGTGGGTACAATCATCTTTATTGCAATGGGACTCGGTCTGGACGCTTTGAAGTTTAAACAAAAAATGCTCCCTAATTTGTTGAGGTGATAAAATGAGTCAGGAAATTGTTTACGGTTACAAGGAAAAGGTTTATCTGAACATAACTAACAAATGTCCCTGCGCCTGTACCTTTTGCATCAGGAGCAAAAAGGAGGCTATCGGCAATGCGGACAGCCTGTGGCTTGAGCACCAGCCAAGCTTTGAAGAAGTTAAAAACGCCATAGACATTTATCCTCTCAAAGGCGTCAGCGAAATAATTTTCTGCGGTTACGGAGAGCCTACAAATTCCCTTGACGTGCTTATAAAAACAGCTGAATATATACGCAGTCATTTGGGAATAAAAACACGGGTTAATACAAACGGACTGGGCAATCTGATAAACGACAGAAGCATAGCAAAGGAGCTGTGCGAAAGTGTTGACGCAGTATCAATCAGCCTAAACTGCTCAAACAAAGAGGACTATTATAAAATAGTAAGGCCTAAATTCGGAATTGAATCTTTTGACGCTATGCTGGATTTTGCCAGAGAATGTAAAGAGTACACCGATAATGTAACCCTGACGGTTGTTGATGTTATAGGTGAAGAAGAGATTAAGCGATGCAGAGCAATAGCCGAACATTTAGGTATTCCTCTCAGAGTAAGAAAATACGACAACTCATCGGAAAAATAAAACAGATTTTGTTATTATCATAAGCCAAGGCATATCCCATTGGGGTATGCCTTTATACAGCGCTTTTTAGTTTCAGAAAAAACTGACCGATAGTTGACGGGTTTTTAAAAATGGTTTAAAATAGTAGTGAAATAGTTTTGAAATTATGGAAACGGAGGATTATCTATGAAAAAACTTTTATCCCTGACCCTTGCAGTGATTTTGGTATTTTGTTTGTTTCCCGTGTCAATTTCGGCTTCGGCAGCGTCAACCTTAACCCTGAACGCTGACAGCGCAGAGCTTTTCACCATAAGCGAAAGCGACAGCGACGTTCTTACCATTCCCGATGATGTTAATCAGAGCTTTACATTTAAGGTTATCGGTACGGATTCAAACGTATCGTGGAGTGTAACGTCCGGATATACCGTAAACATTGACAGCAATGGTACCGTAACGCCTGTTTATGAAATCTGGTACAACAAAGGCAACATATCGTCAACAAGCCCCATTGATGGCTATACCTCAACAACCAAAAAGCCAAAGCTTGGCGAGTCGGTTGTAGAGGCAAGCGTTGACGGAGTAAAGCTCAGCGCAAAAGTTGTGACAAAGGATTACGCTCTGTATTATGCCCAGAAAGTTATGAACAAATTTGCAGAAGAAAAGCTTACCGATGACTTAACAACAGCGGAATTGCTTGACGCTATTTGCAGCTTCCCTGCACAGTACGATTACAGCCCTTACTATTCCGGATATGTGGGAATGATTGTTCACGGCGGAGGAGATTGCTGGGCAAGTACAAGCGCAATAAACTATTTGTGCGCCCTTAAAGGACTAAAATATCACACAAGATATGCCGCAGACGACCCTTTTGCCGGCAGCGGACACAGAAATACGGCGGTTATAGTTGACGGAGAAGTGTATGTTCTGGAGGCAGGATACACCGATACTGCACCGAGATATTACAATGTTAATAAGCTGACAGGAGGTTTTTCATATACAATCAGCGGAAATAACGCAAGGATTTATATGTATGACGGCGACAGCACAGTTGTAAATATTCCCGAGACTATCGACGGTTACACCGTAACTACCGTTGGCGACAGCCTTGTGTACTACAATCAGCTCTATGCAGGGGTTTATACTACTGAGGTTTCAATTCCTTCAACGGTAACTTCCATCGAGCCTTTCGCCCTGAGTGATATAGAAAAACTTGAAAACATTTTTGTTGACGACAATAATACCGTATATAAAGATGTTGACGGTGTTGTATATTCAAAAGACGGCAAAACCCTGGAGCTTTTCCCCAACGGAAAATCCGGCGATTACGCTGTTGAGCCTACGGTGGAAAAAATAGGCGATTATGCTTTTTATTATTCAAAAAAACTTACTTCGGTTAAACTTCCTCAGGGGGTTAAGACAATCGGCGAGGGAGCTTTCGGCGACTGCTCAATGCTTACGTCAGTAGAACTTCCGGATACTTTAACGACCATAAGTCGTTTTGCTTTTTATAATACCGAAAGTCTTGCGGAGATTACAATTCCCCGTTCCGTAACAGAAATTGACGATTACGCATTTAACAATTCGTCGGTAATAATTAAGGGTTACAAAGATTCATACGCACAAAGCTTTGCCGAAAGCAATAATCTTACCTTTGAAGCTCTCAATCCTATTGTTATCGGTGACTCCGATTTAGACGGAGAAGTGACTATCCGGGATGTAACCGCAATTCAAAAGCACCTTGCAAAAATTACTGTCCTCAGCGATGACGGAGAAAAATCCGCTGATGTTGATGCAGACGGAAATGTAAGTATTTCCGACGCAACAATGATTCAGAGAAAGCTTGCAGGACTTATCAATAAGTTCCCTGCGGAGCAGTAATACTTAAAGAATCACAATCAGTAATATTTAAAGAATCAAAATAGTAGTTTGTAATGCGCCTTTCGGTTTTTCCGTCAGGCGCATTATTTTGTCCTGATCCTCACAAGCTTTCTCAAAAGCTCTTTGCCGTTAAAGGGAAACAGCGGGTACATATAGCTTTTGCCTGAAATTGTCCTGTTTGAGCAAAGCATAACGATGTTTATAATATTGCCTGCGATAAATCCCCAAAGGTTAAACAGGGTGGTCAAAATCAAAAGCAGAATACGGCAGAATTTAAGACCGTAGCCAAGCTCGTAGCTGGGCTGGGTGTAGTTTGCAATGGTTACAAAGGCCATATATAATATCGCCTCTCCGCACACCCAACCGGACTGAACCACAAAATCGGACAGAGCAATAGCGCCGATAATGCTCAGTGGAGTAGTGAGGCTGGACGGCGTGTTCAGAGAAGCAAGTCTTAGTCCGTCAATACCTATTTCAATAGCCAAAAGCTGAACAATTACGGGGATGTTTTGCGGTTCATCCACAAGTATAAATTTAAAGGCGTCGGGAACGTATTTGGGATTTTGAAGACACAGAAGCCAAAGGGGGGTTATGACCACCGATAACACGGTGATAAAGTACCTTGCAAGGCGCAGGTATGTTCCCGTTACGGGAGAAAAATAAAAATCGTCGGCTTCTTCAAGCAAATCAAAAATTGATGTGGGCAGAATGATTGCAGAGGGGGAATTGTCAACAAAAATTACTACATTTCCTTTCAGCACAGCCGCAGCGGCGGTGTCGGGACGCTCTGTGTGTTTAACCTTCGGGAAGGGATTAGTCCACAGACCTTTGTATAACTTTTCAATAAGACTTTGCTGATTCATTGTCAGAGCGTCGGCCTTTATGCTTTCAATGCGCCGGGTAAGGTCGTCAATCAGCTTTGTATCCGCCTTGCCCTCCATATAGCAAAGAGCGATATCGGTTTTTGATTTTTTACCTGCTCTGAGAGCCTTAACCCTCAGCTTAGGGTCACGGATTCTGCGCCTTATCAGCGCTGTATTAAAAACAATAGTTTCTACAAATCCGTCTTTGCTTCCTCGTAATACCTTGTCGTTTTCAGGCTCGCTTGTTGAGCGCTGAGGATAGGTTCGTATGTCGATAAGTACAGCCTTGTCAAAGCCCTCAATCAGCAGAGCACAAATTCCCGAAAGCACGTCTGTTGTTATTTTTTCTTCATCGCCGGAGGTTTCCACCTCAATGTACGGAACGCAGTTCTGCGAAAATGTGTCTGCATTTTTAAAATCATCTTCGGAAGTGTTTTTGTAAATAAATTCCATCAGCTTTTCGGCGATTTCGTCCTTTGTAAGCCCGTCGGAAAAATACATAACCGCCTTACGGTTTTTAATTGTGATTTTTCTTTCAACAAGGTCAAAGCTGTCCTTTGTGTTAAGACAGCGTTCCATAATATTTAAGTTTTCGGAATAATTTGTTGTAAGCATTTTTCTTCCTCTTTATTATTTTACGCTTTTTTGCTATACCAGCATTGCCAAATCCTCAAGCTCCAGCCCCTTGTGCAGGGCGTAATTTACTGACATTGAAATAAGTCTTGAAGCCCTGTCGATAAGCAGGTCAACCTCTTTCGGCGTAACGACCATTTTTCTGCCGTCGGGGGAGAGCTTTGCCTTAATTTGATTTGCATCGGTTTCGTTTTTTAAGTCAAGCAGGTCGATTGCCATTGTTACTGTGTCAACAACGGTGGGAACGCCTATTGCAATAACGGGTATGCCCATAGTTTCGCTGTTGATTTTCGTGCGGTGATTTCCGACTCCTGCTCCCGGTGAAATCCCCGTATTGCTTATTTGCAGAGTACAGCCCAGCCGTTCCAGCCGTCTTGAAGCAAGGGCGTCAATGGCGATAATTACCGTAGGCTTTATTTTTTTTGTTATGCTAAGCAGGTATTCCCCTGTTTCTATTCCCGTCTGACCTGTTACTCCTGTTGTCAGCACCGCCACAGGGCGCAGTCTGTCAAGCCCCGTAGCACGGGCAAGCTCGCCGGTTATGTGCCTTGTTGCAAGCACCTGTGCACTTGTTTTGGGACCTAATGCGTCGGGAGTGATTTCCACATTTCCAAGTCCGCACACAAGGGCAAGTCCGTTTACCGGAAGCAGACGGCGTATTTCTCTGCCGATTGTTTCAAGGCGTTTGTCCGTGTTTGCAAAATTATCCGTCAGGGGCGGTAAGTCCACTGTAATATATGTGCCTTTTTCTTTGTGCAAAAGCTGACCTGCTCGGTCGGTTTTTACCGTCAGTCTTGATATATTAAGACCGTTTTCGCTGTATTCTTTAAAATCAACGCCGCTGATTTCTTCTCCTGCAATTTCTCTTGCTTCAATCGCAAGGTCTGTTCTCAATTCCATAGCCGTCACCTCTAAACTCTATGTGTAATATTATAAGAAAATTTTTTCAAACTATTCTTTACATAAATAAACTCTGTTGATATAATATACACATATTTTTCCGGGAGTTAAACGCTATGAAAAATTTAACATCGTTTTCGAAAAAAATGAAAAAGACCACAGCTTTTATTCTTTCTTCAATAACGATTCTGATGACCTTTGTTTTAGCCGCACCGTCCGCAGGCGCCGCAGTAGTGGAGGAAAATCCCTCGCTTTCCAAGCCTGCCGATTCCGCAAAAATCAAGTCAGCCTCCGGGCTTCCGTCAAAATACAGCTCTGTTGATTTAGGGTATGTAACCTCCGTGAAAAAACAGTCTGCCAAAAACTGCTGGGTTTACGGCTCTCTTGCAACAGTTGAGAGCTTCTTGCTTAAAAACGGAATTGTTTTTCCCGAGCTTTCAACCTATCATCTTGATAAGTGGGGAACTCCCGACGAAAGGGGCTTAGGCTGGCAGAGAACATTAGGCTCCGGCGCTCTTCATTTACTGCCTATGGGATATTTCATATCAAGGCAGGGACCTTTCGCCAAGGCTGATGACACTTCGCAGGAAAGCTTTGCCGGAATAAATATAAACGCCATAGAATACATAACAATGGAAAAACCGACAAGGATTAAGGAGCTTATTTATCGGTGCGGAGCTGTAACGGCAAATTACAATAACGGAGGTATGAAATATTTTAATACCGATAAAACCGCTTTCTATTGCTACGACCAAAACGCAGAAATCGAGGGCCATTCCGTAAGCGTTGTGGGTTGGGACGACGATTATCCCAAGGAGAATTTCACTTCCTGCGGGGCAACTCCCAACGAAAACGGCGCTTGGCTTGTTAAGAACAGCTGGGGAGATTATAATCCCCTGCATGGTTACTTCTGGATTTCCTATGAGGATTTGTTTATCTTCTCCGATGTATTCTCTGATTCATACGCTGTGTTATCCGCAGAAAAATCAAGCGAATTTCAAAAGCTTTATCAAAACGAAACCTACGGCGCAACCTACGGCTTTGACTATCTTGCAGAAAAGCAGAATGTTACATATATGAATTTTTACGATTTTTCCGACGGATATGACAGGCTGAATAAGGTAATATTTGAAACGGAATCAAAGGGCGCCGATTACAGCGTGTATTATGTTCCTGCGGAGGATGAGAATATTGTAACCGATACAAGCCGTTGGACGCTTGTTTCAAGGGGCACGGTAGATTATGACGGATATATTTGCGTTGACGCAGGGGGCTTTCAGCTTCCTTTGGGTTACGGCGCAATCGCCGTTACTATTGATACCCAAAAGGTAAACGAGGGCGTTCCGTTTTCGGACGATAACTATGTGGATAATGTTATCGGCGTGGACGAGTGGCTCGTAAAAGCAGGAACAAAGGAATATTTATTCCTTAACGAAGGTGGGTACAACGAGAGCTTTCTGATGTTTGACGGCAAGTTTTATGATATGAAAGATTATTATGCCCGTGAGCTTGGCGACGATATAGGTGCAACCGCCGTTATTAAAGCGGAAGCCGAAAACACCTCTCAGGAACCGCCAAAGGCAACCCTTGCAGGGGATGCAGATTTAAACGGTCAGGTAAGCATTAAGGATGTTACAATGGTGCAGATGTTCCTTGCAAATTTACGCAAGTCATCGGTTATCAGAGACCTTAATTCCGATATGGACAACGACGGAAGTGTTACCGTAAATGATGCGACGGCAATTCAGATAAAGCTTGCGCATTTATAACAGATTGTTTTTGAAAAGGGGAACGCATAGAGGCGTTTCCCTTTTTGGTTATCAGAACACAGCTTTGTTTTTATACTGTAATACTCTTGGTATATCCCAACATAAAAATTCTAAAATCATCTGAATTTGCATATTCTTTTATAAGATGGAGCAAAGCAGGTGATAGCTTGAAAAAAACAGGAAGGTTTTTTTCGTTTGTAAAAATGACTTTTGGAGTGCTGATGGTAACTCTTGCCGTTGTATGTATTGCGGTAAGATTCCCACAGTGTTTTTCCGACGCAGATACTGCAATGCTTACTGCGGCGGCGTTTACTTTGTCTGACGGAAAGCTTGGAGATTTTCAGACAGAAACAGCTCCCGAAAACAACGAAAATGAAGAAAAAGAAATCGATTATACAGTGCCGACTGTTGCGGCGGATTCGTCTGCGCCGGAGCCGGAGACATCCGATGCCGACCGGGACAACTATTACAATACATACGCTGACCACAGCGGCGAAGAAAAGTACACGGTTACGGAGAAACACTACACTGACTACGGCACGGCGTATGAGAATTTTTTTGTTCAGAATAAAACCGATTATTCCCCGGATATTGGGGAACTTCTTAACTCCCCTTTGGATTTTAAAATGGAAAACAACGGTCAGCCCGAGGTGCTTATTATGCACACACACACCTGCGAAAGCTACCTTGACGCAGACGAGGGATTTTTTTATGAAAGCTTTTATCCCCGAAGCACCGACAATAATTTTAATGTTACACGAGTAGGAGAGGCTATTGCAAAATCCTTGAAAGAGCAGGGAATAGGCGTAATTCACGATACTACAATTCACGATTACCCCAGCTATAACGGAAGCTACGAAAGAAGCCGTGCCACCATAGATTCATACCTTGAAAAATACCCGAGTATAAAAGTTGTGTTGGATATTCACAGGGACGCTTTAGGTTCGGAAACAAACAAGATGAAGCCCACCTTTACCTATAACGGCAAAAAAGCCGCTCAAATTATGATAATGTGCGGCTGTGACGACGGAACAATGGATTTCCCCAAATGGAACGATAATCTGAAATTTGCCCTTAAACTTCAAAAAGAAACGGAAACTATGTACCCCGGAATGACCCGACCGCTTAATTTCGGATACTTTACATACAATATGAATGTAAACTCGGGCTCTCTACTTATAGAATTCGGCACCGACGGAAACACTCTGGACGAAGCGGTGTATTCGGGAAAATTGTTTGGCGTCAGCCTTGCCAAGGTATTGCAAAGCTGACCGTGATTTGGTATAATAATCAGGAATAGTGTCAATTATTGTTAATTGGGGTTTAAAATGAAGCAAAAATCATTTTTAAAATGCTTTACGGCGCTTATTGCGGCGCTTTCAATATTTTTTATTACGGCAGTCTGCGCAGGCGCCGTGGACGGCGAAGACGAGCCTGTAACTCCCACTCAATCGGTGGAAACAGTTGCCCCTGCACCCGAAACTCAGCCTGAAATTCCCACCGAACCGCCTACTGCCCAACCGGCTCCGACCGATCCTCCGATTATATACACCGACCCGGTTGTTCCGGAGCCTCAGGATACAGAGCCTCAGCAAGAGGAAACATACGCTCCCCGTCAGGATTCCGTTGAGACAAAGCCCAAAAAACAGCTTCCGACAGTTGCGCCCGCAACCGAGAAGAAAAAAGCTGACAACGGCGACCTTACCTACGGTTATTTCTCCTGGGCGTGCGTCGGAGCAGGAATTTTAGTGCTTGCAGTAGTTATGCTGACAACCAAAAGGTCAGAGGGCAAAAAGAACAAGAGAAGATAAAAGAGTATAATATGAAAATTGGTAATGTTACTATAAACAGCAGGGCTGTGCTTGCGCCTATGGCAGGGATTACCGACAGAGCTTTCCGAGAGCTTTGCACGGAGTTCGGAGCAGGCTATACCGTAAGCGAAATGGTAAGCTCCAAGGGAATATCCTATAAAAGCAAAAAAAGCGCAGAGCTTATGGTTCTTTCCGACGGCGAGCGCCCCTGCGGAGTTCAGATTTTCGGGGATAACCCCTCGGTTATGGCGGAAGCGGCCGAATTTGCCATGCAGTTTAAGCCTGATATAATAGACATAAATATGGGTTGTCCTGCGCCTAAAATCTGCAACAACGGCAGCGGAGCGGCGCTTATGAAAAATCCTGCTCTTTGCGGAGAAATTGTCAGCGCAGTAGTAAAAAGCGTTGATGTTCCCGTTACGGTGAAAATCCGCAAGGGCTGGGACGAGGACAGCGTAAATGCCCTTGAGGTAGCGCAGATATGCAGAAAAAACGGTGCGTCTGCCCTTACCGTTCACGGAAGAACAAGAAAGCAGTATTATTCTCCTCCTGTGGATTATGAGCTCATCAGGCAGGTTAAGCAGAATTTGGATATTCCCGTGATTGCAAACGGCGACGTAAGAAGTCCTGCCGATGCAAAGAGAATTCTTGAATTTACAGGCTGTGATTTGGTTATGGTGGGCAGAGCGTCCTTGGGCAATCCGTGGATTTTCAGAGATATTAACGCCTATTTAAACAAAGGCGAGCTTTTACCTTTGCCCGAGCTTGACGAAAGGCTTGGAGTTATGACAGAGCATGTTGAAAGAATATGCCGTTACAAAGGCGAGCATATGGGAATTTTACAGTCCCGAAAACACATAGCATACTACCTTAAGGGTATGAAAAACGCCGCCGCTTTCAGAAAGAAATCAGGCGAGGTCAAAACTCTCGAGGATGTTTATGCACTTGTGGAGACGGTTAAAAAACAACGGGAATAGCTATCCCATAAGGGGTATTTATATAAAGAAAAGGAAAAAGGAGTAAAATAATGAGCGAAAAAATTACAAGCATTGATTTTTTAAAAAGCTATGACCCTGCCATCGGCGAGGCTATGGAGCAGGAGCTTAAAAGACAGAGAAGAAACCTTGAACTGATAGCCAGCGAAAATATAGTATCTCCTGCTGTTATGGCGGCTGTGGGAAGTCTGCTTACCAATAAGTACGCCGAGGGTTACCCCGGAAAAAGATACTACGGCGGATGTCAGTGCGTTGATGTTGTTGAAGAAATCGCAAGAGAGCGTGCATGCAAGCTTTTCGGCGCAGAGCATGCAAACGTTCAGCCACATTCGGGAGCACAGGCAAACACAGCTGTTTATTTTGCAATGCTTCAGCCCGGCGATACCGTAATGGGTATGAATCTTTCCGAGGGAGGTCACCTTACCCACGGTTCACCCGTAAATATTTCCGGTAAATATTTTAACTTTGTTGAGTACGGAGTTGACCCCGTTACCCACGTGATTGATTACGATAAGGTTATGGAGATTGCCCTTGAGTGCAAGCCTAAACTTATTGTGTGCGGCGCAAGCGCATATCCGAGAATAATCTACTTTAAAAAGTTCAGAGAAATTGCCGACGCCTGCGGTGCATACCTTATGGTTGATATGGCGCATATAGCAGGACTAGTTGCGGCAGGCGTTCACCCCAATCCGGTGCCCTATGCAGAGTTCGTTACAACTACAACTCACAAGACATTAAGAGGTCCCAGAGGCGGTATGATTCTTTGCAGAGAAGAATTTGCAAAGCAGATTGACAAGGCTATATTCCCCGGCACTCAGGGAGGACCTTTGATGCACACCATCGCCGCTAAGGCGGTTTGTCTGGGCGAGGCTTTAAAGCCCGAGTTTAAGGAATACGGCAAAAATGTTGTAGCCAACGCCAAGGCTCTTGCAAAGGGACTTCTTGACAGAGGCAACAAGCTTGTATCGGGCGGAACGGATAACCATGTTATGCTTCTTGACCTGCGTGACACAGACGTAACCGGCAAGGAGCTGGAGGCAAGACTTGACGACTGCTACATTACCGTTAATAAAAATACAATTCCCAACGAGCCAAGAAGCCCCTTTGTAACCAGCGGTATCCGCATCGGTACTCCTGCCGTTACAACAAGAGGCCTTAACACGGAGGATATGGATAAAATCGCCGAGTTTATCACTCTTGTTCTCAATGATTATGAGAACTCGGCTCCGAAGGTCAGAGCAGGGGTAGAGGAGCTTTGCGCAAAATATCCCTTATATGAATAATAAAATAAATTAACCACGGAACAGGGGCGGGATTTTTCCTGCCCTTGATTTTCATTTTTCAAAATCCAAATTGCCCTGTGGAAATGTTCGGGCTTTGGAAGTTGATAAAATCTATTACAAACAATTTATGCAACAGATTGTTGCGTATAGATTAAGCCGAAAAGAGGCGTCAGTATGAAATCACCTTTGGCAGACAGAATAAGACCGGAAAAATTAGAGGACATTGTCGGTCAGGAGCATTTGCTGGGCGAGGGCAAGGCTCTGAGAAAAATCATCGACGGCGGAGATATTCCCAACCTTATCTTTTACGGCCCGTCGGGAGTGGGCAAGACAACCCTTGCCTCATATATTGCCAGAAAAACCAATAAAACCTTGAAAAAACTCAACGGCACAACTGCGTCAACCTCAGATTTAAAAGAAATTTTTGCTCAGCTTGATACTTTTGCAGGGCTTAACGGAATTCTGCTTTATCTTGACGAAATCCAGTATTTTAACAAAAAACAGCAGCAAACCTTGCTGGAGTATATAGAAAACGGCAGGATAACCCTGATAGCTTCCACAACGGAGAATCCTTATTTTTATGTGTATAACGCTGTTTTAAGCCGATGTACGGTGTTTGAGTTCAAATCTGTTTCGGCAAAAGAGATAAAAAAGGCGATTTTAAGAGGAATAGAATTTTTAAAACAGGAGCAGAACACGGAAATTTCCGTGTCCGATAAAGCCCTTGAGCATATTTCTCTGTCCTGCGGAGGCGATGTAAGAAAAGCCTTGAACATTTTGGAGCTTGCCTTTATGTCTGCGGACATCAAAGACGGAGTTAAGGTTATTACCGACGAGGGCGTAATACAGCTTACGGGAAAATCTGCTTTTCAGTATGACAAAAACGGCGACCAGCACTATGATATTCTTTCGGCGTATCAGAAGAGTATGCGTGGTTCCGACTGTGACGGAGCAATCCATTACCTTGCAAGGCTTTTGTCGGCAGGAGATTTAATCGGTGCCTGCCGAAGACTGATGGTGTGCGCCTGCGAGGATGTGGGACTTGCCTATCCGTCGCTGATTCCCTTTGTTAAGTCCTGCGTTGATATTGCTATGCAGGTGGGCTTGCCGGAGGCGAGAATTCCCCTTGCCGACGCTGTAATAATGGTTTGCAATTCTCCGAAATCGAATTCGGCATACAACGCCATAAACAGCGCAATGCAGGACATTGAAAAAGGCGTTTCGGGACCCATTCCCCGTCAGCTCCAGAATAAACACTTTGACGGCGAGGATAACCAAAACAAAGGTCAGTTTTATTTATATCCCCACGATTTTGAAAATCACTATGTAAAACAGCAGTATCTGCCCGACAACATCAAAGACAGGCAGTACTATTCTTACGGCGACAACAAAAATGAGCAGAGCTTTAAAAGCTATTGGGACTCAATTAAAAACAAAAAATAAGCATATAATTCCGTTGGATTATCCGATATAATCTACCAGAAAAATAAATCAATGACGAAAATTCAAGAAAACTTAATAGTTTTCTACTTTATAGCGGAATTTTGGTATATTTCACTAAAAAAACACATTAAAATTTGGGAGCAGATAAATTTTAATATTCCAAATTACAATAATAACTTTCGGATGAATTATTATAATTACTATGAGGAGAATTATGGGTAGCCGTGCCCTTTCAGCATATGTTATTTAGAAGTTTTGTGGCTGAAAACCTATATTATTGAACGGTTATTTTTAATTTGCCTGAATGTTATTTGAAGTTTTGAAAGGAGTGAATTTATTATTTTGGTCGGGAGCAGACTAAAATGCAAATTGAGAGATTATCACATTATTAAGGAGGAAACAAATAAATGAATCTTAAAAGATTTTCAAAGCATGCGCTGTCTGTATTGCTGGTTGCTCTTATGATTGTATCTACTATGGTTGTGGGAACAATAACAGCTTTTGCGTTTGATTTGAAGGGAACCTACAATTTTGATAATTACACAGCTCAATGGGATAATGTTTATCTTGTAAAAGTCGGTAACGACGGGGTTTATACAGAATATACCCAGATGACCAAAGGCAGCAACGGTATATATTCTTATAACCTTGGTTCTTGGGGCGGAACGAGCTTCTATTTTGCAAACTCTAATTCAAACCCCACGGCTAAAACACAGAAATTTACAGCTGAGGTTGATTCAACAAATAATTGCTTTGTACCGTCATCTGCTACAGGTGACAGCATCACAGGTACTTGGACAACAACCGACGCTGCTATCGCTGCTCATCCTGACATTGAGCCCACAACCCAGGCACAGACCTCTGCTACGGAGGCAACCCAGCCTACAACTGCTCCTTCGGGAGATGTGGTTACTTACTGTAAGAATGATGCCGGCTGGTCAAAGGTATATGCATATATGTGGAATAGCAAAGATGACGAAAATGCAAAGTGGCCCGGCGTTGCTATGACCGATTTGGGCGACGGCGTATGGTGCTATGAAGTCCCTAAGGATTATAAGAACATCATATTCAGCAATGGCAATGAATCCAAGACAGAAGACCAAACATTCCCCGGAACAGGATATATTTGGAACAACTCTGCCGGTGGTTGGGAGGTTTACGATACAAGCCCGATCAGAATCACCAGCTTTACAACCGACGCTGCAAGCCCTCAGTACACAGGAATGGATATTACCGTTTCTGCTAATGCAAAGAGCACCGACGGAACAGTAAGCTATAAGTTTTCTGTTACAAATACTGCAACAAGCCAGACAACCGTTCTGAGCAATTTCGGCTCTGCTAATTCTGTTGTATGGACTCCTACCGCAGTAGGCAGCTATGTAATTACTTTAGACGTAAAAGATACTGCAGGCAACACAAATCAGAGAACCTTAACCTACGCTATTGAGGACTCTTCTCTGCTTATCAAGCCTGTTATCAAGTCTGTAAGACCGAGCAATAACGGACAGATTCAGGTTAATACTACCGCAACTGTAAACGTAAACGCAGGCGGCGGCAACACCGGAACAAAGCTTCTGTTCTACAAATATATAGTAACAGATCCCGACGGTGTTCAGAATACACCTTATTACTCACTCAGCCGGACATATCAGTTAAAGCCCGAAAAGCTTGGCACCTACACAGTTAAGGTGTTTGTACAGGGCTCTGATAATCAGACTGTAAACAAGACTTATACTTACGAAAGCGTATCTCAGATTTCTACAACTGCAACGCCCACAATTTCTCCGACAGATCCGACTGCTACAGCCCCGCAGTATGTTGACGGCGATGTAAACTTAAACGGTCGCCTGGATATCAGAGACGCAACATCAATACAGGCATACCTTGCAAAGGCTGAAACCCTCACCGATTTACAGCTCTCTCTTGCAGACTACGACAAGGACGGCATTGTAGCAATAAGAGACGCTTCGGCTATTCAGCAGACTTTGGCAAAACTGTAATTACAAATATACGATATAGGAGGACTTTATAATGGCACGAGTTAAAAAGCTTTGTGCGCTGCTCCTTGCTTGTATGTTGGTTTTGGCAGCCGGTATGATAACCGTAAATGCTCAAAACACAGACGAAAACAGTTCGGAAGCAACAGATACAGAGCTTATCATTCACTATAAAGGTGACGGTGTCACAGCACCGTATATTTACTACTGGAACAGCTTGCCGACCAATATTTCCGTTCAGTATCCCGGAAAAGCAATGAGTGCCGACAGCAGCCAGGAGGGCGGCAACTGGTACACATATAAATTCACGGGATTAACAAAGGTGAATATGCTCTTTACTGATAAAGACGGCAATCAACTTTCCAAAGAATTAACCAAATCCATTGAATCTTCAAGTGAATTTTGGTACAAAGGCGGTAGATGGTATACAAAAAATCCCGACATAGTTACTCCAGGCGATTACTCTGATTTAAGAGAAGATACTATTTACTTTGTTATGACTACCCGTTTCTATGACGGCGATACAGGCAACAACGTTCATTGTTGGGATGACTCCCAGGCAGGCAACCCTGATACCGACCCTGCATGGCGAGGCGACTTCCAAGGCCTTATTGATAAGCTTGACTATATAAAGGCTTTAGGCTTTACGGCAATCTGGATTACTCCCGTTGTTACCAACGCTTCCGGATACGACTACCACGGTTATCATGCAATGGACTTCTCAACAGTTGATGCAAGATACGAAAGCAAGGGCGCCACATATCAGGATTTGATTGACGCCGTTCACGAAAAGGGTATGAAGATAGTTCAGGATGTTGTATGGCAGCATACAGGTAACTTTGGTGAGAGTAATCTAATTCCTTTGTTTGAAAAGGACCTGAATGCCGATTTATCAAATCTTGAAGAGTCAATGATTCCTACTCAGCTTCTTCTTGATACATATGAACTCAGCTCAGCTGATGAGTATTGGGCACAGAAGGGTGAAGTTCAGTATCAGCAGAGACTTAACCTGATGAAGAATGTTGACGAGACTGAATTCCCAGGCGATCACGGCAACTCAACCGGTACTTATCCTGATTCATCGGATTACGATATCGGTAAGCTTTCTCAAAGCGATGTATACAATCCTAACAACTACTACCATTCAGGATATTTCCAGAGTCTTAACTGGGATGACTGGACCTGTAAGTACACCCAGATTGCAGGTGACTGCGTTGACTTGAACACAGAAAACCCGGCAGTCGCAGAATATGTTACAAACTCTTATGGCGACTATATCAGACAGGGCGTAGACGGCTTCCGTGTAGATACAGTTCGTCATATCCCCAGAGTAGCTCTTAACATTATGTATAACCCACAGATTATGCAGGCTGCAAGCGATATGGGTAACGAACACTTCTATATGTTCGGTGAAATCTGCACAAGATTTACTTCGGTTTGGTACAGAAACCATGCAGAAGAATCTTCCCCATACTACACTTGGGCAGAGTCAAACGATAAGTGGGCAAAAGCTTGGTCTTGGGGAACATCCAGGGAAGACATCAACAATAATATGAATCTTACCTTTGACCACTACCTTGAAGAGGATAATATATCTGACGAACCTACATCGGATAACGCATTCCTTAAGGGACTTGATTACCACGAGCCCGATACATCAATGGCGTCGGGAATGGGAGCAATCGATTTCCAGATGCATAGATTATTCGGCAGTGCTTCAAGCGCATTCGGTGTTGCAAAGGGCGGAGATAAATACTATAACGATGCAACTTACAATGTTATGTATGTTGATTCTCACGACTACGCTCCCGAGCAGCCTGATGAAAAGAGCCGTTTCGCAGGCGGTACACAAACTTGGGCAGAGAACCTTTCTCTGATGTTTACATTCCGTGGAATTCCATGCGTTTACTACGGAAGTGAAGTTGAGTTCCAGAAGGGCGCTGTAATTGATGTCGGTCCTCATGCTCCTTTGAGCACAACAGGCCGTGCATACTTCGGTGATTACCTTGAGGGTGATGTAACTGCTACTGATTTCAGCGAATACACAGCCAGCGGAACTGTTGAAGATACTCTTAGCTCACCGCTTTCACAGCATATTTCAAAGCTTAATGCCATCAGGCGTGCAATCCCTGCGTTGCAGAAAGGTCAGTACACAACTTCCAGCACATATGTATCAGGCAATATGGCTTATATCCGCAGATACACAAATGCGTCGGAAGGTGTTGACAGCCTTGCACTTGTTTCCGTAACTAACGGAGCAACATTCAAAAACATTCCAAACGGACTGTACATTGACGCTGTTACCGGCGACACTCAGACTGTTACTAACGGTACATTGACAGTACCTTCAATGTCAAAGGGTAATCTGAGAGTTTATGTTTGCTGTGCAAACGGATATACACGTATCGACGGTGCAATAGGCAACACAGGCTTGACATATCTCAAATAATATGTTAAAGCTTAGCTTCTAAATGTTAATCGGGGCACATATTTGTGCCCCGATTTTTGCGTGTATAAAGCTCTGTGCCGAGAGCAGGATAAGTCAAAACCTAAGGAAACACTTAATAAATCACATCATAAGATTGTTTGCACATCTTGCTTGCATCTTTTCCGTCAGCCTGCCCAAAAAATCCTCGTAATACGTCAGCATTACTGCGGTTTGTTTGTGCAACCTGACAAAAAAATCTGACGGCGCAATATGCACAAACGATTTAATCAGTGTTTCCCTAAAAATACCCAAAAATGTATTTTTGTTTTTACGAATATTATCAATATGGAAAATTGATTTTGGCTAAAAAGTTAATAAAGAGAATGGATAAAAGGAATAAATTTAAATTCCAAATATTATATGGTATTTGCCTTTGATAATTTCAAATAATACTATTGCCTAATAATACTTTCAGGAGGAGAAGCAATGGTACAAAATGTAAATGACCCCAATGACAAAAACCGTAATAACAATTTAAACGAAATTAACACCCGATTTCCTGTTGAATTTCCTGACAGAAGCAAGGATACAGACAATAACCATATTGAAGAAGTCGTAGTAAATGAGGTTTATCCGCCGAAATCTAATAATCCAAACTGCAACAATTTAAACAAATGATGCAAAACCGAACCCATTGGACTCGGCTTTGTTTTTGCCGGCTTATTTACCGCATTATAATATCGTTATGTTATCAAATAGCTGAAATGCAGGGGCAGAATAAAGGCGGAGGAGCCGTAAGCTCTCCCGCCTTTTGTCTGTTAATTATACTATCTGTTTCAAAGACAACCATATGTTTTAAAGACAGCCATCTGCTTCAAAGACAGCGTCAATATCAGTATTTGCCTCGTTTTACATATGATGTATGCAGAATCTTGTGAGCTCTGGGCTTACCCGGAGCGTCAAAATACTCGTCATATACAGTCTTGATGACAGGGCTGTCGTCGCTCTTACGAATCTTGTTAGCTTTGTCGCAATCATAAAGAGCCTTGGAACGAAGGGCTTTCAGGTCAACATAGTTGCGGACGCTGTCGCTTTGAACAGGCTGTCCGCCGCCGTTAATACAGCCGCCCGGGCAAGCCATAACTTCAATCATCTGATAGTTACACTCGCCCTTCTTCATTTTCTCAAGAATTTCTTTAGCATTGCCCAAGCCCGACGTTACGGCAACATTTATTTTAACGCCTGCAATCTCATAGGTTGCGGTTCTTACGGTTTCGGGACCTCTTACCTCTTTAAAGTCGATTTTCTTGAACTTTCCGTCAAGCATAACAGCTGCTGTTCTCAAAGCCGCTTCAAGCACACCGCCTGTTGCTCCGAAAATCGCACCGCCGCCGGATGCAGTTCTGAAAGGCTCGTCAAACTCTTCTTCGTCCATATCGGCAAGATTAACGCCTGCACCCTTAATCATTTTTGAAAGTTCTCTTGTTGTCAGAGCAACATCAACATCGTCAAAGTCAAAGGTTCTGAGTTCTTCTCTTGTGGCTTCAAACTTCTTTGCCGTGCAGGGGATTACGCTGACAACAAACATTTTTTCGGGGTCAATGTTGTATTTCTGAGCATAATAGCTTTTAAGCACTGCACCGAACATTGCCTGAGGTGACTTACATGTTGAAAGGTTAGGAATGAACTCGGGGTAGTAGTGTTCTACAAACTTAACCCAGCCGGGACAGCAGGAGGTAAACATCGGCAATGTATCCTGCCTTTTAATTCTTTCAACAAGCTCGTTTGCCTCTTCCAGAATTGTCAGGTCGGCAGTAAAGTCCATATTGAATACCTTGTCAACACCGAGCCTGCGGATTGCGGCAACCATTTTTCCCTCAACATTTGTACCGATTGGCATTCCGAAGCTTTCGCCCAAGGTTGCTCTGATTGACGGAGCAGTGTAGAAAATAACCATTTTTTCAGGGTCTGAAATTGCGTTCCAAACCTCGTCAATCTGACTTTTTTCATTAAGCGCACCAACGGGACAGCTTACAATACACTGACCGCATCCAACGCAGGGCGATTCGCCTAAGCCCTTTTCAAAAGCGCATCCCACGTGTACTTTAAATCCACGCTGGATAGGTCCGATAACGGAAATACCCTGGTGCTTACAAGCAGCAACACAGCGCATACACTGAATACATTTGTTGTTATCTCTTACGATATACGGTGAAGCGTCGTCAATCTCGTAAATAGGTTCTTCTGCCTTAAATCTGTCTTCGTCAACGCCGTAGTCAAAGGCAAGCTTCTGAAGCTCGCAGTTGTTGCCTCTTACGCAGGACAGACATTTTTTATGATGAGTAGAAAGTATAAGCTCAATAGTAGTTTTTCTTGAGGCTCTTACTTTGGGAGTGTTTGTAAATACCTCCATACCTTCTTCGGCAGGATAAACGCAGGAGGCAATAAGACCTCTTCTGTTTTTAACTTCAACAACGCACACACGGCAGGCACCGATGCAGTTTACGTCCTTTAAATAGCATAAAGACGGAATTTCGATTTTTGCCTGTTTAGCCGCCTGAAGAATTGTATATCCCTTGGGAACTTCCACGGGAATACCGTTTATTTTTAATTTTACTGTTTCCACTTCTGTTCCCTCCTTATTTGGTAACGATTGCGCCGAACTTACAGTTCTTCATACACAATCCGCACTTAATACATTTGTCGCTGTCAATAACATGGGGCTGTTTAACCGTACCGCTGATGGCGTTGACGGGGCAGTTCCTTGCACAAAGAGTACATCCCTTACATTTTGCAGGAATAATCTCATAGTGCATAAGCGCTTTACATACCCCGGCAGGACAGGTTTTGTCTTTAATATGGGCAATATACTCGTCCTTAAAGTAATTCATTGTAGAAAGAACAGGGTTGGGAGCAGTTTGACCCAAAGCGCAGAGAGAAGAAACGGTCATATGGTTTGCAAGCTCTTCAATCTTTTCCAAATCCTCCATTTCGCCTTTGCCCGAGGTGATTTTTTCAAGGAACTGCAAAAGCCTTCTTGTGCCGATACGGCAGGAGGTGCACTTACCGCAGCTTTCATCAACGGTAAATTCCAGATAGAACTTCGCAATGTCAACCATACAGGTGTCTTCGTCAAGAATAATCATTCCGCCCGAGCCCATCATTGAGCCTAAAGCAATAAGATTGTCATAATCAATAGGCGTGTCAATATGAAGGGCGGGAATACATCCTCCCGAAGGACCGCCTGTTTGTGCGGCTTTGAATTTTTTGCCGTTGGGGATACCGCCGCCTATTTCTTCAACAATTTCCCTTAAGGTTGTACCCATCGGGATTTCTACAAGACCGACGTTTGTGATTTTTCCGCCTAATGCGAACACCTTTGTGCCCTTGCTCTTTTCTGTTCCCATAGAAGCAAACCACTTGCTTCCTTTGAGAATAATCTGGGGAATATTTGCATATGTTTCTACATTGTTAAGCACGGTGGGTTTGCCGAACAGACCCTTAACCGCAGGGAAAGGCGGTCTCGGACGGGGCTCGCCTCGATTGCCCTCAATGGAGGTCATAAGAGCTGTTTCTTCTCCGCAGACAAATGCGCCTGCGCCCAGTCTGATTTCTATGTCAAAATCAAAGCCGGAGCCAAAGATGTTTTTGCCCAAAAATCCGTATTTTCTCGCCTGGTCAATGGCAATCTGCAAACGCTGAACAGCAATGGGGTACTCTGCACGAATATACACAAAACCCTTGCTTGCGCCGATTGTATAGCCTGCAATAGCCATAGCCTCAATAATACACTGGGGGTCGCCCTCAAGGATAGAACGGTCCATAAATGCGCCGGGGTCGCCCTCGTCGGCATTACAGCAAACATACTTCTGGTCGCCTTTGCTTGCTTTTGCAAATGACCATTTTTTGCCGGTGGGGAATCCGCCGCCACCGCGGCCTCTCAGTCCCGATTCTTCCAGAGTTTTTATTACATCGTCGGGGGTCATCGTAGTCAGCACCTTAGCAAGCGCCTGATAACCGTCCATTGCTATGTATTCTTCTATCTGCTCAGGGTCGATTACACCGCAGTTTCTCAAAGCAACTCTCAGCTGTTTTTTGTAGAAGTTGGTTTCGGAAAGAGAAATAATAGAGCCGTCGTCGTGAACGGTTTTTTGATAAAGAAGCTCCTTAACAATTTTACCTTCCTTAAGATGTTCCTTAACAATTCGCTCAACGCCCTCGGGAGTAGCCTGTGCGTAAAATGCTCCCTCGGGATATACTATCATTATGGGACCCAAGGCGCAAAGACCGAAACAGCCTGTTCTTACAACAAGAACCTCTTTTTCAAGTCCGTTTGCCTTGATTGCTTTTTCCAAAGCGGCAATAACCTTTTTACTGCCCGACGAGGTACAGCCTGTACCTCCGCACACAAGAACCTGTTTGCGGTAGCCGGTTTTTTTAGCCAGCTTTTCGCCCTGCTCTGCTACCAACTTACGAACCATTACAAGTTCTTCTTTTTGTTTTTTGATTTTATTAAGTTCTTCAAGAGTCACCTTTTATTTGCCCCCTTTTTTGTTGATATATTTATCAAGAATTGAGTCAATCTGTTCAACTGTCATTTTGCCGTAAACGTCATCGTCAACCATCATAACGGGAGCAAGTCCGCAGGCGCCTACACATCGGCAGGAGTCGATTGAAAAAAGTCCGTCGGGTGTACACTCTCCGCTTTTTATGCCAAGCTTATCCTCCAAAGCCTGCAAAATTTTGTCTGCACCCTTTACGTAGCACGCCGTGCCCAGACAAACGCTGATTCTATGCTCTCCCTTCGGAGTAAGGCTAAACTGTGAGTAAAAGGTTGCAACGCCGTAAACCTCGCTTAAAGAAACAGAAAGGCCGTCTGCGACCATACGCTGAACCTCAATGGGAAGGTAGCCGTAAATTCCCTGAGCTTCCTGCAAAACAGGCAAAAGCGCACCCGGCATATCCTTGTGCAGTTCAATAACCTTTTTCAGTTCACGTTCTTGAGCAATAGTCCCTTTGAAAGTATTAAGGGATGATTCGGTCATTAGTTATTCCTCCTTTGTTTTGAGATAATACCAAAATCTAATTATGTTTTACAGAGATTTCAGTATAAATAATAATTTATATGACTATACGCACACAAATTATACTACAATAATTAATAAATAACAAGATATTTTGACAACAATAATCGTTTTTATTGCAAAAATTATCAAAAGAAACAAAAAATTTTTATTCGGTTGATTTTAACTTTTGTTATAGATATAATATTCATATAAAAAATATTACTCTGGGGGTTAATATGATATATTACTTGTGGGATTTTGTGTTTTTCTCCTTTATGGGTTGGTGTATTGACGAAGTCTATTATTTGATAACAGAGAAAAAGTTTGCTAACCGAGGATTTTTATCAAGTCCCCTGTGTCCGATGTACGGCTTTGCGTCGGTTATCATAGATTTTTGTTTCAGCAATATTTTGGATCAGCCTTGGTTTATATTCTTTGGTTCAATGCTGATATTGGGCGTTCTGAAATTCCTTGTTTCACTTTTTCTTGACAAATTTCTGCATTTTAAGATGTGGGATTACTCAAAACTGCCGCTGAACATTAAGGGATATATTTGTATTCCCATGGTTGTGCTGTGGGGCTTTGTTGCGGTTATTCTGTCCGAATTTGTAATGCCGATTATGGATGTGTTCGTTCTGCTGATTCCCGACTGGCTTTCTTATACAATTACTTTGGCGGTAATCGGCATAGCTTTAATTGATTTTGTGCTGACTATTATTACAATCAAAAAACTTCAGAAACAGCTTAAAGCTATGGATGATGTTTCAAAGCTTATTGAGGACGATAACGCAAAGACGGGAAAATCCAAGGAAGAGCTAAAGGAAGAATACAACAGGCTTTTGACCACAAACAATATTTTCAGACGCCGTCTTGTTAAAGCGTTCCCTGATATGCAGTCTGTTACCTATGCGGAACATTTTGCAAAAATCAAGTTCAAGCTTGATGACATTAAGACGAAAAATTTGGAAGAATACGAAATGGTTTATGACAATGAGGACGATAAACCCTTTGCGTTCGGACTTAATTTTAACAAGCTGTTCTGGCTTTTCGTTATCGGCTGTGTTTTCGGAACGGTAATGGAAACCTTTTGGGCGATTTTTACCCTGGGAAAATTTGAATTCAGAGTGGGCTTGGTTTACGGTCCGTTTATCCCCGTTTACGGCGGCGGAGCAGTGCTGATTACCCTTTGTCTTTATAAGCTTTATAAGGCTAATGATATAATTATTTATATTGCAAGCGCAATTATCGGAGCCGGTTTTGAATTTTTCTGCAGTTACTTTCAGGAGCTTGTGTTCGGCACCGTTTCGTGGGATTACAGCGATACTCCCTTTAACATTCAGGGTAGAACGAACCTTATGTTTGCGCTTATTTGGGGATTTTTGGGACTTTTGTGGGTAAGGTACCTTTATCCGTGGTGTTCTAAAATGATAGAAAAAATACCTAAAAAAATCGGCAACCTGATTACCATAGCTCTTGTTGTTTTTATGGTTTTCGATGTATTTATGACCTGTGCGGGACTGTACCGTGCAGACGCCAGGGTACAGGGTCATCAGGCGGATAACGTCTTTGAGGAATATCTCGATAAGCACCTTGATGACGACTATCTGAGTATGATATTCCCCCATATGACCAATGTTTCTACGGGAATAAATGTTGGAGAATCCGAACCCGAAAATCCCGATAATTAGTCTGTTTTCCAGTATAGACGTATAAATAAAAAAGTCCCCGTTCCTTAATTGGAAGCGGGGACGCTGTGGTTTATTGGGGATTATGTTACGGAAATTGTTATTTTAAAGCGTCAAGGAGTGCCTGCACCTTGTCGGTCTTTTCCCAGGCAACGCCTAAATCCTCTCTGCCCATATGACCGTATGCGGCAAGGGGCAGATATTTTGTTTCCGTAAGCTTAAGAGCTTTGATTATAGCCTGAGGTCTGCAGTCAAAGACTTTCTTAACCGCCTCTGCAAGCCGGTCGTTGCTGTACTTGGAATTTTCTGCCATTACTGCAATGGAAACAGGCTTTGCAACGCCGATTGCATACGCAAGCTGAACCTGGCACTTATCGGCAAGACCTGCGGCAACAATGTTCTTTGCAATATATCGTGCGTAATATGCGGCGCTTCTGTCAACCTTTGTGGGGTCTTTGCCGGAAAAAGCTCCGCCGCCATGGCTTGCGTAACCGCCGTAGGTGTCCACAATTATCTTTCTGCCTGTAAGACCCGAATCGCCGGCAGGACCTCCGATGACAAATCTGCCGGTGGGGTTGATAAAATACTTTGTATCACTGTTAAGATATTCTGACGGGATAATGGGCTTTACAACATACTCAAGCAGATCCTTACGGATTTTTTCAAGGGTAACATTTTCATCGTGCTGAGTTGAGATTACAACGGTATCCACCCTTACAGGCTTGTTATCGTCGTCGTACTCGATGGTAACCTGGGTTTTTCCGTCAGGTCTGAGATAGGGGAGAGTACCGTTTTTTCTTACCTCTGCAAGCTTTTTGGCAAGCTTGTGGGCAAGAGAAATAGACAGGGGCATAAGCTCCGGAGTTTCATTGCAGGCATATCCGAACATCATACCCTGGTCGCCTGCACCGATTTGATTGTCGGCGTCGGTTTCACCGTCTTTCAGCTCGTAAGATTGATTAACGCCCATGGCAATATCGGGGGACTGTGCGTCGATAGAAGTAAGCACAGCGCAGGTGTTGCCGTCAAAACCGCATCCGGGATTATTGTAGCCGATAGAATTTATTACATTTCTGGAAATGCCGGCAATATCAACATAGGCTGAGGTTGTAATTTCACCCATTACGTGAACCATACCCGTAGTAGCCGTAACCTCACAGGCAACATGGGCAGATTTGTCCTGCTCTAAAATAGCGTCAAGTATTGCGTCGGAAATTTGGTCGCAGAGTTTATCGGGATGACCTTCCGTAACTGACTCTGATGTAAAAAAGTGTTTCATACTGCATTTTCCTTTCCTTATATTGATAAAATAATTTGTTTTTTCAGTGCATTGCCCCTTGTTTTTTGTGGGCAGTTTTCGTTTTGCTTGTTTTTCAGATTTTCGGATTTTAGGATAAAAAAATCACCGCCCAAAAGAACGGTGTTAAAGACACTCATCTTTCGGATAATCCGCAGGATTTAGCACCTTGCAAAAGCAGGTTGCCGGACTTCTTAGGGCCTGTTCCCTCAGTCGCTCTTGATAAGTTATATTTATTTTCACAACACGATTATACTCTTTGTTACACTTCGTGTCAACACATATATCAATAAATATCCCGATTTCCCATAAATTTTCATTTTCGGGTATATTTTTTACAGCATTTATTGGCATATTTATCTGAACATCCGCAGAAAAGAAAGAGCCGGCATTACGCCGGCTGTAAGTTCTTAAAGATTATGCTATGTCTTCAATAGAGCAAGCAGAGCAATCACCCAAAGAATGTTTAACTCTGTCCTCAACCTCTGCTCTTTTAGCGTTGTTAAATCTGTCAACAGTACCAACAAGGTAACCTGTGATTCTTCTGATACGCTCAAAGGGAACAACATCGTAATCGTACTTAACATCAACGTCCTCACCGTTTACGGTAAAATCAAAGCTCTTGATGTATTTATCGGGATTTTCTGCCTTAATCTGCTCAACATAAGCGTCAATTTCTGCCTGGGGTAATGTACCGCCGTTTACTGTAACTTTCATATCTGATACCTTCCTTAATAAATATAGTAAAATGTTTTATCACATAATCTTGTGGAGCACCATTATAATATCACAATATATAGATGTTTGCAAGTGACATTTTCATAATTTAGATAACAAAGTTTTTACTTGTTTTTTGGTTGATATACACAAAACTTATGACAATTTATACCATAAAACACGGAAAGTTCAGATTACAAGCCATTTTACAACAAATTGTGTGTTGAAAAATCTAACCCACTATATATTGTGTTTTGTCATTATTTTGAAACAATTACAAGAATATCAAAAAATTTTTAAAAAAAGTCAAAAATTAAGACACTTTGTCGAACTGGGAATTATATAAATCGTAATAAAATCCTTTTTTCTCAAGGAGCTGATTATGAGTTCCCTGCTCAATAATGTCGCCGTCTTTCATAACCAGAATTAAATCGGCGTCTTTAATTGTGGAGAGCCTGTGGGCGATAATAAAGCTTGTTCTGCCTTTCATCAGATTATCCATAGCCTTTTGAATTCTGATTTCGGTTCTTGTATCTACGGAAGATGTAGCCTCGTCGAGAATCAGGATTTTAGGGTCTGCAAGAATTGTTCTTGCTATTGTCAAAAGCTGTTTTTGACCCTGAGAGATATTAGAGGTGTCCTCGTTAAGCTCCATATCGTAGCCGTCGGGCAAGGTTCTGACAAAATTATGCACGTGAGCCGCCTTAGCCGCATTTTTCACCTCTTCGTCCGTTGCGTCAAGCTTGCCGTAGCGGAGATTTTCCATAATTGTACCCGAAAACAGCCATGTGTCCTGCAATACCATTCCGAAAAGCTCTCTAAGCTCACTTCTGTCAAAATCCTTTATATTGTATCCGCCCACGCTGATAGAGCCTGTGGTTACATCATAAAAGCGCATAAGAAGCTTTACCATTGTGGTTTTTCCTGCGCCGGTAGGACCTACTATTGCGACCTTCTGTCCCGGCTTTATATGGGCGTTAAAGTTTTTGATGATTATTTTGTCGGCAGAGTAGCCGAAGCTTACATTGTCAAAGCTTACGCTTCCGTCAATATCATCGGGTGTAACTCTGCGTTTTTTGCCTGTGATTTTATCGGTAATTTCTGCCGGATTTTCTGCTGTTTGTTCTTCCTCGGTTTCGCCGAGAAAATCAAAAATTCTTTCAGACGCCGCCGCCATGGACTGTATCATATTTGACACCTGTGCAAGTTGTTGAATGGGCTGGGTAAACTGGCGCACATACTGCACAAAGGACTGAATGTTACCAACCGTAATTGTGCCGTTTATAGCTAAAAATCCGCCCAGCACCGCAATGGCGGCATAGCCTGTGTTGCCTATAAACTGCATTATGGGCATCATAAGTCCTGACAAAAACTGTGACTTCCAGGCGGAAGTGTAAAGAATATTGTTAGCCTTGTCAAATTCTTCAATGTTCTTTTTTTCACCGTTAAAAGCCTGAACAACTCTAATACCGCTGAAGGTTTCCTCCACCTGACCGTTTACGTGGCCTAAGTAATCCTGCTGACTTTTAAAGTATTTCTGTGATTTTGAACCGATAACCGACACAAAACCTACCGACAGAGGCAGTATAAGCAAAGCAATAAGGGTCATCATCCAGTTAATTGAAAACATCATATACAAAACGCCGATAATCGTAGCGGCTGATGTGATAAGCTGGGTTGTGCTCTGGTTAAGTCCCGTGGTCAGGGTATCAACATCGTTTGTTACAATGGAAAGAACTTCGCCTGTTTGTTTTTTGTCAAAATAATTCATGGGAAGTCGGTTGATTTTACGGATTATTTCGTTTCTCATTCTGTATCCGATTTTTTGAGAAATGTTTACCATTATCAGCCCTTGTATAAACGCAAAAAGCGCAGACGCTACATAAAGTGCAATAAGCCATAGCAAAATATTTGCAATAGCGGCAAAGTCAATTCCTGCTCCTCCCGAAAATTTGCTTATTATTCCGTTGAACAGCTCGGTGGTTGCGTTTCCCATAATCTTCGGGCCTAAAATGTTGAACACAGTGCTGGCAACAGCAAAAATAATTACAAAAGCGAGAGCAATTTTATAACGGCCGATATATTTTAATAGCTTCAAAATTGAGCCTTTAAAGTCCTTTGCTTTTTCAACCGGCGCAGGACCGTGGCCGTGTCTTCTGGGACCTGCCATTATTCCAATTCCTCCTTTGAAAGCTGAGATACAGCAATCTGCCTGTAAACCTCACAATTATTCATCAGTTCTTTATGAGTTCCCTTTCCCTCAATTTTACCGTCGTCAAGAACCACAATCTGCTCTGCGTTCATAATTGTAGATATACGCTGAGCCACAATAATAACCGTGCTGTCCTTTGTGTATTGTCTGAGTTCCTTTCTGAGAGCAACGTCTGTTTTGAAGTCAAGGGCAGAGAAGCTGTCGTCAAAAATGTATATTTTCGGATTTTTTGCCACCGCCCTTGCAATAGAAAGCCTTTGCCTTTGTCCGCCGGAAACATTGGTTCCGCCCTGGGCAATTTCGTAGTCGTAGCTGTTGAATTTTTCGTTTATAAAGTCCTGGGCACGGGCAACCCTTGCAGCGGTTTCAATTTGGTTTTGGGGCATATTCTCATCAGAGTAAGCGATGTTGCTTTTGATAGTTCCGCTGAACAGAAAGCCCTTTTGGGGAACATATCCGATATTTTCTCTGAGCATTTCAAGGTCGGCGTTTTTGACATCTGCCCCGTTTACAAGCACCTGACCTTCCGTAACATCATAAAATCTGGGGATAAGGTTAATAAGCGTGGATTTGCCCGAACCGGTACTGCCGATAATTGCGGTTGTTTCACCGGGTTTTGCCGTAAATGAAATTTCGCTGATTACATTTTCCGTAGCACCGGGATATTTAAAGCTCACATTTTTAAATTCAACCAGTCCGCTTTTATTTTCGTCAAAGGGCTGTATGCTGTTTTCCGGGGGATTTTCTACGGTGCTTTCGGTGTTCAGAATTTCTGCAACACGATTTACGGATACAATAGCTCTCGGGAGCATAATGCTCATCATTGAAAGCATCAGGAAAGAAATAATAATCTGCATTGTGTACTGAATGTAGGCCATAATATCGCCGACCTGCATATTTCCTGCATCAACCTGTGAGGCTCCTACCCAGATAATCAGAACGCCGGTTCCGTTCATAATAAACATCATAACGGGCATCATTAAAGCCATAATTCTGTTGACGAACATATTTGTTTTCATCTGGTTTTTGTTTGCCTCGTCAAACCGTTCTTCTTCGTGCTTTTCACGGGAAAAAGCCCTGATAACAGGCAGGCCTGTTAAAATTTCTCTTGATACAAGGTTAATCTTGTCAATCAGCTTTTGCAAAACGGTGAATCTTGGCATGGCAACTACCATCAGGAAAATAATAAATGCGAAAATTATCCCGATGGCAACTGCAATAATCCACGCCATATTACTGCTGGTGCCAAGCACCTTAAACAGCGCTCCGAAACCGATAACCGGTGCATAAAGCACCATTCGTATAACCATAATAATGACCATCTGAATTTGCTGAATATCATTGGTACAGCGAGTAATAAGGGAGGCGTTGGAGAATTTGTTTATCTCTCTGTCAGAGAAGCTTAGCACCTTGCGGTAAACGGCTCCTCTCAAATCTCTTGCAAATTTAGAGCCGATTTTTGCGCCCAAAAGAGTAGTCAAAACAGTGCAGACGGCTATGATAAGGGCGTATGCAAGCATAATAAGACCTGCCTTATACAGGTATGACATTTGAAGTGCGTCGGTATCTACACCTGCATTTGCCAGAATCTCTTTAACATAGCTTACAACAAACTGCTTTACATTGTCCTCGCCTAAGGATTTGTATCCCTCCAGCGCCTGCTTCATCTGACCGATTATTTCTAAGCGCTGTTCCTCGGGCATCATTCTCAGCATATCGCAAAAGTCAGCGCCTTCGGGAAGGTTCTTCAAAGCGTTTGTCAGCTCACCACTTGCGTTGTATGCTTCGTTTTCTGCATCAATATCTCCGTTTTGAGCCATAGAAAGCATAACGGTAATAAGTTCCGGGTCGGTTAAGGCGTTTTCCAAATCCTCGGTTTTTTCCTCGTCTAAGTTTTCTTTAAGACTGTAAATACCGTCGTCCGGTGTGTAGCATTGCTCTACAAGACTTTTCTGTTCATCAGTCATAAAAAGCGTAAGGTTATCAAGGTCATCTGATGTAATTTTTTCGGGAATAACCGAGGATATACCTCCCTGCTGAATTCCTACATTTACGATATTGCTCATATACTGAGGCAGAGCAAGGTCGCAGTAAGCCTGAATAAACAACAGGATAACCACGAAAAATATAGGAACAACGGATACCTTTAAATATTTCAATACCTTTGTCACAATAAATTTCCTTTCCTTAATTCTGAGGAGCCACCGAATAAATCACGCTAATCACGATGCAAGCTGATTGCACATTTTGCATATTTTTCGCCGCATTTCACAAAATGACGCATACAGGCGTCATAATGAAATTCCGAACAGTCTGACCGAAAGTCATACGGTGCAATTTGCACAAATGATTTATTCGGTACTCCGTAAAAAATATATTTTATTGTTTTATGATTTGCTTTTTGTTTTGCCATTTTCGGACATCTTTACGGACATATTATCAATGTGATTTTGTATTTTCTGCATATACAAAGACATATTATTTTTCTCGCTGTTGTCAAGGCACGAGAAAAAAGACTCTATACTGTCAATCAATTCGCAGGGAGGTTCTGCGTTTGCTTTTCCCCGTGGAGTCAGCTCAAAGGAAAAGCTCCTTTTGTCATTCAGGGAGGGCTTGCGGATTATAAATTGACCGTGTTCAAGCTTTTTCAGAAGTTCGGATACCGATTGCTGGCGCATATTGGATATTTCGGATAATTCTTTTTGGGTTATGCCGGGATTATTCCTGATAAGGCACAGCAGTTTGCCCTGTCCTCTTTCCGGGTTGCCCATAGGCCCCAGCTTTTTGAAATTTTGGTAGCAGTAACGGTGCATAGTCATTTCCAGCGTCATCCACTGTTTTACAAGTATATTGTCGGATTCTTTCATCTTATTCTCCCCTAAACCGACAGTGACCTGTCAAGGTTTTGATATATTATACAGGTACCTGTTTAATTTGTCAATGCCTTGCCGTCAGATAAATAGTCCGAAATTGCCGTGACGACAAATTTCTTCAAATATTCAAATGTATATATAATAAAAACAGCAGTTATATAAATGACTGATGTCAAAAATAACTGCTGTAATATATTTTAAAATTTTTTTCAATCTGCATGTTTTAAAGCAACGGCTAATAAACAAGCCGACCATCCACTCGGGAAAATAAGTGCAGAAAATAGCCATTCTATCTTCACGAATTAACGCAACGGTGAATAACCAAGCCGACCCTGCGTTCGGGAAAATAAGTGCAGAAAATAGCCATTCTGCCTTCACGAAATAAAAGAAAGTAGTTTTGCAAGGTACATTTGGAGTGTTGAAATGTCGTTTATGTCGATATTTCCGTTTTTATTTAAGTCGGCGCAGTTTATTGCATCTTCGGTTAATCTAAGGTATTTCGCATTAAACATTTGCATCACAACAACGTCGTTAATGGAGGCTTTGCCGTCGCCGTTTACATCGCCTATAATTCCTGTTTCGCTGTCATAAAAGTCCAGAATTTCCGTTGAATTATCGGCGCCGTAAAGCCGTTTTGCGTAATTCAGAACGCACCAGCCCTCTTTGCCGTTATAACTTGTAAATCCCCAAGTATAACCACCGTTTTCAGCGATTTTGCTGATGCGGATATTTGCGTAATAGGGAATAAAGCCTGTTTTCGGGTTAGATGTGCCGGGACCGCTGCGCATATTTACGCCGTCGTCGGAGGTGATAACATAGAATTGATTTACATCAGGCGTCGGGGGTTGGGTGGTAGGTTCAGTTTCGGGCTGAGTTGGGTCGGGGCTTGTCCCTGATGAAGTCAGATATTGAACACTGCCTGTAAGGGCGACATAGCCCTCCTGCCCCAGGTATGAGGTTTTACCCCAGGTATAGCCGCCGTTCTGAATTTTATCTGTCACAACAAAACCCATACAGTAATCCAAGGTGTCAATAACATCATATTCCGTGCCTGCACCGGACCTCAGGTTAATGCCCTCTGAGTATATGTTTCGGTATAAGTCGCCGCCGAAGCCAGTTGAGGTAAACTCTCCGGGATATATGTAACCCTGAAAATCCCAGTTGATTTGTCCGGGATTGTCGTAATCTTCTACGGAAAGATAAAAGTTCAGGTATCCCCACGCCGACTGGGACATTATAATTTTGTCGCCGACTATTGCCTCAACAACCGCAACATGACCGTTGCCGCCGTATTGCCAGCAGGCTATGGCGCCGATTTTCGGGGTTTTTCCGTAGCTGTAATACCCGTGCTCAATGTTGTAGTCGTACCATTGGCCTGCGTCGTAGGGGCACAGATTCGGCTCATAACCCAGCAATTCGTATGCTCTGCCGTAAGCGTAGCAGGTGCAGTTGGGCATACCGTATCCGTATTGATAAAAGATATTTTTATCGGTGTAGTAACCGTAGCTTGAATCACCCTTGCAGGCAGGTTGCCACCTGGGCTTGACGGCTTTAGACGAGCTTGCGTTTGCACCTGTTGCAAAAACAGAAACCAAAATTACCGCAATAAGTATAAGGCTGACGCCGATAGTTATGTAACGGTTGTTTTTTGTGATTTTTGATTTTATAGATAATGTCAATTTTATTACCAACCTCTAAAGATAAAATATTTTTTCCGTATAACACAGTATTATAACATAAATATACGCTTTGCTCCAATTTTTGCTGTTGTTTGCAGGTAGAAATTTTAAGCTGATTTTTGTGCAAAACAACTGTTTAGAGTGTATTTCATTGCATTATTACAGATAATCACCATTTCATTATACACTTTAAATATATATGAAAATCATAACAAGGTCTATAACAATCAAGGTCTATAACAATGTTCCTTTTAAATAAATGTAATTACTTGTTAGATGTAATAACATTTGGGTTTAATAATAAAAAATGTATGTGTTAAAAATAATTTTTAAATAAGTTATTGACAAAACGCTGATGTGGGAGTATATTATATACAGTAATTAGAAAATTATCTAATTAACTAAACGATAAAATAACCTTAAACATTGAATCGGAGGTGTATTTATGGGGGATGTGTGGAAAGCTCTTGCAGACCCAACAAGGCGGAGGATACTTGAGCTTTTAAAAAAGCAAAGCCTTAACGCCGGTGATATTGCGGCGCAGTTTAATATGACAAAGCCCTCTATCAGCAATCATCTGAACATTTTAAAACAGGCGGATTTGGTTGAAGCCGAAAAACAAGGGCAGAATGTGATATATTCTCTGAAAACAAGCGTGCTTGAGGATATGCTCAATGTTTTGTCCAACCTTACAGGAAGAGGAGAGGAAAAATAATGAAAAAATTTGTATTTTTAATTTTATCACTTTTAAATGCAGGACTTTGCGCAGTTTATCTTGCCCTTTGTCCTAAGGATATTATTCCCACACACTATGGAATTACAGGCGAAGCCGACGGCTTTTCGTCTAAATGGACTATGCTTATTTTGCCGGCTGTTCTTGTAATTATCGGAATAATCTACGCAATTTACAGGGTTGTTACCGAAGACAACGCCGACGCAAAAGCAAACAGAAAATATACCGTTAAGGTTGTAAGCGGAATATTTATATTCTTCTTGGTTTTAATTTGGATTTTTCTTGTAATGACAACTCAAAATGTGCTTAATATAAACGGATTTTTCCCGGCGTTTATGTGCTTTGCTTTCGGCGGATTGATGATATTTATTTCTAATCTGCTTTCTAAGATTAAGCAAAACAGCTACCTGGGAATCCGCACTATATCTACTCTTTCCAGCGAAAAAATCTGGAAGAAAACCCACCGGTTAGGCGCATATTTAGGTGTGTTCGGGGGAATTGCAATGATTACCTGCGGTGTGCTCAGCATATTCTTCAGCGAAATTGCTTATGTGCTTTTCTTTGCAGGTCTGGGAGTGTTCATTGTAACAGCACTTTTTATTCCGACAGCGTATGCTCGTGTTTTGTACGGAAGAGAAAAGAAGCAGAGTATTTCTGAAATATAAAAATCTAACAGCTGTTTTTGCCTCTGTGTTTGATAAGCTATCCTATTTCGGGAAAGTGAGTCTCACAGAGGCTTTTTTTATCTAAAACTAATACCTAATAAAAAGTAGAAAATCTTTGCGGTTTAATTTACGCAATACTGCGTTGTCGTCCTTGCAAGGCGTCAGGCTTGCGTCGTCCTCCGCCTTGTCTTGCGAAAATTATCCTCGGCAAATCTAAATCTACTTTCTATCAGGAATTAGTATGAAACGATTTTTGAAAATAAATATATATTTATTTGTAATATACCTTGACAGGTGAGGTATTGTGTGTTATTATGTAGTTGCAATAAAAAAGAGGTGAAGAAAATGTCCATAACCGCCGACCTTATCCGAGGTCATACCGACGGCATTATTCTTGCTAAGCTGATTGAAAAAGACAGCTACGGATATGACATCAATAAATCTATTTGCAAATCAACAAATTATACTTATGAGCTGAAAGAGGCTACGCTTTACACTGCCTTTAAACGCCTTGAAGACGCCGGGTGCATTTCCTCTTATTGGGGCGACCAGACAACAGGCGCAAGACGAAAGTATTACACAATAACAAGCATGGGCAGAGAAATGTATAAGCAAAAGCTGAACGAGTGGAGAGAGGCAAAATCAATAATTGACTCATTGCTTAATACGGAGGATTAAGATGGAACCTAAATTAAGACAATATATTGAGGGCTTATTTGCAGGTGCACCGAATACAAAGCAAGCCTGCGAATTAAAGGAAGAAATTATCAGGAATACTATTGAAAGATACCATGACCTAATCGCAGAGGGAAAAGACAGCCAGCAAGCGTATGACCTGGCTGTTGAGGGGATTGGCGATATAAACGAACTGCTGGAGGCATTGGGTGCAGAGCCTGCTAAGGAAGAATCGGTTACAAAACAGGAGTATTCTGAAGAACAGATTTCATCAATTAACATCAGGCGAAAAATGTTCAAAAGTCTTGCTGTGGGATTGTATATTATGTGCATAACGCCTCCTATTATTTTGGACAACACATTCCTTAAAAACATATCTCCTGCTATGATGTTCTGGATGATAAGCATTGCAACAGGCTTGCTGATTTACAGCGGAAAAACCAAATATACTCCCGTGATGACCGAAAAAGATGAGATAGAGCAAATACGGCTGAATGCCTTTTTAAAGGCATTGGCCGTGGGAATGTATATTTCCTGCGTTACTCCCTGCATCATTTTTTCAAATGGCGAGTCAATTATATTTATGTTCGCAATGATTGCAGCGGCTACGATAATTATTATTTTTTCTTCGGGAAAAAACAAGAGTTTTTCGCCTAATGAAGCTATGAAAGAAAGCTGCGGTAATTTGAACAGGCAGAAAAAGCCCACGCCGTCACTATATAAAGTCCTTGTGGCGGTTTTATGGGTTTGTGCATCGCTGTTATATATTTATTTAACCATTGTCACCGGATTTGTTACGGTTTTGGCAACATGGATGATATTCCCCATTGCAGCGGCATTGCAAGGCCTTATGAGGGCTGTATTTGATTATGTGGAGGCGGTAAAATGAAAAAGTCTGCAAGAAACAGAATAATTCTGTGGTCGGTTGTCAGCTCTTTGCTGATAGCGGTGATGATATTCAGCATATTCAGCCTGTCTAACAAATTCAGTAATGATTTTACATTTAACGGAATGGGCTGGAGCTTCGGATACGGAATCCCCTCAGGGAATGATTCTTCTGATTTTTTTGTGGGCGGAGGAAGTATTGACGCCGATAAGGTGAAATCGGTGAATATAAAGTGGGTCAGCGGAGAAATAAATGTACAGCCGTCGTCCGATAATAAAATCAGTTTTTCAGAGTATATGATGGATGACAAAAGCGACCCGATGAAATACAGACTGACGCCTGACGGTACGCTTGAAATCTACGGAAGCCCAACTTTGTTTTTTATTAGACTTTTTTCATCGGCAGATGACAGGAAGAATTTGACCGTGTACGTACCGCAGAACAAACAGTTTACGGATTTTAATATCAGCGGTATCGGTACCGATATAACTGCAAAGGAACTGAATTCCTCGGAATCTACCTTTGAAACTACATCTAAATCTATAAACATCAGCGGATTTTCAGGGGGAGAATTAGCACTTAAGTCTGTAAGCGGAGATATTACCGTTTTAAATGCAAACTGCGATTCCGTCAGTTTAGAAAATGTATCCGGAGAGAGCAGTTTCAGCGGAAAGTGCAGAGAATTTGACGGCAACAGCGTATCGGGAAGGATAAAGACGGAGTTCGGCGGCGATATTTCTGATATTGATTTAGGGACCGTCAGCGGCGAAGCTGAAATTACTATGCCCAAGAATATATCAGGCTTTAAAGCGGAACACGAAACCGTAAGCGGAAGATTTTCGGCAGATTTCCCGGGAAAATCCAACGGCGATGAGTTTGTGTTCGGCGACGGCAGGGTTAGCGTTGATGTGGAAACCGTCAGCGGAGATATAACCATAAAATAATTTAATAATGTGATATGCAAAAATCACCTATGACATTTTGCGGAAGCTTCCGTATTAAGTCATAGGTGATATTTTTATTCTTCCATCTGTTTTCCCAAAAAAGCCGCCGCCGACTGTGCAAGCTTAATTTCAGTTTCGGTTGGCAGTTTAACAGATTCGCTTTTAAGCATTAACACAGCTCCGGTAACATCACCCGACGCAATTATGGGAAATATGACCGCCGCATAGCAGTCAAGACCCTCAATCGGCTGAATGTCGTTAGCGGTAGCCGCAGTAGCGGCAAAGCTTTTTCTGTTTTCCATATAGTTTTCAAGTACGGGACTTATGCGCCGTTCAAGATATTCTCTTTTAGAAACTCCTGCGGCGGCGACAACGTGGTCCTTGTCGCAAATAATTGTAGGCATATTGCTGACTCTTGACAGCACGTCTGCATATTGAGAGGAAAATGCGGAAAGCTCCCCCACAGGAGAATATTTTTTAAAAATAACCTCTCCGTCCGTAGCGGTGTAAATCTCCAGCGGGTCGCCCTCACGGATACGCAGGGTGCGTCTGATTTCTTTGGGAATAACTACTCTGCCCAAATCGTCAATTCTTCTGACTATTCCGGTGGCTTTCATATATATTACAGTTCCTTTCATCATATTTATGGTTTTTGAACCCTGTAATATTATCTGTAAGCAAATTTTGACTATGCAAAAATTTATAAGGTTTATTTTGGAAAAAATAAATTTTTATAAATAATCCCCCTTACACACGCAATTTGCGCATAAGGGGGATTGATTTTTGCCAAAACGGATGTCTGAATAAAAATTTTGTCAAATAACGAAAGTCTCGAAAGGAAAGTCCCGATTATTGTACACTGCATCTTGTAAAATATAGATAAGATGATGAGAATTTACATCGCAGAACAACGAGCCTGAGAATCCAATTTGGATAGATTTAAGAGGAAGTATAAATAGATATTATTTAAAATCCATTTTGGTTAGATTACTTACATACTATCACAGACTCTATAATAAATCAAATGATTTTTAACAAAAGGAAAAAATTTATAAAAAATGCTTAGATAAATAAATATTAGGCTTGACAAATATAGTTTGAGTGGTATTATATAAATGAAATAGAAAAAACATCACAAAATGAGAAATTAAAACAAAAATGAAATTTTTTATAACAGGAGGCAGAAATGAATATTCTATTACAGTTTGTTACAAAAAACAACAAATTGCCGATAGATTACAGACGGGTGATGCTTTCTTTTTTCAAGCGGGCGCTTTCCGAAATTGCAGAGGGTAAATATTACGAAAAATTTTACTTTATTCCGGAAAGACGAAATTTTACATTTGCAGTAAATTTGCCTCGGCCGAAATTTGCAAAAAGTGAAATTACTCTTGAAAAAAATGAATTTCGCCTGACTTTTTCTACGGCGGACAAAACGGCAGGTTTTGTGTTTATGTCGGCTTTCATTAAGCAAAAGGGAAAAAGTATTCCTGCACCGCTGGGGAACAGCTTTACCCTGAAAAGTGTTTATCAGCAGAGCGACGCACAGACTGATTCAAAGGAAGTCTTGGTGAAAATGTTAAGTCCTCTTTGCATCAGAGCGCATAACAAAGACGGTAATGCGGACAGGTATTATTCGGTTGCAGACAATGATTTTCAGGACAAAGCAAACGAAATTATACGAAGTCAGCTTACGGAGTCGGGCTTTGACAAAAGCTTGGTTTCGGATTTTTCAATAAAATCTGTCAGCGGCAAAAAGACCGTTGTGTTTCACTACGGCAGCTATATTGAATGCAGTCTTGGAGAATTTGTGCTCAGCGGCGACAAAACGATTATAAATTATCTGCTGCAAAGCGGTATCGGCTCCAGAAAATCCGCAGGATTTGGATTCCCGACTCTTTTGGCAGACTGACAGGGGGTGATGACTTGAAAAATACTGTTGATTACACAGTCGGGAATAAACATTACAACGCTTTGCTCCAGCCAACCGAATGGAGGTATTCGGCGGCGGCTTTGGGACTTTTAAAATTTCTTAAATTCTGCAACTGTGATTATGAACTGCTCAATAATTGCAGTGAAAAACCTGAGGAAGCCATATACGGCTTTGACGGTATTTTTTACGATGAAAGCTGTATAACGGAGGAAAACTACCTGCTTTTTGCAGAGGATTATTTTAAATCGGATATGACTCATATCATTATCCTTAACACCCTTAAAAAAGACGAGTTTACCGATGAGGACGTAAAGAAAGTCAATGACCTAATTAAAAGCAAAACCGTTTTGAAAAAGGTTATGGGTAATGTTAAGTTTGACGGAACAAACAAAGAAGCTGTTGTTTCTTTAATCGAAGAAAACAGACTTGAAATTATCAAAAGCATTTTCAGATACGGCAAAAATCTTTACAGCGATTATTGCAACAGCAATCTGTTGCTTACCGAAAGTAATAATCATTGCAGACTGGCAGGGTATTCGGTTGACGAGGGCAGAAAGACAAGATTTTTAGGCTTTTGCTTTTCAAAGGACAGCTTTGCCGGCAACGACATAAAGGAGTTTGATTTTATTCCCTTTGCTTTTTCAAACTCCGATATGTACGAAACCTACTTCATAAATAATAACTACTCAATAACCACTCTTGAAATGACCGATAAAATCCTCTCGCAAGCGTTAAGGTCTGACCCCTATGAAAAAAAGGATTCAAGAACAAAACTGCTTGCAGTATTAAGAAACGCTAAAAAGTTTATAAATTATAATGTGGAAATTATAGTCAAATCAAGAGATACGGATTATTACAGTTCTCTGTATGTAAGAGCCGACAGACTTAAAGCGTTAAAGGATTTGCCGGAAAAATCCCTTGAATTCAGCTATAAAATTGCAGAGGACTATTGGTTTAACTTAGAAAGAGAGGTTTACGAACATTGCCTTAATAATGTTCAGCTTGACGACTTGATAGACAAAATGCTGAAGATTTATTTTGACAAAAATGTAAACAAAACCAACGTGCGGTTTAAAATAAACGCATTGGCAGAAATCAATGCATCATGGAAAGGAAATGTTACTATGACAGAGCTTGAAAACGCTAAAAATTGCGGATATTATGTTTCTAAAAAACTTGCAGAAATGAAAAGCGGAAACAAAATTAAAGCATTCCGCCAAAAGCTGAGCAGTGCAATTATTGCTCACGATTATGACAGGGTGCTGGAGGTTTTACTGAAACTCTCAAACTATGCGGATATGGAACTTCCGTTTTTTATTAAGTTCCTGGAAGACCCTGAAAAAAACAAGGACTTAGCATATGCGTTTATCAGTAATTTAAGCGACCCGACAGACAGCAATCAAACTAAAACTACAAATAAAGGAGAATGATTTATATGAAAAAAACAGCTTTAACATTAACGGTAATTGCAAATATGACGAGTAACTACGGCGAAAGCCTCGGTAACATTTCAAGTGTGCAAAAAGTGTTCAGAGAGGGCAGAGAATATGCCACACGAAGCAGAGAGAGCCTGAAAAACGCAATTTGCGTACAGGCGGGTCTTTACGAGGATTTGCAGACGTCTCTTGACGGAGCAATGCAAAAGCTCGTTAATAAGGATATTAACGCCGCTACCTGTAAGGCTTTGGAGGGCGGATATATGTCAACAAAAGATGTTACATATATCAGAAACAGCTCCTTCTACCTTACCGACGCTGTTGCCGCAGAGCCTTTTATAAGCGATACCCGCTTCCACAACAACCTTTACCTTGCGACAAATTATGCAAAGGCAAACGGACTAAGCGTTCAGAACGATGCCGATAAGTGCGGACTGATGCCCTACCAGTATGAGTATGACAAATCAATCAAAATTTACAGTCTTACCATTGACCTTGAGAAGGTGGGCGTTGACGAAAATTTCGGCACAGAGGCAGACAACGAAGAAAAACTCAGCCGTGTGCTTGCGATAATTGACGCAGTAGAAAATCTCGCCCTTGTTGTAAAGGGCAACCTTGACAACGCCGAGCCTATATTTGTTGTGGGCGGACTTTCTCCCAGAAAAACTCATATGTTTGAAAACGCAGTAAGGGCAGCGGGCAAAAACCTTGTTATTGAGCCTATTAAAGAAAAGCTTGAAACGGGCTTTTCCTGCGGGCTTATGCGCAACGGACAGCTTGGCAACGAGGATGAAATTGTCAGAGAGCTTAACCCCAAAACAGTACCGAAGTTTTTCGGCGATTTAAGAGAAGAAGTAAAAGAATACTTTAAAGATTAAGGTGGAATAAATATGAAAGCTGTAAGACTTCATATAAAGCAAAACAGCGCAAATTACAGAAAAGAAGAAACTGTAAATTGCCGAATGACCTATCCTTTGCCCCCTTATTCAACGGTAATCGGCGCCCTGCACAAAGCCTGCGGATATACAAGCTATCATCCTATGAGGCTCAGCATACAGGGCAAATACGGCTCTTTGAAGACAAGGCTGTATAGGGACAACTGCTTTCTGAACTCCTTGCAAAATGACAGAAACACCCTTGTGAAAATGCGAAATCCGGATATGCTTTCCACAGCATATGATGTTGTGGCAGTTGCGCAAAAGTCCCAGGGTAACGACTTTGAAAAAGGAGTTACGATAAATGTAGTTAATCAGAAACTACTGGAGGAATACCGATTACTGAAAAGGACGAACAAGCGTATCGAAAAGCATAAAAAGCTCATTAAGGGTATGAAGGATAAGGCTAAAAAAATGAAATCGGACGAAACCGTAACCGAAGAAGAATTTAAAGCCTATAACAGCAGAGTTAAGCAAATTGAAACAGCCTACAAAAAGTACGAGGAGCAAAAGTACAAAATCCCCTATTCAAGGTTTATGACCCTTGCCACAGGTCCGAAATATTACGAAATGCTCTGCGATATTGAGCTTATCATCCATATTGTCAGCGATGAACAAACAATGTCTGATATTGTGGAAAGCATCGGAAACCTGACCGCCATAGGCAGAGGCGAGGATTTTGTCGAGGTTCTGGAATGTTCCGAAACAGAACTTTTGGAGGGAGATATATCTTATGATGCACCCGAACATACATATGATATGTATGTTCCATTGGAGCTTATAGAAAGAAACGGTGATAATATTGAATTATATTATACCTCGGAACCTATGTATATGAACGGAACCAGATACCTGTTGCCCAAGGATTACATTGTTCAGAGTATTAAGGGCGGTATGAGAAAGAGGATTTTTAACAAAATTCCCGTTTTATACAATAAAGTGGAATATATCAACGGAGAATGTGACGGTGTTTTCTTAGATAAATCCGATGGAAAGGAGTATGCTGTATTTTTGGCATAGCGTAGTATGGATACTAAAGATGCATTGGCTAAGTCTGACGAAACAATACAGGAACACACGGAAAAGTTAATAGAAGCAGCCGAGTTGCTAAATAGTTTAAACTATATTAAATCAGATAAATTGTTTGAGGACTTAATTGTTGCCTGCAAAAATCACGATATGGGAAAGCTGAATTCTCAGTTCCAAATGCGAATCAGAAAAAAATCTAAATTTTACAGGGACGCAGAAGTTCCTCACGCAATTTTATCAATATTCTATGTTAACGAAGAAGATTCCAATGATTTTACCGATGTTTTGTTTGCAGTAATGTACCACCACTATCGTACAGATTCACCCTTGGATATTTTTAAAGAAGAAAGAGGGTTAATATCCAAATTTTTGGTTGAATTGGGATTTGAGGAATCTGAATATAACAAAATGCGGAGAAACATCAGCAAGGTTAAAAGGATATTTGAAAAACCTCTCAGCGATTCCGAAAAGCAATACGCTGTTTTGCTAAAGGGCCTTTTGCATAAGTGTGATTACAGCGCCAGTGCCGGTATTGACTGCGAAAAGAAAAACGATTTTCTCCTTGAAAGTATTGATACTTGGTGCAGAAGCAACATTGAAAACTTTGAATACAACAATCTGCAAAACTTTTGCGCTGAAAACAGGGAAAACAACATAATAGTAACCGCCCCAACGGGAATGGGCAAAACCGAGGCAGGTCTGCTTTGGTGCGGAAACAACAAATGCTTCTTTGTTCTGCCCCTGAAGACGGCGATAAATGCAATGTATGACAGAATCAAGGACTTGTCCGGTATTGAATACAAAGACAGAGTTGCCCTTGTTCATTCCGATATGAAATCCTATTACCTTCAGGAGTCCAATAATAATTCTCCCGAAGACCCGGAGGACGCCTTTGATTTTGTTTATTTGGAGTACAGCAGGCAGTTTTCTCTTCCGATTACCGTCTGCACCCCTGACCAAATTTTTGACTTTGCCCTGAAGTATCCGGGATATGAATACAAGCTTGCCGTTTCTTCCTATTCAAAATTCATCATTGATGAAATTCAAATGTATTCGCCGGATGTCCTTGCAGCAATAATTTACGCTATAAAAATGATATATACCGTTGGGGGTAAGCTTGCGGTATTAACCGCAACCTTGCCGCCCTTTGTTAAAAAAGAATTGCTTAAAATCTTCGGCGGCGATGTTGTGCTTAACGATTTTTCGGGGGACGGCAGATTAAAACACAATATTAAGGTGTTTGAGGATAAACTCAATTGCCAATATATTACGGATATTATACAAAAAACCAAAAGCAAAAAGGTAAAAAAATATCTGATTGTCTGCAATTCGATTCCTACAGCCAACAGGATTTATCGGGAATTATCCCACAGTGATGTTGACGCCGATATTCATCTTTTTCATGCAAGCTTTACTAAAAAAGACAGAATGAAAAAGGAGAAGAATATTAAATCCGACGCCGGTAAAAATTCAGAAGATATGGCAAGACCGGCAATATGGGTCTCCACATCTGTTGTAGAGGCAAGCCTTGACATTGATTTTGATATTCTCATTACGGAATTGTCCGATTTGTTTTCGTTGTTTCAAAGGTTCGGCAGAGTGAACAGAAAAGGCAAAAAAGATTTTTCAAGTTATAATTGCTTTGTCTTTACGGAACTTCAGGATACTGCTGTAAAATTTATTGACGAAACCGTCCACAACCTTTCAAAGCAGGCTTTGCTTACAGTTGACGGAATAATATCTGAGGAAGATAAAAATAATCTGATAGAAAAATATCTTTCAGCGGAGAATATAGAAAATTCAGAGTATTACAAAAAGTATTGTACTGCTATAAAAGAATACGAAACAGAATATGATTATCTGAAGAGCAAGAGCGACAAAATCCGCAGTATTGACAGTATTGACATAATTCCTAAGTCTGTTTACGAAAGTAATTATGATATGATTAAAAAATCCCTTGAGGTTATAAAATCAAAGGATTCGACCAAAGAACAGAAGCTTAACGCAAGCAACAACATAAATCTACTCACCGTATCGATTTCAACCTATAAATACAGAAAGTTTAACTCTAATAAGGTTGTGGATAAAAGGTGCCGAATACCTGTTATAAACTGTAAATACAGCGAAGAAACGGGCGTTGACTTTGATAATATTACAACAGAAAACGATAAAACCGAAAATAACATATGGTGAGGCGGATATGTTTGAAACTGATATAACGGGTATGCAGATATATTATTACTATGTCTGCAAGAGAAAGCTGTGGTATTTTGTAAATGGGCTTACCATGGAAAGCGAAAATGAAAATGTTAAAATAGGAAAAATCGTTGATGAAACCTCTTATAAAAATGAAAAGAAACATATTTTGATTAACGATACTATTAACATAGACTACATTTCTGAGCACAAGCTCTTGCACGAGGTAAAAAAAAGCAGAAAAATTGAAGAAGCCGGAATTTCACAAATTAAGTACTATTTGTACTATCTTAAAAAGCGAGGAGTTGAAGGACTGAGGGGAAGGATAGATTTTCCCCTCTTGAAACAAAGCGTAGATGTGGAATTAACAAAAGAAGATGAAATTGAGCTTGAAAAAGCAATAGAGAATATTGTAAAAATTTCATCTTTGGATTTACCGCCGGAATTTGAAAGAAAAAGAATATGCAAGTCATGCGCATACTGTGATTTGTGTTGTATTTGAGGTGGGAAATGCAGGAAAGCTACTACATTTATTCTGTGGGAAATTTAACCCAAAAGGATAACACCCTAAGGTTTAAAACCCCCGACGGATTGACAAAAGATTTGCCTATTGAAAATGTTAAAGAAGTATATGTAATGAATGAAATAACAGTAACCTCAAAGCTTTTAAGCTTGTTTTCAAAGTACGGCGTTAACGTGCATTTTTTCAATCATTATCAGTTTTACATAGGGAGCTTTTGCCCAAAAGAAAGCAAGCTTGCAGGGCAATTACTCATTCAGCAGGCGCTTGCTTACAGCGACTATTCCAATAGGTTAGCGATCGCGCAGGAATTTATCAATTCAGCGTCCTTTAACATTTATCGAAACTTAAGGTATTATAACGGCAGAGGAAAGGATGTTTCTTCCTCTATGAAAAGGATAGACTCTCTGCGGAAAAATATAAAAAAGACCGAGAGTATCGAGGAGCTGATGGGAGTAGAGGGCAATATCCGTCAGGAATATTACAAAGCGTGGGATGTTATTATTGACCAAAATATTGATTTTCAAAAAAGGGTATATCACCCGGCTGATAATATGATAAACAGCCTTATATCTTTTGTGAATTCTTTGGTTTATACAAAAACATTATCCGAAATTTACAAAACACAGCTTAATCCGACTATCAGCTTTCTGCACAAGCCGGGCACAAGGCGATTTTCTCTTGCGTTGGATGTTTCCGAGGTGTTTAAGCCGTTAATTGCAGACCGCCTGATATTTTCTCTGCTTAACAGGAGTCAAATAACTGAAGACAGCTTTGTAAAAGATTTTAACGGCTTACAGCTTACCGAGAAGGCTTCAAAAACTATTATGGCTGAGCTTGACAATAAGCTGAAGACCACAATTTTTCATAAAGAACTTAACAAAAATGTATCTTACCAATTCCTTATTCGTCTTGAGCTTTACAAGCTTATAAAGCATATAATCGGCGAAAAAGAGTATAAAGGCTTTGAAATGTGGTGGTGAATCGTGTATGTAATTCTTGTTTATGATATATTGTTTGATGAGAAAGGCAAAAAGATACTGCCAAAGATTTTCAAGATTTGTAAGAAATACCTTGTGCATATTCAAAATTCCGTTTTTGAGGGCAATTTAAGTAAACCTAACTCAATTGCCCTAAAGAAAGAACTTGCGCAATATGTGCGCAAAGACAAGGATTCTGTTATTATGTTTTATGCACGGGAAGAGCGATGGCTTAACAAGGATTTTTTAGGAATAGAGGAGGATAAGACATCTAATTTTTTGTGACCTTTTATTGTCGACCTGTAAAAACAATAAAATCCCGGAGGGTTGACAGGTGATTGTTTTAAAGTGTTTATGGGATTTTTAAACTATAAGATGAATTTGCGATGAGGTATTGTATCGAATCTTCGTTGCCTCGACAATTTTCGTGCGTTTAACGCCGATAAATACTGGGCTTTTTTTCAAACGGCTATAAATCTATCCATATTGGATTTTAAAAAGTCTAAATGGAAGTGTTCTGAACTATCAGGTAGACTATAAATCTATCCATATTGGATTTTAAAAGAGTTTATATCATCAAGTTGTTTTTTAATACTATCCTATAAATCTA